>JAAVCX010000039.1 GCA_014802105.1 Bacteroides sp. | reverse complement strand
TTTCGCTCTAATGATTTCCCTCATTATCATCCATGTCCGGGTGGTGGAATTGGTAGACACGCTACTTTGAGGGGGTAGTGGCCGAAAGGCTGTGTGAGTTCGAATCTCATCTCGGACACTTTAAAGACTCTTTAGATTTTTCTAAAGAGTCTTTATTTTTTAATACTTCACAATCACCCCACCCCACCACCGGGGATACAACAAAACACCTCGACTCAGTAGACTGAATCAAGGTGTCGATAGAGGTTCCTAGCAGATTCGAACTGCTGTAAACGGTTTTGCAGACCGGTGCCTAACCACTCGGCCAAGGAACCAGGCTTTTGGGTTTTGCTCTGCAAAGGTATAAACATTTTTTGAAACTTGCAAACATAAGGATAGGTTTTTTAATAAAATCTCACAAATTAATTGAGGGCTAAGAGATTGTACATCTCGAAATATATTCTTACCTTTGCAGTATATCAGAATTGAATTAGTGATAAATAATAAAACAAATCAAAAACTGAAACACAATGGGACTTTTTGACAAAGTATTTAACAAAGCACCTCAAGCCGAACCCTTTACCGCACAGGAAGCCTTTGCCGGCATAGCAATCGCCATGGCCGGAGCCGACGGCAGCATCGCCGAATCGGAGTGGGAAGGCATCGTAAACTATATCCGTCGCCTCCGTCTCTATGACAACTTCTCAGGCCCCGCTTTTGACAAGATGTTTGACAAGGTGTTCCGTGTACTGCGCAACGATGGCCCCTCGGCTCTCGTCGAGGCTTCTATCGCCGGTATTCCCGAGGACATGAAACTCACAGCTTTTGCCTGTGCCGTAGACATCGCTCTTGCCGACGGCGTGGTGGAAGATGAGGAGAAAGAGGTGATCAACCAGCTCGCTCAGGCTCTCGAGATACCCGAAGAGACCGCAATCCAGATCATCGAAGTGCTCATTATCAAGAATAAGGCCTGATCGATCTGCGCCACAAAGCCATAACAAACAATTAAGGCTATGCCACCCCGGCAAACGGGAAAGGCATAGCCTATTTTAATTTTGAGTAACCGATACAGCGCCCTCACTCCTCATCGTGAGGAAAGAGTTTATCCACCCTGTCGAGATTATAATCCTTGGCCAGAAGCGCGAGGAAACGCGAAATCTGCTTGAGCGCGGCTGAAGTCTCGGCTGACACCTCCTTGCCCTGAAGCCTCAGCATCAAAGCACCATACAGAGCATTGAAACAGGTCTCTATCTCACCCGCCGGACTATCACCAGCCTTGGCTCTGAGTTCCACTATATAAGGAAGCGTATTGTAAAATTCGGCGTTATACTCCGGAAACCTCGGATCCTTCAGCAGGGCATTGTGGAGATCGGTGAGCTGTATGATAACGTTCTTATTAAGCTGGAGATGGCCCGATTTCTCCACCCCCTCGCGACGCATCATATCGATCAGCGATTCATACCATTCGGTCATTTCCTTGCGCTGATCCTCGGGGAGTCCGAATCGGTTTATGACATTTTCAGTAATAAGATCAAGATCGAGCTTATTGGCGCGTATTATATCCTCTATCTGCCACATATACAACAGATACTCCGCGATATTCTCCTTATGTTTCTGAGATGCTATGAACATGATGTGTAGATTTTCTGATACAAAGATAACAATTAACGGCGAGAATAAGTTAATTTTGTACTTGATAAGCGACCTATATGGTGATCACCAATATTTGTTGAACGCACAGGCCGTCTGACATAAGCCATCATGATACTTTCCACCGCCCATATCTCCTGCAACATACTTGCCGATCTGCTCATAGCTCATGGTCTACGCGACATAGTGATCTCGCCCGGTAGCCGCAACTCCCCTATTATCATGGCACTGGCACGTCGGCCCGAGCTGAGATGCCACCCCGTGATCGACGAGCGTTCGGCTGCGTTTATAGCCCTCGGACTCGCGCGCCAGATCTTCAGACCGGTGGCAGTGGTATGCACCAGCGGAACAGCACTGCTCAACTACGCGCCGGCAGTGGCCGAAGCCTTTTACAGCTGTGTGCCCCTGATAATCATCTCGGCCGACCGTCCCGAGGAGTGGATAGATCAGGATGACTCACAGACCATCTGGCAACAGAATGTACTTGCCGACTATGTGAAACGTCGTGCCGACATCCCGGCTCATACCGACTTTGACAATGCCCGATGGTGGATCAGAAGGCTCATTAACGACGCGTTGCTCGAAGCCGTGGATGGCAGGCAGGGCCCGATACACCTTAATATACGTCTTGACGCGCCGCTCAACAGCCAGAGCAATTGGGAGGAGAACTCCACACAAGTGATAAAGATGGTCACACCTCCGGCTCAGATACCGGTAGCACGCATCAGGGAAATGACACTTCCGCTGAGGGGTCAGCACCGCGTGATGATAATCGCCGGATTTCATCGTCCTGACGCCAAGCTCAACCGTGCCCTCAGCCGGCTTGCCGCCCTTCCTAATGTAGCGGTGCTCACCGAGACAATCTCCAACCTTCACTCACCTCTCTTCGTTAGCCGTATCGACTCCACCCTCAGCCGCATGAGCGCAGATGAGAAAGACGCCCTGCGACCCGACACGGTGATCACCGTCGGCGGCGCGCTGGTCTCGCGCCACATCAAGGAATGGATGAGAAATCTCCCGGAGGTAGAGCACTGGCATGTAGGCCACAGCCACACCACAATCGATAGTTTCCGACACCTATCGGTAAGGATCAATATGGACGAGACTCCTTTCATGACTCAACTCGCATCGGCCCTGCAACCCCACAAGGGTGATAACGGCCAACCGTCAACAAGCGACTATGCCACACGTTGGCAAGAGATCGCCCGACGGGCCGCGAGCGAACATCAGAAACGTCTCGAGACAGCCCCGTGGTCGACACTCAAAGCCTTTGCAACCTTAATCAAATCATTGCCCGCCACAACCAATCTACATCTGAGCAACGGCACTTCGATTCGCTATGCCCAGCTTATGGACTGTTCGGAGATACATCGCTGTGAGTGTAACCGCGGCGTGAGCGGCATCGACGGGAGCACTTCGACGGCCCTCGGAGCCTCCATAGCCTATCAGACCGGCCCTACCATATTGATAACCGGGGATATGAGCATGCAGTATGACATCGCAGCCCTCTCCTCGACCCTACTCAACCCGAGGTTGAAGATCATAGTGATCTGTAACGACGGCGGTGAGATATTCCGCTTTATAGGCTCCACTTCTGATCTGCCGGAACTTGAGAAGTATCTTGTAGTCGGCACGCGTCTGCCTCTCAGAGATCTCTGCCGCGGTTATGGACTCAGTTACAGCGAGGCCTCCTCAGAGCAGGAACTACATGAGGTGCTTCCCGGTTTCCTTAGCGAGAACAACCGTCCGGCACTCCTGGCGGTCAATACGCCCGGCAAGGAATCGGCCGAGGTGCTGAGAAACTATTTCAGGCAATCTCCGAGTCAAAAAGATTGAGCACCTGCTCTATGACCGGAGCCATATCGTAATACTTATACTCAGCGAGACGTCCGCCGAAAATCACCCTTCCGGCGTCCTCACGCGCAAGCTCCCGGTAATGCTCCATCACAGCCTGATTCCGCTCATCATTGACCGGATAAAACGGTTCCTTTCCTTCGCTCCACTCAGCTGAATATTCCCGTGAAATAACTGTCAGAGGGTTGTCATAGACCTCTGAACCAAATCGTTCGAAATGCTTGTGCTCTATCACTCGCGTATAGGGCACTTCGGCCGAAGTGTAGTTGACCACGGCATTGCCCTGATAATTGGGTTCCTGAAGCGTCTCGGTCTCAAACCTCACCGACCGATAGTCGAGACGACCATAACGGAAACCATAGAACTCATCGATGCGTCCCGTGAAGACCACCCTGTCGGCCACCGACTCCCAATACTCGCGGTTGTCAAAAAAATCAGTGTCGAGTCTCACCTCTACCCCCTCGAGCAACCTGTCGATCAGACGATTGTATCCGCCTATGGGTATACCCTGATACAGATCGTTGAAATAATTATTGTCAAAAGTCAGCCTCACAGGCAGTCTTCGGATAATAAACGCCGGCAGATCAGCACATCGGCGCCCCCACTGCTTCTCGGTATACCCCTCGATGAGCAGCTTATAGACATCTCTGCCTATCAGAGTCAGAGCCTGCTCCTCGAGATTGCGGGGCTCGGTCACACCTGCCTCACGCATAGCCTCGAGGGCTTCACGACGCTGCTCGTCAAGTTTGGCCTGAGCCTCGGCCGGAGTTTTCACGCCCCACATCTGGTAGAAAGTGTTCATATTGAACGGCAGATTATAGAGCCGCCCGTCAGGAGCCACCGCTACGGGACAATTGGTGTAGCGGTTGAACGGCACCAATGAGTTGACGTAGTCCCACACCTTTCGTGAGGAGGTGTGGAAGATATGAGCCCCATATTTATGCACATTTATTCCTGCAATCTCCTCACAATAGATATTACCTCCCGGATGAGAGCGTTTCTCTATCACAAGACAACGCTTACCCCTGAGAGTAGCCTCCCGGGCAAAGGTGGCCCCATAAAGCCCCGAACCTACTATAAGATAATCATATTTAGACATGACGGCAATAAATTAAGGTGAGAAATTACAGAATTACAGGAGGAGAGTGTCACAAAGATATATATTTGACCCAACACACAGGAGCACGATTTGGTTAATAGTTGTTAACACTTTCCGGCCTATCCCAAGCTATCATATAGCCATTTCATTTAAAAGAGCCGAGTGTTTGGAATATCATTTAACTTAGAATTTGTAAGTTTTCCCATAAAAAATTAGTAACTTTGTGGCGAAATATTAACCAAGAAACTCTTACCTACCGTAAATAACATACCTTTATGGCACGCCAACACTTTGACGCTTTAGATGTTAAAATTCTGGAGATGCTCTCCAACAATGCCCGCAAGCCCTTCCTCGAGATAGCTCGTGAGACCAATATTTCAGGTGCAGCCATCCACCAGCGTATCCAGAAGCTCACAGCCTCGGGTGTGATCACCGGCTTCTACACCGAGATCAATCCTGCCGCCGTGGGCTATCAGACCTGCTCTTACATCGGTTTTATCCTCAACGATCCTACCCAGTTCAACAAAGTCGTTGAGCGACTCAAAGAGATCCCCGAGGTAGTAGAGTGTCACTTCACTTCAGGCAACTACGACATCTTCGCCAAGATCTACGCCCGCAACAATGCCCACCTGCTCGAGATCATCCACAAGCGTCTCAACCTCGGTCTTGGCCGTACTGAAAGCCTCATATCCTTCAAGGAGATATTCAAACATTCCATTCCGATTCTCAGCACCAATCTTGACTGATTTACGATCATTCTCAGGGCTTAAAGCCCTATATCACACCTTTGGTTGCAAACTCAACTTTGCCGAGACCTCGACTATCGCGGCCATGATGGCGCGCGAGGGTCTGTCGCGTGTCGACGAGGGTGACACCCCCGATTTTATATTTGTCAACACTTGCAGCGTCACCGAGATAGCCGACAAAAAGTGCAGGCAGCTCATACGTTCCTACTCACGACGGTATCCTAAAGCCCACATTGTCGTGACCGGATGTTATGCCCAACTCAAACCCGATGAGGTAGCAGCATTGCCCGGAGTGGATATTGTGGCCGGCAACGACCGTAAGCTGAAACTTGTCGACTATGTGCGTTCCATTATTGCCGGTAAAGACGGGCCGGAGCCGGCCACAGAGGTCTATCACACCTCCACGGCCTCAATCAGGGAGTTCAGTCCCTCTTGCTCTCGTGGCGACCGCACCCGCTATTTTCTCAAAGTGCAGGACGGTTGTGACTACTGGTGTACCTACTGTACTATCCCGATGGCGCGCGGTCGTAGTCGTTCGGCCACTGTCGACGAAATCGTAGCCCAGGCCCGCGCCGTGGCCGCCGAGGGGGGCAAAGAGATCGTTATCACCGGTGTTAATATAGGCGACTTCGGCCGCCGCACAGGGACTCAGGGGCTCCCCTCGGGCGAGACTTTCACCGACCTGTGCCGTGCCCTCGACCGTGTGGAAGGGATCGAGCGTTACCGCATATCTTCGATAGAGCCCAATCTTCTCACCGACGAGCTGATCGACTTTGTGGCTACTTCGGAACGTTTCATGCCCCATTTTCACATCCCCTTGCAGAGCGGTAGCGACACAGTGCTCAAGCTCATGAGACGACGCTATGACACCACACTGTTTCGCGACAAGGTCAACCGTGTGGTCGCCGCAATGCCCGACGCTTTCATAGGCATCGACCTGATTGTCGGAGCACGAGGCGAGACAGCCGAGCTCTTTGAAGAAAGCTATTCCTTCATCGAGTCTCTCCCGGTGTCGCGACTTCATGTCTTCACTTACAGCGAGCGCCCCGGCACCAAAGCTCTCGAGATAGACCACCGTGTCAGCCAGGAGGAAAAACATGAGCGCACACGACGCATGATAGCACTGTCAGACCGTAAACTCACCGACTTCACCACTCGCTATCTCTCGAGTGTGCGTCAGGCTCTGATAGAACATCCGCGACGCGATGGCTCCATGGCCGCGTTTACCGACAACTATCTGCGCGTCAATATCACTAACCCATGTCCATCCCTGGCCAACCGTATAGTCCCGGTAAGGATTTCAGCAATCTCTCCGACAAGCGTCGAGGAGACCGTTGGTGAGATAATTCTATAACCGCCCCATGGAAACAACCGCTGTCATAATACTCAACTGGAACGGGCTCAACCTCCTCAAGGAGTATCTCCCATCGGTGATAGAGCACACTCCGGCCTCTATCGGTACAGTAATTGTGGCCGATAACGGCTCGACCGACGGCTCGGTCGAGTGGCTTCGCTCCGAGCACCCCGAAGTCCAACTGCTCATATTTGATCAGAACTATGGATTTGCCGAAGGGTACAACCGTGCCATACGCGCCTGCGCTCCCGGTTACCGTTACAGCGTATTGCTCAACAGCGATGTCAGGGTCACTGACGACTGGCTCTCCCCATTGGTCTCGTTCATGGAAAGCCATCCCGAAGCCGGAGCATGCCAGCCCACGGTACGCTCGGCTCTCGAGCCTGAGAAATTCGAGTATGCAGGCGCCGCCGGAGGGTTTCTTGACCGTCACGGCTTCCCCTATTGCCGCGGGCGCATCTTTGATACTGTGGAGAATGACTGCGGACAGTATGACACCCCGATACAGGTTCATTGGGCTACCGGTGCCGCTCTGATGGTCGACAATGAGGTCTATCTTTCATGCGGAGGCCTCGATGCAGCATTTTTCGCCCACATGGAGGAGATAGACCTGTGCTGGCGCATACGTCTGAGTGGCAAACAGATCTGGGCTGTTCCACAGTCAAAAGTCTATCATCTCGGGGGTGGCTCATTACCGGCATCTGATCCGCGCAAGACTTATCTGAATTTCCGCAACAATCTGCTGATGCTCCATAAGAATCTCCCCGACCGGGTGAGACGCGGAGTGCTGTTCAGACGCCGTCTGCTCGACACGGTGGCCTGGCTGAAATTTATTCTCAGCGGTCAAAAAGATAATGCCTCGGCCATCCTGAAAGCCCATAAAGACTTCCGCTCCATGAGCAAAGCCTACACCACCCACCCTAAGGAAAATCTTCTCAACGTCGACACCAACATTATCTTTGACTATTACGTGAGGGCGCGCCACACGTTCTCATCCCTGAAAATCTGACCGCCACCCTATGTCAATTACCGTCGAATATATCACCGCCCGCCACGCCTATTGGCTCAAGCGCATC
The DNA here is from genome assembly GCA_014802105.1 of Bacteroides sp. Lineage (GTDB taxonomy): Bacteria > Bacteroidota > Bacteroidia > Bacteroidales > Muribaculaceae > Duncaniella. The sequence continues at coordinate 50,135 of JAAVCX010000039.1, read as the reverse complement.
AACGAGGCCGGGATCTGGAAATCAGGCGGTCTTGACAAAGTTAACCTCAGAGTGAGACCTCAGGCCCGAACTCTCAACGGCAAGTTCATGCGCAAAATCATCAGATCGCGCAATCCTTTGCTCCGCCCGACAATTGTTGACACCATCATTATATATGACAATCCATGGCTTGACTCTGAGATAAAGATCGACTCGGTGATAGTCCACGAGATGATCCATCATTATATCACAGTCTCACGCCAGCGGGACACCTCGAGTCATGGTCAACTTTTCCGCTCACTGATGGATAGTATCAACCGGCGATTTGCCGGTGAACTTGACCTGCACATATCCACCTGCAGCGAAAGCTACGCCTCCCATACCGATGAGAGAAAATCAGGAGCCCCATACATTCTGGCTATCGTGGCCGACCACGGCCAATTCTACTGCTGTCGCGTGATGAAAAGTGCCGTTGCCTCTCTACATAGTCTCCTGACACGCTTGAAACAGAGAGGACAGATCTCTCATTTTGACTGGTATTTATCCGATGACCGGCGTTTCGACAGACTCAGTGCCTGCCGCAGCCGTCTGCATGGACTACGCTTTCCTATTTCCGAACTCGAGGGCTTTATCGCCTCCCATGGGCTCACTCCTATCCCTCTAAAGAAACACTGAAATGAACTCACCCGTCCCATTCCCCACAGTCGGTACCGGTCGTAAAACCCCTGCCAGAGATCGAGAGCGCATCGAGTGGCTCGAAGTGCTTCAGGGCTTCAGTATGCTCCTCGTGGTGATCGGTCACATCTCACTATCCAATATAGCCTTCAATCCCGATTATCCTTTTACGGCCGCCCTTGAACGCATCATCTATTCGTTCCACATGCCCCTCTTCATCTTCATCTCGGGATGGCTTTTTCAGCTCACCTGCCTCAGCTCTGACAGGCACTACAGGTCGGTGATGAAACGAAAACTCTCGCGCCTGGGCATTCCGTTTCTGGTCTTTACTGTTGTCACAATCGGTCTGAAACTCGCTTTTCCAGGGCTGATGCACCGCCAGGTCGACACCGAGGAACTGCTCAACACCTTCGTTTTATTCAGTTCCAATCCTTTGGGCGAAATGTGGTTTCTGATCACATTACTTATCCTCATGGCCGCCTTCCCCCTCTACCGCTGGCTCGACCGCCACAGTGCCCTCATCTGGGGATGCTGTGTGGCTGTACCTATCGCCCTGTTCTTCCCCGACGACATCATGGTCTTCCAATTATCTAAAGTCATGGGTATGCTACCCTACTTTGTTGCCGGCCTGGTGTGCTGTCGCTACGGAGTGATTGAGAGATATGCCTCAAATCCGATCTTTTTCACCGTCTGCGGAAGTTTATTTATACTCTGCAATGTGTTGCAACTTTATCCCGATATTGTTCCCGTGCGAACGGCCACGTTAGTCGGATCGTTTTTAGGCATCGGACTATCCATAAGTGTGTGCTCATTCATCACCCGGCTCAATCCGGCGACATTCAGCAGTTTCCGACGCTACACTTTCCAGATCTTTCTGCTCGGTATTTTCTTCCAGATGGCCGTAAGATACATCTATGGCGCTATCGGTCACCTGTCGCCACTGCTTTATCCACTGCTCTTTATCATCAGCATCATTGCAGGCCTTTACACACCGGTGGTTATTGCTAAAACAGTAGAGCGTTATTTTCCGCGTCTTAAACTTCCGCTGGGACTATAAAAGCCGAGACTCGACCTAAACGAGTGTACACAAATATCATGAAATAGAATTACCGACCGCAGGTTTCATCACGAAGACTGCGGCCGGATTTATTATTGCCTAATTCTGATTCTTTTCAAGGGGAGCCTCGACGGCTGCCGGAATATTATTATCGTGAGTAACTTGAAGCGGAGAGGACTTCGGAAGCAGCTTCCGTAGTGATATGTCACTTCAGAAACCCTGCACCGCGGGTTACTCCTACCTGTTATTTTACGATGGAGATTTCCGGCATCAGAACGGGACTTCGGGTATTGGGTGTCCCGGCTATTATCCGATCATGAAGAAAGGAACGATGAGCAACAGTGCCAGAACGACTTTACGCTGAATGGTCTTGATCATGGGTCTGATAATTTAGAATGTAAGCAATAGGTATTGGTGATGAATTTCTGTCGATAGTTGAGACGTATCGTTTTGTTTTCTGAGACAAAATTACATCACAGATCAATATCCCAAACATATTCTTTGAAAAAAAATAGAATTTCGTGTAAATCGTCGAAATAATGTTACAATTGTTGCAAAACACCCTGTTTCAGCACTTTCTGACGCCATCGGATGCAATAAAATTGTAATGTTTTCCCGAGCCCTCATCCCTACGCCCCATCCTATACCGATCACTGCGAAACGCTCTGATAAAAAACTACACCCTCGCCTTGACCGTGATCAGGGCGAGGGTGGTAAGAGATGTAGGAAGAAAGGCTGACTCTGTCAGCGGGCAAGGTATTTATAGTTACCCTCGGGAGTCACAACTATATAGATACCTGCCGAGAGATCCTGGAGATCGAGCGTGGGTACGAGCTGTCCGTCGACAGTGTAGATAGCTGTGACTTTTGAACCGCCGTCGGCCGAAATCCCGTCGATACCGCTCGATTTGGCGATAGTGAACGACTGAGCGTAGGCAAGCTGCTTGTTGCTCAGATAAGGAACCAAATTATAGGTCGATCCGGCCACTCCAGCAGGGAATTTGAGTGTGACCGTGAACTCCATTGGTTCGGTAGTATTGGCGGGAACCTGAATCATGGGAGCCTGAAGGATATTGCTGGTAGTTGACTCCCCCTGATTGAATATCGCAAACTCGATATTGCCTATAAAAGTGCCGCCGGTATTGGTGAGCTGATAGGTGACATTGATAGCCTCAGGATCGACTGCCTCCGAGTTGGCGATAGAGAATGAGGTCAGGCCGATGACAGGGGTAGTCGACGCGGAGACAGTAACTGACTCAGGCGCGCTGATAGTCTCAACTCCACCGTCGGCACTGATATTTGCTATATAGAGAGTGTAACTGCCGGCAGCGAGCGAGGACGGAATAGTGCCGGTAAAAGTCGCGGTAGTTGACTCGCCTGGCATTAGATCCACCGCATATTCCGAGATACGTGTCGCCTCATTGCTCCCCGAAGGAATAAGGATAGCGGCCACCGCTCCTGCAAACTCTATCGAGCCTGAATTGGAGACCTCGGCTGTGAAACTGAATTTCTGTCCCTGAAGGAACGATGTGTCAAACTTGATGTCTGAAGCCGAGATATGCTGGACAGGTACAGAGGTGGTGACAGTGCCGTCAGAAGCGACAGTAATCGTAAAGAAAGGCTCCACATCTGCCTCGGTGAGCATTACCTTGCCGCCGCTCAGGCCGTCACACTTGAAGGCGGGACGTGCCTCGTAGGTTCCGGCCGGTAGTCCTGCAAGCGAGACCGTATAATCAACTTCATATCCGGCTCCCGGCTCAAAGGCAAACTCGGGTATCTTAGCATTAGAAAAATAGTAGTTGCCGGCAATCTCAAGACCCAAAACTACATTGGTGAGTTTATCCGACGAATAGGTGTAGACTCCGAGGTCAGTGAGAGTCACCTGACGCGCAGCGCTGGATGAGGGATTGATCTCAGAGGCCAAGAGCTGACGGTTAATATCGTCGGAAGAGCCGGAAGCGGGACGTATGCCGGTGATGACATTCTGATCGAAATTATATCCGCCCTGACTGCCACCTATACCCTGGGTAGTTGGATTGAGAGCCGTGAGAAGGAAGTAACCGTTGCTGGTACCGCCCCAGCCCCAGTTGATGTGGAAATAGCCGTCCTTGTCATAACCGTCACACACGAATGAGTGTCCGCCGGTTCCGCTCTGACCACCGAGTATGGCAGGGCCATCGTTTTTAAGAGTGTTGTAGATGAGATCTTCCCAATCATACAAGCCATACCATGAACGCTGGCTGAAAGTGGCGCTTTTTGAATATCCGAAGTAGGTGAACAGTGCCTCCCAGGCCATCAGAGGAGAAGCCCCCGACTCGCTGCCGGTATACTGCATCTCGACAGCTGTGCCTACGGCCTCCATGAGAGTTGCAACTGCATTACCCTGAGCCTCGGTATAAGATCCGCTATAAGAATCGAGCATGTTCGCCCAGTCGAAAGTCACGGTTGAGAAATCCATCGAGCGAGTGTGCTGCACTTTGTCAAGAGTGAAGGTATAGGACTTGGAACCGGTGCCTTTGACGGGCCACTCATGATAGTTCATGACTTGAGAGGTAGAGGTCGCCACACAACCTGTCGGGCAACGTCCGTCGGTAGAACTTGCGTTTGACGACACCGGGCAGAGCAGATTGTAGGGAGCATCCTGATTCCATGTAGTGGTGAGTAGCGGAGAGATGGATGCTCGCGAAGGACGCTCGGAGGCAGCACGTGAGGGGGACGCCGGATGAGAGGAGGCCCACTCTACCTGTGAGGCGTATGCCTCAAGCCAATAGACCATCGAGGGTGACATGGCATCGGCCGAAAAAGTAGACGAGTCGGAATAACCGAGAAGGGCTTCGGCCGAATCGTCGGCGCTGACCATGACAAAACCGCCACCCTGACGACTGAAAACATAGACGCCGGGGACAGTTGAACCTGGAGCCGAAGCTGTGAAACTAAGTGTATAGTCGGCCGAAGACGAACGCGAAAGCGAAGTCCCGCTACCACCGACAGCACGGTCGAGGGCCTGGGCGGGAGTGAGCTGACGAGCCTGAATAGCTGACGCCGGGAGTAGCAGCGAGAGCGACAGCAGTAGCTTGGTAGATCTCATAATCATAGTTGAATGTGTGGGGGGTTAACTAAAATTATCAACGTCTGCGACGGCCTGTTTGTTTAGGATTAAACCCACTTTTTACCACAGGCACAGTCGGATAGGACGCACCGCGTGGAAACAGCCGGTGCAACAAGTCGGTGCGGTGCATGCGTTTGAGCGATGAGATTATATCATTGCGGTAGGCCGGATCATGCCAGAAAAAATACTTGCGTTGGGCCAGTTTGGCCTCGGGAGTCACAGCGGTGAACACCTGGCGCAAAGTGTAAGGATGAAACCCGGTATAGTAGATCTCAGTGGCCAGCGTCATCGGTGTAGGGGTGAAATCCTGCACCTGCTCGAGCCGTAGATTCAATTCCTTGGTCTCGGCAGCGAGTTCGGCCATATCCAATTCATGACACCCGGGATGGGATGAGATAAAATAAGGTATGAGCTGCTGCTTGAGATGGGCGCGGGAATTGACCGTGTCAAAGAAACGCGAGAACTCCCGATAGAGATCAAACGAGGGTTTACGCATGATCTCGAGCACCTCGGGTGAAGTATGCTCGGGGGCGACCTTCAGACGACCGGAGACGTGGGAAGTGATCAGTTCCTCGTTATATCGGGCATTTGCCCGGTCTATGTCAGGATCACCCGTGTGGTGCATCGACAGATCATAGCGCACACCGCTGCCTATGAACGATTTTTTAATACCGGGGACTGCATCTACCGCCTTATAGAGATCAAGCAGCGGACGATGGTCGGTGTTCAGATTGGGACATACCGAGGGATGCAGGCACGAAGGTCTCCGGCAACGCTCACACAGAGAGAGATCACGTCCACCCATAGAGTACATATTAGCCGACGGCCCACCGACATCTGAGAGATACCCCTTGAAGTCGGGCATACGTGTGACCTGCTTCACCTCACGTATCACAGACTCCCTGCTGCGCGAGGCTATGAACTTCCCCTGATGGGCCGAGATGGTGCAGAAAGCACAACCGCCGAAACATCCGCGGTGAATATTGACCGAGTGGCGTATCATCTCGTAGGCCGGGATCTGTTTCCCGGCATATCGGGGATGGGGCAGACGGGTGTAGGGCAGATCAAACGAGGCATCGATCTCGGCAGTTGTGAACGGTGGATACATCGGATTGACACGAACCCACTTGTCGCCATGTCGCTGCCAGAGAGTCTTACCCTTCATAGCGTTGCTCTGCTCCTCGATATGGCGGAAATTTTCAGCCTGCCGGCGCTTGGATGCGAGACATTGCTCGTAAGAATGAAGCACTATATCAGTGTCGGTAACCGTTATGCCGACATCTTTTTTTATATTGACCATCGGGCCATCGGCTGTCAATATCACTGTCTGGGGCAGCATGGTAAGTTCCCCTACCCCCTGACCGGCGTCGAGCCGACGGGCTATCTCGAGTATAGTCTTCTCGCCCATGCCGTAACTGATGATATCGGCCGGAGCGTCGAGCAGCAGAGAGGGGCGCAGACGGTCTTGCCAGTAATCATAATGAGAGAGACGTCTCATGGAGGCTTCGATGCCTCCGGCTATGATAGGGGTCTCGGGAAAAAGTTCCCGTAATATCGACGAGTAGACCACAGTTGGATAATCGGGTCGGGCTCCGTGACGACCGCCGGGAGTATAGGCATCGTCACTGCGACGGCGGCGGGCGGCAGTGTAATGATTGACCATCGAGTCCATAGCTCCGGCTGAAACACCGAAAAATAAACGTGGCGCACCAAACTTGCGGAAGTCGCGCAGATCGTCTTGCCAGTTGGGCTGAGGCACTATCGCCACATTATAGCCGGCCGATTGCAGTACACGCCCTATGACAGCCGCGCCAAATGATGGATGGTCGACATACGCGTCGCCCGAGAAGAGCACCACATCGACGTGGTCCCATCCGAGGGCTTTCATCTCCTTGACGCTCGTAGGGAGAAAGGCCGATTTATTATATTCCGGTACAGTTGCCATTGCAGGATTAAAGGTAATAAATCATGTTACAGTAACGCACTTGCTACTTATTATTACGTGAAGCGAGGGTGTCTTCCATAGCTATAATCTCGTCGCGTATCTGGGCGGCCTCGATGAAATTCATCTGTTCGGCCGCACGTTTCATATCAAGACGCCGCTTGTCGATAACCTTGGCCAGATCATCGGCCGAGAGATAGGCCATGACGGGATCGGCAGCGATATTGACCGACGAGATAGGCGCGTCGGAATAGACCGCCGGGCCACGTCGGGCCGGGCTCTGAGATTGCCGTGCCGGCCGACCTGTCGATTTTCCGGCCTGAGAGCCGGTGTGCTGCTGAGGTTTGCCCTGAGGGAGCAGGTCTTCGGCATCGACCCCGATTATCGATCCGCGGGCCTTGACGATTGCCTTGGGTGTGATACCGTGTTCCTCGTTGTAGGCGAGCTGGAGAGAGCGTCTGCGCGAAGTCTCGTCGATGGTCTGCTGCATGGAGTCGGTGATCTTGTCGGCATACATGATCACAGTGCCGTTGAGATTACGGGCGGCTCGACCGACGGTCTGAGTCAGCGAGCGATGAGACCTGAGGAAACCCTCCTTGTCGGCATCAAGGATAGCTACCAGAGAGACCTCGGGAAGATCAAGGCCCTCGCGGAGCAGATTGACACCGATGAGCACGTCAAACTCTCCGGCGCGCAGACCGTCGAGGATCTTGATGCGGTCCATTGTGTCGACATCTGAATGTATATAAGCCGCCTTGATGCGGAGTTTGAGCAGGTAATCGTTGAGCTCCTCGGCCATACGTTTTGTCAGAGTAGTGACGAGCACTCGCTCGTTGAGGTCGACACGCTTCTGTATCTCCTCGAGCAGATCGTCGATCTGATTGAGCGAGGGGCGCATGAGTATCTGCGGGTCGAGCAGACCGGTGGGTCGTATGATCTGCTCCACCACCACGCCCTCACACTTCTGCAACTCATAGTCGGCAGGCGTAGCGCTGACATAGAGCACCTGGGGTGTCAGAGCCTCAAATTCCTCGAAACGTAGCGGACGGTTGTCGAGAGCGGCCGGCAGTCTGAAACCATAGTTTACCAGATTGGTCTTGCGCGAGAGGTCACCGCCAAACATAGCGCGACACTGAGGCAACGTGACATGACTCTCATCGATAATGGTGAGAAAATCGCGAGGGAAATAGTCGAGCAGACAGAACGGGCGCATGCCGGGCTGACGGCCGTCGAAATAGCGTGAATAGTTCTCCACACCCGAGCAATGGCCCAGCTCCCGGAGCATCTCCACATCATAGCTCACACGCTCCATGAGACGGCGCGCCTCAAGCTCCTTCCCCTCCTTCATGAACTGCTGATACTCGTTGCCCAGATCAAGTTCGATCTGACCGATTGCCGACCCCAGACGCTCGGGCGAAGTGACAAAAAGATTGGCCGGGTAGATCTTGAATACATCGTGAGTGCCGAGCGAAGTGTTGTCGGAGGGATGGAGAGTCTTGATCGACTCTATTTCATCGCCCCAGAAGGTGACACGCACGAGTATCTCCTCATAGGCCAGACGTATATCAACAGTGTCTCCCTTGACACGGAAGGTGCCGCGCGGCAGATCTATCTCATTGCGCGAATAGAGTGAATTGGCCAGCGAGCGCAGGAAAGCATTGCGGGTGATCTTCTGTCCGCGGTGTATATTGATCACGCTCGAGTCAAAATCCTGAGGATTGCCCATACCGTAGAGACACGACACCGAGCTGACCACAATGACATCCTTGCGCCCCGACAGAAGCGCCGAGACGGTGGAGAGTCTCAGTTTCTCGATCTCGTCGTTGATCATGAGATCCTTCTCTATATATTTATCGTGAGAGGGTATATAAGCCTCGGGCTGATAATAATCATAATAGGACACGAAATACTGCACGGAGTTTTCGGGAAAGAAATTCTTGAACTCTCCGTAGAGCTGCGCGGCCAGGGTCTTGTTATGGCTGAGGATGAGAGTGGGCTTTCCGACCTGAGCTATGACATTGGCCATAGTGAAAGTCTTGCCCGAGCCGGTGACTCCCATCAGTGTCTGAGCCGGATCCCCCTCACGGATACCGCGCACCAGTTGCTCTATGGCCTGGGGCTGATCGCCTGTAGGGGCATATTGAGAAGTGAGTTTGAAATCCATAATCTACAAAGATACAAAAAATCTCCGACACCACCTCAAGAAAGACGCATAGAATTTCCCCCGATTTCCACGCAAATGTTTCACTCTTTAATTTTTTAATTTTTATTTGGGTTTTCAATTATTCTTAATAAATTTGCATTTGAATAGGATTGTAACAGTGTTCATTCATTTTTGTGTTATTATTTTGATAGGATTTGACTAAATACTAAATTTTATCAGAATAACATTAACTGAGACACCAGTCTCTTTATTTATAACACAAAAATTTATACCCATGAACAAAACTCTCGTTTCAATTCTTCTCACCGCCGCCGCTGCAGTTATCGAAGCCCTTTTAAAGGAAAATAAAAAGTAATGCAGTAGCACCCAATTACATGGGTGATTCCCAGATCAGGGTGTCACCCATTTTTTATAAAAAACTTTATTTGTCAATACCATGTCTTCTGATCCTACAGATTTTAACGATTTTCTTTCCAAGCAAGAGTCACTTATACACGCAGAATTAAGTAAGATTAACGAACAGTTGTTCATCACTAAATCTCCTGAAGGGAAAGCCATTCTTTGGCGTACACCATTAAGTTACAATAGATATATTTGCGATTATCTATGTAGAATTGCAGGGATTTTATTTCATCAAAAAAACAAGCATCTTTCAGATGAGTATATCTTAAAGACAATCGTCAAAGAAATAGAAGAAGATGTACATTCCTTCAACCTTGTAAAGTTTGCAGCGGGAGTTCAATTAAATAAAGAATATACAGAATTAAATAGAGATGATATCCGCAAAACTGTATTTTCTCCTTTGGTGGAAACGTCAAAATATTGGTATAGCGAGAATGTGAGCAAACCTACACACTCATCCTCAAAAAGCCCTAAAGATACAAATCCTGATGAATATCTTATATTCAAAGACGTTTGCGAAAAATTTAAGGATGTTCTAAGCAACTTATCAAAAGAATTTTATGAAAACGAATGTATATCTGGTCTTTTAGATAAATTTAACCGAATATCAGAAAAGGTAGATCAGTTGAAAGCATACTCTTGGAAAGATACATTAAATCTATGTGAAATATGTGAGAGTATACCACTGAACCGTAATGAACTTAGATATGTTGCATTTGCTCCAGACCGATTTGACAGTGAAGATGACATGGAACGCTTTTTAAGAATTAATTGGCATTTCGTATTTGATCCCTATCAGAATAATGAGGGGAACAAGCTTCTTTCATACGTCAAAAAAACAAAGGGAGAGAGTTCAATTCAGTTAATAACCGACAAAGCAACTCTCAATTTATCATCCAATAAGATTAACTGGTTCTTCCCGTTTGGAGAACGAGAAAAGATAAATATCAAGAAATTTACAAAACTTTTGAGAGAGAAGATCAACAACAAGAATGATAATTTTTATATCCTAATTGATTTTAATGAAACTCTCCGAAAGGGGAACTCTGCAAAAATGTTTGAGAGCTTTGTTAGTGGTGTATTTGATACAATTTATACCGATGGAGATAATCCATCATTCAATAGAAACTGTCATTTGATAACTCTCAAGAATAAAAAAGGTGATGACAACAAACTGAATGAGTTCATTTGTGAAGCAACAGAAGACGATGATAACAAACTTGATCAGGAACGCATCAAATATCTTGAATTTGGCGCTAAAGAGTTTTTAGAAGCGGCAGAAGTAACAGGATTATTAAATTCTACAATTAACTCAAGCGAAAACACATGTCCTTTCTTGAATAAAGAAATAATTAGAGATTGTAATTCTGCAGGAATATCGTTTCTATTACCGGATAATAATCAGCTGAATTCAACAAGAGATTTTTTCTGTGGTCATAAGATTCAATATTCTGAATTAGAGAAAGGTAGAGACGTGATTAGAAAGCGGAAAGAATATGAACGCTTTAAAAATAAAGTGTCTGACGCTGAAATCGGAAAAACATTTTCTATTTATCATGAACCGGGAGCGGGTGGAACTACTTTGTCTCGTCGACTGGCTTTCGATCTCTCAGATGGAGGTATGTCTAAGGAGCGATATGTAGTTTTTTTAAATGACTTTGAAAATCCTATTAATACTAAGGATAAACTATTTGCCTTATCCGAATCCAATGAAATAAAGAACAAGCCAATAATCATAATATCAGAACAAGATACCATTGATGACCATAGATACAACCAGCTAAAACAGTTATTGAAGAACTCGTCTAAATATTTTATTCATGTGCGAGTTATCCACTCCACTGTTCTATCAGCAGCTCAATTAGATAGCATATTTCTTACATCTACGTTGAATGAGGAGGAAAAAGGTTACTTTTTGGAGAAATATAAACAAATATTCATAGCAAAAACTCTTAATTCCTCCAATCTTAACCGGATTGAAGAAATTCTTAACCGGATTGAAGAAATCTGTTCCTATATTAAGAAAAGAAAAGATGTCGAAGTTGTTGATTTTCCATATTCCTTTACCGAGAGTTTTATTCACCATGAAGGTTTGACAAAAGAAACAATTGTGCCGGAACGAGGGAAATATGTAGAAACTGAGTTAAACAAGCTCAGTAAAATCTCACGAGAATTTGTAAAGTTTGTGGCTTTCTCATACTACTTTACCAATCAAGGCGTCACCGCTTCTGTATTGAAAAATATTTGGAATGATAATGGTAAATATCTTACGCTTAAATCTTCGTTTAAATCAGAAGATCATAACCACATATACAAATTATTGAAAGAGGAACCTGGCGAATCTGAACATGATGAGAAGATCTGGTCACCTCGTTATTCAGCATTTGCACGAGAGATTTTAATACACCTATGTGGTAAAGAGGAAAAATGGCCTCTATCAGAGTTGTCATATCAGTTTCTCATGAAATTACCATCAGGTACACCTGAACAGCCAGTAAAAACATTACTCAATTCAATGTTTATTCAGCAGTCCCAAAAATCGTTTAATCCTGATACGTATGTAGCCTCTGTTGAGAAAGATAAACGGAAAGAACTGTCTGATCGATTCTCTAAACTTATAGGGCTTGCGTACAACTCGAGCGGAATAAGCACGGCTAAAAGGATATTTGACTCGTTAATTAAAAAATATGAAAATGAATGGCATTATGTTGCCCACAAAGGAAGATTGCTCTTCGAAGCCGCTTCTTTTGAAAACCAGGTACATAACGCAAGTTTGTACAAGGAGGCTGAAGAGTGTATAAGAGAAGCTGAGGAAATTTTAGAAGCAAACGATTATCCTTACGATGAAATTTTAGCTCACATTCATGGAATGTTGTACTTGCGCCGTTTACAATCTTTTGAAAATAATCTTGCCGGTCTATCCAATGATTTGATTTTGGATTATGTTAATAACGGTAGGTATTTCTTTATGAAATCAATTGATTTAAATATTGCCAGTCCGTATGGATATATGAGTCTTGGCAATTTGTATAAATATGCCATATTGTTGGGCGCGTCGATACATTCGAAAGAAAGTAAAATGATTAAAGAATGTAATGCGTCTGTAAAATCTTTTTGCGATAACGATAAGGATAATCCTTACACTCCCTATGTTGAGTACTTGGACCGTGCTGTTGAAGCTCTAATTTCGTTTAATTTCAGCGAAAATACAGCCGAATACAAAGGCACTGAAGGCCTTAGACGAAATCTCAGCGCGATATATGGACACACAGCAAAAGATATTGAAAAATATAAATTAAAATTTAATGAGTCGGTATGTAAGCCAGTTCCCACAAGGATATATTATGGGAGAGCATTGATTAATTGCCGAAAGAATTATTCCTGGGATCAATATTATAAAGATTCTGACAATCAAACAATGCCAAAGCGCACTGATGAAAGGCTTTATAATAACATGCGCCAAAAAGATATCGATGCCTTAAAGTATGACCTCAAGAACTTAATAGCGTTAGGTGATCTTGATGCTCATCGTGACCTCTTCATGCTTAACAGATATACAAAAATGTACGAATTTGAAGCATCTATAGAAGCGTTGAATAATTGGAGGAAGGACGCTGAGGACGCAGAAGAATCCGGAGGTATTACTGCTAAACGTTCGATAATGTGGTCTAACTACTATTTAGGTGTAGCATATTCTGCAATACTAATAAACAGTGAAACACCAGATACAGAAAAAACGAAAGCTATGAAGGAGTGTTTTGATAAAACTCGTAAGTATGGAAATTTAGTATCTGAAGAACTTTTTCGCAGGAAAGATGTCTTGGGAAACGATCATAAATACACCTGGAAATCAATAATACCTTTCTACGATGCCTACAAAGACCCCAAAGGACAATCACCCAAAGACTCATGTAGCAAAAAAAATGCGGTTATAATCGATGTTGATCCACCTGAAGCACGGGTCGGTCAGCTGGAAAAAATATCATTTCGCGGCAAATTATTCGGTCCTGATTATATTGGAAAAACCATAAAGGACGCAACTATCAACTTTACGTTAGCTGGCCCCGGGCTTTATAATTTTGACTTGAAACCATGGTCTCTGGAAACAGCAGATATCTCTTCTGAACAAGAGTCTCTGAGCAAGACAATCTCAACAGAGGACTATACTGGTATATCTGATTCTGAAAATAGAACTACTCCGAAGATTCTGGGGAAAATTGATTTGAATCAATTCCCTAAAAAGAGCATAACTATGAAGAATAAAGAAGATCGATCTATCACAGAGGAATGGGTAGAAGCAAAGCCGGAGACAACCTATACGGGAGTGTTAATAGCTGGTGAGAAAAACAAAGTTTTTCCCAATGAAAATCTTACTAATGCTAAGAATCCGGGACAGAAGCTTAGATTCATATGTATTGGCAAAAACGAGAGTAATAAACTAAAAGAAGCTATGGACGACAAAGACAAAGTCACATTCCAAATAAAATATGATAAAAATCATATATATGCCATTAATTTAAAACGAGTAGATTAACTCTTAGATTGACTATGAGATAGATCGGAATCACAGAGCTCCATTCTATTTTCATCCGAGCTTAAAATAAAGACGAAGTAGCCTGTCACTTCAAGGAGGGTGACAGGCTACTTTATTTAAGTTGACTCTGATTTTGAGCTTTCTCTGATCAGAGTGAGTTGGAAGATCAGAAGGCTATCTTACGTCCGGCGATGATGTAGACGCCCTGAGCGGGGATCTGAACGGTGTTGCGGCCGGGGATAAGGCGCACGGTGCGGGCGATGGTGCCGTCGAGGTTGTAGATGGTCTCGGTGCGGGCGTCGGGCGAGTAGATCACCAGCGAGTTGCCCTCGCGTACGATATTGAGTTCCACACCGTCATATTCTACATTCTCGATACCCGAGTAGCTGCCTGTGCGAGGGAGGTTGACAGCGATCTCGCTGACTGTCACGGGTGAGGTGGCATAGAGGGTGGAGGGCTCGAGGTTGACGGTCTCATCCTCCTCGCCTGCGGGAACGAAGGCGGTGCCGGTGCTGTTGAGCAGATAGGTCTCGGCGGCGCGACGCTCGGTGGCACGGGTAGTGACATTGAGCGAAAACTCTTTACCCTCGACGCTGATCACCTCAGGGGTGGCGGGCACTCTGATACCCTTGGCCTTCATGATGACCTTGTCGTCGCCGTCGATATGCATGAGATAGGGCACATTGGCCTGGATGGCGGTCACGCTGCTGAGGGTCTCACCTGCGGCAGGGAGAGTGTAGAGCAGATTACCTTCTGCAACAGTAGCGTCGGCTTCGGGAGTGGTGAAGGTCACGGTCTTGCCCGAGGCATCGGTGACGGTTGCAACATCGAAAGGTACTACTATGCCGGTCCAGTCGCTACCCTCAGTCTCAAAAGTAACCGAGGCATTGTCGGCGAGAGTGAAAGCGTGGGGGATAGCCAGAGGATAACCCGAGACGAAGTTCATGTTGCCGGCTGCGGTGTAGATACGGCCCTCGCGGGTGGAGGTAGTGCCGTCGGGGAGCTGCTCGGTGACGGTGCCGGTCGAGGTGGTGAGGAAGTTTCCGGCTGTCGAGGGCACGGTCACACCGTTGTCGAGCACAATGATACAGTTGGGGTTGAGGCCGGCAAAGGCTTCGGGATCGATACCTTCTGAACCACGCGAAGCACGCGAGCGGGAGATCGAACGGCTGGCGGGAGCAACCTCGGCGGTAGCGGCAAGGAGAGTGATGGTAGTGAGGTTATCACATCCCTCGAAGGCTCCGGCTCCGATCGACGAGATACCGGTGAGGCGGATGGTCTCGAGCGAACGGCAGTCCTTGAAGGCACCGTTGCCGATGATGTCGACTGTCGCAGGGATGTCAACCGATTCGAGCGAAGTGCATCCTTCAAACATGCCGGCACTGATCTCCTGCACCTTGGGGAGAGCTATGGTGGTGAGTTCGGTCATATCCTTGAAGGTCTCGGCAGGGAGCTCGCCCTCAAAGTCAGAAAGATCGAGACGCTCCAGGTTTTTGAAGCTCTTGAGAGCCTCGTCGAGCTGCTTGGCCGGGATCTCGCCTGTGAGAGCTATCGAAGTGATGGCCGAAGACTCGTCGGGATCAATAGCTGCGAGCTCCGAAGCATTGAGTGTAGCTCCATCGGTGGGCACTGCGAAAATTCTGATCTCCTTGCCGGCGTTTACAATATCTACGTTGTAGTAACCCTCCTCATCGGCGGTGAGTTCCTGCTGGCCCGACATGACACGTGCCTCGAGACCCTCGGAGTGCTCTGAAGCGAAACCTATGCGGAAACGTACCGAGGAGTTCTCTGCAACATCCCTGAGCACGGGTGCGAGAGGATTGGTCTTATCAAAGGTCTCGAATTTGTTGCCGGCCTCGTTGTCAACCTCGGGCTCGGAGATAGTGAAGAGGGGCGAAGTCGACTCAAAGGCCACTTCATGGGTGTAGATCACTTTAAGCTCGTGGTTGCCTGCTCCATTGACATTCTTGGCGGGATTGATGAAAGTGAGGCTGAGAGAGCCGTCGGCGGCAGGTTCGATGAGGTTACCGTTATCGTAGACACGGCTCTTGATCGAGGGATTGGTGAGTTTGAGCTTGCCGTCGACCTTCATTTCAGAGAGAGACACGTTGTCGCCGAGGAACGAAGCCAGAGCGGTCACATCCACGCCGTCGGCCACCGAGATGCGGCTGGGGTCGAAGTTGGCTCCATAGACAGGAGTCTCCGAGAGGATATTGTAACCGTGACCCTCCCAGGGGTTGCTGGTATAGGCGTCTCGTTCGTCATGGGTCTTGTAGACACTCAGATACTCTTCGGGCACAATCACGGTGACCTTCTTGGCGTCGGCATGTCCGAGGTTATATAATGAGCTGCTCATGACTTCGGGACGATACACTCCGTAAGGATCGTGGTGGGCGACAACCATGCGGCCATTGACAGTCTCGGGCTTGCCGGGGATGCGGATAACAGCGAGCGACGTACATCCCTGGAAGGCCTGTCGGCCTATCGCAAAGCCATATTTGATGCTGCCGCTGGCATATTTTCCTACCTCTATGCGGGTTGACTTCAGTGACTCGGGGAGGGTGATCTCCTTGATATTGGCACAGTTGGTGAAAGCACCTTCAGCGATACGCTCCACGCTGTTGGGGAGAAGGATCTCCTCGAGGACAGGCACTGACTGACCGATACCCGACGATTTGTAGAACATCTGGGAGGGGAGCATATTGGCTACATTGTCGCCATTGGTGGGATCGGCTATGATGGTCAGGCCCGAGAGATCGAGTTTCTTGATGGTCTTCTGGGCAAACGACTGAGTGAAGGCGGCCGAGAGATCGCTGGCGTATGTCTCGCCGGTCACTATGACATGGGCGCAGACGCTGCCGGCTGTCACTGCCTTGTAGAGCTCGCCGCTCTTTACATTATAGGTAACCGAGCCAACCTCCTTGGGATCATAGACATTGATCGCGAAGTCCATGTCGGCCATGGCTACGAAAGTCTGGTTGATCGAAGCGGCGTTGGTCACGATAGTGTCGCCATTGAGGTAGAGATCCACACGATGGGCTGCCGAGGAGGGCACAACCTTCATGGTGAAGTCACGGCCGCGCACTGCGGTGGTGGGGACGCCCGACACTGTGGCTCCCGACACCTCAGCCACATTGATGTTATAGACCTGAGTCATATTGTTGAGTGCAGGGATCGCATCGGTGATCTCCTCGGTAGCACCGGCCACGGGGAACCACTGCTTCTTGTTGGGCGAAGTGACCAGACGTATGGTGTTGCCCTCGCGCACTTCCGAGTCATTGACACGACACACCACGTTGAACTTGTGATTGTCGGCGGCTCCGGCTGTCCACACTGTCACGGGCGAGATAAACTCCTTGATATTACCGTTGGCATCGGTGAGAGCGGCTGCCCAGAAAAACTGGTCATAACCGGCGGGGATATTGAGGGCATTTGCGCGGATAGTGAACTCCTGGCCCTTGATCACATTGACAGCATCGGTGAACAGACCTACCGAGCCATTCTTGTCAGTGAGCTTCCACTGCGAGGGGTTCAACACCTCAATGGGGGGAACGAGATCAAAGTGTATGATGGTATTTGCATCGACGGTAGCGTGGTAGAGACCCTCATTGTCGGGAGAGAGAAGAGTGGAATTGGCATAGACCTTCATGGAGTTGTCGTTGTCACCGATATGGGTGGCCGAGAAAGATACGGGAGTACCCTTGGCTACTTTACCGGTAGCAGTCTGACAGTCAAACTTCACCTCAGCATTGTCCATGACGGCAAACAGGAGGTCGGTGGCCACAGGAGCCTGGTCGACGATGATATTGGCGATAGTGTTCCAGTTCTCAGCCTTGCTGTAATTGGCGACAGCTCGCTCACTGGGTACATGGAGGGTGACCAGAGAGGTCTTGACTCCCGAGAGCACACACCAGTTGATAAACTCGGCGGTCTCACGGCCCACATAGATGTCGCGCAGGTTGGTGGCGCCGACAAAGATATTATACTCATAGGTCTTCACTCCGGCGGGAATGGTGATGGTGGTGATACCGGCCTGACGGAAACAGCCGTTGTTGAGACGGTTGACCGACGAGGGGAGCACAACCTCTCTCAGCGAGCCGAGGCCACGGAAAGCCTCGCGGGGAATGGCATTGGCCTGATCAGAACCGTGGGCGGCGATATAGACACCCGAGAGATCGAGACGGGTGAGTCGCATGGAGTTTCTCATGAAAGTGAAGTCGGCGGCATTGATCGATCCAAAGAGGGTCAGCTCCTTGATCGAGCCCGACTCCTCCTCGCTGATGAGCGAGGCGAGAGTGCCCGGAGTCTCCACCCAGATGCTGCGCTTCTCGATCACATCGGCTGCCTTCTGGACCAGGATGCTGATTGTCTGAGGCTCACGCACGTTTCTGATAGTGTAGACACCACCGTCGGCGGGAGTGAGCACATAGCCGTTAGCCTTGACGGTAATCACATCCTCCAGGGGGTTCTGAGCCGAGGCCGTGAAGGTGTAGTCCCAGCCAAAGATCACATTTTTATTACCCTCGACATTCACCCCGGCCACATCGGCAGGAAGAACGACGGGGAAAGAAGCAGGATTGGCCACTTTGACAGCCAGCTCATTGACGGTGGGGAGTTCACCGGCTACGGGGAGCCACTCGCCTACGCCACCTTCCTGAGTCATGATGCGCACACGGTCGGTCGAAGCGACTTCGGTTCCCGAGGGGAGCTGGCAGTTTTTCATCTCGATGGTGCCGTCATAGAGAGTAGCCATCGAGGGGAGTGAAAAATTGGAGGGAGAGCTGAGGAGAGCCTTCATCTTGCCCGAGGCGTCGCAGAGCGCTACAGCGATCTTGCCCGAGAAATCGGTATAAGAGAGGTTCTTGAGGTTACCTACTCTCACCTTGAAGCTTTTGCCCGAAGCGAGATCGGTCATATCGCTGCCGATACCTACCTGATTGCCGTCGGCGGTAATGTGGATGGGCGACCAGACTGCGATAGCCGAGGTAGAGGGCTTGATGTTATAGATTATAGTGTTGAGATTGTTGTAGGAATGAGTGCGACTCACTGTCGGGTTGAGAGCAGTGCTGCGGAAATATCCGTTGCCGGCACCTCCCCATCCCCAGTTGAAGTGAAGGAACTCACCGTCATAACCGTCACACACAAAAGCATGGCCGGCAGTGACATCCTGACCGCAGTAGAGCACAGGGCGACCGGCGTCGATCTCGTCCTTGACGATCTTGTCCCAATCTGCCTGAGAGGCTACCTCCGAACGCTTCTTATAAGATACTCCCGGATCATAACCGAAGTAGGTCGACAGAGCGGCGGGCACTCTGACCTCATAGGCACTCGAACCCGACATGTCGTAACGGGTGTCGATACTCTTGGAGGCGTGATACATCAGAGCAGCCACGGCGTCACCCTCGGCCTGAGTGTAACCCGATCGATAGTTGTCGGAGCGCATGGAGCTCCAGTCATATTTCACGTTGAAATCGACACCGTCAAACGAACCGTTGCCGGCTTCGGGCCACTGGTGATACTTCATGATGGTGGCCATAGCGGTGCCTACGCAACCTACCAGAGGTTTGCCGGGTATCATCGAGTTGAAGGGCCCCTCCTGGCTCCAGGCCGCTGTCGAGAGTTCTTTTTTCTCAGCCTCAGCGCGCGAGGAAGTGCGGGCAGGAGCCTGCTGCACCTCGGGTGCTACCTTAAGATCATTCTCAAGCCCCGACATCATCCACTTCATTGCATCGGGCTGAGCAATGACAGGATAGCTGCCTTCAAAAGAATAGCCGAGCACCGGAGTAGTGACATCCTCGGCCGAGACAATCACGAAGCCTGCTCCACCGATGGCATTGAATACATAGTAGAGGGGCTTGTTTTTAGTGCCGCCGGTCATGACAGCCTCGAGACGGGGACTGCCGGCACCTTTATAGCGGGCATTGTAAAAATCCTTTGCGATGACAAATGCGTCATCGAGAGTTACCGTTGCAGAATACGAGCAGAGAGAGGAGCCTAAGAGCATCGAGCTTATTACAAGCTTCCTGAAATTTCCGGTCATAATCAGAATTAGGGGTAGAAAAAGATTAATATAAAATAATGTGATAAAAAATGCAGAATCAGGGTGTGTCCCGTAGGATCACACTGCGAAATTACAGCATCCGACATTACCCGGCAATCATTGAAAAAGAAATTTTAAAAATTAGTGACAATTCATGTAAAATACCCCTTTTTGCCGTAACAACACCGCAACAAACCTCTTTCACCGTAACAAAACCGCAACGTGGAGGCGGAATCGATGACAATGGATGCTACAGATGGGCGTCCTTTTTTGCGGCAGGAAACAGGCGGAAAGTACGACCTCTTGCAAGTGTCATAATAATAATGTAAATTTGTCATCGCAACCGACCTGCAGAAGCCCGGCCAGGGATAAAGTGGGAGGGGTGCATCAGAGGGCAGGCTTTGCCCGATACATGTTTTTTACAAGCGTTTACTCGACGCTCTTTCTTGGCTGTCTGAAACTTCGCAACTTTCTAATCGTAGTCAGGAATGAGGCAAACGGTAGATGCCGGTGGATATGTTATATCTGTGCCTTGGTTGATGCGTGAGCATCAGTCGCGGCATTGTATATACATATTTGCGTGAGGCTTCTGCATGTTTGCCCGTTCTACTACGATGGGCTTTGCGAAGGCCTCAGACAGCGGAACGGGCAAACGGTAAGGCTCTCACGCTTTTCGTTTATAAACCGATTAATGCCAACGAGAGAGCCCCGAGGCAAAGGTTAATATTATGAAACGAGTTCTCTTGTTCCTGTATGTGATTCTGTCGCTTGGTCTCATGGGTGCCAATGCCGCCAAGAAAATCACCATCAACGTGATCCCCGAGACAGCAAACATCTACATTGACGGTCAGATGGTGGGCACCGGGCAGTATCAGGTGAAGTTTGACAAAAACACTGATTTCTATGTAGTCAAGCTCGAAGCCCCCGGCTACATTACACGCACCTATCGTCTGCTCAAGTCCAATCCTAAGTCGACCGTGCTTTACAATCTGCCCGAAGATGAGGCTATGGCTGCATCGATCGGAGGAGATGACGGTGTGGATCTCGCCAACAAATGGATGGAGATCAGATGCCGCAAGGGCATGTCGGAAGATGTGATCTGGAAACGTCTGATGAGCGTCTGCACCAACTATTTCGATAATATAGAGGTCAGGGATAAGACAGCGGGATGGATCAAAACTTCGTGGCGTCTGACTCATTTCAAAAATCAGATAGTAAGAACCCGACTCGAAGTACGCATGACATTCACCGACGATGAGGTTACTTCATATAGAGCACGAATAGTAGTACAGATAAAAGATAAAGACAGTCATAACGAGAGGGATTACAAGAATTATGACCGTGTGCTCCGCTCGTTTGAGCCTATGATTGAGGAACTGCAGACCACCGTGGGCGGAGGAGAATAAAAGTTTACCACATTATATAATATTTAGCTATGAAAAAATCGATCATCTTATTAGTGAGCTTGCTCTCATTTATCACAGTAGCTGCTCAGATTAAAGTTGATAATGAGACCAAACGTGTGCTCACTCACTTTATGAGCGAGGCAGGTGTGAGCACCGACAGCTACAATAAGGAAGACAGCTACCGATCCTTCCTCTACAGCATGGATGACACACAGTTTGACTGGAGCCAGTCGGAGAATAAGACAACAAAGGTCATGCTGAAAAATCAGGGTCTTATTCTTGAGAATAAAATCAAGGGGGCGACCGCATGTTCGGTTGTCGAGCTTCCTGTCAATCTCGAGCGTGAAGATTTCATTTACGGCGTTACTTTCCTTGATGCCGAGCTGGGTGACGATGTGAATATAGGTCTGCTTTTCGACTACGAGAACAACCACAACTACAAAGGCATCGGCATCTCAAAAAAGCAGTTTCGCTATTTCAGCTGCAAGGACAACGTGACCTCTGATATTAAGACCGGTCTTATAAAATATAAAGGCAAAGTGCTTAATCTGCTCATGGAGCGCAAGCAGGGTAAAGTATTCTTCTATATCAACGATATCGAAATTGCCAAATTCAATCGTGTAAAGATCGACAACGAGTTTTTCGGAGTATATCTATACGGAAAAGGGAAGACTACCATCCCCTATTTCATCTTCAATATCCCTCAGAAAGATGGAGACTCCGAGGAGAGCACCTCGGATATGTGAAAATAGTATTTTATAGAAAAGTCTGTCTCAAAAAAATTCGGATCTATCCCATCTGGATTGGAAAGTATAGAACTATGGCTATCTTTCCCGTCCCGATGGGATTTCTGCACTTATGTCAGTCGGCCGAGTAGTTTATGAGGATATTTAACAATTTTTGTCAGCATGACGACATTGGCACGTGTTTTGCCGGTTGTTATATAAAATGTAAAATCAATTCTAAACCTATATACAACTATGCAAAAAGGACAAATTGGAGTTACTACCGAGAACATCTTCCCGGTGATCAAGAAATTCCTCTATTCCGACAACGAAATTTTCCTTCGTGAACTTGTGGCAAATGCCGTCGACGCTACACAGAAACTTAAGACCCTTGCGTCGTTTGGCGAATATAAAGGTGAACTCGGCGACATGAAAGTCGAGGTCAAGGTCGACAAGGATGCCGGCACTCTCACCGTCACCGATCACGGCATAGGCATGACTGCCGACGATGTGAATAAATACATCAACCAGATAGCATTCTCGGGCGCCGAGGAGTTTGTCAACAAATACAAGGACAACGCCAACAATATCATCGGCCATTTTGGGCTCGGCTTCTACTCGGCCTTCATGGTGTCGAGCAAGGTAGAAATACGCTCGCTCTCCTATAAGGATGGTGCCGAGGCTGTAAGATGGGAGTGTGACGGTTCGCCCGAATACACTATGGAGCCTTGCGACAAGACCACCCGCGGCACCGAGATCACCCTTTGGATCGACGACGACAACAAAGAATATCTCGAGCAGGCACGCGTGGATCTTCTGCTTAAGAAATACTGTCGCTTCCTGCCCGTGCCCGTAGTGAGCGGCAAGGAGCAGGAATGGAAAGACGGTAAATATGTCGATACCGATCGCGATAAGGTGATCAACTCCACCGAGCCGGCCTGGACCAAGAAACCGGCCGAACTCACCGATGAGGATTACCGCAATTTCTATCATGAGCTCTATCCCGGTCAGGAGGATCCCCTGTTCTGGATACACCTTAACGTCGACTACCCCTTCACGCTCACCGGCATCCTCTATTTCCCCAAGATCAAGAGCAATCTCGATATACGCAAAGACCGCATCCAGCTCTATTGCAACCAAGTGTTTGTCACCGACTCGGTCGAGGGCGTGGTGCCCGAGTTCATGATGTTGCTCCAGGGTGTGATCGACTCGCCCGATATTCCTCTCAACGTGTCGCGCTCCTATCTTCAGAGCGACCGCGCCGTAAAGAAGATTTCGGGCTACATCACCAAGAAGGTTGCCTCACGTCTGGAGGAACTTTTCAAAGCCGACCGTGCCGACTTCGAGAAAAAGTGGGACGACATCAAGATCTTCATCGAGTATGGCATGCTGACCGACGAGAAATTCTGCGACGCGGCCATGAAGTTTGCACTGTTGCGTGACACCGAAGGCAAGTATTTCACCCTCGAGGAGTATCGCACACTTGTCGAGCCCACCCAGACCGACAAGGACGGTAACGTGGTATATATCTACGCCACCGACCCTGTCGAGCAGTATAGCTATATCGAGGATGCAACCGCCAAGGGCTACAATGTGTTGCTCATGGATGGTCAGCTTGACGGCCACTTCATCTCCATGCTCGAGAACAAACTTGAGAAGACCGTGTTTGTCAGAGTCGACTCTGACGTTGCCGACAACCTTGTCGCCAAGACCGACAGGAAAGACTCAGGCCTCAATGCCGATCAGATCTCGATGATGACCACCGTGTTCCGCTCTCAGTTGCCCAAACTGGAGAAGAGCGAGTTCATGGTATCGTTTGAGAGCCTCGATCCCGCAGCCGCTCCTGTAATGATCACTCAGAACGAGTATATGCGACGCATGAAAGACATGGCCGCCACCCAGGCCGGCATGAGCTTCTATGCCGAGTTGCCCGACAGCTACAATCTCATCGTCAACACTGCCCAGAAGAATGTGGCCGACGTGATGGCCGAAGCCGAGAAAGCACTCGAGGAGAAGATCGCGCCCCTGCGCGCCTCGGTCGAGACCGACAACTCTCAGCTCTCAGCCCTGCGCGCCGAGTATAAAGACGGCAAACCCTCCGACGAGCAGGCCGCCAGAGAAAAGGAACTCATGGACGCCGTGGAGACCGCCCGCAAGGAGCAGGAGAAACTTGTGAGCGACTATGCCGCCCATCAGCCGGTAGTGCGTCAGATGATCGATCTTGCCCTGTTGAGCAATGGTCTGCTGCAAGGTCGTGAACTCAAGGAATTTATCAAGCGCTCAGTCGAGATGCTCGGTAAATAAGCCCGATAGACCACCTGTTTATAAAATAATATCATAGGAAGTATAGACCTGACTTACTTCCTATGATATTTTTTTTGGACAAGTGAGCGTTTAACTATATTAAAGACAACTGTGCAACAATCACGCCCGACCATAGCGGTAAATTTGCAGTGTAAGAAATCTCCGACCTATACACTCAATAAATACCCTACGCGCTATGACACCGTCTCTCCATCCTACCGATCTGCTCCAGGTCTCGCTCCGTTCGCCCGGCAAAGTCGTCTCCTCATTCACCCTCACAGGCATCACGTCGCTCAACGAAGTGTTCTGTCGTGTAAACGGCAACTCCGACACGATGGCCGGCATCGTGACTATCCATGTGCGCAACCGCACCCAGGGCTGGACTTCTACCCACAACATCGTGACCGGCCATCGACTTGTCAATCAGGCGCGCCAGTCTGTGAAAAAAGATCTTCTTTCACCCCTACCCTCACTTTTTGACTCGGAGGAATGTCGCGCAGGAGCCTGATAATACTCACTTCCCTGCGACATGACAGCAGGATCAGACCCGCGGGTGAACCATTCGTCCGCTCCGACCGTTTAATAAGTAGAAACATACTTACTAAACTTCAACTATTATGGATAAAGAAATTAAGAAACCTACTGAGTATGTAGGAGTAGACGTCAATCGTGCCGACGATAACAAGGTTGATCCCAAGATGGTCGAACAGGAGACCAAGGAACTCAACAACAATCCCCGTAACAACAATCTTGACGAATAAGATCTACGGGTCAGGTCACAAAAGTAAAAAAACCGAGGAAATGCTCAGATGAGACATTTCCTCGGTTTATCGTTTTACCTCACCGCAGTGCAGGCTGACAGTATATCAAAAGCCACACACCCGTGGGGGGAAACATCACTCGACGGTGACGCCTGTGTTGGTGCCGGTGTACTCGATGGGATCACCCGAGATGAAGCGGCAGTTGACCAGACGGGCAGAGTTGACATTGTTGACAGTCAGGGCTGCGCCGGCATCGGGACGGATCGTCACATTGTCAAAGAGTATATCCTTGGACTCGGAGAGCAGACCACCCTCGCGGGCCGAGAAGGTCGAGTTGGTGACACGTATATTCTCGATAGGCATTTCGGGGATGCCGTTAAACTTGAGAGCCTTGCCCGAGCGATAGGAAGTGATACCGTTGATGAAGATATCGCGGAACTGAGGAGTGGTCTCGTCGACCGGCGGGATCTCCTTGGGCCCGTTTTTCACGAAATAATAGAGGTCAAAGGTGATGGCGTCGCCCGAAATGTCAAGCATATTGATGTTGTCGATGAAAATGTTTTTCACCACGCCGCCACGGCCGCGGGTCGACTTGAAACGCAGACCTATATCAGTACCGATAAACTGACAGTCGGCCACGGAAATATTGTTGACACCGCCCGACATCTCGCTACCGACCACAAATCCGCCATGGCCATGAAACACACGACAGTCGCGGACGATCACATTCTCAGAAGGAATACCACGCTTGCGGCCGGCCTCATCCTTGCCGCTCTTGATGCAGATTGCATCGTCGCCCACGTCGAGCATCGAGCGATAGACGATGACATTCTTGCACGACTCTATGTCGAGTCCGTCGCCGTTCTGGGCGAAATCGGGGTTCTTGATATAGACATCGTCGACAATAAGGTTCTGACACATCAGGGGATGGACATTCCAGGCCGGGGAGTTCTGGAAGGTGACACCCTGAAGGAGCACATTCCTGCACCCCACGAGCTGCACCATCACGGGACGTAGAAAACGTTTCACCTGACGGGCCTCAGCCTCCGTAAGCAAGGCGCGACGATTGCCCTCGGCATATTTCATACCATCGATATAGCTCTGGGAGGGATACCACACATCGCCCTCGACAACTCCGCCGCGAGCCACGAGATTGTTCCACTCGGCAGTGTTCATCTTGTTTTTCTTGACAGGACGCCACATACCGCCGTTGCCGTCGATGACACCTTCGCCGGTGATGGCGATATTCTCCAGGTCGCGGCCCGAGATAGGCGACTGGGTGCGCCAGGCCTCAAAACCCTCATAGACCACATAGACGGTATCATAGAGATCCTCATCATCGGCAAAGACTATCAGAGCTCCGGCCTCGAGATGAAGATTGACATTGCTCTGGAGCACAATTGGGCCTGTGTACCACACTCCCGACGGGACATTAAGGGTACCGCCGCCACGCTTGTTGACTTCAGCCAGCGCTTTGTTGAAAGCATCGGTATTGAGGGTGACTCCGTCGCCTACGGCACCGAAATCGGTGAGCTGAAGCGTCAGGTCGGGAAATACAGGTGCATCTATGACAGGCATCTCAAACTGGAGACCCTTGTAAAGACCGGCATACTTGCTCTCGGCACTAAGACTCTGCCCAAATGCCAGGGCTAAGACCGCGGCACAGAAGATCGATTTGATTTTCATTAGTATCTGATTAACGTTTAAAAGGTTTTGAAAAAGTTGTAGTGACAAGAATGGCACCGTTGGCACCCTTCATGCCATAGCGTGAAGCATCTTTGAGTATCTCGACATGCTCGACATCATAGACACTGATATTGTCGATCGACTCTACCTCCGAGCCATCTACAATATAGAGAGGCTCGTTGGAAAGGGTCAGCGACCGCTGGCCGCGTATATTGGGCACGAGACGGCCACCGACCTGAGTGACGGTCAGTCCGGCCACCATGCCCGAGAGAGCCTCGAGCAGATTGGTGCGCCCCGAGCGACGCAGAGTCTCTCCTTTCAGCCCGCTGCTCGAGCCGGTATACTCCCTGCGTTTCACGTAGCCGAAGCCGGTGTCCACGAGATCATCGTCCTGAGTGGCGGTAGCATTACCGTCGGTATCGACAATGATCTTCAAGCTCTTGCGGCCGTCGACCGGTACGCGGGCTTTGCGCTTGCCACTAAACTCAAAAGTGAGCGTGTCGGCGGGCGATATGTTGGTCAGGCCAAATCTACCCTGCTTGTCGCTACGGGCGAAATAATTGGGATCATTGACATAGACCTTGACTTTATTCACCGGCTTCATGGCCATATCGAGAATCAAGCCGTTGAACGGCACATCCTCAGCCGAGGCAACCGAAGTTGCACCCGACACCATAGCCGCAATTATAAGAGTTTTTATACTACCGTTCATGGGAGGATTGAATTGGAAATACATTGACTGCCGGTTATTCACCTATCATAGCGAGAAACTCGTTCTCATCGATGATAGGCACGCCGAGTTTCTGAGCCTTCTCGAGCTTGGCCGGCCCCATATTCTCGCCGGCAAGCACATAGTCGGTCTTCTTGGATATGGAGCCTGAGTTCTTGCCGCCGTTCTTCTCGATCAGAGCCTTATACTCATCGCGCGAATGGCGCGAGAACACTCCGCTGATCACAAAGGTCTTGCCACCGAGCAGATCCGTGAGGCCACTCATGTCCTGCTCGGCCATCGAAAGCTGCACACCGGCCTCGCGCAGACGCTCTATTATAGCCCGGTTGCCCTCATGGCCGAAATATTCCTTGATGGAGGCAGCTATGCTCGGGCCGACATCGTCGATAGCCTGGATTTCCTCGGGACTCATAGCCATGAGCCGGTCTATCGACCCCACGGCGCGAGCAATCTTGCGGCTGATGGTTTCGCCCACGTATGGGATGCTGAGCGCATAGAGCACACGCTCGAAAGGCACTCCGAGCGAAGCCTTGATGCCGTCGACGATCTTTACGGCCGAGCGGTAGCCCATTCCGTCGAGACGCTCTATATCCTCGACCCTCAGACGATAGAAGTCGGCAATATTCCCGACCAGCCCGGCATCATAGAGCATAGCGCAGTTCTCGTCGCCGATACCGTCGAGATCCATGGCGTGACGCCCGACAAAATGCTCGATGCGTCCGATGATCTGAGGGCGACATCCCCACTTGTTGGGACATATCCAGGCGGCTTCGCCCGGCTCGCGCACGAGCTCCGTGCCACACGAGGGACAAGTCTTGACAAACTCCACCTCGCGGCTGTCGGGCCGACGCGCATCGAGATCCACTCCGGTGATCTTGGGGATGATTTCTCCCCCCTTCTCGACATAGAGCATATCCTCCTCATGGATGCCGAGATTACGTATGATGTCGGCATTATGGAGCGAGGCGCGCTTGACCACCGTGCCTGAGAGCAACACCGGCTCGAGATTGGCCACCGGGGTGACTACTCCGGTGCGACCGACCTCAAAGCTCACGAAGCGCAGGCGTGTGAGGGCTCTCTCGGCCGCAAACTTATAGGCGATGGCCCAGCGTGGCGACTTGGCCGTGAAGCCCAGATTGAGTTGCTGACGCAGGGAGTTGACCTTGAATACAAGCCCGTCGGTAGCCACCGGCAGATTGCGGCGTTCCTTATCCCAATAGCCGATAAACTCATCCACCGCGTCGGTCGACTCGAGCAGGGTCATTACCTCGCTGACCTTGAAGCCCCAGCTACGGGCCTTGAGCATATTGTCGTAATGATTATCGGCCGGCAACTGATCAGAGAGCAGATAATAGAAATAAGCGTCAAGTCCACGTCGGGCCACCTCGGGGGTATTGAGCATCTTGAGAGTGCCGGCAGCGGCATTGCGCGGATTGGCAAACAGCGGTTCCTCGTTGAAAGCCCTCTCGGCATTGAGCCGTTCGAAGGCCGCCCATGGGAGCACTATCTCGCCGCGTATCTCAAACCTCTCTGGCCAATCACCTCCCGGCTCGAGCACAAGTGGAATACTGCGGATAGTCTTGACATTGGCAGTCACGTCGTCACCCTTCACACCGTCGCCGCGGGTGAGAGCCCTGACGAGACGTCCTCCCTCATAGATCAGAGAGATGCTTGTGCCGTCAAACTTCATTTCGCCCACGATAGGCACCGACAGAAGTCCTCCGGCATTACCGAGAGCCTCGTTGCAACGCTCGACCCAGTCGTTGACCTCACCCAGCGAATAGGTATTGCCAAGCGAAAGCATGGGCCGTTCGTGAACCACCTGAGTGAAACCGCCCGATAGATCCGAGCCCACTCTATGGGTAGGCGACAGAGGATCATCGAGCTCGGGATGTTCCCGTTCGAGAACCTCGAGTTCCTTCATAAGACGATCATACTCCCGGTCATCTATCTCGGGACTGTTGTCTACGTAATACAGGCGGTTATGACGCTCTATCTCTGAGCGCAACTCTCTGACACGGTCGGCCGGGGTCATATATACTACGGTGGATATTATTTAGCGTATTCGATCTTACCGACGGCCTTGCGGCTGGGTGTGGCGGGCTGCTTGGCCGACACCGACGGCTGGTGCATATCACAGGGGAAATAGAGGAAGAAACGGTCGGCGGGAGCGGGCGAGTAGACGATCTCCTCTTCGGTAGTGTAATTGGTGCGGTCCTTAACGGGATCATAGGGGCCGGTCGGGGTCACTTTACCCGTAGCTACACCCATCACTTCATCACCCTCGAAAGTCCACTGCAGATCGATGAAATTCTCATGACTCTCTATCTTGGTGGCAGCGGCATCTTTAGGAGTATACTCGAGAATATTGACCCACACACGGCCGGGGATAATATCGTGCTTACCGGCAGCGATAGTCTTGAGATCGGCATCGCGAAGGAAAGCAAAGAGCGCGTCCCATAGCTCCTTATTGGCGGCATACTGCTGAGCAAACTCAACAGCGTTGATCGACTCGTCGGCCTTGACCTCAAATCCGTTGGCCCACTCGCGTGACTCTACCCAAGCCTTAGCCTCGGCAGGAGTAAATGTTTTGGTAATCTGTGACATAATATCGTGATTAAGTGTTGAAAACGCGGTTACAGATGTCGCGTCGCTCGGCGACACACCTACAAAGTTACTCAAGATCGCCGAGATTTTCACTATTTCCATTGAAAAATCCGTCCCCGCCGACACGGCTCTTTCATTTAAGATTGGCACGCATATTCAAAGATTGTGCTATTTATAGAGGTTGGTGTGTAGTTCATAGATAAGGTTTATTATATGATTATAAGCAAAATAAGTACTATGAAAATTTGGTTAAGCGGGGAATTATACGTAACTTAAAAGGTGAAAATCAAACAGTTATGAATAAAACAAGACCACTTAACCAAGTCCGTTCGATTGAGGATGCGATACTCTATGTGAGTAGCCTGCCTATGACCACTCCAAGGCAGGGTACAATAATGCGGAACCATTGGGCTATAGAGAGTATGCATTGGGAGCTTGACGTAAATCTTTTACAAGACAAGATTAAACAGAAGTCGTCAAGAGCTGCCCGCAACCTCGATACTATTCAAAGAATTGTCTGTTCCATATTTTCCGCATGGAGAGAACGGCGCAAAAAGAAAGCCGATAAGAAAAAAGGTATCGCAGAACTGATGAGATATATCTCCATGAGCTTTTCTCGGCTTATTCGCTTTTTAGCACAAAATGAAAAATAGAAATTTAAGAAAAAGATAACTTCCTGAAATACAAATATAAAAATTTATCCGATTCGTACTGAACCGGGTAAGGGGATTATGTCGTTATTTTAAGTTTAAATGAAAGAGCCGTGCAATTAGTCCCTACCTGACTAAATTCAAAATCATTTAATATGCTTTAATATCAAAATATTAGCATTTATATGGATTTAAGCGAATTGATAATAATTTAACATTCATATTGCTAGTGACATCACCAAAGACCGCTAATCCTCAATGAGTTTGCGGACTTTCTTTCACCCATACCCCTCCAGGTCACCACATTAGTCACCACGCCCACCATAATTTACTGAATTATTGTGCATTATGCGTGCTATTAGATACATCCACCCATCTTACTGATAGCATAAAGTATTGATTATCAACATCTGGCACATTATCATTCGTCATTATTTGCATCCATTCAACCCACCTCTCTACCCAAAGATAGGCAAACGTTAACAGACTTTAACTCTAACCTCTGAGTGAAAATGTGGTGATCTCAGTCAAAATATCTCTTGGGTCACCACGTCAAGTCATTAAAATATCGAAAAAATCGCAACATAATATCCGATTAATTGATAGAAAAATTTGTTCCTATCACACAAGAGCAATCATATTCCGAAATCATTGCCCTGATTGCAAAGAATTAAACTGAAGGGAATTTTAATTAGTTAAATAGGCTCAGAAGTCTTTATAGAGTGCTTTAAAGAACTTTTATTAACAAAGACAAGAATAGGACAGCTACTCATCTTACAAAACTATAGCGAGGCTCTTGAAAGGATAGATTAGAAGATTTAAGTTAAGTCCATACTCCAAAGTATGAATGGACAAATAAAGTCCTTTACTACATAATAACAATTCCGCTCACAAGTTCACGCAAACACAAAATAGCAGTGCATCCCTGAGCTATACTCAAGGATGCACAATAATCATGAAGATAGTACTATATCAATCTACTTTTGTCTTATAACTTACACCATTACAGATAACAATATAGAATCCAGGCGAAAGACTTGCTTCAGAGTAAATACCCTCGTATATCAGATAGCCACTGAGATTGTATATTTTTATATACGACTCTTTATCCATAGATATAAAATCGAGGCCTGCTACGTGAGATACGATAACGGTACATTCAGACTTAACATTAGAACCATCCATAGCTTCAGCTGTAATTATGGCTGTTCCGGGAGCTAATAATTTTACCGCTCCATTATCTACACTTGCTATATTCTCGTCTGAAGTTGTCCATTTTATATTCTTATTTGTGGCGTTTGTAGGAAGTACAATGGCTTCAATCGCATAGGTGTCATTTACAAGACCATTAATATTTGTACTATCAAGATTGATACTCTCTACAAGAACTGCCTCAGTAAAAACCTCTACTTGACAAGTTGCAGAAAGGTTAGAACCGTCTTGAGTGGAAGCTATTACTATAGCATCACCATTAGAGATGGCAGACACCATCCCATCTTCTGATACGATAGCTACTGACGGATTGGTAGATGACCATTTGAGTATCTTGTGGGTGGCATCATTAGGGGAAATAGTGACATTTAGATTCATCGTCTTCCCTACAGGAATCCTTACACTTGATGGTGTTATCTGAATTTGTGAGATAGTGATATTCTCCACAGGGATATGGATTGTTTTTACCTTTGCATGGGAATATGGATTACTCCATCCTGACCACGTTCCACTTGCTCCTCCTACTGAGTTATATTCAGGGTCAATATACATTGAATAGCCCTCGCTTGGGACGTATAATGTGCAGCCCAATAGTTCTTTTCCGTCACTATATGAGTTGCCACTTGCTCCTTTTGTAAAAGTAGGAGGCACTACTCTATTGATAATATAGGTAGCATTTGTAGTTTTTTTAAGATACCAAGAACGGTTATTAAAATTACTTACGTTGCTTCCTAAAATTATTGTTTGACCGTTTTTTATTGGAAACGAATTTGTGTTATATGTTTTAAGGGCGGATGGTAAATATAAAGTATCAGGACAAAACGAAGTACCTGCAAAAGCACCTTCGTCAATTATTTGGATATTATTCGGCAAGTTAATATTCTTCAAATTAGTACAACCACTGAATGCGTTTTTACCTATACTATCTAAACTTTCAGGAAAAATGATGGTTTCCAGTTCCTTTTCATTCCCTTCATCCGATCCAAATACCTCAATCTTTGTTACGCCATCTCTTAGGATTAGTACTTTAGGGCAGTAGTTAGTACCGTAATATCTATTTGTTATAAGAAACTTCGTAAGAGTTTCACATCTATTACCGCCATAATCAAGTGTGTCCGCCTGCACTCGTGCCAAAAGGTAAGGAGAAATCGAAGATATGGATTTGGGTACTGAAAATCGAGTAAGAGAAACCTTTTGGTCTAAGCTAAACATAGATAGGGATCCTCCAATTGAAGTAGGAGAGTCCTTGAATTTTACGTCAACGACTTCTGCATCCGTTAAATTTAGATGTCCAGAAAGATTGTGTTTTGACATAAGATCTCCTATAAAATTGAGATCCATCTGATTAACGTACCCTGTAATGGTGAGATTTACAACTGTTTGTTGATCTCCATAATTGATCTTACTTGAAAGCCAACCGGGTGTCTGATTATCGACTGTCAATGAAGTGGATTGTGCTTTGCACAGCATACAGCAGTACAGAAGCATAAGAATTAGTATAACCTGTTTCATATTATAACTGGGATTAAATTTCAGAGATGCTCAACAAATTATCTCGTCGTATGCGATATTTATCAAAAACGCCTAATACGATCACATCAGACTTAATATACGGGGCTATAGCCCTTTGCGCGTCAAGAGTGTCTACATAGGCTTTAATAAAGCCTTGATATTTCTCATCATCGGTTGGCGCAATTATTACTTCGTCAAGAACGGCGCCATTTTTTTTAGGTGTCCGACAAGTTGTTCTTTTTTATTTGCAACATCTAATGCTTGATGAAAATTCATTGAGTTTATAAATGCCGCCGGACTCACCTCTTTGGCTTTAGGTTATAAAAAGAAAGCGTGAGAGCCGTACTGTTGCTCGTTCCACGATTAGAGGCCTTCGCATTGCCCGGTATAGTTGAACGAGCAAACTTGCAGAAGCCTCACGCAGAATATGTATAGAAACGCCAAAAAACAAACACTCCCGCGCTTGATATTAGCGATATAAACATATCCACAAGGCATCTACTGTTTGCTACATTCTTGACTATACCTGAAAGTTGCGAAGTTTCTAATCGTCAAGAAAGAGCGTCGAGTAAACGCTTCCAAAAATGTCAGCAGACCCTCCCGCGTTGCCCATGACCGGGCTTCTGCGATGCGGTCTGCGACTGCAAAGTTACAAAATTTTTAAATGCTTGTCAATAGATTTATCATTATGAGGGCTATAATTCACACGGCTCTTTCATTTTAGATTGGCACGCATATTCAAAGATTTTGCTATTTTATAGAGGGAGGTGGGTAGGCCTTAGATAAGGTTAATTATTTGATTATAAGTGAAATAAGCACTGTAAAAATTTGATTAAGTGGAGAATTATTCGTAACTTAAAAGGTAAAACTCAAACAGTTATGAATAAAACAAGACCACTTAACCAAGTCCGTTCGAGTGAGGATACGATGCTCAATCACAGTACAAATATACAAAATAAATCCCTACAAAAGGGAGTATACTTTATCATCTGATGAATTTTTCCGCATCAGTCCCGGATTTTCGTAGATGCAACAAAGGAAACATCCGCCACCGGCTCAATGACATCATCATTCTGATGATACTCGGACGT
Organism: Bacteroides sp.; assembly: GCA_014802105.1. GTDB lineage: Bacteria > Bacteroidota > Bacteroidia > Bacteroidales > Muribaculaceae > Duncaniella. The sequence continues at coordinate 15,550 of JAAVCX010000039.1, read as the reverse complement.
GCCGATATAATAGCGTTCGGCAGACACAATCAAAATTAATTCAGTAAAATGGGTATGCTGAAGAATGGGATACCCTCGGAGGCTACCCTTTGCCGGATAGAGAACGGTATTGACTATTTAAGATGCAGGAGTTTACTGCGAACTTCCATGATGAACTGCTTAATGTATGCCGTGACAGGGAAATAATCTGTGTGGACGGCAACGCACAGCGTGGCACCGTTCAAGAAAACGTGCGTAATACTGACATCGTATCTGCCTATTCGTTCAACACAGGCATTACAATCGCAACCGAAGCATGCCGGGAAAAGAGCAACGAGATAAAAGCTGTCCCAATACTAATCGACAAGATTGACATATCAGGAAAGAATATCACCGCAGATGCCATGTCGATGCAGAAGGATATTATCGATAAGATAAGGAACAAAGGCGGAGATTTTCTAATAGAACTCAAAGCTAATCAACGCTCGCTGCGATATGGGGTGGAGGATAAGCTTAAGGAACATAGACCGTTATATTCATATACAGAGGGTCCTGAACTTGGTCATGGGAGAATCGAAACCAGAACCTACAACATATATGATGGCCTTGAAATAATCGCCGACAAGGAAAAATGGGACGAAAATATGACAATCATTGAATATAAATCACTTACAATAAAAAAGTCTACAGGAGTATGTACTTCTGAAAAACGGCTTTATGTGAATAGCCTGCCTACGACCACGCCAAGGCAGGGTGCAATAGTGCGGAACCATTGGTCTATAGAGAGTATGCATTCGGAGCTTGACGTAAATCTTTTACAAGACAAGATTAAACGGAAGTCGTCAAGAGCTGCCCGCAACCTCGATACTATTCAAAGAATTGTCTGTTCCATATTTTCCACATGGAGAGGACGGCGCAAAAAGAAAGCCGATAAGAACAAAGGCATCGCAGAACTGATGAGATATATCTCCATGAGCTTTTCTCGACTTATTCGCTTTTTAGCACAAAAATGAAAAAATGGAAATTCAAGAAAAAGATAACTTGCTGAAATACAAATATAAAAATTTACCCGATTCGTACTGAACCGGATAAGAGAGATTATGTCGTTATTTTAAGTTTAAATGACAGAGCCGTGTACCATGATAGGACTGAGGACTCTCTATAAGAATACTATATTATAGGTATTTTCTAATTCAAAGTTTTTGACGAACTTTGCATTATTAAAGTCAGACTATGAGATTATCAGAGCTCAGCAACGGCGATAAGGCCGTCATTATAAAGGTACTCGGCCACGGAGCTTTCCGTAAACGCATGATCGAGATGGGATTTGTCAGAGGCCACGAGATCAAGGTGGTCATGGAGGCACCCCTGCGCGACCCCGTGAAGTATGAGTTGCTTGGCTACGAAGTGTCCCTGCGCCTTTCAGAAGCCTCCCTGGTCGAAGTCGAGCCTATCGGTGCCGAGGGTTCATCGCGACAGTTCCATCACACCAATACCATCCACGACGATCAGGACGGCTGTTCTACCTCTCTGCCTCCCCGCTCGACCGACCATGTGATAAATGTGGCTCTGATAGGTAATCCCAACTGTGGCAAGACCTCGCTGTTCAACATAGCATCGGGCTCCCGCGAGCATGTCGGCAATTACAGTGGTGTGACCGTCGATGCCAAGACCGGCACATTCCGTCACAAAGGCTATCGCTTCAGGATCGTCGACCTGCCAGGCACCTACTCTCTGGCATCCTATTCGCCCGAAGAGCTATATGTACGCCGCTATCTGCGCGACGAGGCTCCCGACGTGATCATCAACGTAGTCGATGCCTCCAATCTCGACCGCAATCTTTATCTCACCACCGAGCTCATCGACATGGACCGCTCGATGGTAATAGCTCTGAACATGTATGACGAGATCGAGCGCAAAGGAGTGAAACTCGACTACAAGACCCTTGGCTCGATGATAGGAGTTCCAATAGTGCCGACAGCAGCCAAGACCGGCCGGGGTATCGACCAACTGTTTGACACAGTCGTGAAAGTCTATGAGGGCAAAGAGCCCACCGTGCGCCACGTCCATGTCTCGCTCGGCGCGCAGCTCGAGGAATGTCTCTCGGGCATCAAAGACTCCCTCAAACTCAACCGGGCCGTGGAGCACCACTTCTCGCCCCGCTATCTGGCCATCAAGTTGCTCGAGGGCGATGCCGAGGTCGAGCGCTCCCTCTCTTCGTTGCCCGACGCCCCATCCCTGCTGGCCGAGCGCGACAGGTGTATCGAGGCCTTCACACGTGCCAATCCTCAGCTCGACATCACTTCGGCAATAGCCGACGAGAAATATGGTTTCATAGCCGGAGCCTTGGCTGAGACCATGGAGGCACCCGAACGCCCCACAGCCACCCCTACACATATCATCGACACAATCGTCACCAACCGTCTCTTCGGCTTCCCGCTCTTCCTGGCCATCATGACCTTTATTTTCTGGGCCACGTTCTATATCGGATCGTTCCCCATGGAGTGGATCGAGTCGCTTGTCACCTGGATAGGCGACCTCGTCAGAGCCAACATGCCCGACGGTTGGGTCAAAGACCTCATCGCCGATGGAATCATAGGCGGTGTGGGCGGAGTGATAGTATTCCTGCCAAACATCATGATCCTCTATGCCTGCATCTCCTTTATGGAAGACTCGGGCTACATGGCCCGCGCCGCCTTCATTATGGACCGTCTGATGCACCGCCTGGGGCTCCACGGCAAGTCGTTCATACCTCTGGTGATGGGCTTTGGTTGTACCGTGCCGGCCATCATGGCCTCGCGCTCGATCGAAAGCCGCTCATCGCGTATCATCACAATTCTCATCAACCCGTTTATCAGTTGTTCGGCCCGACTACCTATCTATGTGCTGCTTATCGGCACCTTCTTCCCGAGCCATGCCACGGCGGTGTTCATGAGCCTCTACCTCATAGGCATCCTTGCGGCCGGTCTCACAGCCCGACTGCTACGACGCTTCTGGTTTGGCGAAGACGAGACCCCCTTCGTGATGGAACTTCCACCCTATCGTGTACCTACCTTCAAGACCACCATGCGCCACATGTGGGGCAAAGGTGAGCAATACCTGCGCAAAATGGGTGGAATCATACTCGTAGCCAGCGCCATAGTCTGGGCGCTCAACTATTTCCCCCGGCCTGTCAACGATGCCGCGCCCGTCGCTGTCGTCGACTCTGAACAGATCTCCGACTCCGACTCCTATCTCCAGCGCATGGGTAAATCCATCAACCCTATCATGGAACCGCTCGGCTTCAACTGGCGTGCCACCGTGGCCGCAATTGCCGGAGTGCCCGCCAAAGAGATCGTCGTCTCGACCCTCGGAGTGCTCTATACCGGCGAGGAAGATGTGGCCGAGCAGACTCTCTCCCACCGCCTGCGCGAAACCAACCCCGTGACCGGCCGACCCGACTTCACGGGAGCCGTCGCGTTGAGTTTCATGGTGTTTGTGCTACTCTACTGCCCATGCATAGCCACCATCACCGCCGTAGTCAAAGAGACCGGCAACCCACGCTACGGTCTGTTCTCAATCCTTTACAACACCCTCATAGCATGGCTTGTAGCCTTCGCTGTCTACCATATCGCCCTACTGTTCTGACCTCCTTTCATTGTTACTTTTCATAACTCTGAATTAATGGAACGTGAACCGGCTAAAGGTGGATTTCAGGCATAGAGTCCATCTGTTACCTTCACGACATAGTGATATGATATATCCGCTATAATAATTGTTACAAACGGTTGATGTCGAGGTCGGCAATGAGGAAATTGCTGCCGGCAACGAGCACGAAGCCGTCTGGGCCGGCCTCTGCGCGGGCGAAACTTACGGCTTCGTTGACATCAGCAACGGCATGACCGGTAAATCCATATTCGGCGGCACGGGCCTGAAGGGCGGTTGAGGGAAGCCCACGCTCACAGCTCGGGCCTGAGAACCAAAGAGTCAATTCTCCACGCAGTGGCTCCAGCAATGGCAATATGTGACTGAGATCCTTATCGGCCACAAACCCCATGACAAGATGGCGCGGAGTGTGGGTCACGCGGGTCAGTTCGTCGACAATCAGTCGCCAACCGCCCTCGTTATGTCCCGTATCCACGACAGTCAGTGGCGAGGATGCGACTGTGGTCCAACGGCCGAAAAGGCCCGTGAGCCGGGCCACTCCGCCTACACCTTCTCTCACCGCGCTATCGGGTATATCATAATGTTCGCGAAGACTCTTTACGGCGGCAAATACAGTAGCAGCATTGCGTATCTGACACTCTCCTATGAGCTCGCCGCTCATAGGGCCAAAAGGTGTCTTGCTATAATAGTTGACAGTGTCTCTCACCTCGCCGGCTACCGGCTCGGCAAAGGTGATGGGCGCTCCGACCTCTCGCGCGCGGGCAATGAAAACCTGATCGGTCTCGGGATGGTGCTCACCTATCACTACCGGCACTCCGGGCTTGATGATTCCTGCCTTTTCGCCGGCGATCTCCGCGAGAGTATTGCCGAGAAAAGCCGTGTGGTCAAGCGAAATATTAGTGATGACACTGAGCCGCGGAGTGATGATATTGGTGGAGTCGAGACGACCACCCAGGCCGGTCTCGATGATGGCGACATCCACCTTCTCGGCGGCAAAATATTCCAGTGCCATGGTTGAGGTCAGCTCGAAAAAGCTCGGTTTCACCTCGGGATGATCCTTGCTCCAGTCGAGCCATCGCTCCACAAAATCGGCCACAGCCTCGCGCGAGATCATGAGTCCGTCGACCCTGATCCGCTCACGGAAATCAAAAATATGGGGTGATGTGTAGAGACCAGTTCGGAGTCCGGCGGCCGAGAGTATGGCTGCCAGGGTGTGGGAAGTCGATCCTTTGCCGTTGGTGCCGGCCACATGCACTGAGGCATAACCGCGATGAGGGTTGCCGGCCCAATCGTCGAGCAGACGTGAGGTTGCGAGTCCGGGTTTATAGGCACCGGCACCTATGGCATGAAAAGCAGGTACTGATGAGTAGAGCCTGTCAAGAGCTTCGGAATAGTCCATTTTGGGAAAATCAGTAGATAAGCCATCCGGCCACTCCGGCCAGACAGATGATAAGGATCGGATGCCATTTGAGCCAATAGACTCCGGCAAAGGCAGCAACACATAACGCTATGCTCCACACGACCTGAAAGGTGGTCTCGCCAAAATTGGCCGCGTTCATCAGCAGCATAGCTGCCGAGGCTATCAGGCCAACCACTACTGGCCTCAGACCGAGGAATATGCCCTTTACCACAGTGCTGTCGCGATGACGATGTATGAGATGACTCGTATAGGCGACGAGTACAAACGACGGCAAGACCACGACCAGCGTACAGATTATCGACCCGAGTATGCCCCAGAGAGGCGATGCAAGAGAAGCCGAGTATTCACCTGGCGCTACGTAACCTATATATGTAGCCGAATTGATACCTATAGGGCCGGGGGTCATCTGAGAAATAGCCACGATGTCGGTAAACATCTGCTCGGTGATCCAGCCGGGCCCGACTATCTCGCGCTCTATCAGTGCCAGCATGGCATAGCCTCCGCCAAAGCCGAAGAGTCCGATCTTCAGATAGCTCCAGATAAGTTTCAGATAGATAGTCATTTCTCGTCCCTCCTTTCCTCTTGTATCATCTCGGAGTCGTCACTTTCCATTCTCGCCTCGGCCTCATGGAGCTGACGCTGATGGCGCGAGAGCCACCACCAGCCGCCAAAACCACCGATCACTATATAAAGTATAGGATTGGAGACTACCGGGAGCTTAGACCAGATGAGCAGAGCCACGACGACAGGTATGGCCACGGTTTTCCATCCGATATTGGCAGAGCGGGCAGCACTTATAACCGGGGCAATGATCAAGGCCACCACAGCCGGACGCACACCCTTGAAGATAGCCGATAGGGTCTCGTTGTTTTTTATCAGGTCGGGGGTCAGGAAGATAGCTATACACAGGATTATCAAGAATGAGGGCAATATAGTGCCGAGAGCGGCCGTGACGGCACCCTTCATACCGCGCAACCTGTCGCCCACAGCCACTGAGATATTCACAGCCAGTATGCCCGGCAGAGACTGAGCGACGGCAAGCAGATCGAGAAACTCCTCGCGTCTGATCCACTGTTTCTTATCGACTATCTCCTTCTCGATGATGGAGATCATAGCCCATCCTCCGCCAAAGGTAAAGGCTCCAATCTTGAAAAACGATGTAAATAGTTGAAAATAGATATTGCTCATTCCGATTAACGATAATGGCTATGTTTCATAATTACAGAGAGGAGGAACACGCACTCCCCGGTATTGGTAGGGCAAAGTTAAGAAATTATTTATCGCCGTCAAAAAAATGTCATAGCCTCCCGGTGGTCGACCGGAAGGCTATCAAACTGATTATCGAGAAAATAGAATATTCTTATCTACGGGAGCAAAAGTATCACTCAGCCACCGACTGACGGGTGAGAGCAAAGTCCTCGTCATTGATCTCATATTTGAGAAGATTGCCCTTGACCTTGACATCCTCAAAGTGATTGATCGCCCCGTAGCGCTGGGTCAGAGCCTGCTTGATGCCGGCCTCGATGCTTGCCACCATTGCGGGACGTATAGAGTCGAGCTGAGGCTCGGAAGCTCCGAAGGTGTTCATATTCACTGTCACGGCCTCGGGATCGACTACTACCGAGAGGGAGTTGAGATCAAGAGAGATGGAGATCTCGTCCTCGTCGATCACTGTCCAGGTGCCCGACACGGTGGTGTGGGCCGACGCAGAGAGGCCTGTGGGCTGGACTCCGACCGAGTCAGAGACCACCTGAGTAGTGACATTGACCATGCCCGAGATAGTCAGCGGGCCGGTGATCGACTCGGTGGCGGTAAGACCGGCCTGACCGAACTCATAGGTATCAACTATCGAGCCCGAGATAGCCATATTGTCGTTGAATGCTTCGGGCGTACTTTGCCACACACCGTTCACTTCTTTAGCCAGACGGGCATTGAGATTGCTGCAACCATAGAGGAGAGCGACAACAGCCATGAGTTCGGCAAGAGGCAGGAGAGTGAATAAAGTCTTCTTCATTTTAATTTAGAATTAGGTGAATGGTTTGAAGAACTGTTGATAGTTTTGATTATTTTACCTTTAACCGGAAGTATCGGAGGAGGGTGAATCCCGATCCCGCGAACTTCCAATATATCTAACAACGGTGCATGAATAAGGTTCACATAAAATTTCAAAAAAAATAAAAAAAAATTTTCATCACATCTGATATGGCTTACAGACGGCTCAGAAAACGATTTTCACCGTAAAAACAATTTAGTCTCCCGGTTCAACAGTGTCGATCGACGGTCATGAGGCCGACCCGACTTTTGCCACATTATATAAAAAACCTATCTTTGCACATAAACTGATAGAACTTAGATTTCAAACTTTGTTTACAATTATCGGATTAACCTATAAAATTATCTTTTACCTTACCGGCTACCTCTCATGAATCAGAAGTTGCAAAAGATCTTTCTACCGGCACTCGCCCTGGCGTCGCTGACGTTGAGCGGATGTATCGACGACAAGTATGACCTCTCGGATGTCGACACCACGATAGGCATACAGGTATCAAACCTCACTATCCCAGTCAATCTCGATGCCATAACTCTATCTAATATTCTCAGTCTTGACGACGGTAGTGTTATAAAGGATGTCGACGGATACTATGCAGTGCTCATTAACGGAGACTTCACCAGTTCCGACATTTCTGTCAACCCCATTAATATCGACGCCCCTGTAGTATCCCCCATCGTCACCCAGGGATCACGATCGGGAAACCTCCCGCCTCTGGGCCTGGGAGAAGTCTTTTTCTCCTACAACATCAACGAGGCATCGACCGATTTCAGTTTCACCACCTCGACCGTCGACCATAGTATCCGCGCTATCTACGAAGTAGCCGTCGACTGGACTATCTCCCTGAAACTCTCTGTAAACGATCTCTCGGAGAGCTTCACATCATACGTGCTCTCAGGGGTCAAGCTGAGACTCCCCAAAGGTCTCACTACCGAGGGATACACCAATGTCGACGGAGTGATCACGCTCCCCGAGATCACTACGGCCCGCGGACAGAGCAGCTACACGATTGACATACCCGTAAGCCGCATCAATTTCAATGAACTTCCCGCGTCGGAATACACTTTCACCCCTGCACCCGACAGCGAGACCCAAGGCACCCTGTCGCTCAACAGCTCGATAGCCATCGTAGAAGGCACAGTGAAAGGCAGTGCCGACACCAATATCTCCACCCCCCTCTCGCTTGACTTCGAGATACTCCCGGTAATGAGCGACATACACATCAAAGCTTTTACCGGCTTGCTTGAATATCAGCTCGACGATTTCAACATCGAGGATGTCACTCTCAACGACCTGCCCGATCTGCTCACCGATCCGTCGACCAATATCTCTCTGGCCAATCCCCAGCTATATCTGAGCATCAACAACCCAATGGCCAATTATAAGGTGAAGGCTTACAGCGGTCTGACACTCACACCCCGACGAGGCGAGGAGATAGGCTCGCCTGTATCCCTCGACCCCGGACAAGTGATCGAAATCGGCTATGACAAGGGCATCAGTGGCCCCTACAAGTTCTGCCTCTCACCCTCGGCTCCATCGACCTACTTCCGAGGCGAGGTCGACGGCTCGCAGGTTGATTACACGGGAGCCGCTCATGTTGGCTACACAGCTCTCTCAGACGTTCTTGCCGGCGAAGGCCTCCCCGAGACCATTGCCGTGGATTTCACCGATGCCCGCATAGGATCGCTCAACGGCCCCGCCGAGGTCAAGGACTTTGTGCTCGGCGAGTCGCTCGAAGATGTCAAAGGCAACTACACTTTCTATGCACCTCTGCAATTCAACAACGGCTCAAAGATCGGCTATGATGAAGTCACCGACGGTTGGCTCGACGACACTCTCGAGAAACTTACTATCAGCGGAGTGAGACTCAAAGCCAAAGTCAGCAACGACCTCCCCTTTGACGTGACTCTTACCGGCTATCCTGTCACCCTCGAGCAGCGTCAATGTGTCGATGCAGCTACCGGGCGCCCCATTTCCTTCAACAAGATCACCATTCCGGCCGGACAGACTACGTCAATCGACCTCGTATGCGAAGGCACCGTCACCAATCTCGACGGCATACGCTACATAGCCTCGGGTGTAGTGACCGACGCCTCGGTCACTCTCAGACCAGAGTCTCCACTTAAACTCACCGACATACGCGTGACTGTCGACGGCTCCTATCGCGACGAACTCTGACACTTCCCCCAGTATCAATCACCATCGTTTCAATCAAAATCATGAAAAAGAATTATATCAACATACTCCGGGGGACAGCTCTAACCGCAGGCATCCTCTCGGCTTGCTTTCAGGCTTCGGCCCAGGACGTCCGTTCAGGCTACTTCGACGACAATTTCCTCTACCGTTTCCAGAGCAATCCCGCTTTCTCAAACGAAGGCCACGGCTTCGTGGCTATGCCGGGTCTGGGCAACCTCAACGTCGGCACCAACGGTACTCTCGGCGTGAAACACATTCTCTATAATGTCAACGGCCGGACAACCACCGCGCTCAACCCGGAGGTCACAGCCTCAGAGGTGCTCGACGGTATGAAAAACAAAGGTCGCATCGGCGTAAACCTTCGCGAGACCATTCTCGCTGTCGGTTTCAGCGGCATGGGCGGCTATAACACCATCTCTGTCGGAGCCCGTGCCGACATCAATGTTTCCCTGCCCAAAGACATCTTCCGTCTGGCCAAAGAGGGCCCGGCCAACTCCTCATACGACCTGAGCAATCTCGGAGCACGCGGAGCCGCATGGGCCGAGATAGGCCTGGGACACTCGCGCCAGATCAACCGACAGCTGCGTGTCGGAGCCACCCTCAAGGTTCTCGTCGGCGTCGGCGGGTTCTCTACCGACATCAAGGACGCCCGTCTGACCCTTGGCCAAGACTCCTGGAACGCCGTGGTCAACGCTCAGTTACGCTCCAACATCAAAGGCATGCGCTACAAGCAGAAATACAACGATGACACCAACCGTGATTATGTCAACGGATTTGACATGGACGACTTCGGCCCCATCGGAGGCTATGGAGCCGCGATCGACCTCGGTGCCGTCTACCGCCTCAACGATGACTGGGAGTTCTCGGCCTCATTGCTCGACCTCGGAGGTATCTCCTGGAGCGAAACAGCTACCGCCTCGACCGACGGGCCTCAGGAAGTCCACACCGACGAGTATTCGTTCAATGTCGACAACAATGACACCTGGGAAAAATTTACCGACAACCTGTCGATGCTCTATCAGCTCGAGGACAAGGGCAACACCGGCTCCCGATTTACAGGCATCGGTGCAACTCTCAATCTCGCAGCGCAATATACCTTTCCGCTCTATCGTCGATTGAAATTCGGAGCCCTGAGCTCCACACGCTTCAACGGGCCTTTCACCTGGACTGAAATGAGAGTCTCGGCCCAGGTTGAACCCGTCAAATGGTTCTCAGCCGGCGCCAACCTTGCCGAAGGCACCTTTGGATTTGGATTCGGATGGATACTCAATTTCAAGACTACCGGCTTCAATCTTTACCTTGCCAGCGACCACACCCCCGGATCACTGGCCAAACAGGGCGTCCCCCTGAACACAAACGCCAATTTCAGCATGGGTATCAACTTCCCCTTCTGATAAGTTTTTTGACCGCGCCCCCTCACGACCGCCTCAGCAAGTGACAGTCAACCGATTGTCGGCTACCGGTCGTTCCTCAGGGGGCGCGGCCGTTTTTTTTACTTCCCGCCTATCGGCCTTATTTGCAAAAAAAATTGTAACTTTGCTAAAACCAATCCCATCCACCATCTATGAGCGTCAATAAAGTGATCCTGTTGGGCTACGTAGGACGCGATCCCGAGATACGTTACGTAGAAACCCGCCCCATAGCATCGTTCTCACTGGCCACTGATGAGCGACCCGTGAGAATGCCCGACGGCACGGAACGCCCGGGAAGGACTGAATGGCATAATATAATAATGTGGGACGCTTCAGCTGAGTTTGCCGAACGATATATCAGAAAAGGCACACGTCTCTATGTCGAAGGGCGACTGCGCTATCGCATCTGGGAAGACCGCAACACAATCAAACGCACTGTCACAGAGATCTACGTCGATAGCTTCGAGATACTCGGCTCTTCACAACGCTCCCCCTCGGTCGCCGGGCAATAACACACAGTTCCACCACGACCCGACTCACACTCCTCCCCTACCCCTTTCACAATCCACCCACTCAGCCGCCAGTTAATGAAAATAGCCAATATAGACCTCGGTGACCGTCCGGTGATGCTCGCTCCGATGGAAGATGTCACCGACCGCTCTTTCCGCCTGATCTGTCGCGAGCAGGGCGCTTCGATGGTCTACACCGAGTTTGTCAGCGCCGACGCCCTCATACGCGATATACCCTCGACCGTACGTAAGCTCTCCATAGATCCGGCCGAGCGCCCTACCGCAATCCAGATCTATGGCCGCGAAGTTGAGCCCATGGTCGAGGCCGCCCGTATTGTAGAGCAGGCTGCCCCCGACATCCTCGACATCAACTTCGGCTGTCCCGTCAAGAAAGTGGCAGGCAAAGGTGCCGGAGCCGGTATGCTCCGCGACATCCCCAAGATGCTCTCCATCACCCGTGCCGTAGTCGACGCGGTCAAGCTTCCCGTCACAGTAAAAACCAGGCTCGGCTGGGACCACGACTCTCGCATCATAGTCGAACTTGCCGAGCAACTTCAGGACTGTGGCATAGCGGCGCTCACTGTCCACGGACGCACACGTTCACAGATGTATACCGGCAACGCCGACTGGGAAATGATAGCTCGCGTCAAGGAAAATCCACGCCTGAAAATCCCCCTCATAGGCAATGGCGACATCACCTCGCCCGAGCTTGCCCTCCAGGCCTTCGACCGCTATGGAGTCGACGGAGTGATGATAGGCCGGGCCTCGATAGGCGCCCCCTGGATTTTCAACGACGTCAGCCGTGTAGTTCACGGGAGCGACCGCGCCCCCCTCTCAATCTCCGACCGCTTCAACCTATTGCGCCGACAGATCATCGAGAGCGTCGACCGCATAGACGAATACCGCGGCATCCTTCACATTCGTCGACATCTGGCCGCCTCGCCTCTCTTCAAAGGAATATCACATTTCCGCGAGACACGCATCAAAATGCTCCAGGCCGACACCCTTGACTCACTGATGGAAATTCTCGCTCAGGTCGAGCAAATGCTCCTCTCGGCTCCCGCCTGTGACAACTGACTTCCGACTAACCGATTTCTCACATTATCCTTGCCACGATGAACCGTTTACTCCGACTGCTGACACTCATACTCATCTCAGCGACATCTCCATCCATCTCGGCCCACAGCTATGACATCAATATAGGAGACTTCACCGAACTACGACTCCAGGACGCAATCAATGTAGATTATATCTGCTCCCCCGACTCGGCCGGACACGTAGTCTTCGAGTGTGCGCCCGAAATAGTCTCGGCAATAGTCTTCACCAACAATAAGTCAAAGCTCTCGATCCAGCTTTCGGCCATCGACCTGCCACAAGGCGCAAAACTGCCCACCCTCAGAGTCTACTCGCGCTTTCTCACAAATGCCAACAATACCTCCGACTCAACCCTGCGTATACTCTCAGTCCACGACACTCCGCGCTTCGTCGCTCTCCAGGAGGGTAACGGCCACATTATCATGCGTTCGGTCAACGCCAACGAGATACAGCTCACTATGCGTCTCGGCCATGGATCTATCACAGCCTCAGGGCAATGTGACAAGGCAAAAATCAAGTTTACAGGTACCGGACTCGTCCAGGCCGACGCTTTGACAGCCAAAGAAGTCACCGTCAACTGTAGCGGCACAGGCTCGATCGGAGTCAACCCGACTGAAAGCCTCAGTGTCTTCGGTGCAGGATCTACCACCGTCTACTATCTCGGCAATCCGACAATACGCAATCGCACACTCGGAATCAAACTTGTTCAGATAGCACCATGATCCAAGCCTATCTGTCTGAGCCCAATTATGTTATCCATCTTTATGCAATATCCGGGATTTCAGACGGCTCTAAATAACATTTTTTAACACTAATTACACCTGACTTCTCCCACTAAACCACTAACTTTGCACACGCAAACAGCCGATTGTCGCTCCAACCTCCTAAAGCGACAATTCACTAAGGAATGGTGCTCGAGTGGCTGAAGAGGCACGCCTGGAAAGCGTGTATACCCCAAAAGGGTATCCCGAGTTCGAATCTCGGCCATTCCGCAAATCACCGACAAAATCCTGCAACCTTCACTGGTTTGCAGGATTTTCTATATCTACTCACCTGCTTCTCTCCTATCCGACCGTTCCATCAGCCAACCTCCACCTTAATAATTATATAGCGACACAGGAAATCTCCTGACTGATCTCAGCGCAAACTTACTGACGGAGGAAAATGAAGTGATTGGCATTGCATTGTCAATTTGAACCTTTTCGAGAGCAGAACCTCGCCGCCCTTCTCATTGATTGAAACCATTCCCCAGAATAATACGACAATTAATTACCGAAATATTTGGCGGAAAGGCCAAAAGTTCTTACCTTTGCACCCGAAAAGCGCCTAAAGCGTTATTTTCTTAAAAATCAATCACTAATCATTCACCAAAATGAATCATTACGAAACCGTTTTCATTTTAACTCCCGTTTTGTCTGACCAGCAGATGAAGGAAGCGGTAGAAAAGTTCGAGAAGGTGCTCACCGACAATGGCGCCACTATCGTCAACGAAGAGATCTGGGGCCTTCGCAAACTTGCTTACCCCATCCAGAAGAAGTCCACCGGCTTCTACTCGTTCGTAGAGTTTGACGGAGATCCTACTCTCGTCAAGAAACTCGAGACCGCCTTCCGTCGCGACGAGCGTGTGCTTCGTTTCCTCGTATTCCGCAACGACAAGTATGCAGCAGAGTATGCCGAGAAGCGCCGCAACCGCGTAAAGTCAACCTCAACCGTTAACGAAGAAGCTAAGGAGAACTAAATCATGGCACAAGCATCAGAAATCCGCTACCTCACTCCCCTGTCGGTAGACGTTAAGAAAAAGAAATATTGCCGTTTCAAGAGAAGCGGTATCAAATATATCGACTACAAGGATCCCGAATTCCTCAAGAAGTTCCTCAACGAGCAGGGCAAGCTCCTGCCCCGTCGCATCACCGGCACTTCTCTCAAGTTCCAGCGTCGCGTAGCCCAGGCTGTTAAGCGTGCTCGTCACCTCGCCCTCCTCCCCTACGTAACCGACCTGATGAAATAACTTTAAAAGCTTACAGGAATTATGAAGATCATCCTTAAAGAAGACATCAACGGCCTCGGCTACAAGGACGACGTCGTAGAAGTAAAGAACGGATACGGCCGTAACTACCTTATCCCCACCGGCAAAGCCGTGATCGCATCCGAGTCGGCTCTTAAAGTTCTTGCCGAGAACCAGCGTCAGCGTCAGCACAAGCTCGAGCGCATCAAGGCTGAGGCTCAGGCCGCTGCCGACGCCCTCAAGGACGTTAAGCTCACTATCGGCGCCAAGACTTCGTCGACCGGAACCATCTTTGGCTCAGTCAATGCCATTCAGATCGCCGAAGCCCTCGAGAAGCTCGGTCACAACGTAGACCGCAAGCTCATCTCCATCGACCCCGTCAAGGAGGTTGGCAACTACGTAGCTGTCATCCGTCTCCACCGTGACGTGACTGTCGAAGTTCCCTTTGAAGTGGTAGCTGAGTAATCTCAGACTTATCGACAATAAAACATCACCGCCCGTGACCTTAGGGACACGGGCGGTGATATTTTTTTAGAGTTCAAGTCTGATTTGAGTCAACCTACACTAAGAGAAGGGTGTAAATCTCGACTTAGGTCCCGTCAATTATCGACTCCAAGGAATTTGCCGAACAGATCGAAATTGAGTTCGAGCAAGCTGGTGAGCGTCACTTCATAACCGCTCTTATCGCGAGAGATCGCATTGATTTCAAAGGGATAATTTTTTCTACATAAGTGCGTATCGCCTGAGGGATAAACTCCTGATTGGGCAGCGGAGCGGCAAGCGTGCCCTCTACTTCGGTCCAGCTGCCTTTAGAGTCAAAGTCGACCTGAATGCCGCTCTTGAGCGTCACGTCAAAAGAACCGTCGCTTTCGCGCACTGTCTTGACAGGTTCATCCTCAGCAAAATACTGCGAAAGAAAAATCCTGGCAGCCGAAGGAATTTGAGAAGGATCGGTCAGAGCGTCCTTATCGTCATCGTCAGAACAACTCCAGGTCAGCAATGCAACCATAAGAGCCATCATCAAGGGGAAAAACTTTTTCATATTCAATTGTTTGGAGAGTGTTAAATTACCTACCAAACAATCTATTACTCAAAAAGGTTGTCAGACGGTATTAATCAGATAAGTAACTCTTGAAAATTAATTTATACTATATGTGAGATTTATTTTGAGATAAAATCCATGAATGAAGAGGGAGCCTATAGTTATAGGTGACCGATGAATGAGTGGATTTTAGCCAA
>JAAVCX010000038.1 GCA_014802105.1 Bacteroides sp. | reverse complement strand
GAATGGAGCCCTGAAAGGTTCCATTTCGCGTCCCGAGAAGGGTAAGCCTGATACCGTGGGCAAAGTCACATGGAAATTCATGACCAAGAATTCGTAAATTAGCTTAAAGATACGACCAATCAACAGACTGCGTTCCGTGGCTCGTGCCCGCTTCTATGATGGCGCCGAGATATAAGTAATCGAAGGGTTAATTCAAAGAATATTTCAGTTCTGGTTTTTAACTTTCTGTAATTAGTTTAGATCAGTTCTAAAGTGCAATTAAACAAAGTCAATCATTCTGTAGATTGATTTCTTTTCTCGCACTCCCCGTCTCAGACTGAAAATCATCAAATGACATCATTATTTCAGACTTGACCGATACAACCATTTGCGAAATGACAGAAACTAACGACTCACCGCGCCCTACACCTATACAGATCGTCAGGACTCTCGACAACTGCTATCCGGGCAGTCGCGCGACTCTCGATAGCATTACCGAACAGTTGAACCCCAGGTTACAAGCCGATTTACAGCCTACTCGATATGGCGACGACACACTTCGTCAGATCATTATCAATACGGCCATGAGCTTCTACGACGATTTTCATTGCAAGACAAACTACATTATTCCTGATGAAAGTCTCAGGCTCAGGCAGTCAGACTACTATGACACCCTGCTGACAATGTACTCCGAAGACCGGATCGAGCGCGAGGGATTATTTCTGAGACCCCGTTTTCAGATCGGCCCGTTAAACAAACTCACCGGTCTGATCTACGTCACTATCGTGTTTGAAAAATCTTTCAGTTTCATGTCTTGCAAAGAACAAAAAACGACGATGAGCCAATATTTCCTTACCGTCATTGACCGTATCTCCATGCGCAAGAAGAAGTACACCTATGACTTCCAGCTTCTGAGAAATGATTTCAAGCGCGTATTGGACTGGTGGATCGATCTCTGATTTTCTCACGGGCGATCTTTTTGTGATGAACAATTTACACTATGAAAGTGTCTATAAGATAGACAACTATTTGTCCATCACGTCACTCAACTTATCGATCCCCTGTATGAGAAAGATTTTCCTTATATTCTCGATCCTTACCCTCTCGGTATCTTTCCAGGCTCTCAGCCTCAACCTCAAACCCTCCAAGAAAAGATACATCACGCCTGAGGAAGTCCACGTCACCGTCTCTCCGGCAGCGCGTCAGAAAGCCAACGCTCTCTACGAGTCTGTCCGTAAAGCCTACTCCCAAGGTAAACTCTCGCCCGACGCTGTTGTCGACAAAGCCCTCTACCACAAGACATGGAGCCCGGAGCTCGCCGAACGTTGCCTGCTGTTGGTCTCCGACAAAAACGCCCGGGCTAAAGCCGAGCTCGGTTACCTCTATACCTTCTACAAGACTGCCTATCTCTTTCCGGGGAAAGAGGCCCAAGGGGTCGGCCTGATGGAAGACTCCGCCAATTCGGGCTACAAAAAAGCCTCCGACTATCTCGGCATATACTATAATCGCAAAAAAGACTACAATAAGGCCTGGAAATACTTCAAGGCAGCCGGCCCCGACAATATCCCGTTCGCCCTCACCGTCATGGGTGAGATGTATGAGGATGGCAAAGGGGTGAAAAAAGATCGGCCCACGGCTCGCGAATACTTTCGTCGGGCAGCTTCGCTCGGCGATGCCGACGGTGCTTTCAAATATGGCGCGGCTCTCAGCCGTCAGTGGTATGGCAAAGTAGATATGCCCGATGCTTTTCTATGGACTTATGTGGCCGGCGAACTTGGCAATGATTTCGCCCGTTCCAACCTTCTGTTGCCCATCCGTGGTGAACGCTTCGGCGACGATAAGAACACTGCGTTCATGCGCAACGCCATGACCCTGGGTGACACATGGAACGAAAACTTCGGCAACAAGCTCAAAGACGAGCCGATCTATCAGGAAGGCTACAAAATCGGTCTGCCTGTCAGAGCGGTAGCTGCCGAGAAAGGCGATCCTCTCTCGCTGTTCTATCTCGGCAGCATGAGCTACAACGATGAATTTCTCGACCACAAAGACGAGTTCATCAGCGAGTGTTACACCCCCCTTATCTCCAAAGACAATCTTCCCTCCCCGTTCATGGCTCTGGTCTATGAACGCATGGCTCAGATTTACAGCAATGGCAAAGGTGTCAAGCATGATGCCGCCAAGGCTGCCCGATACAATCGCAAGGCCGCCGACCTCGGTAGCCTCGCCGCCTACAAGATCATAGAAAACATTCCTGAATAGTTCACCCCCTGAACCCATGCTCTCACTAATCGCCGAGTCAAAGACAATGACCCCATGCGACAGGCCGGTGTCGTCCGAAATCCTCGGGCTACACCGGCCTGTCGACCAGCAATATGCCGAGGCCATAATGGCTCATATCGCCTCCTTCTCTCCAGCTGAGCTCTCCGAGATCTCCCGCTTTAATTTCCCGATGGCCTCCAAACTCCATAAGCTGGCCCGCGAATTTCCCTACCTGGCTGTAGGTCAGACAGCTGTCGAAGCCTTTACAGGTGTCGTCTTCAAAGCTCTTGACTACGCCTCCCTGTCTGCGGCCGATCGCGACTTCCTGTGCCGCAACGTGAGAATTATCTCCTCCCTCTACGGCTGGTTAAGACCCGACGATATCATCAAAGCCTACC
This sequence comes from Bacteroides sp., assembly GCA_014802105.1. GTDB lineage: Bacteria > Bacteroidota > Bacteroidia > Bacteroidales > Muribaculaceae > Duncaniella. Next base: position 51,976 of record JAAVCX010000038.1, on the reverse strand, counting down.
GCCTTGACTACACTTCGCCACTATCACCCGATGGAAAAACAATGTCGGCATATTGGCGCGCCAGGGTCACCGTCAACCTCGTTCACGAATTACAGGCCGGCGATTTCAACTCTATTCTCGACCTTCTGCCGGCCGATGCGGCCCGATGTGTCGACTGGAAACTGGTAAAACGTTTCGCCTCGGTCTGGAAAGTCGACTTTAAGGAACTGAAAGAAGGTGGCTCTTTTGCCACTCCTCATGCCGGACGACTGAAGACTCTCCGCGGCCACCTGTTGCGCGAGATCTCCGAGCGTCACATCCAAGACCCTGCCGATCTGCTGACTCTCTCAACACCTCTGCTGTTGCCTATGGGTACACCCGACTACCCCGACCATATAGCTTTCTGCGTCTGATCTCAGGGTGTCTTTTCACTTCTGCTCTGCCTCCTCGGCCTTCAGGCGACGGTTGGCGATAGCACACACACAGGAATCTGACCACACATTCTCCGAGGTCTCCACCATATCTATTATAGTGTAAATCGGCAATATGATACCCATGATGCTGACATCGGCACCTATACCCGACATCAGCGATAAAGTCAGGAAGTAACACCCCATCGGCACGCCGGCATTACCGACAGCCGACACCACAGCTATGAGCAGCCACACAAGCATCGTTGTCCACGTGACTGCTATTCCGTTATTCTGCATGACAAAGAGCGACGTGGCCAATATGAAAGCCGCGCATCCGTTCATATTCACAGTCGTGCAGATGGGCAATACAAAACGTGACACCTTGGGCGACACGCCAAGGCGCTTCTCGGCATTGTCCATCGTCACAGGCAACGTAGCCGCCGAGCTCTTGGTAAAGAACGCCATCAGCACCGCCTGCGACATCCCCGTAAACGTCTTTATCGGATTAAGTCCCGAGAGCAACAGGAATATAGGAAGCACTATGAACATCTGCGTCAGATTGCCGGCGAGTATCACAGCCACATATTTACCGAGCGAATCAAGCATCATGCCTGCACCCATCTCGGCTATCAACTGTCCCGCAAAGGCTACTATGCCAAGAGGCAAGATGGCTATGAGCCAGCGTATCAGTGTGTACAGAAGTTCCTGCAACCCGGTCAGACCATTAAGTATCACGGTCTTAGGCTGAGACTCCGGCATTCGCGACAAGGCTATGCCGACAGCAAAACAGAGCAAAAGCAGAGCAAGCACATTACCGTCAAGCAGAGGCCTCACCACATTATCGGGTATCACCGACAGCAGCTGGTCGGTATACGAAGTCGAGACCTGCCGCCCGTCGGCAACGGCCTCGCCCGAAACGACATCAGCCGGCAGATTTCCCGGAGCTATGACGACATAATAGACCAACGCGACAGCTGCGGCCGCCACCGTAGTAAGCAATGTAAACGTCAGCGTAGTCCTGAACATTCTGCCCAGTTCCTTGCTTCCGCCCAGCGATGCTAAAGTCGTTATGACGGCAAGCACTATCGTTGGCACCGCCAGCAGACGGAACAGACGTGTATAGACCGTCGCAAGGAAATTCATCACTGTGTTGATTGCCTCGACATTGAGCAAGCCAAGCACGACTCCGAGCGCAAGAGCTCCAAGCCATATAAATATCTGGTACTTCTTCATCTCTCTGCAATTTTTTCACAAAAATACACAGAATTTCCTTAAATCACCATCCGGGAAAATAGTTTTTATGGAAAAACCTGAAATACATCAGCCCCAACGTGAGACTGTAGCCTGATTAAATTGCAGGGACTTTTGACCCGCTCACACGCCGGTGACACACTGACTCACGGCGCGAACTCTCGTCACTGCAATTTCTGTCTGACACAGTCTCCTCGCCAGGGATAATATGAAACAATATCTGAAATCACTCAGAATTTCTCTGCCAGAGCTGCGGCCTGAGCACATCCGTCGGTTTTCTCTATATCACCCTCGACAAATACTCCGGCCACGAAACGTGTTGCCCCCTTTACGTGGACTTCTCGTGGCTACCGTGATTTTCATTTCTGTATAGTATCGGAGTTCTGATTATAGGCCTTTGCAACACACTTCCATTCGCCGTCGATTTTCAACAGCAGGAGAAAATCGGTAAAATCTATACTACCGCCCCACCCCTCTTCAAGCACTCTCACTACGGCCACAGTTTCCTCTACGGCCACAACATCTATCCTCGCTTTGAAATTGGAGTCTCCACCTACGCTGTCTACATTATTATAGAACTGTTGGATCGATCCATGCTCCATCTCGCCGTTAAGGATTCCAAACAACACCGCATCCTCTGTAAACAGTCTCTTGGCATACTCGCTGTTACCCTCGGCAACACTTTTCACAAACAACTCAGCCGCCTTTGCAACGGCCTCATATTCCTTAATTTTATCTCTCATAATTTTACTGTTATGTTATATATATTCTTCAACTGCAAAATTACAAACCGATAGCCTCCCTATCAAGTACCGAAAAATTATTCATGTACCGAAAATTTTTTCGGTATGATCCTTTATCTTATTTTTGTCAGCATGTAAATCTCCGTTTTTTTCATTAAATTTGTAAGTAACAATTATCATCAGCCGATGGCATACGAAAAGAAAATTCCTGTCGACCTTGACTGCCCTCTCAGACTCACCATGAGCCTCATCGACTCCAAATGGAAGTCTTGCATCCTCGACGAGCTTCGTTCAAACCTTCACCTTAGGCCGAGCGAAATCCACCGTCTGCTCCCCGAAGCAACTCCCCGGGTCCTCGACATACAGCTCAAGGAGCTTGTCGATGATGGTCTGGTTGCCAAGACTGTCTATCCCGAGCTTCCACCTCGATCCGAGTACACTATCACCCCTCTTGGACAATCACTGATCCCAATCATTGACGCAATGCTCAAATGGGGGGAAGACCACTTTGACATTTTTGTCAATAAATATGGTAAAAATCAACCCTCCGACAAGCGCTGAACACAACTCGATATATTATAATTGTAGCTTAGGTATAATCCCGTAAACAGTCACCTATTATGCTCCGCTCTATTTTCCTGACAATAGCTTTCACCTTATCCCTCCCACTGTTTAAAACATCAGCCGCCGGCTCCGACTTCAACCGCCACTTTGCCGACTCTACCCTGCGTCTCGACTATATTTTCGGTGGTGACTCGGCTGCCACAACCATAATGCTCGCCAATATCTCCAAGACCGACGGCTGGGCCGGACGTCGGCACAACCTCTCTACCGTGCCCCTGCAAGGCAACGGACAGATCTCATTGATCTCTCAGACCTCGGGCGACACCCTCTACACCAACTCTTTCTCTACTCTCTACCAGGAATGGCTCGCCACGCCCGAGAGCAGTCAGCGTAAACGCGCTTTTGAAAACACTTTTCTCGTGCCTCTGCCCCACACTCCTGTTAATGTCGAAGTCAAACTCTTTGACTGTCGCCACAACACAGTCTCACAAACTCTTCATCCTCTCGACCCATCCGACAATCTTATCTCCGACCTGAGCAAACACACCCCCTCCCCCCATCGCTATATCCATCAGAGCTCCACGCCCGACAAAGCCATCGATGTGGCAATCCTTGCCGAAGGCTACACCGAGGCCGAGGCCGACATATTCTACTCCGCAGCTCAGACAGCAGTGGAGTCCATCCTCTCTCACGCCCCCTTCTCATCCCACGCCGATGATTTCAACTTCATTGCCGTCGCTGCTCCCTCCAAAGACAGCGGTGTCTCCATTCCTCGTCTCAACGAATGGAAAGAGACTGCCTGCGGTTCAAATTTCGGCACCTTCTACTTCGACCGCTATCTCACTACCTCTAACCTATTTGATGTTCACGACCGCCTCGTAAATCTCCCCTACGAACACATCATCATTCTGGCCAACACCGATGAATATGGAGGCGGAGGCATTTACAACCTTTACACCCTCACCACCGCCGGACATCCCCTCTTCCGTCCCGTCGTAGTCCATGAGTTCGGCCACAGTTTCGGCGGCCTGGCCGACGAATATTTCTATGACGACGATGACCCTATGGAAAATCTCTATCCCGACGGTGTCGAACCCTGGGAACAGAACCTCACAACCCTCACAGCCTTCGACACCAAATGGGCCGATATGATCTCCGACTCAATTCCCGTCCCGACACCCGAAGCCGACGCTCACAAATATCCCGTAGGTATCTACCAAGGTGGCGGTTACCGCTCCAAGGGTGTCTACCGTCCCGCCTACGAGTGTCGCATGCGCAACAACACGTGTCCATCCTTCTGCCCCGTTTGCATCCGGGCCATCTCACGCATCATTGACTTCAACCTCGGGCGCCCGGTTGAGAAGCTCTGACCCCCATCTGTTAAGCCCGGACGATCACCTTCTCCCCTCCAAACCACCGAAGTTAAAAAGCCTACACAACCAACTAAATCACAGAAGATTACAATATTCACATATTTTAACTATTGTTAATCTAAACTTTTCTCGCTCCTCAGTGTTATAATGTCAAAATTCACCGCATTATGACACATCAAGTTCTCACGGGTGCTATCGTTGCCTCATTCTCATTCTTCTCGCTCTCAATCTCGGCTCAGAACGCCTCTACCCGTTCTGAACATCGTCAGGAAGTAATTGAAACTGTAAGAGTACATCACCCCGGTGGTGAAGCCGATACCTCTGCCGACAGCATTAAATCTCTCATCGAGAACTTCTACCTCGATCAGTTCCGTCAGTTCCACGACCCCGACGCGCCTACATTCATGCTCATGAGCAAGGATGCCAATATCGCTCTCGGTGTCGGCGGCAAAGCTATCGTCAGAGGATGGGCCGACTGGAACGGTTCTCAATCCTCCCCAAGCTTTTACCCTTACAGCATAGCCATCCCCAAAGACCCCACTGCCATGAGAAGTTTTGACGCCTCCTTCGACAAAACATCTCTCTTTGTGAGCCTCCTCGGACGTTCCGCAAAAATCAGGTACATGGTCTATCTCCAGGCCGAGGTGAGCAACAGCAACTTTATCCTCAAGAAAGCCTATATCAACCTCAACGATTTCACCGTAGGTCTCGCAAGCACTACCTTTTCCGACGATGATGCCTTAGCTCCCACCGTCGACGCCCAGGGCCCCAACGGAAAAACTTCCAAGACCCAGATCCTCGGCAGATACTTCCACACCTTCTCCAACGGCTTCTCTCTGGCCGGTGCCGTCGAGGTTCCCAATAGCTACCAGGCTTCCGTAGAGGGACAGACCGCCCCCTGCACCGACTTCATACCCGACATCGTCGCTCTCGCCCAGTATGGTTGGGGAGACAGCCACGTCAGAGCCTCAGGCATTATGCGCACCATGACTTACCGCGACCTGCTCACAGAGACCAACCACAACGTCATCGGTTGGGGCGCTCAGCTCTCGACGGTGATCGACATAGCCCGTCCCCTCACCTTCTACTTCACCGCAGTAGGCGGTCGCGGCATCGGTTCCTATCAGGGCGATCTCTCAAAAGGACAGTATGATCTCGTAGGCGACTCCCGTCACCCAGGCAAGATGATAGCCCCCTGGAGCATGGGCATCACCACAGGTCTCAAATACCAGTTCTCACCCAAAGTATTCTCAAGCGTCAGCTTCGGCCAACAGCGCTATTTCCTCAAACATCGCCTCACCGACGATCAATATAAATACGGCCTCTACGGCGCTGCCAATGTATTCTGGAAGATCTCACCCCGCTTTCTCGCCGGCCTCGAATACATCGTCGGTAAGCGCATGAACTACAACCACACCCACGGAGCACAAAACCGCGTGGACGCCATGGTCTCCTACTCTTTCTGATCTTCCCTATCCACCCCCCGCTATCCCCGCTTGCAGACATTCTTTCCTACTTCTACTTCTTTTCTACACTCCTTTATATTCCATCTTCTACACATTCTTCTTACCTACATCCACATTATTATTCGATTTTAGAGCATTTGCTATGAAAAAAGTCTCTTTAATCAGCGCCCCTCCGGCCTACTCGCGGCTCTGCCACCTCTTCAAAGTGGCCACCCTCTCTATCGCCGCTATGACTATCGGACTGTCGGCTACCGACTCGGGCGTAAAGAAGATCTACAGCCCCGAATTTGAACAGGCTGTTTCCCTTATCAAGAAATATGAGGGACTCCATCGCAACCACGGCGATCTCATCGGTTATGGCCATAAGGTAGTGGCCGGCGAGAAATATGAGAGTGGAAGCAACCTCTCCGAGCGTCAGGCCGACGCTCTCCTGAGAGCCGACCTCGAGAAGCTCTGCGCCAAATACCGTTCCTTTGGCAAAGACTCCCTGATCCTCAGCGCCCTTGCCTACAATTGTGGCGAAGGCACGGTAGCCCGTTCCACTATCTTCAGGAAACTCAAAGAAGGCGACCGCGACATTAAGGACAACTACATCTCCTACTCAAAATATCGTGGCAAGACGCTCCAGCAGCTCAAGCGCCGTCGCATCGAAGAATTTGACACTCTTTACATCCCTGACTGACCCCAATCATGACATCACATTATCCTATGAGACGCCTCGTCCTAGCCGGTGCCGTTATATTTGCCTCTATCGTCGGAGGATGCTCACGTCCACAGGTCGCCTCTCACGATTTTCCCGATGAAGTAAAATCGGTTGCCGACGCCCTGATAGCCGACTCCGCATCGGCCTTTGCCTCGGCCGTCAGCTACCCTCTCGACCGTCCCTATCCTCTACGATCTATCAGCGACTCTGCCCAGATGGTCAGATACTACAACACCATGGTCGACGACTCCCTGCGCCACATCGTCATGGAGGCCCCCGACTCTCTCTGGGGACTTGAAGGATGGCGCGGCTGGACTCTCGACAACGGCGAATACTTCTGGATCGACTCCGGAAAACTCTACTCGATGGACTATATCTCCGAAGGCGAACAGCTCCTGCTCGACTCCCTGCGCAGCGAGGAGATTGCCTCGCTCGTACCCTCCATGCGCAAAGGTTGGCAACCGGTCACCTGCGTGGTCGACTCTTCGGCCGAGACCGTCTTTCGCATCGACCGCATGATCGCTTCTCCCGACACCCTTCCTGCCGACAGCTCGATCTACCGTCTCGCTGTCTACCCCATCTCCCGCCTCGACTCCATCCCCGACGAACTCCTGTACGGACATCTCAACCCCGAAGGATCCATGGGCTGCCGCATCTATCACTTCGGTGACACCAACAATATCTCGGCCGATTTCACCCCCGACCTGCTCGACGACCCGGCTCCGGCGCTCGAAATCACCAACAAGGGCGTGACCCGATCCTACAATGCTCAGCGAGGCTATTGGCTCGATCTCATACGCCCGTTCCAACGCTCGAGCTCCAATGCACGCTCCATCTCCTCCAAGTCTCCCGCCGAAGGGCTAATCAACGGTCTTGTCGAACGTGTTGAGCAACCTGCGGCTCACAACCTGGAGGTAGACTCCGCGCGATAACAGATAGCCCAGAAAAGCTATCCACAATCCGTGATTACCGACCCACGGAAACAAAATGAAATATAGCGCGAAATAGAGTGCCGACGACACTGCCATCGACCCGAGCATACTCCGCGTCCTGGTGATCCCTATAAACACTCCGTCCCAGGTAAAAGCCATGAAACCGGCGGCCGGGATCACCACTACCCAGTCGAGGTACTCGCCCGTCGCGGCAATCACCTCCCTGTCATCGCTGAGTCGTTCCACTATCCACTCTCCGCCCAGAAAATACACCAACGTAAACACTCCGGCCACCCCGGCTCCCCACTTCAGGAGAGCCTTCACGGTGAGCCGGAGTTGTTGTCCGTCATGCTCTCCATAACTGTTGCCGCAGAGCGACTCCCCCGCAAAAGCAAATCCATCCATGAAATAAGAGAAAAACATAAAGAACTGCATCAGCAGAGTATTCACCGCAAGCATCAGAGTCCCCTGCGAAGCCCCGCTGCGCGTAAACCACACCGTCACGGCGACGAGACACAAAGTCCTGAGAAATATATCGCTGTTGACCCTGAAAAACTGTCCGAGAGCCTTGCTGTCCACCACATACTTCACTCCATACAGACGCGGTCGGTAGCGCCTGACAATCATCAGCGCAAACACCGCCGCTCCGAGCCACTGAGCCGACAGAGTGCCGATAGCCACACCCTCAATCTTAAACCTCAGGCCTACCACAAGCACCAGACTCACCACTATATTGCTGACATTGATCACGAAAGCAACCCACATGGGCCCACGCGAATTTTTACGGCCAAGCGTCCAGCCTGTAAACGTATAGGTCAGAAGCACTGCGGGAGCTCCCCAGATGAGTATTTCGAAATACCGGCGCGCAAGCACCGCCGTCTCCCCATCGACATCCATGATCGTGAAAGCCACCACCTCTATCGGATAATACAATATCACCAACAGAGCCCCGGCTCCAAGCGCCACAGCCACTCCACGCTCCAACACCAGATCGAGCCCCCGGCTATCTCCCCCTCCATGAGCCTGAGCCGAGAGTCCGCTCGTACCCATTCTAAGAAAGGCAAACAGCCAGTAGATCATATTGAACACTGTTCCCCCCACGGCTATGGCCGCGAGATAGGTCGCATTGCCAAGATGCCCTACAATAGCCACGTCCATCAACGCCAACAACGGGGTAGTGATGTTGGTGATGATGGACGGAATAGTCAGAGAGAGAATCTCTCGATCGATTTTTCTCACTTGACGGGCAACTTGGTTAGAGCTTGCGTGCCCTCATTGAGTCACTGATCAGATAGATGATGAGCAGTGCATACACAGCCAGGCCGGTCCACTGGGTAGCGATGGCCGACAGTGGGCTCGTATACTCAAACCCGAGGAAACGGGTCAGCGCGGCAAACACTCCAAACAGTGCGCCGCCGGCTATCAGACCCGACGAGATCAGTGTGCCGCGATCGGTGCGGGCACTGTTCACCTCCTTGTCCTTGGAGCGGCTGCCGACCCACCAGGCCACAGCGCCACCCACAAGCAGGGGAGTATTCAGTTGCAGAGGAATGAACATACCGAGACAGAAAGCCAGCGCAGGCACTCCCAGCCAATTGAGCAGCAGAGCGAGTATCGCGCCGACCATATAAAGGATCCAGGGGGTGTCACCGCCCATCATCAGAGGCTCGATCACCTTGGCCATAGCGTTGGCCTGAGGAGCCACAAGAGCGTTTTCGCCAGTGAAGCCATATACCTGATTGAGCAGCAGAATCACTCCGCCGACAGTAGCGGCCGACACAAAAGTGCCCAGGAACTTCCACTGCTCCTGCTTGCGAGGTGTGGAGCCGAGCCAGTAGCCTACCTTGAGGTCGGTGACAAAACCGCCGGCCATCGACAGTGCGGTACATACCACGCCGCCGATCACCATTGAGGCTACGATACCCGAAGTACCGTTCAGACCGATACCTACAAAGATAGCCGAAGCCACGATCAGCGTCATCAGGGTCATGCCCGACACGGGATTGGAGCCCACGATAGCGATAGCATTGGCCGCAACGGTGGTAAACAGGAAGGCGATCACCGTCACCACGAGCCATGCCACGAGAGCCTGCCAGAAAGTATTGATTACACCTACCCAGAAGAACACAAGCACGGCGATCAGCGCAAGCACTATAAAGAACACCACATGCTTCATGGATATATCAGTCTGCCAGCGCACAGTCTTGACCTCGCCGGCATTGCCCTTGAGTTCACGCGATGCCAGACCGACAGCCTCTCTGATGATACCCCACGACTTGACGATTCCGATGATACCGGCCATAGCGATACCGCCGATACCGATCATGCGTGCATAGTCGCTGAAGATCTCACCGGGAGCCAGAGATGCTATCTGCTCCGAGCCGTATGTGCCCATCAGCGGGATCAGCACCCACCATACAAACACCGAGCCGGCAAAGATGATAAACGCATAGCGTATACCGATGATATAACCGAGACCGAGCACCGCGGCCGTAGTGTTACAGCTCACAACGAGCTTGGTCTTCTCGGCAAGAGTCTGGCCCCACGAGGTCACCATAGTGTTGAGCGTATCGGTCCAGAACCCGAATGTCTCCACCATATAGTCATAGATACCGCCGATCAGCGAAGCCACCACCAGAGTCTTGGCCTGGCCGTCGCCGGCCTTCTGCTTACCTATACCGCTGGCAAGCACCTGAGTAGTCGCAGTTGCCTCGGGGAAAGGATACTTTCCGTGCATATCCTTCACGAAGTAACGGCGGAAAGGTATGAAAAACAGTATGCCCAACACTCCTCCGAGCAGCGAACTCAGGAAGATCTGAAGGAAGTTGACCGAGATCTCGGGATACTTGGCCTGAAGGATATAAAGGGCCGGAAGCGTGAAGATGGCGCCGGCGACGATCACTCCCGAACAGGCTCCGATCGACTGGATGATTACATTCTGGCCCAGAGGATTGCTCTTCTTGAGCGCACCCGAGAGACCTACCGCTATGATGGCGATAGGTATCGCGGCCTCAAACACCTGGCCGACCTTCAGACCGAGATAGGCCGCGGCGGCACTGAATATTACTGCCAGAAGCAGACCCATACCCACCGAGTAGGGGGTCACTTCGGGATAATCGTGAGCCGGATGCATGATCGGACGGTAATGCTCGTCCTCACCAAGCTCGCGGAAGGCGTTTTCCGGCATCTCTACAGGATCCATGTCGCTGTACTGAGGCTCTTTGTTGGGATCGTTATTTATCATGGTGATAGATTATGAATTTCTTACTTTTCCGAGAAATACGACGACGGCAACGGACGGCAGTTATACTGCGAAGCCATGATCTCGCCGTAGGCTCCCGCCGAACGGAGTGCCAGGAAATCACCGCGACGCAATGCCGGGAGCAGCTCGTCCTTGCCGAAGCAGTCCGACGACTCGCAGATCGGCCCCACCACATCGTAATGGTGACGCTCGCTGTTGGGCGAGGAGATATTCTCGATACGATGATGGGCATTATAGAGAGCCGGACGTATCAGATCGGTAAATCCGGCGTCGACCACTGCAAAACGCTTGGTAGTTCCCTCCTTGACATAGATCACTCGGGTGATCAGACTGCCACACTGTGCCACAACCGAACGCCCAAGCTCAAAATGCAGCTGCTGATAGTCGCGGAGCTTCAGATGATTGCGGAACGCGCGGAAATAGCCCTCGAAATCAGGTATCGGATGACGGTCGGGATCATTATAGTCGATACCGAGACCGCCTCCCACATTGATTGTCTTGAATTTCACTTCCTTGGCCTCCCACTCGTCGAGCAAACCGTTGATTCTCTCACAGAGCATTATGAAAGGCTCGGTCTCGGTGATCTGCGACCCGATGTGGAAATGCAATCCCTCCAGAGCGATGTTTGACAACGACTGGGCTTTCTCTATCACGTCGGGAAGTTGCTCGAGATTGATACCGAACTTATTTTCGGCAAGGCCGGTAGTGATATAGGCATGAGTGTGGGCGTCGATATTGGGATTGACACGTATCGCCACCTTGGCCACGAGGCCGAGCCCTTCGGCGAGATCATTGATCACCTCAAGCTCGGGCACCGACTCTACGTTAAAGCACCCTACCCCGTTCTCGAGGGCCAGGATTATCTCGCTGTCGGTCTTGCCTACGCCGGCAAACACTATCTGGCTCCCCTTGAAACCTGCCTCAAGAGCAGCCTTGATCTCCCAGCCGCTCACGGCATCGATGCCCAGCCCGGCCCCCTGGATGCGTCTCAGGATAGCGGGATTGGCATTGGCTTTCATAGCATAATGCACATGATAGCGGTCGTCGCGCGATGCGCGGTTCAGCTCTGCCAGTGTGCGGTCAAGCAGTGCCAGGTCATAGAAGTAAAACGGAGTGGTGAGATCCTTGAACTCACCTATCGGAAATCGGGCCATCGTCGGTCAGTTAAAGAGTTTTTCGCTCAGGAGATTGAGGGCCTTGACCTTATCCTCCTTGCGTATCAGGAACGAGATATTGAAGTTGGATCCGCCGTATGAGATCATGCGCACGGGTATCTCTGAGAGAGCCTCGACAGCGCGGGCTTCATAGCCGGTATTGGTCCAGTCCATATTTCCGACCACACACACAATCACCATATCCTTGTCGACAGTCACGGTGCCAAACTTCTGGAGCTCGTCGACAATCTCGGGCAGGAAACGCTCCGAGTCGATGGTCAGCGACACACCCACCTCGCTCGTGGCTATCATGTCGATAGGTGTGCGGTATTTCTCAAATGTCTCAAACACTCGGGTGAGGAAGCCGTAGGCCAGGAGCATACGCGAGCTCTTGATCTTGATGGCTATCACATTATCCTTGGCGGCCACTGCCTTGATGGCCGGATCGGTGATATTGTTATAGATCAGTGTGCCGTGGGCCTCAGGCTCCATGGTGTTGAGCAGGCGCACAGGGATATTGTTCACCTTGGCGGGGAGCACACAGGTAGGATGAAGGATCTTGGCTCCGAAATAAGCCAGCTCGGCTGCCTCCTCATAGTGAAGCTCGCCCACAGGGCTGGTCTTCTCCACAAAGCGGGGATCGTTGTTGTGCATACCATCTATGTCGGTCCAGATCTCGATCTCCTCGGCATCGATCGCCGCGCCGATGAGCGAGGCGGTATAGTCTGACCCTCCGCGCTGGAGATTGTCGATCTCGCCGGTCGAATTACGGCAGATGAAGCCCTGAGTCACAAATATATCGGCATCCTGATACTTATCGAGCAGAGGCTGGAGATGCAGTTGTATATGCTGCATATCGGGCTCTGAGTTGGCATCGGTCTTCATGAAGTCGAGAGCCGGAAGCGCCTCGGCATAGAGACCGCGCTCGTTGAGCAGGATAGTCATCATGGCCACGCTCATGATCTCGCCCTGAGCGAGGATGATCTTCTCCTCTATCTCGCTGAATGTCTCGCGCTGGGTGAATGATCGTATATAGTTGAAACAGGCCTTGACCTCCTTGAGAGCTCGCTCGCGGCTCTCATGCTTGTCATAGAGCGATGCAAGAGTCTTAAGATACTTCGACTCAAGCATATTGATAGTCTCCTTGGCTCCGTTGAGATTGCGCTTATAAAGATACCCGGCTATTTCTACAAGAGTGTTGGTGGTTCCCGACATTGCCGAGAGCACAATGATGTTGCGGCCGCGCGAACCTACAAGATCGGCCACATGGCGGATACGATCGGCCGAACCTACCGATGTGCCTCCAAATTTTAATACTTTCATTCTTTTGCGAAATGTGTTTTACCAAATTTTTGCAAAGTTAAGAAGTTTATCTCAAAACTGCAATCAAACCTTTCTAAAGTTGTGTAACTCCTGAAATTAATTTACCCGATCTCATACTTCAGTACACTACTCCTTCATTTAATCCTCAACGACGTGTTTTTGTTAAATAACCTTAACAAACGGAAAGATACTCGGCTTTCCGTGTATAACTGATTTCAAACTGAGAATATTCAGAAAACAGCTCACGAATAGTGGTCTATCAGAATTTTATTACTACCTTTGCTGTGTCCTTTTGAATAGGACGCACATATTAAACATAGTAATAGGAAGCGTTTAGCTTATTCCTTGTCAATGAATCTGGACAATTCGACTGCACTGAGGAATAATGATAGACTGCTCCCTTTGGTCTGCATATATGCACTGATGTGTCAATATACAGCCAAGGCGTGAGTTGTTTTCATTTTTCAGTGCAGAGGTTGTCCAGAACCCATTGACGGAATTTGATAACAGTCTTGCGCCTCTTTGTGTTTATAAATGTCCTTTTAAGACTGGTGGACGCAAAAAACATGTTAAAGACATGAATTTCTTAAAATTTTTGGTAGTGTCGACAATCGGTATTACCTGTTGCATGAATTTTACGTCATGCAGCGATGACGATGATGAACCCTCTATCGGGGTGGGATCGGCAACTGTTAATCCTGCCGCTGTGTTCACCAACGGCATCCCTCAGCAAGTGGGCGGAATAAACCTGACCGTGAATAGCGACGGTCTTGTTTCGGCACTGACTGATGGAAATGTTAAGGTTACGTTTGATTATCCTTGTATGAGCCGTGCTTCTGAGGCTGATGTCATCATGAAAGTAATCGATGATGAGGGTGAACGTGTGATTTCAATCAATCTCAATGATTCAGGTTTCTCAAAATACTGGAAGCGCGTCTATGATGACGGTGATGTTGAGGAGTATTGGTTTGAATATAACTCTGACAGCCGGTTGAAGAAAATCAGAGTGAAAAACAGCGAAGGCACCGGAACTGTTGAATACACCTATGAAAAAGGGAATATCATTAGCTCAAAGATGACTCCTGCCGACGGTGGAACAATGAAGATCTCCTATGGAAGCAATCCGATTAACAATATCGGTGGAGTCATGATGTTGGTAATGTTTGGAATTGAGGACGAAGATATGCAGTATTCTTATTACGCGGGACTGCTGGGTAAAGCCACTTCCTCTCTGCCAATTAAGAATGAAGCATATTTTGATGGAGAATCCTTTGTCGAGGAATATACTTGGGTATTAAATGACAAGGGTCTCCCGACCAAATTGACAATAAACGATCCCGATTCAGACTATTCTGAGGACATGAACTTTGTCTGGTAAACAAAAAATAGATCTGTTCAGCTTATCTGTCTCGCCCTGAGAAAGTTGACTCTTATATGTGTCTCCACTTTTCAGGGCGAGACACTTTTTTATACTAATTACAGCTGTTAAATATGCTCGCTATTTTAATTTTGAAGTTTTTATACTCGATTATTTCTGCTTGTGAGTAGGTACTAACGAGGAGGTTGCAGCAGTGGAGTTCTTCGGTTGTTTCGACGAGGGTGTCGAGTCCGGGTTTGCGTGTTTTCTCGATAGCCGACTTTGGACTATTCTGAATAAACATTTCCGGCTCTATGATCTTAGCCCGTCAGAAATCAAGCCTCTTGTAACGCTGGCGCGCCTCGGCCTTACTGACACGGTTGAAATGCCACCACTCAGAGCGCAGTGGCATAAACCCGGCCTCGGTCATCACCCGTCTGAGCAGACGGCGGTTCTCACGGGCCTGTGCCGTCATATAGCCCGACGACACGAGCTGATCCTCCCGGGTGATATTCGCCTCAGGGCCGAGATGATCAACAGGGGTACCCATATCGAGTTCTTTCCCTTCGGCATCCACGATCGTGACATCGACAGCGAGTCCATAGTTGTGCAGTCCCCCACCCTTTGCGGGATTGGCCACATAGTTGGCGCCAGTCGTGCCGACCACCGAATTAAACATTTTCCTCTGCACGCTCATAGGTCGGGCGGCATCTTTAATCAGCAACGCATATCCGGGCTTCAGCTTCGACAATGCTTTCTGAGCCTTGTCTACACTCTTGGCTGCGTCGGCATGAAGCCAGGCCCGGCTCATACCGTCATAGAGCACTTTGCCGGTAAAATTGTCATCTCGGGCATACATCAGCGAGACTTTCACTTCGGGATTAAGTTCGGCAATATCTACATAGCCTAATTCTTTCAGACGCTCATCGAGAGTCTTCTCTGTCTGCTGCGCTCTGCCGGCTGAGCGTACTTTCTTCCCTTGTGCAACACATGCTCCTCCGGTCAAAAGTATCGCTATCAATGCTATAAATATCTTTCTCATCTTTAAGAGGCTGTTTAATAATAAATGTCACTTCAATATAAAAAACCGAAAATCCACAACGGAATTTTATTACCTAAGCCAAACTCGATATCGTCGGCCACTATAAAGCTGTCGGGTATATCCTTTATCTGTGAAAAGCCTTTGCTCTTGCCTCCGATCTCAAACAGATACCGGTTATCGACAATAAAGTCGCCGGCTTTAGCATAACCTACCCGATGGTTCACACTCAGGAATGATGCGAACGTACATTCTCTCTCCGCTCCTACTTTTGGCGAACCTAAAGCACACATGAGCGACGAGTTGTCAAGCAGTATCTTCTGGGGTTTACCGAGACTCTTGGGACTGATAGTTGCAGAAAACACCTGTCTGATCACACCGGCCCTGTCAAGCAGATCAAAGATTTTCAGGAGCTGGTTTCTGTTTGTGCCCATCAGTCCGGCAAGGGTGCTCATATTGGGCTGATAGGGTTGCGAGCCGGCTATGATACCGACAAGCCTCTTGGCCTTGATCAGCGTCTCGTAGTCAATCCTCACCTCCACCGACGGGATGTCGTAATTGATGACGGTATTGACTGTCTGATCCAGGCGTCCATAGTAGTCTTCAAGCCCCATAGACCTGTAAAAAGGATAATAACCTCTCGACATGTACTTCTTGAAATAAGCGAGTACGTCAACCGACGAGGCGATCGACGCGGCTATGGTCTCGTGGGAATAGAGTATGTCGGCAAGTGTCAGTCTTTCGCCGGGAGAAACGCCTTCAAACATCAGGAACTCCCTGAATGATAATCCGGGAAGATCATACATGGAGGCACGTCTCGACAGGTCGCCGATCGAGTGATCGACCACAAGCAGCGACGAACTCGTGAAGACTATGTGCAATTCGGGATACAAGTCACATAGATTTTTAATCTGCCTCTCCCATTCAGGCAGTCTGTGCACCTCGTCAAGATAGAGATGTTTTACCCCCTGCTCTACAAGTTTCTCGGCAAATTCTATCAGACTGTTCTCGGCAATCCATAGGCTGTCGAGAGAAGCATAAAATGACGTTTCCCCGGTGGGATCTGTCTCCTTTATCCGCTGGAACATCAAGGTCGTCTTGCCAACTCCGCGTTGTCCCCTTATTCCTATAAGCGGTTGATTCCAATCTATTTCATAGAACAGAAACCTGTGAGTATCAGTCTTTACATCTGACAACAGTTTCTTATATCTTCTTCTTAAAATGTCCATAATTCTGATTTATTTGCAAAGATAATAAAATTGTTCCTTACTCGGAACATTTTTTAAAACTAAACCACACTCAGTACATTTTTACGTTTTATACTATCTACAGTACATTTTCTCAATTTTTACCTTTAATAGTACATATTTTTACTTTGTACTACTGAAAGTACACTATCACATTTTAGACTATATATAGTACATTTATATATTTTGTACTATATTAGGTACAATATCATATTTTACACCTTTATTAGTACAATTTCATATTAAGTTTCCTATATTGTTCATTCCTAAACATCCAAATACAATCAACCCGTTTTATTATTCAATTCAAATCTGTATCTTTGCAATTACTTCGACAGCATGTCATAAAACGATCAAATTCACATTGACTATGATTAACGACAAACCATACACCGCTGCTGACAACCGCTACGAAACCATGAAATATCGTCGGTCAGGACACTCAGGAGTGCTCCTGCCCGAGATTTCGCTGGGTCTGTGGCAGAATTTCGGCGACACTGTGCCTTTTGCCCGTTCTCGCGAGATACTTCACAAGGCTTTTGATCTCGGCATAGTCCACTTTGACCTCGCCAACAACTACGGCCCGTCTTACGGCAGCGCCGAGGAGACTTTCGGTCGGGTGATGGAGCACTCTTTCGCGCCCTATCGCGACCAGCTTTTCATCGCCACCAAAGCAGGCTATGACATGTGGCCCGGCCCATACGGCGACCATGGCTCCCGTAAATATCTCATGGCTTCGCTCGATCAGAGTCTGCGACGCATGAATCTCGACTATGTCGATCTTTTTTACTCCCACCGATACGATCCCGATACCCCTCTAGAAGAGACTCTTCAGGCTCTCGTCGACATAGTGAAACGAGGCAAAGCTCTCTATATCGGCATCTCGAGATGGCCGGCCGAGGCCGCCGACAAAGCCTACGCCTATCTGTCGCAACGAGATGTGCCCTGTCTGATCTATCAAGGCCGCTTCAACATGCTCGACCGCGAGGTCGAGACCGCCGGTCTGCTGGCCAGGGCCGAGGCTTCCGGTGCAGGATTTATAGCCTTCTCGCCCCTTGCCCAGGGGCTGCTCACCTCGCGCTATCTCGACGGCATACCGGCCGACTCGCGCATCGCCTCGGGGTGGCATCTCAGTGCTTCGGCTCTTCAGGGCGACATGATAGAGCGTCTGCGCCGTCTTGATGAAATAGCTCGATCCCGCAGTCAGTCTCTTGCCCAGATGGCTCTCTCATGGGTGTTGTCTCATAAAGAGGTGACAAGCGTGATAGTAGGAGCAAGCAGTGTGGCCCAGCTTGAAGACAGTGTCAAGGCTGTCGATGCACCGGTCTTTACTCCCGGGCAGCTTGAGCTGATCGACTCGCTCACCATCTCTAAATGATCCGACGACCGATGATTTTTAGAATGTAGTGAATTAAATATTTCTAAGAGTGTATTTACTTTTAAATGATTTTAGCACAAAGAGAGATTTTGGAGTGATTTTTCAAAATTGAAGAAGGAGCAATGCGGGCATTGCGACTGATGAAACTTTGAAAAAGCTCCCAAAAGATCCTTTGTGATGAAATCAAAAATTATAATACACTCTCTTCACTTATTAATTTGGTTTAAAAGTAAACACACTCTAAATGGATTTCAACGACTTTGCATCATTGCTTCGAAGCGACCGCTCGGTGAGACGCTTTGACAGCTCACGCCCCGTCACCCGGGAGACTCTCTCTCAGTTGGTTGATCTGACACGCTTCTGTGCCTCAGGCCGCAATGCCCAGCCACTCAGATATAAGATTGTCAGCGACCCCGAGACCTGTTCCACTCTCTACGGAGCTCTCAAATGGGCCGGTTACTTCACCTGGTGGGACGGCCCGGAACCCTCCGAGCGACCTGTGGCCTATCTGGTGCAGTGTCTCGACACCCGTTATGGCTCAGACTGTCTGTGTGATGACGGCCTCCAGCTCCAGGCTATAACCCTCGGAGCACGCACATTGGGTATCGCCTCATGTATAATCAAGGCTTTCAACCGCGACAAGGTCAGCGGGACTCTCGGCCTCGACAGCCGCTATCAGCCGCGCTATGTGCTCGCGCTCGGCTATCCTGCCGAACAGGTTGTCCTCGAAGAGATGTCGGGTGCCGAGGATGCCGACTTCAGATATTATCGCACAGCCGACGGTATCCACCATGTGCCCAAACGTCCACTCTCCGAACTGCTCCTTTAAACTGAACAAGTATTAATAGGGCAAGCTCTTAAACGGGAGAAGCTCTTAAAGCCCTACTGCTGCTTCAAAAACTCTCAGCTGCGGCGACGGCGCTGGCGTCGCTCCTCATAATTGAGCGATGACTCTCCCTCGCGCAGATAGGCCTGTGCCTGGGTCGGAGACATGGATATATCCCAGCCTTCGGTGACCGGTGGCAGACTCGGTGGCTGCTGGGCTATCAGATTGCCGACTATCACCTTGAAATCGGCCGAAGCAAGCGAGCCCCGTTGACTCAGAAAGTCAAGCATCTGCCCCATCAGTCGCGAGCGCTTCGAGGGATCCAGAATGGTCTCAAACGGAAATCCCATAGCGATAGCCCTGTGGCTGTCTCCGACATAGGCTGTCGCTGCCGCATAGTCATTCTCGGTATATCTCAGGAAGACAGCTCCCGAGCGACTGCTCGACGGCCCGAAAGTCTCAGGCGACTCGACGGCATAACAGTCTGACGAAAGTTCCTGATTGAACTTAAACGAGAGATTGCCGCTCAGCGGGGCAAACCGGCATGCCACCTCTTTAACCTTACCCGTAATCGTAGCCTTGGCCTGTCGCCAGTCTATGCCGAGCACCTCGTGGCCAAAACGACGGTCAGCCTCGGCGATCGAGGCCTGACTGTAAGGATTGTCAAAGAGATCGCTGCCTATATAACTGCCGCTCACCAGCAGGGCCGTGCCCGACGAGGCAAGCGACGTCAGCCGCTCGCGAAGTTCCGGAGTGAAAGCCTTGAAACGCGTATTGGATTCAGGGGATGTCGATGAGAGTATCTCACGCTGCTTGCCGAGTATCAGGTCGACTATGCGCGGCTCTGAATCAGATGTCACAAACCCCGCGAGACTCGACGATACAAACGAGTAGCCCGCATCCCTCACAGCCTGTCCATGCACATAGACAAAGTCAAAGGTATTGCCGGCGATGACACTCGTCTCATGATTGGCACGGCTCGCTCCATGACCGGGAGCATCGTTGTTGATCCAGGGGGTCGACCGGCGGAACTCGGTCTGTGCCCCCGTGAAATGTATGTCACTGATATAAGGTACACCCATATCCTCCTCATAATCAAAGCCGGCATGATCGTCAGAATAAACTTCGGCCGGGCCCGACACACGAGTGAAACCATTGACTATCTCGATCTCTCCGCGCGACTTCTCTCCCATGTCACAGAGAGCCAGCGTCTCCGACGGGAAGCTGATACCCCCCTTGTTGGCAGCTACTATGCGATAGCTGTAGATACGCCCTGTCTCGGGAGTGACCGTGATAGTCGGGTCGTCGATAATGGCAAGCTCGGTAAAAGCACCGTCGTCAATACGCTCATACACGATATAATATTCAGCCTTGGCCGAAGGCTCGAGCCTGTCGGCCGTCGGAAGCCACGAGAGCCGGTATTCTCCGGGAGTTGACGTCGACGCTATGACAAATGAATTGACCGGCAACGGAGTCACCACGTATGGAGTCCCCGAGACCTGATGGAGATATTTCAGGATACCTTTATATATCGAACGGCTGACGAGGAAACGGAAACCGGGATCAAGTCCCTTGGTCATATCGGCATAATTCTGGTGGCTCAGCAACTCCAGAAGCATGGCGGGCACCAACGGCTCACGGGCCTCATGATAGGCCTTGTCGCGAAGCTTGCGCCGGTTCCATCCGGGATCAAAGGTGTAGCGTATATCGTCGACTATCTGATCGGTGACAGTCGTGGCGAGCTGTTGGGATGTCTTGCGACTGCGCCCGTCGCCTAAAGTTCCACCTGAGGTCGACACGATAGGCAAAGTACCGATAGTCGAGGTAGCATCGGAGGTCACTCCGGCGTCGGAATGAAGAGCGAAACTAAGATCGACCGGCACTCCCAGACCATCAAAGCCCGGGAGCGTTTTAGACCCTCCGGCCATATAGTTCACCCATGCACCGCGCGATTTAAGGTCATCCTCGTAGTCGCTGTTTCCATCCGAGACCGACCAGACACTCTTGGGGAAACCGGCATATTGAAGCCAGTAACGGGCCCCCTCGGTGAACCGCGGATAACCGCTGACGGTTTTCTCGCTGCTGTCGCCTCGCGCTACCGTGCCGTTGCCTCCACCTATCTTTACCGCATCGGCAGTCACGACAGTCCCCTCAGGGCCGTCGGTGACATTGAGCAACTCCACCACGGGGGTCTTACCCTTGTCGAGCGGATAGGTACCGAGATACACCCAGGTGCCTCCGGCCATAGTCTGATTGACATGGATCTCCTCAGTGCCGCGCATCGACGTCACACGATAGAGCGCGTCGGTCGCGCTCTTGGGCAACGAAGCATAACTCACATAGACGGCATACTCTCCCCTCTCGGGCATATCGACAGTCCAGACGGCCGACGATGCCTTGGCCGGATCCTTGACAGTCGAGACCTGACGCAATGACCCGTTTCTGAACGGATTGGTTTCATTGACAATACCTGCGGCCGGCAGACGAAATCCCCCGTGACCCTCGGCTGTCGACCAGGCATTGCGGCCATTGGTCTCGGCATATCCGCTACCACCGGGAGTCGAGCCGTCACCATCGATGACCACCTCTATCTCCGAGGTATCTCTCTCGCGCGGCATTATCACCGTCGCGCCTGCATTTTCAAGCATCGGTGCCAGCAGAGGATAGACATAGCTAAGAGTATAAAGATCCTCCACAGTACCAAGCAACCGCGAACGCTGCCACGTCCAACGCTGCTCATTGCTGTCGTAATAACGTCCGTGGCTCGCCCACAGGGCAATGTTACGTCCGTCGAGACCGTCGGGTGCCGGAGTGCCGTCGGGCCTCACTATCCAGGGGCCCGAGGTGCGAGGCGTGGCTGTCGGCCGGGTCTTCACTACCTTAGCGGTTGTCTTGGTCGACTTTTTCGTGCGTTTCTTGCGGGTGGCACTATCGGCCGGCGGCACTGAACAGAGCAGTACCAGCAATATAGAGAGCAGGCGTAACATAGTAATCGAGAATTGATAATCACACAAAATAACCTCAGCGAGGAGCGTTCACAAAAATATACCTGATATTCATCATAACAAACTCACGCCCTTCGCTCAAGGAGGATTATATTTTTTTAAACATTCAGAGCCCCCGAAGGGTCATAGTAGAACTCGCTGTCATAATGCACGTCATCCTCGGGACAATAAGCCAGGTATAGACATAGCGAGACAACTATCACCTGATAAAAAAACAGTATTGGAGCCGAGGCTACCGACGTCAATATCAGGAATATAAACCAATAGCCAAGATATTCCTTCGATCGATAACGGAAACATTGTCTCACCGTGACGATAAACAGGGCCATCAGAAATCCGGCACCTAACAGACCAAAATAGTAGATAAATCCTGCCCAGCCAACGTCATAGAGCAGACACTTGTTGACATCGGTCTCGGCTTCCATGCGGTTACCCCATTCCGAGTCTCCGGCCGTTGAGTAAACTCCGTGGCCAAAGATCATCTCCACAGGATTATCCCACGACTCATAAGTGTAAAAACGCCAGGCCTGCAAGCGAATATCCTCCTTGCTGTCGGAATGTCTCTCAGCCTGCATCTCAGTGAGCTCCATCATTGATTTATACATCGGGAGACGTGGTACCACAACAGCCACCGCTGCGGTCACGACAGCGACAATTACTATTTTGTGTAAAATGGAGTAATGTCTGAGCAACATGATCAGCCCGATAAAAAACGATACACCTATAAGCTGACGTGTGACCGAGAGAACTATCATCACACAACACAGGGCGATTATCAGCCACCATTTTTTCTGACGGAAATCATTCCACCGGTCTATACCGTAAAACAGGAGCAATACAAAAATCTCGCCTCCGACAAGCGGTATTCTGATAATACCGCGCGTAAAGTCCTCGCCGAGAGGTTCTCCGAAAATATTGTTTGGATAAGTATATAAGTTACAGAAAAACACCACCGTGGAGCAAAGTATATAACAGATAAAAAGTCTGATAATCTTGCTCGCGGCCACCCTCTGCCTCATCAATGCGTAAAAATAGGTATAGGGTAACAATATCATCATGGTGATCTTTACAGTCACACCCAAAGACTGACCGTTAAACAAATCAGCCATCAACATTGAGAACACTATACAGGCCAGCACGGCAAAATAAAGGCCTCGCGGATAATACACATCCTTGAGTGACGAGTTTCTCTCGGTGATCCCCATAGCCATCGACACAAGAATACACACATACATAGCCGCTTTAGCCACAGGTTGAGAGATCATGTCATGATAATTGAAGAAACCTATGGAGGAAAAAAGCGTTAGAGCGACTAAGATCTGATTCATTGACAGCTATGAAGCATTAACGATCCGGGGCAAAGCCCCGGAGCCTGGAGAGCGTTTATAATTTGAGCTGATGATACATTTTTATCATGCCTCGGTGTACACAACCGACAGATTATGATAAATGCCTGTGGAATTGAGTTCCCTCAGTCGTTCGAGATCGTCGATCCGGGTCACACCCTCAGTTGCGACAAGCACCACTACCGAACTGTCGGCTGCAATGACAGCTGTCTCGTATCCGATCTCTCCTATCGCCGGAGCGTCGATCACCACTACATCATAGTCAACCTTTACTTTATCCAAGAGCTTCTTAAACTTAGGAGAAGCAATGATATTCAACGACTGAACGGCTGAAACACCATCGGCAGTCCCGGTGATCACCGACAGCCCGGCCACCGAGGGCACCTGAGTGACAATATCGTCAAGCGAAACCCTGCCGGCAACATATTCGGCGACGCCTCCACGCGATCTGACACCTAAGCCGAGAGCCTCCTCGTGATTCATATCAGCCTGAAGAAGAAGGGTCTTGTCGCCTTGCGATGCAAATTGGCGCGCAATGGCAGCCGCTATCTTTCCACGAGCCTCGTCGTGCCCCATCGAGGTAACCATAACAGTGTTACCGCCCGAAGCGCCGAGTATAAACCCGAGATTTGCCTGCACCGGTCGAGCCCAGAGCGAAGCCTGGTCGTCAACCTTCTCGGCGCCAACACTTGCAAGCATCGGAAGCGAGGTGAGAAGTTTCACCTCCTTAGCCGAGTCGACAGTGCGACGCATACGGTCAATGAAGAAGATAATGACGGCCGGTATTCCGAAACCGATAATCAACACCAACAGTGCGTAGACCTTCTTACTCCTCTTGGCGGCGTAGGCCGTCACATAAATCTGATCGATCACCTGAGCCGAAGGAGTGACATTGGCCACACTCATAGCCTTCTCCTCGCGTTGCTGCAACAGATAGAGATAGAGTTTCTCCTGTATGCCCTGATTACGCTTGAGCACGAGATACTCTCTCTGGGTCTCGGGAAGATCAAGCTCCTTGCTGCGTGCCTGATAGGCCTGTGAACGCAGAGATTGCAGTCTCACTCCGGCAGCCTCCAGAGCCTTGCTGAGCGAGAGCTCTATATTGTTACGCAGAGCATCGAGATTATCCTCGAGATTTTTCACCGAGATATTATCAGGGCTTGCATTCTTGAGCATATTGACGCGTTGGAGTATCTCGGTGTTGTATTTCTCGATACTTCCGGCGAGCGCCTTCGACTGAGTCTCGCCTACCGACGGCAGCATCTCAAATCTGTTGGCGGGATCGCTTATAAAACGGCTGATCATCTGCATGACCTGATACTCGGTCTCGGCGTTGACCAGCGCATCCTGCAATTTGGACGAACGCTCAAACGAGCGCTTGGCATCGGCCTCAACGTTGCCTACGAGCTTACCGCTGGTAAAGGACTCTATCTGAGCCTCCTTGTCTGAGAGATCGTCGGAGAGCTCGGCAATACGCTCATCGATAAATTTGATAGTGCGCAGACCCTTCTCGCGCTGATTTTCGATACCGAGCTTATTATAATTCTCCACCAGAGCGGTGAGCACATCGACACCATAATTTACATTGAAAGTCTTGAAGGATATATTTACCAGATTGACCTTCTTGCTGTAAGGAGCGACAACTATGGCTTTCTGGAAAGACTCGGCGGAAGCGCTGTAATTACTCAACACTATATTCTCCTCGAGTGATTTACGCTTGGCAAAAAAACTGTCAAAATATTCAGTCGGAGCCAGAGCAAACTTTCCGTAGGGAGTGTCAAAAGTCGCCGGAAGTTTCACGTTCTTCTCATCCAGGAACTTATCCTTGGCACACTTCATGGTCACATCGGCCGTATTATCGGCATGGAGCTTCAACTTAAACATCAGCGCAGCCGACAGCGTATCGGCCATGGCCTGATCATAATCGAGTCTCACAGGCTCGTCGCCCCACGGTTCATAAGTCTTGAAGAGGCCCTTCTTCACCGTATACTTGCAGTTGAGCTGAAGCTGCCTGACGGTCATCATCATGACCTCGTGAGACGACATGATAGCTACCTCGCTCTCAACCGAGCCGGTGCCACCCAACACCGACGAGACATCAAACTGCTTCAGCAGAGACGACTTAGTGTCAGATGAGTTGGAGGCGATCAGCACACTTCCCTTGATGGTCTCAGGCTGAGGATTAAGTTTGATAAAACCAAACACTATAACAGCCACCACGCAAAAAGAGATGGCAAACCACCACCAGCGGTCGAGACAGAGCCGCAAAAATTTCTTATAGTCAAAATTATCATTTCTCACCGCTACGCGCTGAGCAGGAACTGAGCCGGCCATAGGACAGAAGAATATATTATATAGTGTGTGATCGGGATTTTAGCGAAATGTTATCTTAACGTAAGTGCTATGATGAGCGAAGCGATTACCGAGGCAGTGCCTACAAGCGTCGAGAGCACCTGGAGCTTATAGGAATTATTCTGGTTCACCCGCGAGTTGTCCTGTATGATGTTGTTGGGCACAACGTAGAGCACATCGTTCTGCTTGAGGTAGAAATAGGGCGAAGTGAGTATCTCTGAACTATTGAGATTGATAGTATGTTTCTCGAGCTTACCGTCGGTCTCGCGAAAGAGCACCAATCGCTCGCGGTCGCCGTAGGGGGTCAGGTCGCCGGCGGCGGCAAGCGCGTCGATTACACTGAAACGCTCGCGGTCCACGGCAATCTCGCGGGGAGTATTCACTTCTCCCACCACACTGACGCGGAAATTGATGAGTTGCACGTCGACACGAGGATCCTTGATAAATTTGCTCACCAATCCCCTGATCTTATCAGCTATCTCCATGGTTGTGAGGCCGGCCACATGTATCTCGCCGAGCTCGGGAAACTTGATGTCTCCGTTGGAATTGACTATATAGGTCGGCAGCGAGGGCACTGACGATACCGACGAATAGTTGGGAGTGGCGGAATTATAGAGAAGGGCGACCTCAGGTGTCGACGATTGCACTGTAATGAGCAGTTTATCATCGGGCACTATACGGAGATTGTATTTGCCGGCAGGCATTACGACACTGTCGACAGGTATTATATCCTCAAAATAAGTGAGTGAATTTCTATGGGTCTTACATGAAAACAAAGTGACGCCAAGGAGCATCAGTGAAGCAATATGTGAGAGTCTCATGGATGAATGATGATGGTCGAAAGATTGAAAATGATTGAAGGAATAACGTGTAATGCAACCGCTTTATTGTGTAAAGCGGTCTCAACCTATCGGGTTGACATGCGTTTGAGGAGGTTGTAGGATGGTACTACTCCGAGACTTCCGGCCCGCGAGAGGTCGTTGAAGGCAGCGTCGCGGTTGCCCAGCGAGAGGTAGATGTACCCACGGTTATAGTAGGCTTCTCCAAAGTCGGGGCGCAGCTCGAGTGCCTTGTTGAAACACTGCAGAGCCGAGGTGAGGTCGCCCATCTGAATCAGTATCACGCCTTTATTGTAGTAGGCCACAGGCATCGAGGGAGAGAGTCTGATCACCGAGTCGAGATCGGCGATAGCAACACGGGCAGGATTGTAACCGGGGACGAGCGCGGGAGCGTCGCCATCGCGGTCGCTCCCCTGAGCGATACGCGCCGACACCTGCGAGGCCAGGAAGCGAGCGTTGGCCCTCACGAGATAGGCGAGGGTGAAATCGGGGGTGAGTGAGATAGCCTTGTCGAGATCTATGATAGCCCTGTCGTAATCGCGGAGTGTCATATAATCCATAGCTCGTCCGAAATAGTCGATCGCGCGGGGAGTGTGTCCGGCTATATAGGAGTCATAGTACTTGATCGAGTTGAAATGAGTGGTAGCCCGGTCTTCATCGGAAAGTGTGGGCTCATGATTGGTCACCTGGAGAAGGAAACGCAGGGTACGTGTGGCATTGATGTCGTCGACCTCGCGCAGATAGTCTCCGCTCATCTTGAGCTCGGTAGGTGACGTGTAATAAGTGACCACAAAAATCGGTTCGGGCTCGATATTCACGTTGTGCTCCTGCACACGACCTCTGATGCTCTTGCTGTTGTATATCTGTTCGGGCGAGGAATTACCGCTGACGGTAGTGAGCGACGAGAAGCGACGCTTGACCTGCTCCTGACTGAGCGTGACAGGAGCATCGGCAGCCTCGGCCTGAGCGGTGGAGTCGGCCGTTTCACCCGAGGGAGCATCGAGCATGGGGGTGAGCGGAAGGTCGGTCTTGGCAAGATCCATAGAGCGGTCATAGTCGCGCTTGGCGGCCGCCATATCACCTTTGCGCCTGAGGATGTCATAGCGCATGAAATAAGCGGCGGCAAAGTCGGGAAACGCCTCGATGACACGGTTGATGTCGGCGATAGCGGTGGTGTAATCACCTATCTCGGCCAGCAACATCGCACGGTTGTAGAGCGCTTTATAATCGTCGGGATTCAGCCCGAGTACACCGGTAAAGTCCTCGATAGCCTTATTGGTGTCATGCACTTCCGAGCGTAGCAGACCGCGGTTGAAGAGTGCCGCCTGATTGTCAGGATCGAGCTGGAGAGCATAGTCGTAATCGGCGAAAGCACCATTAAAATCGTCGGTCATATATCGCAGATAAGCACGGTTGACAAAGAGTCCCGGCTGACGCGGAAGGAGTTTGATAGCCGTATCCATGTCGCGCAGAGCTGCCGCATAATCCTTTGACTGACCTATGGCCACATCAGCGCGCAGTATATAGCCGTTAATCGCGTTTTTGTTGATCGACAGTGCTTTCTCTATATCGGCGAGAGCCGCGACAGTGTCTTTCTCGGCAAGCAGAAGCCGAGCACGTCCTATATAACCGCCGTCAAAACGGGGAAATCGTCTGAGCAAGATCTCATAAGTCTCGCCGGCTCCTTCAAGGTCGTTGATCTCCTGCTGGGCCATCGCCTTGTTATAGAGCAGTCCGCGATTGTCGGGCAGGAGCTCCAGAGCATGGTTGTAATCGTCGATAGCAGAACGGTTGCGACCCATGTTCTGGCGTGCCACACCTCTGACCTCCCAGGCATCGACCAGAAAAGGGTTGCGGTCGAGCGCAAGGGTAGCGTCGGCCTCGGCTCCCAGGAAGTCATCGAGATTGAGCTTGGCCACGGCCCTGAGAAAATAAGGGCGAGCCAGATGAGGCTTCACATCGATCACCTGGTTGAAATACTGTATCGAGAGCACATAGTCCTCAAGCGCCAGATTGTTTTGTCCGATCCTCATCACCTGATCGGTATTGATCTGGGCCGAGGCGGCAACGGTCGTGAAGAGGGCTATTATATTGGTTACTAAAATTCTTACTTTTGTTATCATGAACAGTCAGGCAGCGAGATCCACTGCGGGCATCGGCATTGAGCCACACGTGTGCTACCGTTTTACAAAGGTAAGATTTTTTGCAGTGATTACGTGACGTTTTAATGATTTTTCAGATTTCAGGGGATTTGTCTGAAAGGTCGTCATCTGACACCCCTCCCGCCCCGTAACCACTCCCCGGGCCGTAAGCAGATTTCTCCTCTGTGTCGCCACTCTCCCTCTGCGTCTTATCAGACTCTGACCCTATTACGACGACGGGCTCATCAACCGACCGAGAGTGATCCTCACGACAGGGAGCCTTCTCTTGTCGACGTCGTGCGGCACGCTCCCGCGCACGTCGCGATCGCTCCATTGCTTTATCTATCTCGGCCTTGAGAGCCAGGCATATCACTTCACACTCCACACACGCTCTCCCGCTGATAAAGAAAGCGTCTGACTCCCCGTTGATATAATCGGTTATCATACTCATGACAAACTCTATCCATTCGTCATTACGGAAGTCGCAGATCGACTCGACAATTTCAGTGACACGGAGACGGAGCGACTTGAAATAGTTTTTGGAGACAGGCATGGCCATCTTGGTTGATTTCGGTGTATTCATTGGTAATCCT
This sequence comes from Bacteroides sp., assembly GCA_014802105.1. Lineage (GTDB taxonomy): Bacteria > Bacteroidota > Bacteroidia > Bacteroidales > Muribaculaceae > Duncaniella. Next base: position 22,690 of record JAAVCX010000038.1, on the reverse strand, counting down.
TAAAAAATTAATCTTTACAGTTGCAAAATTAGTATCACCTACACCGCTGAAAGGTGAGATAATGTAGCACAGCATCTCCAGTCAGCAACTGAAATTGAAATTTCATCATAAAACAAAAACTATTTTACAAAATATTTGGTTATTTCAGATAAACGATATAATTTTGTCGCAAAATCAAGCAATTTAATGAATACCTCATCCTTTAATAACAAATATTGGTGGCGCATCGGTGATAATTATCGATGGCAATGAGGTGTATATGGAAATTAATTCTTCACGACACGGATCAATCTCATCACGGTTAAAATATCGCTTAGGCCATCGGAAACTGTTTCGATGGCTTTTTTTTATTGAATTTGAAAAAACATCATCATAAAAATGAATACATTCCATTCACTACTTCCGGTAGACAACGACGGCTACTACGGACACTTCGGCGGAGCTTATATCCCCGAGATACTCCACTCCAATATCGAGAACCTCAAGGAAGCATTTTACCGCTATGCCGGCGACGAAGAGTTTAACCGCGAGCTCGACCGACTGTTGCGCGACTATGTAGGCCGGCCCTCGCCACTCTACCGGGCCGACCGCCTGAGCGACCTCTACGGCACGAATATCTACCTCAAGCGTGAAGACCTCAACCACACAGGCGCACACAAAATCAATAATGCCCTGGCCTCGGTGTTGCTTGCCAAACGTATGGGCAAAAACCGCATCATCGCCGAGACCGGAGCCGGACAACACGGAGTGGCCACAGCCACCGCCTGTGCGCTCATGGGGATGGAATGTATCGTATTCATGGGAGCGACCGATGTGGCCCGTCAGAAACCCAACGTTGACCGCATGCGCATGCTCGGTGCCACGGTCGAGGCAGTCGAGAGCGGCAACAAGACCCTTAAGGATGCCACCAACGAGGCTATACGTTACTGGTGTTGCAACCCCGAGAGCTTCTATGTGATCGGCTCGACGGTAGGCCCTCACCCCTACCCCGAGATGGTGGCCTATTTCCAGTCGGTGATCTCACGCGAGATACGCTCGCAACTGCTGGCTCAGACCGGCTCCGAACTGCCCGACTACGTCATAGCGTGTATCGGTGGCGGCAGCAATGCAGCGGGAGCGTTCTACCACTTTATCAACGAGCCGTCGGTCAGACTGATAGCGGCCGAAGCCGCCGGTCTCGGCATAGACACCGACAAGACCGCCGCCACCATGAAAATCGGCACGGAGGGGATCATCCACGGCTCACGCACAATGGTGATGCAGACCGACGACGGACAGATCATCGAGCCCTACTCGATCTCGGCAGGTCTCGACTATCCGGGTGTAGGCCCCCTGCACTCCTATCTGGCATCGACCGGCCGGAGTGAAGTCCTGGCCATCACCGACAGTCAGGCTCTCGAGGCCGCCATGCGTCTGACACGCACCGAAGGTATCATCCCGGCTCTCGAGTCGGCCCACGCCCTGGGTGTGCTCGATGTCAAGAAGTTCCGTGCAGACGACACCGTGGTCTTAAACCTCTCGGGCCGTGGAGACAAGGATATGGAGACCTATATCAGGGAACTTGTCGATAAAGCATGAGCCGCGCCTGTAAAACCTCTAAAACCAACTGCAACATGTCACGACATATACTTAACGTCAATTCGCGCATAATCCCGGCCGATCTCGAGACCCCGGTGGGCATCTACCTCAAGATCAGAGACCTCTATCCCCAGTCGGCTCTACTCGAGAGCTCCGACTATCACACCTCTCAAAACTCGGTGAGCTACATCGGAGTAGATCCGATCGGGAGTTTCACAGTCAACAACGGCATAGTCAGGCTGGAGTATCCCGACGGCTCTGACCGGGAGATACCGATAACTAAAGACACCGATGTAGTGAAGGAACTCAAGGACTACGTGGAATCGTTTGAGATAACCGGTGAGAGCGATGGCACCTCCGACGGACTGTTTGGCTACACGGCTTACGATGCGGTGCGCTACTTCGAGAGCGTGAACATCCGGCCCAAAGAGGCATGTTTCGCCTCGGTGCCCGACATGAAATATATCCTTTACAGGTTTATCATCAGGATCAATCACTTCAGAAATCAGATGACAGTGTTTGAGCACACCATGCCCGGACAGGAGTCAGCTATCAATGAGATCATCAGTGTAATCCACAACAATAATGTCGCGCAATATTCTTTCGCCCTGACCTCGGCCCCGACCTCGAGCATCACCGATGAAGAATACAAGGAGATGGTCAGACGCGGCATCAGTCACGCCCTGCGTGGAGATGTGTTCCAGATAGTGCTCTCCCGTCGGTTTGAGCAGAGATTTACGGGCGACGAGTTTAACGTCTATCGCGCCCTGAGATGTGTCAATCCTTCGCCTTATCTGTTCTACTTTGATTTCAGCGACTTCCGCATATTCGGCTCCTCGCCCGAGACCCATCTGAGAGTCAACGGCGATACAGCCTATATCGACCCCATTGCCGGCACCTTCAGACGCACCGGCGACGATACTCTCGACCGTCAGCTGGCAAGCGCCCTGCTCGATGACCAAAAGGAGAACGCCGAACACATCATGCTCGTCGATCTTGCACGCAATGACCTGAGCCGCAGCGGGGGCAAAGTGTCTATCGAATTTCTGAAACAGATACAATATTATTCTCACGTCATACACATGGTTTCGCGCGTGAAGTGTCAGTTGCCCGAGGGTACTGATGTCTACCGCCTGTTTGCCGACACATTTCCGGCAGGCACTCTCAGCGGCGCGCCCAAAGTCAGAGCCATGCAACTGATCGACGAGATCGAGCCTCACTCGCGCATGACCTACGGCGGATGTATCGGTTTCATAGGTTTTAACGGAGACCTCAACCAGGCCATAACGATCAGATCGTTTCTCAGCCATGCCAACAGCCTCTACTTTCAGGCAGGCGCGGGCATAGTGGCGAGATCGGTGCCTGAAAACGAGCTCCAGGAGACCAACAATAAACTCGGGGCTCTGGTCAACGCCCTGTCCTACGCCGAGACATTCGGTAAGTAAATCACTCTAAGGCATCTGATTATGAAACTTCTCATTCTCGACAACTACGACTCGTTCACCTACAATATAGTTCATGCACTGCGTTCGCTCGGAGAGGTGCCTGAGGTGTATCGCAACGACCGCATCACTCTCGACGAAGTGGCGGCCTACGACAAAATCATCGTCTCTCCCGGGCCCGGTATCCCCTCCGAGGCCGGAATACTCCCGGAGTTGCTCGAGCGCTATGCCGACACAAAACCGATACTCGGAGTGTGTCTGGGCCATCAGGCGATCGGTGAACGCTTTGGAGCGCGCCTGCGCAATCTGCCAGAGGTCTACCACGGCATCAAGTCAGAAATTACGATCGTCAAGCCTGACTATATTTTCGCCGGACTGCCCGAGCATATCGATGTTGGCCGCTACCATTCATGGGTTGTTGATCGCGAAGGGTTACCCGAATGTCTTGAGGTGACAGCCCTCAGCCCCGACGGAGAGATCATGGCCATGCGCCACAGGACGCTTGATGTGCGCGGAGTGCAGTTTCACCCCGAGTCGGTGCTCACGCCCGAGGGTCTCACCATTTTCTCCAACTGGCTCAAGGCTTAAAGACAGCTCCCGGAGCTTCAACCTATTAAGAATCTGACAATGAAAAATCTATTATATAAAATGTTTGAGCACAAGAGCCTCTCACGCGAGGAGTCTCATCAGGTACTGCTCAACATAGCCGACGGACGTTACAACGACGCCCAACTCTCGGCGTTCATGACAGTCTTTCTCATGCGTGCCATCACTCTTGACGAGCTGACCGGCTTTCGCGACGCGATACTGGAGCGTCGCAATCCCGTAGACTTCGGCGATGTCAAAGCCATCGATATTGTCGGCACTGGCGGCGACGGCAAAAACACATTCAATATCTCGACGGCATCATGCTTTGTGGTAGCCGGTACAGGGCGCAAAGTGGTCAAACACGGTAATTATGGAGCGAGCTCGGTGTCGGGAGCGTCGAATGTACTCGAACAGCATGGCGTAAAGTTCACCGCCGATCTCTCACGGCTCGACAGGTCGCTGAGCGAGAGCGGGATGTGTTATCTCCACGCTCCATTTTTCAGTCCGGCACTCAAGAGTGTGGGGCCGGTGAGAAAAGCCCTGGGAGTGCGTACATTCTTCAATATGCTCGGGCCTCTCGTCAATCCTTTCATGCCCCGCTACCAGTTGCTCGGAGTCTACAATCTGAAAATGCTCCGTCTCTATAACTATCTGGCCCAGCAGGAGGGAATAGACTGCACGGTGGTCCATTCGCTCGACGGCTATGACGAGATCTCGCTCACTTCACCGTTCAAGGTCAGCTCCTCGGCCGGCGAGCAGTTATATCTACCCGAAGATCTGGGATTTGAGACAGCCCCACAGGAGTCGCTCTCGGGTGGAGAGACTGTCGAGGAGGCCGCCGCAATATTTGACAACGTGCTTGCCGGTAGAGCCACTAAACACCAGACCGACTGCGTGATAGCCAACTCGGCCTTTGCTATCCACACCCTTGAACCTGACTTGTCGTTAACGGTGGCCATCGCCGAGGCCCGCGAGTCGATAGCCTCAGGTGCCGCTCTGGGTGCCTTCAGGAAATTTGTTGAAATAAATTCGTGAGCCATGGCAAATATTCTTCAGCAGATTGTAGATAATAAGCGTCGGGAAGTCGAGGCAATAGCTTCGCGCCGGAGCTATGATTGCTCAGGGCGAGAGAAAATGCGCTCGATGAGTAATGCTCTGGCCTCGAGCGACACCGGCATCATAGCAGAGTTCAAGCGCCGCTCTCCGTCCAAAGGGGATATACACCCCTCGGCACTGGTGACGGAAGTGATTCCGGGTTATGTCTCGGCAGGGGCCACCGCATGCTCTATACTCACCGACACGCCATATTTTGGCGGCGCGCTCACCGACCTGGCTCTCTCGCGGCAATTGACCGACATTCCATTATTGCGCAAGGATTTCATAGTCAGTGAATTTCAAATTCACGAAGCAGCCTGGTACGGAGCCGATACCGTCCTGCTCATAGCCTCGGCACTGTCTCGCGACGAGATCGAGAGATTTACCTCGTGTGCCCACGATGCGGGGCTGGAAGTGTTGCTCGAACTTCACTCGATGGAGGAGCTTGACAAATTCTGCCCTGAAGTGGAGATGACGGGGGTCAATAACCGTAATCTTTCGACTTTCCACACCGACCCGGCCCTGTCGCTGAAAGTGGCGCGGGAACTTCCCGACAACGTAGTGAAGATAGCCGAAAGCGGTCTGTCATCCATGAGCGAAGTGTCCCGGCTCCGCGATGCCGGCTACCGAGGTTTCCTCATCGGCGAGACCTTCATGAAAGAGAGCGACCCCGGCCTCGCTCTCAGCCGTTTTCTCTCCGAGCCACCCTCCAAGAACACGTAAAAGACTCACAAGAAAGACTGCCATGATTATCAAGATATGCGGCATGGCCGATGGTCAATCAATCAGCGAGATAGCTGCTCTGAAGCCGGCAATGATGGGATTTATATTCCATGAACCATCGCCGCGCAATGCCTGTGACCTCTCTCCGACGGCGGTTGCCCCGGTGCCGGGGGAGATCTGCCGGGTGGGGGTCTTTGTCGATAAACCTGTGGAATATATGCTCGAGGTTGTCAATCGCTACGGACTCTCGGCAGTCCAGCTCCACGGCAAGGAGTCGCCTGAGACATGCAGAGAGATGAAAGAGCGCGGGCTCACGGTGATGAAAGCCGTCGGCATTGACAGAAACATTGACAACATGACTCTTCGCGCATACGAAGGATCAGTCGATATGTTTGTCTTTGACACCGCCGGGCCTCAACACGGTGGAACCGGAAGAAAATTTGACTGGACTATACTCCGCTACTACTCACTTGCGACACCTTTTCTGCTCAGCGGTGGCATAGGGCCCGAAGATGCCCCTGACATACTTAAAGCCGCAGCCGGGTTGCCCGGAATGGCAGGAGTGGACATCAACAGCCGGTTTGAGATAACTCCCGGCTATAAGTCGAGGGAACTTGTCAAAAGTTTCGTCGACGGCCTTCAATCATCATCGTCCGACAAAAAAATTTAAAACTAAAGAATATGAACCGTTTACAATCACTATTTGCCCGTAAGAGCTCCAATATACTTTCAGTATTCCTGACCGCGGGATTTCCCGAGACCGACTCAACAGCCCCGATCATAGAGGAACTTGCCCGCCAGGGAATTGATATGGTCGAGATAGGTGTCCCCTTTTCCGACCCCATGGCCGACGGAGTCGTGATACAGCAAAGCTCGACTGTGGCCCTACGCAACGGCATGACCCTGGCCCTGCTCTTTGATCAGGTGGCCGAAGCCCGCAGGCGAGTCCCCGACATGCCGTTTGTGCTCATGGGTTACCTCAACCCGATACTGAAATATGGCATAGAGAAAGTCTTCGCCCGTTGCAGCGAGGTCGGCATCGACGCCATCATTATTCCCGACCTGCCGTTTGCCGAATATATGAGTGTATATAAACCTCTGTGTGAGAAATATGGTATAGACCTCATAATGCTTATCACCCCCGAGACATCAGACAACCGCATACGTCTCATAGACGAGAACTGCTCGGGCTTCATCTACATGGTATCCACCGCCTCGACCACCGGCACCAAAGATCGCTTCACCCCCGCACAGACCGACTACTTCAGCCGCATAGCGTCGATGGGTCTCACCCACCCCCGACTGATCGGCTTCGGCATATCCAATCCATCGACCATGGCCGATGCCTGCGCCTACTCTTCGGGAGCCATAATCGGTTCATTATTCATCAAGTGTCTCGAGCGCAACGTCACTATAGCCGATGCCGTGAGCGATCTTCGCGGGACTCTCGGAGTCTGACCGGCTCGTCTGACCGGCAGAGGCAAGATTTCGTGACACCTCCGGGTCACAGCTATTGGCGGCGGTGGACAGCAGGGAAAATCTCTATTAGGAAATAAGCGGAATAATATGTAACTTTGCAGAGAAAAATCTCATTCCTATAGCAATCTTTTCCCTAAGATACCACTACCGATCATCATGGCCTTAAACGACGAAATAGCACGCAGACGCACATTTGCGATCATCTCCCACCCCGATGCCGGCAAAACCACACTCACCGAGAAGCTACTGCTTTTTGGCGGCGCGATACATGTGGCCGGAGCCGTGAAGAGCAACAAAATAAAGAAGACCGCCACATCAGACTGGATGGAGATCGAGAAGCAGAGAGGCATCTCGGTGGCCACCTCGGTGATGGGTTTCAATTACGGTGACTATAAGATCAATATCCTCGACACTCCCGGCCACCAGGATTTTGCCGAGGACACTTACCGCACCCTCACAGCCGTTGACTCGGTAATCATCGTGGTCGACGTTGCCAAGGGTGTGGAGCGGCAGACCCGCAAGCTCATGGAAGTGTGTCGTATGCGCCGCACCCCCGTGATCATTTTCGTCAACAAGCTCGACCGCGAGGGTCGCGATCCGTTTGATATACTCGACGAACTCGAGAGCGAGCTCAAGATCAAAGTGCGCCCCCTGTCCTGGCCTATTAATATAGGTGAGAAATTCAAGGGAGTCTATAATATATATGAAAACTCCCTCGACCTCTTCACTCCCGACAAGCAGAGGGTGAGCGAGCGCGTGGAGATCGACTCGGTAGATGATGAGCGTGTCGACGAGGCCGTCGGCGAGACTGATGCCGCCAAGCTGCGCGAGGATCTCGAGCTGATCGAGGGAGTCTATCCCGAGTTTAACGAGCAGGAATATCTCGATGGCACGGTAGCCCCCGTATTTTTCGGCTCGGCGCTCAACACTTTCGGAGTGAAGGAGTTGCTCGACTGCTTCGTGAAAATCGCACCCTCCCCCCGTCCCATTCAAGCCGAGGAGCGCGAGGTGAGACCCGAGGAGGAGGGATTCTCGGGCTTCGTGTTCAAGATCCACGCCAATATGGATCCCAACCACCGCTCTTGCATAGCGTTTGTAAAGATCTGTTCCGGCAAATTCGAGCGCAACTTCCCCTACCGCCATGTGCGTTCGGGCAAGAACCTCAAGTTTGCCGCCCCGACCGCCTTCATGGCACAGAAAAAGAGCATTGTCGACGAGGCCTATCCCGGCGACATCGTAGGTATCCCCGACACAGGCAACTTCAAGATCGGCGATACTCTCACTTCGGGCGAACTGCTTCATTTCAAGGGGCTCCCCTCGTTCTCGCCCGAGATGTTCAAATATATCGAGAATGCCGATCCCATGAAGTCAAAGCAGCTCGACAAGGGCATCCAGCAGCTCATGGACGAGGGTGTGGCCCAGCTTTTCACCAACCAGTTTAACGGCCGACGCATCATCGGCACCGTCGGACAACTCCAGTTTGAGGTCATACAGTATCGTCTGGAACACGAGTATGGCGCTCAGTGTCGTTGGGAACCCATCTCGCTCTATAAAGCCTGCTGGATCGAGAGCGACGATGCCGAGGCTCTGGCAGCGTTCAAGAAACGTAAATATCAGTATATGGCCGTCGACCGTGAGGGGCGTGACGTGTTTCTGGCCGACTCCAACTATGTGCTTCAGATGGCCCAGAGCGATTTCCCGAAAATACGCTTCCATTTCTCCTCGGAGTTCTGAGACCTCCATCTTGATTATTTAAACTCTCTTCTCCAGTTCAGTGCAGACATCTGACCGACAAAAACTTCAGGAACTCGCCAGCGCCCCCGTGGCACGACTGCTCTGGCGTTACAGCCTCCCGGCCGTGGTAGGTATGCTTGTCATGTCGCTCTACAATATCATCGACCGCATCTACATCGGTCAGTGGGTAGGGCCCGAAGCGATAGCCGGCCTTGCCATCACTTTTCCGGTGATGAATCTCTCGGCGGCCCTCGGAGTGCTCATAGGCGCAGGCGGATCGGCTCGTATATCCATACTTCTTGGTTCCAAAGATTTCTCGGGAGCAAAAAAGGTGCTTGAGACAGCCTTTGTGCTCCAGGTTTTGGTCGTGAGCCTTTACCTGACTGTCTTTGCCATCTTCATCGACGATATACTCAGGGCCTTCGGAGCCAGTGAAGTCACCCTCCCCTACGCCCGCGACTTCATGCTGTGCATACTCCCCGGCATGATGCTCACCAATTTTGCCTTCACGTTCAATAACTTCATGCGAGTCACGGGCTATCCGGTCAAGGCGATGGTGACGATGTTTATCGGCGCAGGGCTTAACCTGGTGCTCGCTCCGCTGTTTATCTTCGTGCTCGACTGGGGCATCAAGGGTGCGGCAATCGCCACCGACATCTCCATGGGTGTCTCAGCCTTCTGGGTAATGAGCCACTTCTTCCGTCAGGGCAATGTGTTGAGTCTCGAGCGAAATTTCAGTTGGTTCGGTTGGCCCGATCTCAAGGTTGTCGGTCAGATAGTCTCTATCGGAGCCGCTCCGTCGCTTGTCAACGCGGCCGCCTGCTTCATCAATGTTATCATCAATAAGTCGCTCTATCTCTATGGCGGAGATGTGGCCGTAGGAGCCGCCGGAATATTCACAAGCTTTACCTCGCTGATGACCATGGTGGTTGTAGGCCTGTGTCAGGGCATGCAGCCGATCGTGGGCTATAACTATGGAGCCGGCTTATACTCCCGGCTCAAGTCGACATTCTATCTCGCCGTCGCTATAGCTACCCTCGTGGTGACTCTCGGACAAATATTCGGCCAGCTTATGCCCTGGTATATAGCACGGGCTTTCACCTCTGACGAGACACTTATTTCGGTGACCGTCAACTGTCTGAGCATAGCCATGACCGCCTTTGCGGTGGTAGGATTTCAGATTGTGTCGACCACCCTGTTTCAATCGCTCGGCAAAGCTACAGCCTCGATATTCCTGTCGCTGACGCGCCAGGTTATTTTCCTGATACCATTGCTGTTGCTGCTGCCTCGAAGTATGGGACTCGACGGAGTGTGGATGGCCTTCCCCCTCTCCGACATGCTTGCCACCGCCGTGACCCTTGCCATGGTGGTCTACCAGTTGCGTCACATCAGCACCCGTGCTGATATGGAGAGTGTCTCGGAGTCGGCCTGCTGAGACCCACGCCACAGCTTTTATTGAATAAAGAAAAATTTCCTTAAATATTGTATAGAAAGTCTTTTTGCATTACCTTTGCAGTTCAAAAGAGAGACGCCGATCTTTTCACTCACGTGATTTAATCAAAACACAGTAATAATCATAATTTTTATCTATCTTCACAATTATGTGGTTAACATGTTCATCTATAGGACGTAAGCTCGTGATGGCCATCACCGGCATCTGTCTCGTCCTATTTGTCACGTTTCACTGCCTGATGAATGGAGTCGCGATCTTCTGGCCCTCAGGCTACAACGCAGTGTGTGAATTTCTGGGTGCCAACTGGTATGCCCTCGTAGCGACCGTAGGCCTGGCAGCCCTTTTTGTAATTCACATCGTCTACGCTCTCTGGCTGACTATCCAGAACCGTCGTGCCCGCGGCACCGCCCGCTATGCAGTCGAGGGTGCAGCCCCCGGCGTGGAATGGTCGTCCAAAAACATGCTTGTGCTCGGCATCGTGGTGCTCGCGTTCCTCGTGGTACACCTGATCCAGTTCTGGGCCAAGATGCAGCTCGCCGAGATCCTCCACTGCGAATATGTGCATCAGGGCAATCCCGTGCCCCCCGCAGCCGGCACCCTGTTCATTCAGATCGCCTTCTCTCAGATCTGGACACCCATTGTCTATATCATCGGCTTCGTGGCACTCTGGTTCCACATGAATCACGGTTTCTGGTCGATGTTCCAGACCATCGGCTGGGACAACAATACCTGGCTTCCCCGCCTGAAGACCATCGCCTGCTGGTGGACTTCGATCGTGGTAGGCCTGTTCATCATCCAGGCTATCGTCTTCACCGTGCGTGCCAACAATCAGGACTTCGCTCTGCAGGCCGCTCAGTATATGGAGTGGAAGGCCGGCGAGGCTACCGCTGTGTGTGAGGAGACATGTGTAGTAGTCAACGAAGCTGTCTGCGGCGAGGCCTGTGACAAGGCTTGCGGCGAGGCCTGCGACGACTCGCGCAAGGAGTCATGTGCCGCCTGCTGCAAAGGCGACTGCGCCGAGTGCTGTGGCGACAACTGCTTTGCATGTGAGAAATGTGATCCCGCTGCAAAGGGGGAGTAAGAACTAACCGTAGCTTTAGAAATATTTATACCATTAAGATATGGCAGATTTAAAGAACCTCCAGGGGATGACCGATTCCACCCCCATCATGAAGGATTATGCCGACATAGAGTCGTCGAAGCTCCCCGAGTTTCAGATCGACTCCAAGATCCCCGAGGGCCCTCTGGCCCAGAAGTGGACCAACTACAAGGCTCACCAGAAGCTGGTCAATCCCGCCAACAAGCGTAACCTCGACGTGATCGTCGTAGGTACCGGTCTGGCCGGAGCCTCGGCAGCCTCGACTCTCGGCGAGCTCGGCTTCAATGTATACAACTTCTGCATCCAGGACTCTCCCCGTCGCGCTCACTCTATCGCAGCCCAGGGCGGTATCAACGCAGCCAAGGACTATCAGAACGACGGCGACTCCGTGTATCGTCTCTTTTACGACACTATCAAGGGCGGTGACTTCCGCTCCCGCGAGGCCAATGTCTACCGTCTGGCCGAGGTGTCCAACAATATCATCGACCAGTGTGTGGCTCAGGGAGTACCCTTTGCCCGCGAATATGGCGGCCTGCTCGCCAACCGCTCCTTCGGCGGTGCGCAGGTGTCGCGTACTTTCTATGCAAAGGGTCAGACCGGCCAGCAGCTTCTGCTCGGAGCCTACGCTTCGCTCAACCGTCAGATCCAGAAGGGCACAGTGCGCTCGTTCAACCGTCGCGAGATGCTCGACATCGTCATCATCGACGGCCGTGCCCGCGGTATCATCGTGCGCAACCTCATCACAGGCGAGATCGAGCGCTATGCAGCCCACGCCGTAGTGCTCGCCACCGGTGGTTATGGCCGTGCTTTCTTCCTGTCGACCAACGCTATGGGCTGTAACGGCTCGGCTGCCGTCCAGGCCTTCAAGAAGGGAGCCTATCTGGCCAACCTCGCCTTTACTCAGATCCACCCCACCTGTATCCCCGTCCACGGCGAGGATCAGTCGAAGCTCACCCTCATGAGCGAGTCGCTCCGTAACGACGGCCGTATCTGGGTGCCCAAGAAGAAAGAGGACGCCGAGGCTATCCGTGCCGGCAAGAAAAAGCCCACCGATATACCCGACGAGGATCGCGACTTCTATCTCGAGCGCCGCTATCCCGCCTTCGGTAACCTCTGTCCCCGCGACATCGCCAGCCGTGCAGCCAAGGAGCGCTGTGACGCCGGCTATGGCGTAGGTACCGGCAATGCCGTATATCTCGACTTCAAGTATGCCATCGAGCGTCTGGGCGAGGACGTAGTGCGCGACCGCTACGGCAACCTCTTCGACATGTATGAGATGATCTCTGACGACAACCCCTACAAGACTCCCATGATGATCTTCCCCGCCTCCCACTACACTATGGGCGGTATCTGGGTTGACTATGAGCTTCAGACCTCAGTGAAGGGACTCTTTGCCCTCGGCGAGTGTAACTTCTCCGACCACGGAGCCAACCGTCTGGGAGCTTCGGCACTGATGCAGGGTCTGGCCGACGGTTATTTCGTGATCCCCTACACCATGCAGAACTATCTGAGCGATCAGATCAAGGTGCCTCACTTCACCACCGACACTCCCGAGTTTGATGCAGCCGAGAAGGCCGTGCGCGAGCGTATCGACCGCCTCATGAACATCAAGGGAACCAAGAGCCCCGACCAGATCCACAAGCGTCTGGGTCACATCATGTGGAACCTCGTCGGCATGGGCCGCACCCTCCAGAGCCTTGTCAAGGCTATCGACGAGGTAGAGGAGGTGCGCAAGGAGTTCTATACCGACCTCAAGATAGTAGGCCGTGCCGACGACCTCAACACCGAGCTCGAGAAGGCACTCCGACTCGAAGACTTCCTGGTGATCGCCAAGATGATGGCCATCGACGCCCTCAACCGCAACGAGTCATGTGGCGCACACTTCCGCGAGGAGTATCAGCTTGCCGACGGCGAGGCTGCCCGTAACGACAAAGACTACATGTATGTGTCGTGCTGGAAGTATACCGGCGACAATGAGAAGCCCATTCTGCTCAAGGAGCCCCTCAACTACACCGAGATCAAGGTTCAGACCCGTAACTACAAGTCGTAATTAAGAATCACAATGGAACATACTATAAACGTAAACCTCAAGATCTGGCGTCAGCGCTCTCCCAAAGAGCCCGGTTCGTTCCAGACCTACCGTGTCGAGAACGTCTCTACCGGCAGCTCTTTCCTCGAGATGCTCGACATGCTCAACCAGCAGCTCATCGACAAGGGCGAGGAACCCGTTGTCTTTGACAGCGACTGCCGCGAAGGCATCTGCGGCATGTGCTCGCTCTACATCAACGGTCATCCCCACGGCCCCGTGCAGAGCATCACCACCTGCCAGCTGCACATGCGTAAGTTCAATAATGAGGACACCATCACTATCGAGCCCTGGCGCTCGGCAGCGTTCCCTGTGATACGCGACCTCATGGTCAACCGCAACGCTTTCGACCAGATCCAGCAGGCCGGCGGCTATGTAAGCATCAACTGTGGCGGTGCCCAGGATGCCAACTCGCTCCCCATCTCCAAGGAGATCGCCGACGAGGCCATGGACTCGGCTACCTGTATCGGCTGCGGCGCCTGTGTGGCAGCCTGCAAAAACGGCTCGGCCATGCTCTTTGTCTCGGCCAAGGTCAGCCAGTTTGCCCTGTTGCCCCAGGGTCAGGTGGAGCGCGCCCGTCGTGCCCGCGCCATGGTGCGCAAGATGGACGAGCTCGGTTTCGGCAACTGCACCAATACCGGTGCCTGTGCCGCCGAGTGTCCCAAGAACATCTCGCTGAGCAACATCGCACGCCTCAACCGCGAGTTCATCAAGGCCAAGCTCGCCGACTGATCCGCTACCCTCTCCCGGGAGGACGTGTAGGACGAGGAAGACATGTAGGACGTGTAGGACTATTAGGTCCTTTCCCACAAGTCCCACCGCTCCCACCAGTCCAACAAGTCTCACCGGTCTAAAAGCCCAAAATTCCCGCAAGGGAAGACCAATAAAAAACAAGCTCCGCGCTTTCGCGACTTTTATCAGTCGACTCGCGCGGAGCTTGTTTTTTTATTTCTTACTATAAAGACGGTTTATACCATCATTAAAAAAGCTCGGAGTGAGACCCGAAGCACCGTAGATTAAACAAGCTAAGACGACATTCAATTATGGTTTTGAAGTAAGGGAAAAAATGTGTAACTTTGCGGCGGATTTTGTAGATTTTGCACACAAATATCAAATAGATATAAGATAAATATTAAACACTCATAAATATGTTGACAGCAAAGGAGATACGCGAGTCATTCAAGGAGTTTTTCCGATCGAAGGGCCATCATATCGTGCCCTCGGCTCCGATGGTGATCAAGGATGATCCCACCCTGATGTTCACCAACGCCGGTATGAACCAGTTCAAGGATATCATTCTGGGCAATAAGGCGGCTAAATATAACCGAGTGGCTGACTCGCAGAAGTGTCTCCGCGTGTCGGGCAAGCATAACGATCTCGAGGAGGTGGGTATGGACACCTATCATCACACCATGTTTGAGATGCTCGGCAACTGGAGCTTTGGCGATTACTTCAAGAAGGAGGCCATCGACTGGGCCTGGGAGTATCTGGTGGATGTTCTGGGACTGGATCCGGAGCGACTGTATGCCACCGTGTTCGAGGGTTCGCCCGAGGAGGGTCTGTCGCGCGACGATGAGGCCGCGTCCTATTGGGAGAAGCATCTGCCTGCCTCGCATATCATCAACGGCAATAAGCATGACAACTTCTGGGAGATGGGCGACACAGGCCCCTGTGGCCCTTGCTCGGAGATACATATCGACCTGCGCTCGGACGAGGAGCGTGCCAAGGTTGACGGTGCAAGCCTGGTGAACCACGACGATCCTCTGGTGATCGAGATCTGGAACCTTGTGTTCATGCAGTATAACCGCAAGGCTGACGGCTCGCTGGAGTCGCTGCCTGCCAAGGTGATCGACACCGGCATGGGCTTCGAGCGTCTGTGTATGGCTCTTCAGGGCAAGAAGTCCAACTATGACACCGACGTGTTCACCCCGCTGATCGCCACCATCTCGCGCCTCTCGGGCAAGGAGTATGGCAAAGACCGTCAGGTAGACATCGCTATGAGAGTGATCGCCGACCATGTGCGCACCATCGCCTTCTCGATCGCCGACTCACAGCTGCCCGGCAATGCCAAGGCCGGCTATGTGATACGCCGCATCCTGCGCCGCGCGGTGCGTTACGCCTATACTTTCCTCGACCAGAAGCAGGCATTCATGTATCAGCTGGTCAATACTCTGATCGACTCTATGGGCGAGGCTTATCCCGAAATAGCCGCTCAGCGCGAACTGATCATGAAGGTGATCAAGGAGGAGGAGGACGCTTTCCTGCGTACTCTCGACAAGGGTATCTCGATACTCGATGACGCCATAGCCACAGCACGCAAGGAGGGCAAGACCGAGATTTCGGGCAAGGATGCGTTTGTGCTCTACGATACATACGGCTTCCCCCTCGACCTCACCGAGCTGATACTCAAAGAGAACGGTATGACTCTCGACCGCAAGGAGTTTGACTCGGAGATGGAGAAGCAGAAGACCCGTGCGCGCAACGCCGCCAGCGTCGAGGCCACCGATTGGGTTATAGTAAACGAGGGTGAGACTGAGTTTGTAGGCTATGACCAGACCTCGGCTCCCACACGCATACTGCGTTACCGCAAGGTGAAGCAGAAGGGTAAGGAGTATTATCAGATCGTGTTGTCGGTGACTCCGTTCTATGCCGAGATGGGTGGTCAGGTAGGCGACAGCGGTGTGCTTGTAGCTGCCGACGGCTCCGAGACCGAGATCTATGACACCAAGCGTGAGAACGGCCAGGCCGTGCATCTGGCCAAGGAGCTCCCGGCCAACGTGGAGGGCGAGTTTGAGGCCCGCATCGACGAGAAAGCCCGCCGCGCCACCGAGTGTAACCACTCGGCCACACACCTGCTCCATGCCGCTCTGAGAGAGGTGCTCGGCACCCATGTGGAGCAGAAGGGTTCTTACGTGTCGCCCACCGTGTTGCGCTTTGACTTCAGCCATTTCCAGAAGGTGACCCCCGAGGAACTGCGCAAGGTAGAGCATATAGCCAACGCCAATGTGCGCAAGGCTATTCCCCTTGACGAGCATCGCTCGATGCCGATAGCCGAGGCTCGCGAAATGGGCGCCATGGCTCTCTTCGGCGAGAAATATGGCGAGGAGGTGCGCGTGATACGCTACGGCGATTCAGTGGAGCTCTGTGGAGGCACCCATGTGCCTAACACCGGCAATATCGGAATGATACGTATTATCTCAGAGTCGAGCACCGCCGCCGGCATACGCCGTATCGAGGCTATCACCGGAGAGGCTGTGGAGAACGCCGTGGATCAGCTCACCGACACCATGCGCCAGATCGGCGAGATGTTCCACAACGCCCCCGATATTTCTCAGGCTATACGCAAGGCTATCGAAGAGAATGCCGAACTGCGCAAACAGGCTGAAGAAATGATGCGCGAGCGCACACGCGCCCTGGCCGCTTCCCTGCTCGAGAAGGCCGAGGAGATCTCCGGCATCAAGACTGTGGTGGTCACCGGAGTGCATGTACCTGAAGTGGTCAAGAACCTGGCCTTCATTGTGCGCCAGCTCTCGAGCGAAAACACCGCGTTTCTGGCCGCTACGGCCGACATCGCCGGCAAACCGCTGCTCACCGTGGCTCTCACCGACGATCTGGTCAAGGGCGGACACAACGCCTCGACCATGGTGCGCGAGGCCGCCAAGGCTATCAAAGGTGGTGGCGGCGGTCAGCCCGGGTTTGCCCAGGCCGGCGGCAAGGATGGCGCAGGACTCGCCCAGGCAATGGAATCACTCCGTAAAGCACTCTGACTATGGTAAAGCATATCGTCACCTTCCGACTCAACGGCTCTCCCGAAGAGAGACTTGAGGTCGCGCGACGTTTCCGCGACGCGCTGATGGGGCTCCCCGCCGTGATCGACTGTCTCGAAAGCATCGAGGTCGGCATTAACCAAAATCCCGCCGAGAGCTGGGACGTGGTGCTCACAGCGACTCTCCCCAACATGGCCTCGGTAGAAACCTACGCCCGCCATCCGGCCCACGTGGCCGCAGCCTCGATCATAGCCTCTCACAAGGCTGAGAGAGCTTGTGTGGACTACGAGTGCTGACAGCTCTCCATCTCAGGCAAACCGCTACACCGATTCAGAGCCGATCATTAACAGAAACGCTACACTCATGATGTTGAAAAATTTATAAAGTTTTCCATTTTCAACAATTAATTCACTATAACTTAGCCACTTAGTCTTTTAGACAGAGTGGCTAAGTTGTCATTTTAGGTAAACCCGTCGAAAATTTTCGTGAACCAAAATTTGTAATTTTCATTCCTACTCACTAATTTTGTCAGCACAAAAACTCCTCCGGGAGCACAACCTTAAATACCCCCTACCCCACATTCCCCTCACTCCAAAATTCAACAACACAGAGACACCATGATACGCACAGTGGTAAAGCGCGACGGGCGCATAGTAGGCTACAACGAAGAGAAAATCAAGGCAGCCATACGCAAAGCAATGCTCACCACCGAGATGGGCGAGGACGAGCCCCTCATCTCGCGTATAGCCGACCGCATCTCCATGTCGGGCAACGAACAGATGAGCGTAGAGCAGATACAAGACCGTGTCGAGCTCGAACTCATGAAATCGCCCCGTAAGGAGGTGGCCAAACGCTATATCGCCTACCGCGATCAGCGGTCGATAGCTCGCCGCGCCAAGACCCGCGACATGTTTCTCGAGATCATCGAGGCCAAGAGCAACGACATCACCCGCGAGAACGCCAACATGAACACCGACTCGCCCGCGGGCATGATGATGAAGTTTGCCAGCGAGACCACCAAGCCCTTTGTCGACGACTATCTGCTCTCTCCCCAGGTGCGCGAGGCTGTCAACAACGGCTATCTTCACATACACGACAAAGACTATTACCCGACCAAGAGTCTCACTTGTGTGCAACATCCTCTCGACCGCATACTTAAATATGGCTTCATAGCCGGCCACGGCGAGTCGCGCCCCGCCAAGCGCATAGAGACTGCGAGCATCATAGGGTGTATCTCGCTCGAAACCGCCCAGAATGAAATGCACGGCGGCCAGGCCATCCCTGCCTTTGACTTCTATCTGGCCCCGTTTGTGCGCTCATCTTTTATCGAGGAGATAAAATACCTCGAGACACTCACCGGCAAAGACCTCACCCATCTCTATAAGGCTGAGCTCAAGGACTATCTCAGCAAGGAGCTCGAAGGTCTCGAAGGTGAAGAGCGACTGCTGCAACACGCCGTCAACCAGACCGTGGCCCGTGTCCACCAGTCGATGGAGGCCTTTATCCACAATATGAACACCATCCATTCGCGCGGAGGCAATCAGGTGGTATTCAGCTCGATCAACTACGGCACCGACACCTCGGCCGAGGGACGTTGCATCATACGCGAACTTCTCAACACTACCTACGAGGGAGTAGGCAACGGCGCCACGGCGATCTTCCCGATACAGATCTGGAAGAAAAAGCGCGGAGTGAGCTATCTGCCTGAAGACCCCAACTATGATCTCTATAAGCTCGCCTGCAAGGTGACCGCACGCCGTTTCTTCCCCAACTTCGTCAACCTCGACGCCACCTTCAACCAGCATGAGAAATGGCGCGCCGACGATCCCGAACGCTATAAATATGAGGTAGCCACTATGGGTTGCCGCACACGAGTGTTTGAAAACCGCTTCGGTGAAAAGACCTCGATAGGACGCGGCAATATCAGCTTCTCGACCATCAATATCGTGCGTATCGCTATCGAGTGTATGAGCATCATCGATCCCGAGGAGCGTGTGGCCCGTTTCTTCCAGAAACTCGACGAAGTGCTCGAGATCACTGCCCGTCAGCTCTGCGAACGCTTTGACTTCCAGAAGACAGCCCGGGCCAAGCAGTTCCCCCTGCTGATGACACGCCTCTGGAACGGCGCCGAGCATCTCGGCCCTGACGACACCATCGAGAGCGTGATCAATCAGGGCACCCTCGGTATAGGTTTTATCGGCCTGGCCGAATGTCTGGTGGCCCTCACCGGCAAGCATCACGGCGAGGACAGCGAATCCCAGAAGCTCGGCCTGCGCATCGTCTCACACATGCGTTCGCGCATCAACGACTTCTCGGAGCGCTATCAGCACAACTTCTCGGTGCTCGCCACTCCCGCCGAAGGGCTCTCGGGCAAGTTCACCACCCGCGACCGCCGGTCGTTTGGAGTGATACCCGGTGTGACCGACAAGATCTACTACACCAACTCCAACCATGTGCCGGTCTACTACAAGTGTTCACCCCGTCATAAGGCCCAGATCGAGGCCCCCTATCACGAGCTCACCGGCGGCGGCCACATCTTCTATGTAGAGATAGATGGCGACGCCACCCATAACCCCAAGGCTATCAGCGACATCGTAGATCTGATGGACAAATACAACATCGGTTACTGCTCGGTCAACCATAACCGTAACCGCTGCATGGACTGCGGATATGAGGATGCCCAGGCCGGCCTGACAGAGTGTCCCGTATGTCACGGCCATCATATCGACAACATCCAGCGTATCACCGGCTATCTCGTCGGCACCACCGACCGCTGGAACAATGCCAAGCTCGCCGAACTCAAAGATCGCGTAGTACACAAATAAACGTCATCACGTCAATGAGAATACTTGACATCATCCCCGGCACAAGTGTCGACGGGCCCGGACTACGAACTTCCATCTACGTTGCCGGCTGCCGACACGAGTGCCGGGGTTGTCACAATCCTCAGTCGTGGGATTTCGAGGGAGGCCGCGAAATGACCGACCGGGAAATACTCGCCGAGGTAGATCTCCATGGCTTTGATGTCACCCTCACAGGCGGGGATCCTCTCTATCATGCCGAAGAGCTCGTACCGATAGTCAAGGCTATCAGAGAGCGAGGATACAGTGTGTGGTGTTACACCGGTTTCACCTATCCGGCCGTGCTCTCGTTGCCAGGCGCGCGTGAGTTGCTGGCCATGACCGAAGTGCTTGTCGACGGCCCGTTTGAGGAGAGTCTGCGCGACATCTCGCTGCTTTTCCGCGGCTCGTCCAACCAACGGCTCATCGACCTGCGCCGCTCCACCCCCGAGGAAATAAAACTCTGGTCACCCGAAAACTTCTGAATATGAAAGGCCTCATCGGCTCCACGCCATTTCTGTTCGTAATATTCGGAATAATCATGTTCTATCTTGACGCCATACGCGGCAAGAAAAAACATAGTGACGTCAAACACAGTATATCAGATGACAAAACATCTGAAAATTGCATCGTCGATCAGATGCGCCGGGAAAATCTGGAAGCCATACAGAAAATCTGTGAAAGCCACACCGAATATACGGCCGAGATTGTCAAAATCAGAGTATTTTATGATGATATATGGACATGGCGTAGAGTCAAGGTAGGCGATCCTGTCACAGTGAGCTATGACACGAAACGAGGTATAGCCATTGTGAAAACCCATAATATCCGTGTGGCAAAGTTTGATTATCGCAAAGAGACGACAGGTCTTGCAGAAGTTTTTGAACAAGGCAAACCTTTTGAAGCCTATCTTGGCGGCCGGGACATAAATCTGATAAATGATCCTGTTCTTGACGTGTGTAGTATAATCTTCTTTTACAAACTCCCGGGGATACCTCCGACCAAAGTCAATCTGCATCCATGATAGACCAGATCGAAATCACTCTTCAGGCCCGGCGCCGCGGTTGCCATCTCGTCACCGGTGAAATATTGCGTCGGTTGCCTTCATTGCCCGAGCGCGGGTTGCTCAACCTGTTTGTCAAGCACACTTCATGTGGACTCACGGTCAACGAAAACGCCGACCCTGACGTGAGAACCGACCTCGAGGCTATCCTTGACCATATAGTGCCTGAACGGCAACCTTATTATCGGCACATATATGAGGGGGACGACGACATGCCGGCCCATGCCAAAGCCACCCTTACCGGGCCCTCGGTGACTATCCCCATCACCGACCGGCGTCTTAATCTGGGCACCTGGCAGGGGATTTATCTCTGTGAATTTCGTGACTATGGAGGCTCGCGCACCATTGTCGCCACCATATACTCATGACGCCCAGCGTCCCCCCTCTCGCGCGGTAGATTCAATAACGAAGTGCAAAAATTCGTTCTGAATAGCTCCATATTTTTGCGGTTCGAGACTTAATGGCGGATTGGGGATGGGGCTTCACAAGCCCACAGCCCCTACCCACCGATAGATGTTTCAGTCCGACCGAAAGGTAACCTTAGTTCAAGGCAATACAAAACAAAAAAAGGGGACCGAAGTCTCCCTGAGATTTACTAATTTTGTATTACTACATGACAAAACATTTAACCTCAGCACAAAGGTACCACCTTTTCGTGGAATATCAAAACCGCGGAACTCGTAAAGAGAAACAACCTGATCCGCCAACACATCCCGAAAGGGACTGATTTTACTACTGTTACGCCTCAATTTTTCAGAAAGATACAATCCAAGCTAAATCGTAGGCCACGTAAAAAAATTTTTTTCGACTCCTGCCATAAAGTTTTTCAAACACTTTCGCAAATATTGCATTTGTCCGTGGACTCTGCACATTTGTCCGTAGCTGCAAATTTTCTACAGATTTATATGGTAATCTCAGAATTTATTTGTAGTTTTGCGTTTAACATCAAAGTATTGTAATAAGTAAGCAAAGCAAGTGTAATGGAATCACAGAAGATAAATAGGATAAAGATTGCATTAGTTGAGAACGGCAAAACCGGTAAATGGCTTGCCGAGCAGATCGGTAAAAATGAAGCTACGGTCTCCCGATGGTGTTCAAACAAAATGCAGCCTTCCCTAGATACACTTGTGAGGATTTCTGAGTTACTTGATATTGATGTTAAAGACTTAATCGTAAGCAATAAAGCATAGTAATGGACAAAAAAGAGATATTTAACCGAATAGAATATGTAGTGGCATGTGTCGGAGCTTTCGCACAGCGACATAACCTCTCCAACATGCAGGCCTACGCATATCTGCGTCGTTTCACGGGCATAGATTTCCTTCTCGATTGCTATGCTGCCGAGCATACTCTCTCCATTGACGATGCTATCTCAGATCTACAAGTCATTTGCCAACGGGAAGGAGGTAGAATATGATACGATTATATCACGGCTCAAACGTAGCTATTGAGGAGATAGATCTTTCACGCAGTAAACGTGGCAAGGATTTCGGACAAGGATTTTATCTTAATGCCAATCCCGACCAAGCTATGGAGATGGCAGCTCGAACAACTCGTTTTCTCAATGATGGAATCCCGACGTTATCATGCTTTGAGTTTGATGAAACCGAGGCTATGAAGAGCGGACTGAATATAAAGGTCTTTACCGACTACTCCGTAGAATGGGCAGAATTTGTCGTTATGAATCGGGAAAATAACTCCGATGTTCCGGCTCATCCCTATGATATTGTTATAGGCCCTATT
>JAAVCX010000037.1 GCA_014802105.1 Bacteroides sp. | reverse complement strand
ATCTGTGACAAACAACCGGGCGCGTTCCTGGGGGATACTTGTCTTGACATTTTTGCCGAGGCTTGATGCGAAGATAAACCCGCCGTTATCCAGGGTCTCCATGTCATCGGCGACGATCGGCATTGGTCTGGACCATAAATATGCGCCGTTATCACCTGAGAAACAGAGCAGTTGGGCCCGGCTATTGTCTACTACATAGATATTGTCCTTGTCACAGGCCACACTGCGTAGCTCGGCATACTCTCCCGGTCCCTGTCCCGGCGAGTCTATCACAAACTTCTGTTCCCCGCTCTCGCTATCGTATGCAAAGATCATACCATACCGATAATCAGCTATAATGATATTGTCGCCACAGCGACTGATTTTACCGGGTCGCCCAAGAGTCTTCCCGTCGCTATGCCCCAGACTGAAGTAGTCGATACGCTCCACAAGACTGTCAGATGTGACGGTCTCTGAAAACTGAAAGTCACAGACTTCCTGTTGGGGAGCATGTTGTTTGACCTCCTTGCAAGCCGATAACAATAATATCGCCATCAGCACGCCGGGCGTGAGCATCGTGGTAAATAAGTATTTTCTCATGGTATTGGTTTTGCTGCAAATTTAAAGAATTTGACTGAATAGACAATAAAATTATAGCAAAAATCAGTTGGGGGAAGAAGTGTCATGCGCATAGGCCAGCCTACGGCAAGATAAGAAGCGAAAGAGCCTGCTTATAGAAACTGCCGATGAAGTTATGTCGTAGATTTCAGCTGTCAAGGAGTTCCGCCTATTGGGACAACGCATAGACAGATTGTCATATTTGGATTTTGGCGAGGATAATTATTTTTTGCTGATTACAGGACTTCGTTTAGATCGATGTAGGCCAACTGAATGTCAGAGCCCTCGCAGACAATGATGAGTCGGTTTGAGTTATCGTCATAGGCTATGTGGCCGATCAAAGTGCCTGCATCAAGAGTCTTAATATAATTACCGTCGGCATCGTAGATGTGGATGAGTTCTCCGAATATGTTTGTGGCCTTATCATCGCTACCTGAATAGAGCGCGAAAATATAGTCGTCGGAGGTGACTACGTGTGTGAAAAATCTCACTCCCTTGACAACACCACTATCATCATAGTTAGGACCCTGAATATCGCGGATTTTCTTTCCATTGATGTCGTAGATGGATATAAGGTCATTGTTTATTGCACACTCGACAATGCGATCCTTTGGCGCGTTGATGGCAAACAGAGTCTTGAGACCTTCCTGACGCTCGGAGGTGTCAAATTCGTCGATCTCACCGGTTTTAATGTTGTATCGGCACAACGACTGGTCATATCCGCCTCGTTTGGATGATTGTGGGTTAGGCATCTTGATGAGACGGGCTATGCCAACACTGTCGTTCAGACCGACATAACGGTCTGGAATACGCCCCGAGGGTATCGAGCCCGTGGTGGTAGGATAGTAAGGTTTGTATGCGAGAGCCGAATCGACATTATAGGTCTTTATCGTCATCTGACCATAGTCAAATATCGAGAGTAGACCAGTGGTCTGGTCATATCTGACAGCTCCCGGAACAGAGATTTCTTCAGGAGCCGGTCCGAACTTTGCAATCAATCCCTTGAAAGAGAGATCGGATGCATTAAATACACCGATAATAGAATCGGTCGATTGACTGTCGGTCACAAAGATTTTCCCGCCAGTGCACTGAATGTTAGCCCAACTATGAAAATCAAATTGCTCGGAGTCGAAACCTTTAACTTTGTCTGAAACATCTTCTATGATATCACCGTCGTGCCGATCATTGGCTCTATGCTTCATACATGAGACTATAGATAATGATAACACTATGTATATGCAAAAAGCATATCTAAAGAAAGATTTTGTCACTATTTTCATTTTATACAGTTTCCGATGAGATAAAACTCTGTAGGTTTATCTATGCCTTTCCAATATACTTGTACTTTTGCATTGATTTTACCTTTAGGTTCCTTAAACTTTGATGAAATGATAGCACTAACCATCATCCCTGGAGTTACCCGATTAAGTAGTATCTTGCATTTTAGATTGGGATCAGAACATGCTATTCTGTCTAATTCAAGTGTTTTACTTCCGATGTTTTCAATGCAGAGACCATTGATAGGTTTATCTACCGGATGAAATGTTCCAAGATCAAGGGTGTCACTATAAACTATGGGTGGGGAGGATACGATAGTGCGGGTCAAGGGCTCTTTAGCAGAGGCGATACTGCTCACATTCAGAGTGAGCAGTATCAGAATTGCGAATAATATTAGTTTTCTCATTGTATAGCTTATTCATCTACTCCACGAAGTTCAGGATACCAATAAGAAGGCCTATTATGCATCCATCTCCGGGCCCCTTACAACCTTTGTCGTATCCCCATTCGTCATAAGAGAGAGCCTCCAAGTTTTCAAGAGCAAGAGCGTTCAGTTCATGTTTGGAGGACTGGTTGGAAAAGCCGATGATACCGCTGGCGGCGGCGATTGCTACAATAGCAGGAAGCATGAATTTCTTCATAATAGAAGGTGTTTAAATGGTTGATAAAATGATTATTAAATGACTCTACCTGATAGACCAAGTATTGTCGGGTTATCAAAATTGATATAAAAGATGTGGACAGAGCGTTGGAAATCGCCTGTCACAGAGTCTTCTTTGACTCTCACATTCACCGGCACAACAGCACCCGGAGGAATAACCGTGTCGACTACCGATGCCTCGGTGCATGGGCAAGACGTGACAATGTCACGTATATAGATGGTGTCGTTACTCTGATTTTCAAGAGAGAAATCCTGTGGATTTTTCTTCCTCATACATCGGCCCATGTATCTCATGAAGCGGATTGCCGTCCAGATCATAGATATATATGACATCACGACTACTCCCACCCCGAACCATCTTTGAAGCTTATAGTTCTCTATCACAGCTATCCTAAGAGCCACAGGTACTCCGACGGCAAGATAACACGCAAATGGCCCCGGGTTGTAAAAACTACCCGTGAAGCCATAGCGCGGATTCCCGCTCTCAAAGAAACCTATGCATTGCATTATGGCATAAACACACTGTATTAAGCACCACAAAAGAACTAATCCTATTGTTAAATTAGATGAGCTTATTCTACAATTACTTATCGCCATAATTCAAAATCACAGGCTTAGAAAGTTCATGTTATTGGATATTCACATTGTAAAATACCAAAATAGGATTTGACTCCTGAGAAACTTTTTCAGCAAGAAGTTGCAATACAGGATGTTCTGAGAGATTTTCCTTATGTGATACAATAGCATTAAGGGTCATAGGCGAGAGCAGACTCAATGCCTGCTTGTCGCTTATGTCTGATTGCATATCTATGAACGAGATAGGAATACCGTTGGAGTCGACGCCCGTCGTGCCGTTCATTATCACCTCTCCTGAGGTTGAGACAATGGCTGTTTTAGGAGCTCCTTGTAGATAACTAAACATCAGGTATTTTCCCCAATTATAGGGTGCATAGATTACATTGACGGCATCTGATGATCTTATAGCCATGACTTCATCGGGGGGAGTGTCCTTGTTGATATTACGCTCTCCGATCTTTATGGCAATCAGTGGATTAATCTCTCCGTCTGACACATTTATATTGTATATAGTATCATTATAGGGATAATATGTCAATACTCCGCTGTTACTGTTGTTGGAAACAAAACTGCTGCACAATCCGTTGTGAGAAAACGAATTGCCAAGTAATTGACGGTTGAATTCAATTCTGTTCAATGTGTCGCGATCACTTATATAAGTATAGCTACAGCTTGACTGTGTCTTTTTGCTACCCAGGCCAAACCCATTGTTCAGTGCTACACCTGAATTGAGGACTTTTAGCCCTTTGGCAGCATTGGTGAGCTGTATCTTTTTGATGAATTTATCATCCATACTGTACAGATATATATTATCCCGTGACAGAATGAACAATGTATCACCTTTAATATCAAAGTCATTGATAGACACATATTCTCCCGGACCCGTACCTATGTGAGAGTAGTTACCAATGAACTCTCCGTTTATATCGAATGAGGTGATTGTATTCTTGCCATGTAATATGAAAATAGTATTATTGGCAAGAACGACCTTATTGATTACGTCAAGAGTTGATTCTTCCGTGAGTTGGGGTATCACGAACTTGTCAAAGGTGAAGATCGAATCAATCAGTTGCTGAGGAATTCGCTCATCAGTTTCCTCTAATGTGATGGTTGGTATGTCTGCTGAACTTTCTACCTTTCCGGTACAACTACTTAAAGTTATCAGAGATAGAAAAATACAGGCAGATACCACCATCCAAGGATTTGTAATTATTCTTAGGGACATTGTATATCTCCTTTTCCGTGGCAAATAATTGATGTTATAGAATGGTACTCCTTGGTATTATCATCCCATATTGAGACCGTGGTCTCATTACGCTCTTCATAATTGTGCTTCTCATCATCATTTGTCAGAGCCTCGAGATTCACAAGAGCAAGCGTATTCAGCGTTTGCTTGGCGGGCTGATTGAAATAGCCGAAGATGCCGCTAACGGCAGCGACCGCAACAATTGCGGGAAGAATAAATTTCTTCATTGTTTAAATGGTTTAAGGTTAAAAATTTATTAAATGACTCTACCTGATAGCCCAAGTATAGTCGGATTATAAAAGTCGCGGTAATAGATATGGACGGTGCGCTGAAAGTCACCGAGTATGGAGTCCTCTCTGAGTTTTACCTGCACTTGCACACGCTCCCCCGGGGCAATGACCGAGTCGGCGACTGTCGCCTCGGTACACGGGCATGAGGTGATTATGTCGCGTATATACACTGTGTCCTGTCCGCAATTATCGAGCGAGAACTCGCGTGTCACCTCTCTGCCGATCGCTATCTTACCGATCTCAACCCTCGAGGGCTTGGCAGTAATCACTTGTCGTCCTGATTGACTGAAAGTTTTACTGCCCGAGATAATCGAGCGATACAGGTCGGATATGGCGTGGTTGGAGGTAGGATTACCTATAGCTATCACCAGCTTGTCGCGGTTGAGCAGGAAGGATCGCAGGGCTGGCTCCTTTGGGAAACCGTTGAGCAGATTGAGAGAGTCAGCCTTGTCGCTGACCACAGGGTAGCCGTAGGCATCGCGTCTTATCAAGTAGGACAATTCCTTGTCATCCTTGGCGTTTACTACTATAAACGGGAGAACCACCTGATCGAAACGGGAGAACCACCTGATCGCCAGCTATCGAGTCGAGCGACCGTAGAAACTCCGTCCATAGCGGCAGTCTCATGCGACACCCCGTACATCCGGCGCTGTCAATATAGGTGAGCAGGGTGAAGTCAGCGTCACTCATGTCGACGGTGTCACCGGTCATTACGTCAACCATTACCGAGGGGAACTCAACGGTGTGACCCTGCCATTCTTCCACAAGACGGGCATAACGCCTTGTGTCGGAATCGGTTGAGCAAGTCGCCAATAATAGGCCGAATATGATGTAAAGCGAGAATCTCATTTAGTCAATGGAGATATATCCTATATAAACATAGGAGTCGGAGTAGAAACGCAATTGATATATTCCCTCGGCAGAATAGAGATATTCCACAAAGGTAGATTCTTGGGTAAACGATTCGAGACATTGTTGACCCTCCTCATCCCACACCTCATAAGAGAGTAGATCGGAGGAGAAGTTTCCTGTGACGGTCAGGTTCACGAAGTCTATTGTACATATAACTCGCGCGGAAGGGATTCTCTTATTTTTCTTGTCATCATCATTATCTCCACCATCTTCTTTACCGCCTCCGTTACCTGAAGATTTTCCCATAGGAAGGGTAACGGTAGGAGTGCCGGGGGCTGCCGACGATTTCATCGGGTGCATCATACCGAGCAGTAGAAATGTGAGAATAATGAGTCTTGTCATGGTATTGGGATTTATGATTTTTGCGGCAAATTTATACCCTTTAGCCAAATAAATAGCAAGAAATCATTGCGGAAAAATTGCGGAATTTTACTTACCGCAATTTTTCCGCAATGAGGAATGTGTCAAAACTGTCTTATAATAAACGAATTACATTGTCGATAGCTGTGGTGTCTAAATATATCCCAAAAATCCTCTTGCAGAGGCTTCTTCGGCGTGAAGATACTGATCCGGGTGAAATATTTAGTAGCATTCCCATGCCAGCAGGGGGTATTCCAAGTCTCACGAGCAGGGCGATCTGCAGGTCTGTTCGCCTCAATTTTCCATTGGTGAGCTCCTCGAGGGTGTGTATAAACTCGGGCGAAAGGCTGAGTATAAAGCTCTCGATTTCCCTCCATAGTTGATCTGTCTCGTTGAGAGATTCGCCTTTCTGTATACTTTCCATCAGAGTCGCGCGAACCTCCGATCTCAGAATCTCCTCCGGCACCGCTATTTCGCTTTTCTCAATGGCGGTGACCTGTTCTTTCAGCCGGGCGCGTAGCTTGTCGGTAGTTGTAGGGATCGGGGTAGGTTTTAAACTTGGTTCACGAGTTACCTCAGAAGTAGGATCGGGGGTGGGAGTCTCTTCCGAGGTCTTTTCCGTCTTGAGTTTCTCCAGCTCTGAAGTGACCGCCGTCACCACATCCAGCGCTTGCCGCAGTTTCAGGGTCTGCCGTGCGTTGCGATATTTCATATAAAATACCAGTCCAAACAGAGCTATGGCAATAAACCCCGCCACAGAAAGACCCCACCTGATCCGCTCATTCACGGCTGCCAATCTCTCCTTGTCGCGCACATGTTTACTATAATTATAGTAGGAGTTCTGCATCAAAGCCTCGATCGCCTCATTCTTGTCCAGATACTCTTCCATGCTCGATCGGAATCCCGCTACAAATCTCCATATAGAATCGGGCGGAACCATCGTGCTCAATTCGGGCGAAAGGAGCAATTGATAGCCCGTTTTTTGGTTTGAACAGTTTGTCTGTGACAATTCAAGCGCATACATATACGCCGAGTCCAATACACCTGCTTGCAGATATATCCTGGCGGCATAAACTATCGCAAAGCTTCTTTCATATTGATCGCAGATTTCCGGCAAACCCCTGATAAGAGATAGAGCCGAGTCAGTATTATCCATTAAATACTGATTGGCGGCGAGATATACTTTAAAGCCGGCTTGATCTTGAATATCCATATTTGATGCAAGCTCAACTGATTTCTTGAAGTAGACATCCGCGCTGTCCGACATCTCTCTATGCATATAGATAGCACCAAGCAGGCAATAGTCATAGGCAAGTCCAGACGTATCGCTGGTCAGACTGTCTATTCTTAGCGACTCTTTCACGTAAGGTATTGCCTGAGAGTACAGCCTGAGTTGATTAAGCAGACCTCCTGTCTGGCTGACCACATAGCCCTTCAGTTCCAGCAGAGACTCATCGTCGGCAATCTCGTCGAGAGCATCCTGAAAGTATCTCAGAGCCGTGGGATAGTCTCCGAGGTCGCGGTTGACACGACCGCCGTAGTAAAGAGCTTCGGGATAGAGCCCGGTGTAGCGATGAGAGGAATAGTAGTCGATCACCTCGTTTATCAGGCTGTCGGAACTATGGGGCATATAGGCCTTGTCGCGGGCCTTGACCGACAGCAGGTCATAGTAGTGACGGTCGTGGTCTGAGAGCGAAGCCGGGTCAATGTTATCGAGTCGGGTGATAGCGAGCAGGGCAGAGTCATTCACAATCCCGGCTATCTCGTCAAGACGCGCGTCATGCCCCGTCCCTGAGCAGCCATGAGTGAGCAACAGCATCAACAAGAATACCGGGAATATGAATATGAGGCGCAATGGATTGATAGATATATGTTCAAGATGCAACAGCATAATGGTTATATCTTGGTAGTTACTTATGGTAAATTAATTAGATTTTTTGCAAAAATAAACAAAATCCTAATATAGTGCAACTAATTGCACTATATTAGGATTTTGTTGTGGCTGTATTGTTGTCAGAAGTCAGTCGCCGCTGCAATTTATCATCATGAGTAATGCAGACGGAATCCAAATAGGAATCGATTTTTCAATCCTTGAACTTGTATTTTAATAGCACCCAGCTTTCATCGTCGAAAGATGATAATTCAGCGATTTTCTCCTTACGATTAAGCAAAAGTGATGGATTGTCTTCAATAAAGGATTTTTCAAGAATTGAATAGGCATAATCCTCGGTAGCATCCATTATTGTGGGGAATATTCTTTTGTCTCCGTCATAGAACTTGTATTCTGAGGATTCATCTGTATTTCGATTGAATATGACGGTGAAGAAACTGCGTATAGAATTTCCCCTCTTGAATGTGACTAATAATTTCACGGGTGTTATAATCGTAGTTAAAGGGATTGATTTCTCACATTCAATCAGATAATCTGCGATAGTGGCGTCGTTACCCGATATTTGGCTTACATATTCACGGCTTATTTCATCACCGCTTGATTTTAGCTCGATTAATTTAGAGAGAGTAATTTTTTCAGGATCGAACACATAAGAATATGGCAATAGTGCGCCGGGATGACAGATTATCTGTCCATCAGGCATTTTAAAAAATTTATTGTATTGCATGTTGCTATACCACCATACGTCATCTTCATATGATATTTCCCCTACGTTTTTCTCTTCTGCTGAATTGTAAATTACATACCTTAGGGGACGCTCGCTGGCACTGGTTGGAGAAAGAAGGTGAAGGTCGGAAGTTATGTCGAAAATAGAATAGAACATGATACATTTTCTATCCCTCTTACCAACTCTTGTCTCCAGTTTGCTGGATTTTACGAAATTAAATTGTTCATCATAGAACATAATGGATTCCGGTGTGAGGATTTCAATAAGACCGGAATGTGGATTCCAAGAAAACCCCATTGAAAAAGGGTGTTCACCGGGGCCTTCCCCACGCATGGAAAGAGAGCTTGAGATGGGAGAACCGTCTAAAGAATATACATATACATTATCTTTATTGTCGCCTATAAATATCTTGTCAGATTCAATAAGCATTCTCGCAATTGTCTTAGGATAGTATTTCCCGTCAAATGCAAGTTCAGTCAGCTCAACATCAGAGAACACATCGTTTATTGTACCGATATGAGTGTTATCAGTTGAGTATTGTTCCGGACATACATCAGCAGTATCCTTGTGTTTGCTACACGAAAAACATAAAGCCGACATTGTTGCAAACAATATACTATAAAATGAAATTTTCAACATGGACTCTTACAATAATCGTTTTGTGAACCTGAAAAGTTGTACGGATAATACATATATTCGCCACACATCCTGGTATCTACGGCAATTATGAGCATGATTTCGTAATCTCCGGCAATGGAATATTGTACGAATTGTGATTAAGGTTAATTCCTGTTCTAAAACTTCAATTGGCGAAAGTGGCGAAATATACGATCCTCCAAGATACATACATATCCGAAGGAGAGATACAGCATGACTCCCCATATCTCAACAAGGTTGTCTCTGATTATCCGTTCATAAAGACCCTTCAGAGACTCTTCCACAGCATGAAAATAATCATCGGCCAACAATTCTGGATAACAAAATCTAAATAT
>JAAVCX010000036.1 GCA_014802105.1 Bacteroides sp. | reverse complement strand
TGGTCGGGGAGTTGTCCGTTTTTCATTATGTTTAATTATTGTGAAAATTTGTGTCAGATTTTATAACGCCAAGTTGGCTTAATATGTTCATTAAAACAGAATAAGCCACTCCCCGTTTTTGAAGAATGGCTTTCTTTGATTGTTAAATTTCTATTATTTCAGTGAAATCACTTTTGATGCATCTCGTTTTCTCTCATCAACGACAGTTGCGTAAATCTGAGTATTTTTCACACTCCTATGGGTTAACATCTTGCTGATGGTGAGTATATCCACCCCATTGGCAGCAAGAAGCGTAGCGAAACTGTGTCGCATAGAGTGGAAAGTAATCTTTCGAGTTATTCCGGCAGATTTCAACCATTCTTTCAATGGATGATTTACCATATGGCGTTTCAGACCTTTGAAGACCAAACCCTCTGAGCGTTCGCCACAAATGGCTAATGTCTCGTCACTGATAGGCAGATTGGCTTCCTCTTCGGTTTTCTCAGTGCAGATACGGATCACATAACCGCCATCCTGTCCCATCTGAATATGCTCCCACGATAGTTGCAGTATATCGCTGATTCGTAATCCTGTCATGCAACTGAATATAGCCGCTTGTTTCAGTACAGGTATTTTGCATGGAGTTGCTACAAGTGTTTTGACCTCTGAAAGAGTGAGGAATTCCTTTTTGACCTCCTTCCATTCGATTTTTTCAAGGAAATCATTGATATTCTCTCGGATATACTTTTCCTGATAGGTCATTTTCAACAATGCGCGGAATGTTGACCAGTATCCGGCGGCTGAGTTGTGGGAAATCGGCCCTTTCCCGTTATTACGTTGACGTTGTGCCGTAAGGAGATAATTGCGGAATCCTTTGCAGAAATCCACTGTAAGGTCACCGAAAGAACACTTACCCTTACAATAGATGGTAAAGTGGCGCAGGACGCAATCCCATTTCTCATATTTCTGACGGCATTTCTGCTTGAAATAGGCGAGAAAGTCCATTCTGAGTTTGGCTTTATCAAGAAAGTCAAACTGTTCGTTAAGTAGTTGCTCGAAGCGACGACATCGTATAGCCTCCGCTTTCTCCTCCATAGAGGCGTTGAACTGACGCTCACGCTCATTCTTGGGCGCGGCATAGATGTAGATGCCGAGAGTTTCCCGGCGACTCATCCGATTTGTGTGAGGGTTACGGATGGCTGGGTAGAAATCAAGGTAGAGCGAAATGCGTCCACCTGAGATGGCCTTCTTGCGAAGGAAAACTTTAGTGCATGTATTCATATGCGTTTTGATTTAAAAGATTTAATGCAAAGGTCGGAAGTGTTTGAATGGTGGAATTCAGCACCGCTCTTTTAGCGTTTTCCACCGTGATTCCACCACCATTCCACTGTGTCAAATCTTAGGTGGTGCAAACAGATTATCAAGCTCTTGCTTGGAAATGTATGTATATTTACCTCTTTTTACTCTTGGTATATTGTAGGTCTTGACATAATGGTATAGTTGGTCTCTTGTCATACCGAATTTTTCCATTGCTTCTGCTATGGTGTATTCTTTCGGTGGTTCTGGTGCCGATATTCCTTTGGCTACATCGAAATGTTGTTTAGAATATCGAACCTCCTTGCCAACCTTCTTTTTGGGGATTCTTTCCTTTGAAACAAGATTATAAATGGCTGATAGGGTCATGCCGAATTTTTCTTGGATTTCTACAGTTGAGTACCATTCTGTAATTCCATCTGTGTCAGATTTGGTAGCAAAGGCTCGGTCGATATGCGTTTTGCTCCACATATTTTTTCCACGATATACCGTCTTGGGTATATTCTTCTCTTTGCATACTTTCCAGAACCAACCGTTAGAGATACTAAATTTGTCAAGCACCTCCTGAGTGGTATAAAATTCTGAAATAGTCTTTTTCTCTTTAGTAATAGACACACGTTCGGCAGATGAAAACAGTGCATCTATATCGCTTCGTTTTATTAAGGTTTTTCGGTTGAGTTTCCATGCCTTTATCGTACCGTTATTAATGTAGGTATAAAAAGTTTTGTAGCATAGTCCTACATATACGGCTGCTTCGCGTGGAGTAAGAAAGTCTTTATTTGAGATTTCGCTTTCTCCCGATTTTACTCTTCTGACTTCATCTTGACAACGCTCGATTTTCTCTTTTCGCTTACGCTCCTTGTAGGCATGTTCAGCACACCTTTTGCAACAGTAAGCTGTTTGAGTGGTGCGTGCAATAAAATCTTTGCCACACCACTGACAGACTTTTGGGATTTGAAGATTACTGCTCATATTGAACTGTTATAAGTGGTTATTTCGCCTGTTATTTCGTCAAAAAAGTGTATGGGCGTGTACTGACGTGTATTGACGTGTAAATCGTCCATCACTTATCTCTCCGTGTATATCCCGATTGCAGACGAGATACAATCGGGATACAAAAATGGGCGTAAAATCAAGCAGAAACCGATAAAATCGGTTAGTGTGGCAACAAAAATGGCACCCCGTAAAGAGTGCCATACTAACATATTATGCTAAATTGTAATCGTTTCTAATCACATGGTTACTTGCCGATGCAAAAGGACTGGAATATTGAGTTGAGGATGTCAGGGGTGGTGATAGGGTCGGTGACGGAGGAGAGGTGGTGTAGGGCGTCCCGCAAATGAAAGGCGAGTAGGTCAGTCGGTAAAGAAGTGGAGAGTGAGTCAAGGAGGATATGGAGGGATGATGAAGCTGCAGCAAGAGCCTGTGCCTGACGTTGACTTGTGATCAAGATCTGGTCGCTGTCGGTGGTTGCTGCGGTTTCTTCAAGTTGCTCGATGAGAGCGGATATCCCTTGGCCGGTAAGAGTTGAAATAGGTATTATTATCGTGTTCCGTCGGGACTCATCAGGCCAAGACGTCTCAAGTGAAGTGGGGTAGGAAGGTGTATGATTGAGGAGATCTATTTTATTGAGTGCTACGAGGATGTGACGGTCTGAATAGTCATTTATATTATCATGGTCAGGCATGATGGTATCGATTTGCTGACGTATGTATGTGACACCGTCTTCGGGCTGACCAGGGACGAGTGAGGCATCGATCAGGACTATTATTACTGATGATTGGTCAATAGCCTTGCGTGACCGACTGATTCCTATCTGCTCTATTGGATCGGAAGTGTCTCTGAGACCGGCGGTGTCGATGAAGCGGAACAGGTAGTTTCCGAGTTCCATAGTCTCTTCTATTGTGTCACGTGTTGTTCCGTGTATATCACTGACGATCGCACGATTATCGTTAAGCAGCCTGTTCAAAAGTGAGGATTTACCGGCATTTGTGGGCCCCACAATTGCCACCGGGATACCCTCCTTGATAGCATTTCCACGGGCGTAGGATTTGTGCAGACGGTCTACTTCTGTGATGATTTCTGAAGTGAGTTCGCTTAACTTTGATCGATTGACAAACTCTACATCCTCCTCAGAGAAATCGAGTTCGAGCTCTATGAGCGAAGCCAGATGTATAAGTTGTCTGCGCAGGGTTTCGAGTGCTTGAGTGACACTTCCTTTCATCTGTCTGAGGGCGATACGATGAGCTGCTCTCGATTCGCTGGCTATAAGATCGGCCACACCCTCAGCCTGAGCCAGGTCAAGATGTCCGTTGGCAAGCGCGCGACGAGTAAACTCACCTCGTCCTGCCAGTTGTGCTCCATGTCGTATCAATAGGCTGATAACTTCCCGTTGTATCCATTTCGAGCCGTGTACCGAGAGTTCTACGGTATCCTGACCTGTATAACTGCGGGGGCCTTTGAACACAGTAGCTATGCATTGGTCAAGTGGTTCTTCGCTACGGTCGTCAATTATGTGTCCCAGTCTTGCCGAGTGAGAGGGTATGTTCGATAGATCGCAACCCTGCCACACTTTTCCTACTATTTCAAGAGCGTCGGGACCGCTGACACGTATTACTGCTATACCACCTGCTCCATGAGGAGTAGAGATTGCACAGATGGTCGTGGTGGGGTCTACAAGAAATTCGTCCATATCAGAAGTGTTTATCGGCGGGATGAACTGAGTTCCCATTTAGCAAAGTTGGCCTGAGACTCGAGTTCGTTTTCAAGTTCGTCAGGCAGAGAGGCGAAGAAATCATGCCCGGTAAGTTCCTCGATTTCATCGATGCTCACCACACACTGTTGCATACCTCCAGTTACCTTGCCGTTGGGCATAATAAATCCTATGCCGAGCGCCGGAGTGGAGTAGGGGGCTATCACTACTTTGAAAAATCTACGTGGCACCCACACTCTTGAGTCTCCGATATATTCATCGGCCGAGCCAGGTTCGACAATCGGGCCACACACAATATAGATTTTCTCATGAGACCCCGCCCATTTGCGACATTTCTCCTCAAGCTTTTTCCATGCTCCGCTGTTGAGAGAATGTACTTGCGGGCATATATTGGAAAGATAAAACGTCTCTTCCATAGCCTTTGCGCTCCATTTCATATCGCCGGCCGGAGCCATGTGACCGCGATCATAGCCTGAATAGGAATAGTCCCATGTCTCGGAACATCCTTCTATATCGGGATCACTGACAAACTTATCTTTTCTTGCCGCGGAACCGTTTATCTCGTCGGCCGTCAACTCCCAGCTCACCCAGTTTGGCACATGTAAGCGCGGATTGAACGAAAGATCCATGCCGGTATAACTTTTCTCCTGCGACGGCAGTGAGGGATTGGTCTTCACAGCCATTAGATTTCCGTATGCTCCCTCACAAACAGGTTTGACCTTATTGTCTGACGAAGCCTTACAGCCGTCGGAAGCATTTATGGCCCATATCCCGGCCGAAATTATAATGACGAGACAGAGAGTGCGAAGCGATATTCTGGAGCCGTTAATGCTCGATGAGCGACGAGGAGATGTTGATCGTCGTTTTGCCATATACGTTACAGTTTGATAAGGTTAATGATTTCAGAGATCTCTGCTGCATCGGCCACTGTAGTCCCTGTAGCGATGGGCAGACTGACTATTTCTGATGCAAGTCTCTCTGTCACAGGAAGCGGGCCAAACTGAGAGTTGTTGCTATCGGCAAAAAACTCTTCTTGATAACACGGCTGGAGGTGGGGTGGAGTGGCATAATGTATATCGGTCTCTACTCCTCTCTCAAGCAATTGTTCTCTAAATCTGTCTCGTTTACCGCCAGTAACACGTATTACATACTGATGCCACACATGGTCTACGATTCCGGCTGATTGCAGTGGGGTGATCACTCCGGGGTTATGGATATTTCGGTTGTAAGTCACGGCTCGCGCAAAGCGGTCGGCATTCTCCTCCAGAGTGTGGGGAAGTTTCACACTGAGTAGTGCTGCCTGCATAGGATCCATCCGGCAATTGAACCCCTTATATATATTATGGTATCTGTAGTCTGCTCCATAGTTAGCCAGAGCTCTCACAGTTTCAGCCAGCTTCTTGTCGTGTGTCGCCACTGCGCCTGCATCGCCGAGGGCTCCGATGTTTTTGGTAGGGTAAAAACTCAGACATCCTGCGTCGCCGAGACCTCCGGCCATACGGCTTGAATACAGACCGTCACACAGGGCCTTTGCACCGATGGCTTGAGCTGAGTCCTCGATAACCAGCAGTGAATGTCTGACGATGATTTCTCTCAACTCCTCACTCCAGGCCACGCGACCATAGAGATGAACCGGCATTACAGCCCTCACCCGTGGCGAGATGGCTGTCTCAAGACCTGCTGCCGACAAATTCATTGTCACCGGGTCGGGATCCACAAGCACTGGCTTCAACCCTGCGTCAGATATTGCGAGTATTGAGGCTATATAAGTATTTCCGGGAACGACCACTTCATCACCTTTGCTCAGACGTCCAAGTTCGATCCAGGCCCTTAGTGTAAGTCGCAGGGCATCGAGGCCGTTGCTGACGCCTATCACGTAAGGAACCCCAAGCATCTGAGATAGAGAATGCTCGAAATTGTCAACTTCGTAACCACCTATGTATCTGCCTGAACGTACCACTCTCCCGGCCGCTTCGACAAGCTGATCGAGATAAGGCTCGTTGACTTTGGCAAGATCAAGAAACCGATAAATATTATTCATGATTGCCACAGGATTTCAGAAATTCATTGTAGTCTCTGATATAATCAGTCTCACTATAAGGTAGAGATGTAAGCACCATACACACGCTTCCGGAGGAGAAATTATCAAGTGTGCGCCAATATCCCGAGGGTACAAACAGTCCCTCAAAAGGGCGGTTGAGCTGAAACGACTCGGTGCTCTTCCCATCAGAGAGGTGAACGGTGAAACTGCCGCTTGTTGCCACTATCAGGCTCTCTGCCTCCTTATGGGCGTGAGAACCTCTGACTGCTCCGGCCGGGACATCATATATCCAGTAGACTCGGGCAATGTCAAAAGGCACGTGGTTGCCCCCTTCGGCAAAGGTCAGTGATCCGCGCGGATCAAATACCTTGGGCAGAACTATAATATGTGGTCGATTTTTTTTCATAATATAACTCACAAAGATAGTCAAATAACGCAGAATTTTCAATATGTTGTATAACATAAAGCCAAATCCTTACTTTTTGAAAAATTATCCCTACTTTGCAAACGGTTATCAGACGGGATCTTTCCCGGTGATGCCCGAGATGACATATTGTCTAACTAATCTCCACCTAATATGAAAGTCTATCAGACCAACGAGATCAAAAACATCGCCCTGCTCGGAAGCAAGGGCTCTGGTAAAACCACACTCGCCGAGGCTATGCTCTACGAGTGTGGAGTGATAAAACGTCGCGGCACGGTCGAAGCCGGAAACACTGTCAGCGACTCATTCCCGGTGGAGAAAGAGTATGGCTACTCGGTATTCTCCACCGTCTTTTATGCCGAATTTCTGGGGCGCAAGCTCAATGTGATCGACTGCCCGGGTGCCGACGACTTTGTTGGTAATGCCATCACAGCTCTCAACGTCACCGATACTGCCGTGATCACGATCAACACCCAGTATGGAGTCGAGGTCGGTACGCAAAATATATTCCGTACCACCCAGCGTCTCAAGAAGCC
This sequence comes from Bacteroides sp., assembly GCA_014802105.1. Taxonomy (GTDB): domain Bacteria; phylum Bacteroidota; class Bacteroidia; order Bacteroidales; family Muribaculaceae; genus Duncaniella. The sequence continues at coordinate 17,370 of JAAVCX010000036.1, read as the reverse complement.
CGTCATCTTTGCCCTCAATCAGCTCGACGGAGATAAGGCCGACTTCGAGAATGTCATAGAGGAGATGCGCGAGCACTTCGGCAACAAGATCGTCACTGTGCAATATCCCCTCCAGTGTGGTCCCGGCTTTAACTCCATGATCGACGTACTCTTGATGAAGAAGTATTCCTGGGGGCCCGATGGTGGAGTCCCCGTGATAGAGGACATTCCTGCTGAGGAGCTCGATAAGGCCAAGGAACTTCACCAGGCTCTCGTGGAGGCTGCCGCCGAGAACGACGAGGGCCTCATGGATAAATTCTTTGAGGAAGGTCATCTCACTGAGGACGAGATGCGTATGGGCATTCGTAAGGGCCTTATCGACCGATCGCTCTACCCGGTGTTCTGCGTAAGCGCGCTTAAGGATATGGGTGTGCGCCGCATGATGGAGTTCCTCGGCAACGTTGTGCCCTTTGTCAAGGATATGCCTGCTCCCGACACAGTTGACGGAGTGGAAGTAAAGCCCGACAGCAACGGCCCGCTGTCGCTCTATTTCTTCAAGACCACTGTCGAGCCCCATATCGGTGAGGTGAGCTATTTTAAAGTCATGTCGGGTACTCTCACCCCTGGTGTCGATCTCGAGAATGTCACCCGGGGCTCGCGCGAACGCATCGCTCAGATCTACTGTGTCTGCGGTTCGATCAAGACTCCCGTCGATCAGCTCTGTGCCGGCGATATTGGCGCGACAGTCAAACTCAAAGATGTGCGCACCGGCAACACTCTCGATGCCAAAGACTGTGACTACCGTTTTGATTTCATACGCTTCCCCGAACCCAAATATCGCCGGGCTATACGCCCCGTCACCGAGAGCGACTCCGAGAAGCTTATGGGAATACTCACCCGTATGCACGAGGAGGATCCAACCTGGGTTATTGAGCAGAGCAAGGAGCTTAAGCAGGTGATTCTTTCGGGCCAGGGTGAGTTCCATCTGCGCACACTCAAATGGCGTGTCGAGAATAATGATAAACTCCCCATCATCTTTGAGGAACCCCGTATACCTTACCGCGAGACTATCACCAAGGCCGCCCGCGCCGACTACCGTCATAAGAAACAGAGCGGTGGAGCCGGACAATTTGGCGAAGTACACCTCATTATTGAACCTTACTCCGAGGGTATGCCTGCTCCTGATACCTACAAGTTTGGCAACCAGGAATATAAGATGTCGGTACGCGACACTCAGGAGTTGCCGCTGAGTTGGGGTGGTAAACTGGTGGTTCATAATTGTATCGTGGGCGGTGCGATCGATTCGCGTTTCATCCCCGCTATCATCAAGGGTCTCATGGATCGCATGGAGCAGGGCCCTCTGACCGGCAGCTATGCACGCGATGTCAGAGTTTGTATCTATGACGGTAAAATGCACCCCGTCGACAGCAACGAGATCTCATTCCGACTGGCCGGACGTAACGCTTTCTCGGAGGCTTTCCGTAATGCCGGGCCCAAGGTGCTTGAGCCGGTCTATGATGTGGAAGTCATGGTGCCTGCCGATGTGATGGGCGACGTGATGAGCGATCTTCAGGGTCGACGCGCCATCATTATGGGTATGGATAGCGACAACGGTTTTGAGAAAATTATTGCCAAAGTACCCCTGAAGGAGATGAGCAACTATTCGACCGCCCTCTCATCGATCACTGGTGGTCGCTCAGCATTTACCATGAAATTTTCATCCTATGAGCTTGTGCCCGCCGATGTGCAGGACAAACTTCTCAAGGACTATGCCGAGAAGTCTCAGGGAGAAGACTGATACCGATCACAGTCTCTGAACAATTAAAGCACAATAACAGAATAAGGACAGAGGGCCGATGGCCTCCTGTCCTTTTCGACTATATGCTATTATCCGTTATGATAGATTTAGTTTAAGACTGGTTCTGTGTGTGTCGGTCGTGGATCGCTTTAGATAGCGAGAGATAAAGCTCCGAAAGTTCCCGGGGGAGGGTTGAGGCGTGTCGTGCGACTATCTCGTTGTCGCCTCTTACGGCGGGGCCGGTCTGCTTGTCGGCAGGAGACCCCTGCATAGCTTTACGGAACGTTTCCTCCAAGAGAGGGTAAAGCACACTGAGATCAAGATCGTCGCGACGTAGCAGGTCGTCGGCTACCGTAAACATGTAGTTGGTGAAGTTGCAGGCCCACACCGCTGCTACGTGCATTCGAGCTCTCAGAGAACTGTCGGCATAGTAGACAGAATTACTGATAAGTGAAGCCATCTCTTTGAGAGTGGAGGTGACTTTATCGTCGGCACCCTCGATAAACAAGGGCACACGCCTCATATTTACATCAACTTCGCGGGAGAAGGTTTGCAATGGATAGAATACTCCATATCTGGAGGTCAGTGGCGCAAGTATTTCCATCGGTAATGAGCCCGAGGTATGAACCCATAAGGCATTGCCACGTGGTAGACTTCCTATAAGCGGGGCTACGGCATGATCGGCAAGCGAGACTACATAAAGATCAGCCTCTGGCGATATAAGATCCGTAGAGTCAATCGCCTCGGCTGCCGTCAACCGTTCGGCCAACCGCCGGGCGGAATCGATAGTGCGCGACCACACCTGGCTGACTCTCCCGATACCAGCCCTTTCCATTGCCGGTGCAAGATGAGTAGCTACATTGCCGCCCCCTATAAATACTATATTTAACGAGGACATGATTGCGGATCAGAATCGTCCGACGTGGACATTCTCCCATTTGAGTTTCTCAATATCCTGCGGACGACGGGTCTCGTCGGGATGACCAAGAGTGACCATGCAGAGCACACAGCAGTTCTCGGGTATGCCGAGCAATTCCTGTACATATTGATCAGAGGGAGTGCCGTCTTCAGCAAATCGGCCGTGTACCTGAATCCAGCACGATCCGAGTCCAAGGTCAGCAGCCTGAAGCTGCATATATGAAGCAGCTATTGAGGCATCCTCCATCCAGGCTCCCGAGATGGTGGAGTCTACAGTCACCACGATAGCTAAAGCGCAATTTTTGACAGGTCCTGCTCCCGATGGACGACACTGCGAGAGGCGTTCGAGAGTCTCTTTGTCTTCCACTGCTACAAGTTGCCATGCACGTCCGCTTTTTGAAGAGGGGGCCAGGAGGGCGGCTTCAAGTATCATTCTCACATCTTCGGGTGAGACAGGTTCTGATGTATATTTACGTATTGAACGGCGATTGATGATCAGGTCGTGGAAAGACATAATAGTTTTATTTATAGAATCGTGACTTATCGGCGGCATATCCACACCGAGGGGTGGGCATCGCGCACATCCTCGGCCAGCCGGGCTGCTTCAGTGTAGGTTGAGGCCGAGGCTGCATAGATGCGGTAGCGTCCGTCCATTTCGAGGATGCGCAGAGTAGAGTCATCACCGGTATATCTTTGGGCGGCTTCGAGGGTGGGGAAGGAGCCGACTACAAGCAGATAACGTCCCGGAGTCTCGCCGATGGATGTCTCGGCCGGAGTGATAGGGCGGGTCTCTGAGGGGCGGGCGATATTTAGCACAATCTCGCGCGAAATCGGAAGCGGCACAATCGAGGCCGGCACAGATGGAAGCGAAGCTCTGAGCCCCGAGTCAAGCGAAGCTCTCTGGGAGTCGCGCTGACCAAGCAGATTATCGGTGGTCAGAAAGATACCACATCCCAGCAACACGAGTATGAGCGATGCAGCTATGCGTAGGCCGAGAGTGACTACCGATGAAGACTCACGGGTGACTTCTGGTGTCGTATCGTGAACTTTCGGAGACTTTACTTCCTGAGACGCTATGGGGAGGGGGAGCAGGCCCATGTAGCGATAGCATACCGCTGACGAAGGTGACGGCTCGAAAATTATGGTATTACCCGAAAGCGACATGTCACCAAGATTGCCGAATGGCAGAGGTGAAGAGTCGCGTAACTGTGAGCGGAACGCTTCGATGGTACTCTCTACTTTCTGTCGGGCACTCTCGATAGAGATGCGCTCCTTACGGGCCACGCTCTGAGCGAGCAGACCGTCATTAATGGTCACTTCGGGGTTGAATCCAATTGTGCGCGACGGAGGCATAAGGCACCCGGTAGCCTCGTCATAGAACGCCGGAGACTCATGTACCAGAAATGCGCCGAGCCCGGGGGCTACGACACACTGATGGCTGAGCAGAAGATATTCTATATGTGAGGCTATTGAAAACATGGTGCAAAGTTAGGCAAAAAACTCCATATCAGCAAAGAGAAATTGCAATAGAAAAACCACGCGGATTTCAGAAATTCTCTAATGAACTGATCTAAAACAGACTTGAGAGATTTCTCGTACTATTTATTTGCGCGAAGTTAGGATACTTCAATCGGTTTATTACTTAAGAGTTGAGTCGAGAAAGGCGGTGGCGTGGTCGAGGGCCTGGTCTACCCACGGGTGGAAAAACCAGAATGGGTGTATGTCGCTGTCGAGCAGATATCGTTCGGAGTGGATGCCGCGGGCGCGGTATAGCTCGGCCAGGTCGGCACAGCCGTCACAATAGCGTGGCAGTTGTGAATTGATGAAGCAAATGGGCGCAGAGCGGTCGGTCACCCAATTGACGGCCGAGGCCTCGTTCCAGTTATCGGTCGAGTCGGCATACAGGCCACCGAGCCATGTGGCGTTGACATGTAAGTGTCCCCGTTTGGCATAGTAGTCGTTGGAATCGGCTATATTCTCGGGTGAGACAAATGTGGCTATACCATCAAGATTAACTATTGCCTGGACGTCGCTTGAAGTCTCAGACCAATCACCTTGACCCTCGTGTCGTTGAGATCCATTGGTTACTCCGGCCAAAGTGGCGAGTTGGGCTCCCGCCGAGCAACCCCACACGGCGATCTTCTCGGGATCGATACCATAATCGGCCGCATGAGCGCGTGCCCAGCGTATGGCTGTCTTAACGTCATGAAGTCCTGCGGGATAGAGTGCTTCGGGGATCAGACGGTATTCGAGCGGTATAGCTACGTAGCCACGCGCGGCGAGCTGCATAGCCATCGGGCGTTGTAGAGTCTTGTCGCCAGAGTTCCACCCACCTCCGTGTATCATAATCACTGCCGGTAGCACATCGCTGCTCTGGGGACGATATATGTCTACGTGGAGATCGCGTGGCCCGAAAGGTGTCGAGGGTAGGTGGCTATACACCACATTCTCCTGAGCCAAGACACCTTCAGGCAGGGTGGCCGGTAGCACGGTAGCCTCGGGATGTTTCTTACGTATCTTGAGTGCGGTCGACCAAATGGTAAACGAGGTGTCGCGCGGCACAGTGGGATTAATCTCGGCTACGGTCTCGATTGGCAGAAGAATGGCGGCTAATGCGAAGAGTATGAAGTGACGGCAATTCATAATATAAAGGAGGGATAAATAATCGGTGGAAAAAGGGTAAACAGGTCAGTCGATAGTGTAGAAAACCTCTATACTCTTTACGTGTTATTATCTTATTACCTTGTCGGCCTCTACCGATCCATCAGAATAGATGATACGGCGTATCGAGATACCCTCTCCGGGTTGAGCCAGGCGAAGACCGTTGAGATTATAGTACTGTACCTCTATCACTTCGCGCACAGGGGCAAAAGTCTCGGCCACTCCAGAAGTCTTGAACTCGGGATAATACTCCTCAACGCTGTCAAGCGCGTCGGTGTTCTGGGCCTTCATTATGTGCTCGACCAACGAATTGGCATAGACCTCAAAGTTGGTGTACCACTTCTTGGCGTCAAGCGTATAGGCTTTGCCATCATTTTTATTGTCGGGGTCAAGACCATTAGCTCTCTCCCACTCGTCGGGAATGCCGTCGCCGTCTGAATCAAATCCCTCGGGACGCACGGTCGGTTCGGGGGTCGACCAGGGGTATGGGTTGTCCGTATTGCCGGGTATTACATCGGTACACTTATCGATGATACCATTCCAGCCGTTGAGAGATCCCTTATAGGTTGTGGTGCCTGTGCGGGCTTCCTCTATGTAGCGGGCATCGTGGCCGTCACGCATTATCGAGGCACCGCAATAATCGAGTATCTTCTCATAGGCCTTTTCGGCTGAGTGGGTGGTGACAGTGCCTGCATCAATAGGCTCAGAGAGCTTCATCTTGACGTAGCGCTTTCCGCCCGAGGTGTAGACATCGGCCTCGTCGGCGATGTAATAGTTGTTTTCGTCGGGAGTATATCGTTCTCCGTTGTAGGTGATGATACCGCTGTCATATTTCACACCCTTCCAGTCATAATTGGCTTTAGGCGAAGCAGCGGTCACGTAGTTGCCGTTTATATAGAAGCGACTGGCGTAGCTATAAAGTTCGGGATGTTTACTATCAGCGTTACCGCTTTTCGAGAAACTTGCCTCGAGCACGCGGGTCTTGTTTGAGGTAGCCGGGCCGGCTTTGTAGTAGCAGTTGACGATATTGCAGTAACCTCCCCCGGGGCCTCCGTAGCAACCGTTGCCATTACCCCAGTTATAATAAAGATTGTTGCGCAGGTCGACTCGTTCGGCCTCCACGACGTTAGGATATTTAGTCTCATCATAGCCTGTCCAGCCGTAGCGTGCTCCGTTGATACGAGGCACGCGGTTATTGACGTGCGCTATTATATTATGGTGAAACGACGCTTCCTTGCCTCCCCAGATGCCTCCATAGCTGTGAGTGCCCTTGGTGTGACCCGAAGCGAGACCCTCGGCAAGCAGACACCACTGCATGGTGAAATTCTTATTGTCGTAGAACGATGAAAGCTCGTCTGTGCTCCAGCTCATTGAGCAGTGGTCGAGAATAATATTACTGCGGTTACGTCCCCAGATAGCGTCGGCACCGTCGTCGATCGACACGAGCTCGCCTCGACGGAAACGAACGAAGCGTATGATCACGTTGGAACTCTTGACCTCGACAGTCTGATCACAGATAGTGATACCACCCCCGGGAGCGGTCTGTCCGAGGATAGAGATATTACTTTTTGAGATTGAGAGATTAGATTTCAGATGTATGTCGCCGCTGACATCAAAGACTATAGTACGGTTGTTTGAATTAAGACCCTCACGCAGGGAGCCTGATCCCGAATCGTTGAGATTGGTGACGTGGTAGACATCATATCCGCGTCCTCCGCTGACATAACGTCCGTGGCCTTCGGCTCCGGGGAAAGCCGGTGCTTTGTCGGTATTGGCTCCAACTGCCGTAGAAGAACATGCCGCGGCCAACGACATGATCAGAAGTGTCTTTTTCATGAATATCTGATAGGTAAAATTTTTGCAAATGTAGTGAAAAAAGTTTGGAAAATAGAGCGATGCGCAAGGAAAAGATTTGCAAAACAAAGGGAAATGTTTCAATAAGAAGTCTACACTCTATAACCCAAAAACTCTATACTCTATACGGTATAATCTATACTAACTCTTCCATTTCCATGGTTGCGAGTTCCCATAGTGACATGGCATTTTCGAGAGCCTTGGTGGCTGCGGCATGCCGGTCATATATATCGGCCGGGGGATTACCTTCCGAGATGATAGCCTCGATTTCTGTCACTTCTTTTTCACACTCAGCCACACGAGCCTCGGCTTCCTCTACCTTTTTGCGCGCCTTGCGCACTACTTTCTCATGTTCTCGTTGTTCGGCATACGAGAGTTTGCGTTCCTGAACCGGGGTAGGGGTGTCGGCGTTTTTGTTAGCTTTATTGTCCTTTGTCTCAGAACTATTGTTGCGGCTGTTGTTATTGCCGGCAGGGACAGAACGCTCAAGCTCAGAGAGCGACGCGAGGCGTTTTTTCTCGAGAAACTCATAGATGCCTCCAAGACATTCCTTTACTTGTCCGCCGCCAAACTCGTAGACTTTCTCCACCAATCCGTCGAGAAACTCGCGGTCATGGCTTACTACAATTACCGTGCCGTCAAAGTCTCGTATGGCTTCCTTGAGTACATCCTTGGTCACCATGTCAAGATGGTTGGTAGGCTCGTCGAGTATCAGCAGATTGACAGGTTGCAACAGTAAGCGTATCATGGCCAGGCGGGTTTTCTCGCCTCCCGAGAGTACTTTTACTTTTTTGTCTGATGCCTCGCCTCCAAACATGAATGCTCCGAGAATGTCGCGTATCTTGGTGCGTATATCGCCCACGGCCACTCGGTCAATGGTGTCAAATACAGTCAGTTCGCCGTCGAGCAACTGAGCCTGGTTTTGCGCAAAATATCCTATCGAGACATTGTGGCCGATCTTCAGGGTACCCGTAAAAGGTATCTCGCCCATGATACATTTGACCAGTGTCGACTTACCTTCGCCGTTCTTACCCACAAAGGCCACTTTTTCACCGCGTTTAATAGTAAAGGTGGCACCGTCAAACACCTGATGGTCGCCATAGGCCTTGCCGAGGCCGTCGGCTATTACGGGGTAGTCGCCCGAGCGTGGAGCCGGTGGAAATTTCAGATTGAGTCGCGAGGTGTCTACCTGGTCTACTTCCAGACGTTCGATTTTGGCAAGTTGCTTGATGCGGCTCTGTACCTGTACACTCTTGGTGGCTTTGTAGCGGAAACGCTCTATGAAGTCCTCGGTGTCCTTGATCATCTTCTGCTGGTTGAGAAAGGCGCGCTGCTGTTGCTCGAGTCTCTCGCGACGGAGCTCCACATATTTGCTGTAATTGACCGAATAGTCATATATCTTGCCTAAGGAAATCTCGATGGTGCGGTTGGTGACATTATCGATAAACGCACGGTCGTGGCTTACGAGTACCACAGCCTGAGCCTTGGTCGTCAGAAAGTTTTCGAGCCATTGTATAGACTCAATGTCAAGATGATTGGTGGGCTCGTCGAGCAAAAGCACATCGGGGCGTGTCAGCAGAAGTTTGGCAAGCTCGATACGCATGCGCCATCCACCTGAAAATTCAGCCGTCGGTCGATCGAAATCATCGCGTTTAAAGCCAAGACCGAGCAGGGTTTTCTCCATTTCGGCCTCGCAGTTGTCGCTCTCTTCCATAGCCAGACGATCGGTCAGGGCGGTCATGCTTTCAATGAGTTCCTGATAGGCAGGTGACTCGTAGTCAGTGCGCTCGGAGAGTTCGGTGCTCAGGGCTTCGAGTCGTTCGCGCATCTGGTCAATGCGGCTGAAAGCCTTGCGCACCTCTTCGGTCACGGTTGATGTGTCGGAAATGGTCATGTGCTGAGGCAGGTAGCCGATGGTGGTGTCGCGAGGCACTACTACGGTGCCTGAGGTGGGTTTCTGAAGTCCGGCGATGATCTTGAGCATGGTCGATTTACCTGCACCGTTGCGGCCGACCAGAGCAATCTTATCCTTGCGGTTGATTATATAGGATATATTATCAAAGAGGCATTTGGCCGAAAATTCTACCTTAAGGTTATTGATCTGTACACTCATGGAGGGTTTAGTATAGAGTATAAAGTAACGAGTATGGAGATTTTTGGAGATGGGGAGGGTGATGAGTATAGTTTTTCTCTTCTATGGGTACAAAATTACAGAAAAATCCCCTCAGGAACAAAAAATCCCATGCCCGCATAAGGTTTTAACATATCAGACGCGGTAATTTGACAATATTTTAGTAACTTTGCGCGTTAATTGTGCGTTAGTTTAGACATGAGACAATTAAAAATTACCAAATCAATCACCAATCGTGAGAGCGCATCGCTCGATAAGTTCCTCCAGGAGATAGGTCGCGAGGAGCTCATATCGGTCGAGGAAGAGGTAGAACTCGCTCAGCGCATCCACCAGGGTGACCAGCGCGCCCTCGACAAACTTGTCAGAGCCAATCTTCGCTTCGTTGTATCGGTAGCAAAACAGTATCAGAACCAGGGACTCAGTCTCCCCGACCTTATTAACGAAGGCAATCTCGGCCTGATTAAGGCTGCTCAGAAGTTTGACGAGACGCGTGGTTTCAAATTTATTTCCTATGCCGTGTGGTGGATCCGTCAGTCGATCCTCCAGGCTCTGGCAGAGCAGAGCCGCATAGTCAGACTCCCCCTCAATCAGGTGGGATCACTCAACAAGATCAGTAAGGCTCTCTCGAAATTTGAGCAGGAAAACGAGCGCCGACCCTCGCCCGAGGAGCTTGCCGAGCGTCTCGATGTGCCTGTCGACAAGATAGCCGATACGTTAAAGGTCTCAGGCCGTCATATTTCGGTCGATGCTCCCTTTGTGGAGGGCGAGGACAATTCTCTGCTTGACGTGCTCACCAATGATGATTCCCCTATGGCTGATGCCACCCTGACTCAGGAATCGTTGGCCAAGGAGGTGGATCGTGCTCTCAAGCAGCTCCACGATCGAGAGAGGGAGATCCTCAAGATGTTCTTCGGCATCGGCTGTCAGGAGATGACTCTCGAGGAGATCGGTGCCAAGTTTGACCTCACCCGCGAACGTGTGCGTCAGATCAAGGAGAAAGCCATCCGCCGTCTTAAAGGCCAGAAATCTCATCTGCTCAAAGCCTATCTCGGGCAGTAAGATTTCCTTTAGACCCTCTGCTCCTCGACACTTATGCCCCTCATACTTTAATTTACTGATAAAAGACACACTGTTTCTCTCTCCCTTGATGTTGTAGAGACTCATTGTGTCTTTTTTTATTTCTCTACCATGATAACAGCTTTAATCACAGCACTACTCCCGACTATCAGTGTCAGTGTGACCAATCCTGTCGACTCTCAGCGCGCCAATGTGCCCGTGGTGGTGGCAGTTCCGGCCGAGGCATCGCGATCGCTCAAAGGCGTCTCCGTCAAGGATCATCCCGAAATACCATGTCAGATCGACGATATGGATGGAGACGGTCGTCCCGATGAGATAGTCTTTCTTGTCGACCTCGCACCGCGTCAGTCCTCTGTCTACACTCTCCAGCTCTCGGAGACACCTGTAGTTTCAACTGTAGAGCCGGGAACGAGTGCCTATATCAAGCTTAACGATAAGAACAAGAAATATCCACGCATACTCTCTGTGACTTTTCCCGGTGATGCCGATAACCGCACGATGTATAACAGCGTCTACGGCCACGGGGCTGTGCTCGAGGGACTCTATAATGCTATACGTGTGTATATGGATAACCGCCAGAGTATTGATCTCTATGCAAAGAACACTCCTCGTCTCGAGCTCGAGACTACAGGCTTTTACACGACTGCTGATCAGCTCGAAAAAGGCTTTGGCCGGGACATCCTCTGGGCAGGTACTTCGGTAGCGCTCGGTTCGTTCCGCGGATGGAATGGATCAGAACCTCTGACCATCGACTCTGTAGCGTCTCGCTCCCAGAGGGTAGTCACTACCGGCCCTCTTCGCTCAGTGATCGAGGTTTCTGACCGCGCATGGCGCCACGGTGGTAAGGATATCGATATGACCCAGACCTATACCATATATAAAGGCCACCGAGATATCGACGTGGAGATAAAGCTCGACGGCGCAGAAAAAGGTGAAGTCTTTGCCACCGGTGTTCAGAAAGTAATGAACGACAACACCGGGTTTATTCTTCCGGAGGGTCTTGCCGGAAGCTGGGGCAACAATGTGCCCGACAAGAGCATGGCTTCAGTTGTCGACACTCTTGGACTCGGCATCTCCGTTTCATCGCCCTATCTGGTCAAGACACTCGAGGATGATGTCAATTATCTCACTCTGGTGACACCCGATGAGAATGGCGTGATCCGTTACACGATCGTCTCGGCCGCCACACGTGACGAAGCTTCCCCCAAGAGTTATGATGAATGGAAAGCTTGGCTCGAAAAATGGCGCAAAGAGCTCGAAAATCCTGTGAAAGTAACAGTGAAATAAATTTAGAGAAGTAAATGATAAGATTACATATAGATAATCGGTAATCTTGAAAAAACTCCTGATAACATTAACAATCTATACCAAATAATCCATGAAACTCCTTAACACTCTTCTGCTTGCAACTGCTCTTCCCGTGATGGCACAGGCCGCACCGGTAGAAAACACTGATACGGTCACCATTTTCATGATCGGTGACTCCACAATGGCCAATAAGCCTCTTGATAAAGAAAATCAGGAACGTGGCTGGGGACAGATGCTTCCTGTCTATCTCACAGGCAAAGTCAAGGTTGACAACCATGCCCTGAACGGTCGTTCCAGCAAGAGTTTCCGCGATGAGGGTCATTGGGCCAAAGTGATGGAGAAGATCCGCCCCGGCGATTATGTGATTATACAGTTCGGCCACAACGACGAAAAGATCAAAAATAAAGACCGATACACTCTGCCCGGATCGACTTTCGACGAGATCCTGCGCGAATATGTTGATCAGACCCGTTCAAAGGGTGGTATTCCAATTCTGATGAACTCTATAGTTCGTCGCAATTTCCCTCCCACACCTTCGGTAAAAGCTGAAGACCGTGACGACAATCCCCCTGTAGGCCCCACCAAGGAGACCGAGGGCGGCTTCATCCTCGTTGACACTCACGGAGCTTATCTCGACTCTCCCCGCAATGTAGCTAAGGAGGCAGGTGTCACTTTCATTGATATGAACAAGATTACTCATAAACTTGTCCAGGAGCTCGGCCCCACACTTTCTCGCGATCTCTTCATGTGGATCCCTGCCGGTGTCTATGAGTTCTGTCCCAAGGGCAAGAGCGACAATACTCATCTCAATGTACATGGTGGTCTCGTAGTGTCCCGACTGGCCGCTCAGGCACTGGCCGAACAGGTACCTGAACTGCGTCCTTATGTGCGTCGCGAAGTCTATAACCTCAATAAATAATGGAGCAGGGATTATGAAGCGACTCTTTTCTTCACTGCTTTGTGTGACCGTAGGTCTTTCATTTCAACTCTCAGCCAAGGACTATATGATCACCTCGGGTGGTGTGAAAAATGACAGCACCAAGGTGCAGACAGCTGCTATACAGAAAGTCATTGACCGCGCCGAGGCCGAGGGTGGGGGACGTATCGTAGTTCCCAAGGGAACTTTCCTTACAGGAGCGTTGTTCTTCAAGCCTGGTACGACACTCCATCTCAACGAGGGTGCCTGCATTAAGGGTTCAGACGATATAGCCGATTTCCCGCTGATACCGTCGCGAATGGAAGGGCGCAGCATCTACTATCATGCCGCTCTGATAAACGCCTATCATGTCGACGGATTTCAGATCACCGGCCCCGGAATGATCAATGGTAACGGACTCAAATACTGGAAACAGTTCTGGGCCTTGAGAGCCGAACGTGCCAAGAAAGGACAGTCTTGCACAAATCTCGAGGTGCGACGTCCTCGCCTGGTGTTCCTCTGGGGATGTGACAGTGTAAAGCTCAGTGGTCCCACCCTCTGCAATTCTCCTTTCTGGACCACCCATCTCTATCAGTGTAAAGATGTCGTGATCGAAAATTGTCGTATCACGGCACCTCGTGAACCTGTGCGCGCTCCCTCAAGCGATGCCATAGATCTGGATGTATGTAGCAACGTTATTGTGCGTGACTGCTATCTTGATTGCGATGACGACGGTGTGTGCATCAAGGGTGGTAAAGGCGTCTATGCCAATCGTTCTATCGAGAACGGCATAGTGGAGAATATCCTCGTTGAACGGTGTGTGTTCGGCCCCAATCTCCACGGCACTCTGACACTTGGCAGCGAGTGTATTCATGCCCGCAATGTTATTGTCCGCAATTGTGAAGTCCACACCGGTTCGGCTATTCTGCGTCTCAAGATGCGTCCCGATACCTATCAGATCTACGAGAATATCACCGTCAGCGGTATTCGAGGCAATAGCGGTACGGTGATCGACATGAAACCCTGGACACAGTTCTTTGATCTTGAGGGTAGCGGAGAGAAACCCTACGGTATCGTGAGGAACATACTCATAGAAAATGTTGATGTCAAGGTGAAGACTCTCGGTACAATTGCCGGTAATCCCGACGATCAGGTGAGCGACTTCGTGATGCGCAATATTAAGGTGGAGGCTTCGACTCCGACCTTTGAGTGTGTCTATCCGGCAGTCAAGCTTGAGAATGTCGTCATGAACGGAAAGCCCGTCGACAATCCTGCCAAGTAAATATCGTTGACGCTGAGCCGCTGAGTCATCGCTGACAGCGACAGCGGCCGGCGATAACGATTGCAGCCATTGATTACGATAATGCCACATATACCATGGATCATATTGTAGCAGATTTTTTCAACCGTTATTTCCGCCCTGATGAGCGACCCGAAAAGGTGCTCGTAGGTCTCAGCGGCGGTGCCGACTCTGTAGCTCTGTTGCTGGCCTTGCAAGAGGTCGGAATCAAGTGTGAAGCCTCCCACTGTAATTTCGGACTCAGAGGCGATGAGAGTGATGCCGATGAGGCTTTTGTCGGCGACTTGTGCCGTAGCCTTGGTATAGATCTATGGGTGGTCCACTTTGATGTAGAGGCCCGGCGCAAGGAGACGGGCGAGTCGATCGAGATGGCTTGTCGCTCTCTGCGCTATGAATGGTGGGAGAGCCTGATGCAACAGACCGGTATCAATTATCTGGCTGTCGGCCATCATCTGGAGGACAATGTCGAGACTCTCTTGCTAAATCTTATCAGAGGTACCGGCATACGTGGCGCCAAGGGTATGCTTCCTGTCAATGGAAAGATTATCAGGCCACTGCTTGAAGTGAGCCGTAAAGAGATAACCGATTATCTGGCTCGGAGAGGCTTTGGATGGGTCACTGATTCCACCAACGCCGAGAACATCTATTCTCGCAACCGCCTGCGCAATCTCGTGGCTCCGGTGATTGAGGAGGCTTTCCCGGGAGCGCTCGAAGGAATAGCGAGATCAATGGCTCATTTGCGTGACAATTATGCTATCTTCAGCGAGAGTGTCGACCGTGTGAGACAAAAGGTCAGTCTATCTGACGGATCATTGGATCTTGGAAGAATGTGGCGCGAGGAACTCCATCCCTCAGCCATGCTTTTTGAACTGATCTCTCCATTGGGTTTCAAATCATCTCAGGCTTCGTCAATCGCTTCAATACTCTCGGGTGAGGGTGGAGCCGCCCGTTCGGGCCAAAGGTTTGTAGCCGGCGAACATGTGTGGATGCTCGACCACGGAATCCTCTCTTTGGATCATAGTGAGACATCCCTCTCCGAAGTGAGTGGCCCGCTGGAGTCACTTCCGCTGACCGTCGAGAGGATCACTCGTACTGAGTTTGATACTCTCAGACGCTCGGGCACTCTCGGCAGGGAGGTGATATGTCTCGATGCCGCGTGTCTTGATGTGGCTCTACCCTGGACTCTCAGAGGGTGGCGTGCCGGCGATCGTCTTGAACCGTTCGGCATGAAGGGTTCGCGTCTTGTCAGCGACATTTTCAGTGACTCAAAGACCGCTACGGCCAACCGTCGGTTGATCCCGCTGTTGCTGTTGGGCGATAAATTGTTATGGGTTAGTGGACTCAGGGCCTCGCGCCACTATTGTGTGGGGCCTGCTACGCGAGATATACTCAAAATCTTTCTCTCATGAAGCTCGGAATAAAGAATATGGTGTGTCCACGGTGTGTCGAGGCTGTCACTGAGATCTTTCACTCTCTTGGGTTAGAACCCGAGGAAGTGACTATCGGGAGTGTCACGATCCCTGATAAGACTATGGGCAAACCTATGCACACCCATCTTGAGGAGGCACTCAAGGCTCGTGGATTTGAACTGATTGACTCCCCGGCCGATGCTACTGTCGAAGCACTGAAGAGAGCTATAACTAAACATGTGCGAACACCTCACGAGTGTCGGCTGAAACTTTCACGATGTCTTGAAGGGCAGTTTAATGTCCCATACGACACGCTCAGCCGACTTTTTTCAACCCGTGAAGGTCGATCTATAGAGAAATTTCATGTATCGGAGCGTGTGGCCTGGGTCACTGAGCTTATCAACCGTGGCGATAAGACAGTCAGCGAGATCGCTCATATCACCGGCTACTCCAGTCTCTCACATCTCTCGCGACAGTTTAAGTCGGTGACGGGGCTTTCTCCGTCTGAATATATAGCCCGACTTAAACACGAATAATAAACTGCTTGGCCTCGGCTCATTACTTAAAATACTCTGATTGTGTCGCTATCCCTTTTTCTCGCAAGGCGTCTTTCGCTCAACGCTTCTCCAACTACCGGAAGTGCTGCCGGATCGCGTGGCATGAGAGTGGCTGTCACCGGCATAACGCTGTCGATAGCAGTGATGATTGTTTCGATCTGCGTCATGAGAGGATTCAGCCGGGCTATACGTGAGAAAGTGTCGGGATTTGAGCCTCAGCTTACTATCGGTATCAATCCCTCGCTCAATCAGGTCGATGTCTCTCCGCTCTTATCCGTCAGTGATGTCGAGTCAGCTCTTTCGGTACTTCCACCGGGAGCCCGCGCATCCATGTCGATCAAACAGCCGGCGATTCTCAAGACTCCCGACAATTTTTCAGGCGTGATCATCAAGGGTATCGATCGTGCCTACGACACTTCTTTTCTTGCCGATAATCTTGTCGAGGGTAATATTCCTGATTACTCGGCCGATTCTACTATCTATCAGGTTGTCGCTTCCCGAAAACTACTCACCTCGCTTGGACTCGGACTCGGTGACAGAATCGACTGTTTTTTCATGGGAGACCGTGCATATCGCACCCGACGACTCAAGGTCGCCGGCATATATGACACGCATTTCTCGGGTTATGACATGAACTATGTGTTCTCCTCGATTGATATGCTCAGAGGTGTAGCTACAATAGCCGACACCTCAGCTACGGTGATTGAGATAAATTCACTGCAAGCCTCAGGAGAGGATCTTGAAATGATGCGTCAGGCTGTCGAAGGCTATTATCTGCAACAGATGCTCACCGGAAAGAGCGACCGACGATTCACGGTGTTGAGCGTTAATCAGACTGCGGCGCAGTTTTTCAGTTGGCTTGAATTGCTTGACACTAATGTAGTGGTCATACTTGTAATCATGTCGTTGCTATCGTTGCTCACTCTCGTGTCGTCGCTTTTCATTCTTGTCCTGCGTCATGTTCCGACTATCGGCCTGCTTAAAGCACTTGGTGCTTCCAACCGTCAGATCCGTTTTACTTTTATCCTTATTACCGGACGTATTCTCCTGCGCGGACTTCTGCTCGGTAATCTTCTGGGATTGACTCTTGTCATCGTTCAGATGCTTACCCATATCATTCCTCTCAATCCTGAAGCTTATTATCTTGACCATGTGCCGGTACAGCTCTCTCTGATACCTATACTCGTGCTCAATATCGCTGTGACCCTTCTTGCCTTTATAACATTGTTATTGCCCTCGGCCATTATTTCGACAGTGTCTCCGTCAAGAGCTATACGCTACGAGTAATGGTAAGACTCTCGGAAGATAATAAATCAAGGGATTTATTAACGTGAGTACGTTATAAGCAATCAGGACAAAGTTAGCTGCTTACTGCTTTTTCCCAAAGAAATCCTCGATCTCTTTGGAGTTTGTGACAGATAACCAGATAACTTTGTCCTGATTGCTTATAACGTACTCACGT
>JAAVCX010000035.1 GCA_014802105.1 Bacteroides sp. | reverse complement strand
TTGTCAAGTACCTGGATTGCGGCGTTGGTTTCCTCAAAGCTCACGTTAGCCGCCTTTGCAGCCATACCGCACTGTTGAAGTGCCGCGCTGATTGCCGGAAGCTCCGCGGATCCTGCCTGACCTGCTGCCGCCATTACGTTCATCATACGCGCCATTTCAGCACTGGCGGCCATTGGATCCTCCATGCTTACGCCGTACTGGTTCATTGCAGTGGTCAGAACCTGTGCAGCTGCTACACCTTCTCCACCCATCAGCTTGCTGGTTGTCTGTATGCAGTCGCCCATTGCGCTGAGGGCTTCCGGATATTTACCCAATTCCGGGCTAAGCTGTGAGAGCAGTAACTTGTAACCCTCGACGGCAACAGCCGCATCAGTTCCGAAAGCCTTTGCACTCTGCCGGGCAAATGTTTCTATTTGTTTCAGCCCGTCACCTGTAACACCGGCAACTGCGCTGAGGTCGTGCATCTGGCTATCCAGTTTAATGCCGGCTTCACTCATCTGATTAAAGCCGTCAGCTATTCCTACGATAAGATTCTTAGAATAATCAAATGACGCAAGCAGTGAAGCCCAACGCTGTACTTTGTCATGATTCCTTTCAATTTCTCCTGTAAATTTCCCGGTAGCATCAGTTTGGCCGGTAATTTTTTCGGTAAAATTACCGCCAATCTCGAATATATATTTAAACACGTTTGTCATGTTCAGGGAAATTTATTATATTTGTAACGTTTTACCAAAGTATCAATCACTATGACAACTATACTTCATTTTATATTCGTAGTATTAGCTAACATATTTATGTTTATGTTGTTTATAGGACTAATTTATTGGGCAATTTTTATAATTTTTTATTTGCCGTATGCAGCGGCAAAAGGTAAAATCGGCAAACTTCCTTGGCTCTAACTCTTACCCTCGCCAAATAGTGACGCGATAAGCTCCGCCCGGTTTCGGTTTCTCCACCGCTCCAGCCATATAGCCTCGCAATAGAGCTGTGCCCATTCCTCCTCAGTCTCTATTTTATCAATATCAACGTGCAGATTAGCTCGGATCAGGGCGCACCCCTTGGCGAAACCGTCCTCTTGGTCAGACTCCGCCAGTGTGTGCGCCTCTACAAGTTTTTTATTAGACCCTGGAAGCCGTTGAGCACTTCGCCCAACTTCTTTTGAACCGCCATGAAGAGTAGCGCATCGGTGCGTAATTCCTGACTACCGCCCAGCCAGCAGTTGTCAAACATCACTTTGCCGGCTTCAACTTCGTCACTTTTTGCAACCTTGGTTACAGCTTTCAGTGTCTCCAGCGTGGGGCGCTTGAAATAGCCGATATGCACCTCATCGCCGTCCTGAATTTCAACCGCAAAACTTTTACGGTGCTGAGCCTTGAAAGCGTCGACCTGTGCTTCGGTCAAATTGCCGTTAAATACTTTAGGTGTGTTATTTACCTTTTCCATGCTTTTTAATCGGGGATTATATGGTTTTTAAATCGATTTTAATCGCTCTGCCTAAAGCAGAGAATAACTGTTTAAGTTTGATTATTAGTGACCGTTAAGGGGATCAGCCCTTAACGGCCTTAGTATCGACTGGGTGATAGCCGGCTTATGCGGTTTTGCCCCATTCGATATGTGAGGGAACCAGCGGAAGCTCGACCTCCTGCCCGGTGTCTCCCTCTTTCCACTTGCGGGTATTGCTTGAAATATGGCAGTTGCGGATCTTATCAGTTACCACAACACCGCTTTCAGGCAAATAGCTCACCTGAATCTCAATCGGTGGGAGGTCTTGCAGTCGTCCGTTAACGCTCTGGGATTGGAGCGCCACAACCTCTTCGTGGTATAGAGTTATCTTAGCCGAGGGGGTGATACGTCCCTTCGCACGTCCTACCGGGTGACGCCCCGCGCCCCATTTGTTAACGATCTCTTGCTCATCGCCATACTCTACGCCTGTAATGCCCGTAACAGGCACACCGCCGACAAGTACGACAATATCAGCCCACGCAACCAACATGCCGTTAACCATAGGCACGCCGTTTTTAATGCTTACGTTCATTGTCCTTGCGTTTTGTGTTTAGGTTATACGGATTTTGCGAACCCGATTTTAATTCTCACGTGTCGCATAACCGGGACTGCAACATTCTTGATTACGAACTCCACCAGGCTTGTGCTTGCAACATCCTGCTCCGGGTCAATCTCGACCTTGTAGCCGCTAAGTTCTCCGGCTCGCTCCATTGCTTCGAGTGCCTGGTTTGCCACGGTCTCCAAATGCGCCACGGTATAGCTTGCCAACTGACCGCTGGAGGGGTCAACATACACGTTACTGCCGAGTTCCGGCTTCACGTATGTGCGAATGCCTCGCGCTGCTTTGTCCATACTTCGCACGCTCTCAATGGCTGCATAGTCGCTAATAGCTGAGTCCATTGTGTGGCTGTCATTCATATAGCTGCCGGCTTGCCCTGTATGAGTGACAAAGAACAGATAACGCGCGGTGTCCAGAGTCTCGAGCAACGCTTTATCCACATCGCGCAACAGTGTGCCATCACCGAACGCCGGGAGGCTTACACCGGTGGGAAATTCTTTGATCCACGCAATGCACTGGTGAACCTTTGCGCTACTGAGTAAGCCCATGACAACACCCAGACCGCTGACGCTGGCTTTCCCGGTATTGGTCTTGTCGTTAAACAGTTCTGCGCCTTTGCCGCTTCCTGCCTGTCCGATTACCACGCTGACACGGCTTTTATTTTCACCGGCAAGATTAACCGGCATTGAGCTGAGGGTTGCCACTTTCGGGGCGTACACGATTGAAAGTTCCGCTTCCTCCTCGGCCAGTGCGTCCGCCACACCTTGCAGGGCTGTGAGGTCGTCACCGCTCAGAGCGCGGTCGCCACACCATACACCGATCTGACGAATACGACCGGCGGCGAAGTTCTGCACGGTTTTGATTTCCGCGAATGTCTGAGAGGCACCCTGCGGCTTCTCGAAAATAGCCACATACAGGCTGACAGCCGGGTTAATGCGGTAAATCTCGCTGAGCTGATAATGAAGCACACGCACTCCCCAGCTGGCTGCGTCCTCAGTGATACCGACGGTCTCCGCTGCGTCTATGGTGCTGAGTGCCTGCACGTGCTCGATCTTGAACGCTTCGGGAATGTCAGCAGCCGCCAGATATGCCACAAAGCCGGTCACATGGTCCTCGCCGGGCAGTGACTTGGGAACATTCCCGTTCTGTCTCTTGATTGTCAGACTTGTTGCCATTACGCTTCTACTTTTAAGGGTTCTGCTGAATGGCCCAGGCTCTTGCCGTGGTTCCGGGCGTCGTTTCCCTGCGCGAAGCACTGTCCGTCAGCCGTGACCCATACCGCCGGGAGACCGTGGCGCTTACACGCCGCTTTACCCACAGCAGTAAGGGCTTCGGCTTCCTCCTTTGCTTTGGCGCGTGCGGCTTTAATTTTTGCCTCTAAATCAGCCGCCGGCTGGTTCTTGCCCTTGCCAGACTTTTTCGCCGGAGCTTCGGCGCCGGTTGCGGTCTCTGCCGCTTCCTTTGCGATCTCCACATTGGAGGCGTTGGCATCAATAGCGGTTTCTGCTACCGCTTCGGGGTTGGTGTTATTTTTTGTTTCGTTGCTCATATTTTTTACGTTTTAGTTTATATATTATCCACACAGCTGCCGCCAGGATCATGAGTGCCACCCCCCATGTCGCACCCTGTTTAAGTCGCTCCCATAAGCTCGGGGCTTTGGTCGCTGTGACTATTACTTCGGCAAGCGTGCCGCCGTCAATGGTCTGCTCCGCTTCGGCCGTGGTCTCGGTCTTATCCTCAGCGCTCATGGTGGCCGTTTCGTTGCTTTGGCTTTCCTCGCCATGTTTCTGCCGGATTCTGGCTTTTAATGGCCTTTGCCCGGTCTCAGGATCGGGCGGTTTCTCGGTGTCATAGACCTCAATCTCCGTCACCGTCACCCCCCGGCTCTCGGTCTCCCTCGTCAGGGTCGCCTCTTGATGTTGGGTGCGCTCCTCGTACTCTTTGGCGCTGGTTGTCACGTGCTCTGCCGTTTCCGTCCTGGTCTGCTCCGCGACCTTGCGGTGTGAGCAACAGCTCGAATTTGACAGGGCAACTGTCAATATGACGACAGCCCCAAATGCGCTCCAGCGCAGTGTTAAGCCTTTGCACATCATTGCTTAATTTTGCAATTTGGGATTCGAGCGGCGGCACAATACTTTCCATGAGTATGTCCGCAGCCTTCCGCACGTTATCCAGCTCGTGGTCCTTGACACTTGCAAGCTTCTCTCGCATTTCCGCCCGCAGCTTGTCAAGTTCTATCTGGTATTTGTCGCGCTCAAGCTTACGGCCTACCCAAGCCCCAAGCGGGGCCGCTATCGCCGCAGACAGCGCCGACACGATGATTGTAATTATTTCGCCGCTCATTCATTGTTTCAATGCTTTATCGTCTGCGCTCGGCATAGCCGGAGTAAGCTCCGCTCTGCTCTCGCTGGCACGATAATTCATACTGTTATTGTTTAATGCCCACCTCTGTGAGCCATTTTTTTACATCGAAGCCGGGGCACGGCTTATTTGCAAACTCATTATGACCGTGAACAGTGGCGCTGGGGTTATGTTTTACCCCAGAATATCAGTAGCTTAACGATATTTGCATCACGATATTTAACACCCAAATTTTGGTATTAAAGGGGTGTTAATCGCTTCAAAACTGCCGTTTTTTAACTCGTTTTTGTCCGTATGGGGGCGTAAACCACATCGTAAATGAGTACCCAAATGACTATCCAACTGACGGTCTAACTCTATTTTGAAAACGAAACGTACACAATTTTGACCACTCCGACAACCTTATTTTGACCCTCTGAAAGCCTGTCGAAGCCACTACCATTTAACAGCCATTCAAAAGCCCTTAAACACTTCCCAAAACACCTCACTACTACGCCTGCACACAGGCACGTATCGTGTCACTCTGTCGACTCTACAACCCAATCAGCACAATGCCCCACAAACGCCGTAAACGCTTGAATTTCGCGTCCTCCGCCTCGTTCCGGCTCATTCTACCTCCACACAACAGAAGCGGCCACACAGCCGGCGAAAACCAGCCATGCAGCCGCACAATATTAAAGTAAATTCAACTGGAATTAAAGCCCCGTTAAACGCTCCTTAAACGGATCAGCCTGAAATTAAACTCCGATTAAAGCAAATTCAAGTAAATGCTCGCTTCGTTTTCATCGCGTCCAGACCATAACAACCCCACATCCTCAATCATATCAGCAATTTACGCACATTTCAAGCACTCAACACAAGGCTCGCTTCGTTTTTATGCCCATATCAATGAGAATGTCCATTCTTTAATTGAAATATTATACTTCTTTGGCGTATTACCTAGCTTAGGTATTGGTTTTTAAGAAATGGGCTGGGTTGTGGATTATTGCGATTTGTGAAATCAGAATAATCCTTCTTGTTGCAAGAACCTATAGCTATGGCGACGCTATAAAGCACGCCAGAGTACTCTTTCTCATTACAGGGATTTATCTTGTTTTCCGAATCAACTATATGAGTAATTTCGGCTTTGGTTTTCTTTGAGTTTCCCTTAATAGCAACCAGTTTAGAAATATAACCGGTAGCCAAACAACTTTTAAATATCTCTTTAAGGGCGTATTCATTACCAAATGAATAGCTATCCGACAGGATATGCCAGAACTTGGGGTCTGATAGAATATCGACCCCATACGTTTTTACTATCTTTGAAACCGCGTCAATCAGACTCAAATACATAGTTATCCTCTCAGTTCATTTAGAATACCTTTATATTTCTTTGGCAAAGTTACTTTGGTTGCTCCAGCCTGAATAGCTTCAGTGACCAATGATTGAAGCATGATATCATTTGGTAATGCCTCAGCTACGGTCTTAGCATATCCGACAGAAACGGTTACCATCGAAGAATCTGTTGCGTCAGAAGATATTTCAGTCCCAACATCTCCAATTCCGTTCTCAGCTTTAGCCTGTGCAATCGCATTCTTGAAACTGTTGGCATCCATTGTATCAAACTGGGATGCACCTCTGACCATTCTTAGTGCATCGACACGAGGCCAATCATAATAGTTAAGCATAGGATTGACTGTTCTCATACTAAGTTTTGAGAATTTGGCACGGTCAAACTGAATCCAGACAAGACCTTCTCTTTTCCCGTCAAGCCAAACTGATACTCGTTGAGTACGAATATTAATAGCGGCATTGAAGAGCGATGCTGCCACATAATAAATCATACTTACGATGGTCTCAGTCTTGAACTGCTCCATCTCTTTGACGAGTTTGTCCTTGACTGAAATCTTACCCGTCGAAAGAATATTG
>JAAVCX010000034.1 GCA_014802105.1 Bacteroides sp. | reverse complement strand
GATGGGACTCTAACTGGTATGGCGGTAAGAAATACGGCGATACTCTGCTCGAGGACTCCAAACTCCGCAAGTATCTTAACGTCCGTCTCGCCAAGTCAAGCGTTTCGCGCATCATCATCGAGCGCACCATGAAGCTCATCACCATCACCGTGTGCACCTCTCGCCCCGGCCTCATCATCGGCAAGGGTGGTCAGGAAGTGGACAAGCTGAAGGAAGAGCTCAAGAAGATCACCGACAAGGATGTACAGATCAACATCTATGAAGTAAAACGCCCCGAGCTCGACGCTCAGATCGTAGCTGCCAATATCGCCCGTCAGATCGAGGGTAAGGTAGCCTACCGTCGTGCTGTCAAGATGGCCATCGCCGCAACCATGCGTTCAGGTGCCGAGGGTATCAAGATCCAGATCGCCGGCCGTCTCAACGGCGCTGAAATGGCTCGTTCAGAGATGTTCAAGGAAGGTCGTACTCCTCTCCACACTCTTCGCGCCGACATCGACTACGCTCTCGTAGAAGCCCACACCAAGGTAGGTGTGATCGGTGTGAAAGTATGGATCTGCCGCGGTGAAGTTTACGGAAAGCGTGATCTCGCTCCCCAGTACACCACCCCCCAGAAAGACTCACGCGCTGCCGGTAACGACCGTGCTCCCCGTCGCGGTGGGTTCCGTAAACCCAAAAACAACCGTTAAACCCTCAATTGAGTCAACACTACAATGTTACAACCTAAGAAAACCAAATTCCGCCGCGCGCAGAAAGGCCGCATGAAAGGCATCGCTCAGCGTGGCAACCAGTTGGCCTTCGGTTCGTTCGGCATAAAGACCCTCGAGTCAAAATGGATAACCGGACGTCAGATTGAGGCCGCCCGTATCGCTGTGACACGTTACATGCAGCGTCAGGGTCAGATCTGGATACGCATCTTCCCCGACAAGCCTATCACCAAGAAGCCTGCCGAGGTCCGAATGGGTAAAGGTAAAGGTGCTCCCGAAGGATTCGTTGCTCCCGTGACTCCCGGTCGCGTGATCCTCGAGGTCGAGGGTGTACCCTTCGAAGTAGCCAAGGAAGCTCTCCGCCTCGCCGCTCAGAAGCTCCCCGTCACCACTAAGTTTGTCGTTCGCCGCGACTATGATCCAACCCAAAATGTGTAATCAGTCATGAAGAAAGAGACCTACACAGAAGTGTCTGACAAAGACCTTCGCGACCGACTCGCTGAAATGGAGAAGGACTACGCTCAGCTCAAGATCAACCACGCCATCTCCCCCCTCGACAGCCCTGCCAAGATCACCGCTGCCCGCAAGGAGATCGCTCGCGTGAAGACTGAGCTCCGTTCACGCCAGCTCAACAATAAGTAATCCCCCATCCCTCACCTATATGGAAAAGAGAAATTTAAGAAAAGAACGTATCGGGGTTGTCTCCTCCAACAAAGGCGACAAGACCATCACCGTAATGGTGAAGTGGAAGGAGAAACATCCCATCTACGGTAAGTTTGTCAACAAGACAAAGAAATATCACGCCCACGACGAGAATAACGAGTGCTCTGTCGGCGACACTGTCCGCCTCATGGAGACCCGTCCCCTCTCGAAGACCAAGCGCTGGCGCCTTGTAGAAATCATCGAAAAAGTGAAGTAACAAAATGATACAGACCGAAAGCCGTTTAACAGTGGCCGACAACAGCGGTGCTAAGGAAGCACTCTGCATCCATGTCCTGGGTGGAACCGGCCGTCGCTACGCTTCTGTAGGCGACATCATCGTGGTATCCGTCAAGAGTGTCATTCCCTCTTCCGACGTTAAGAAAGGCACCGTCAGCAAGGCTGTTGTCGTTCGTACCAAAAAGGAGATCCGCCGTCCCGACGGTTCTTACATCCGCTTCGACGACAATGCCTGCGTTCTTCTCAACAACGCCGGCGAGCTTCGCGGAACCCGTATCTTCGGCCCCGTTGCCCGTGAGCTCCGCGCCGCCAACCAGATGAAGATCGTTTCCCTCGCTCCCGAAGTCCTTTAAATTTATTCACGTCTATAACATCCCCAAGTAATGCATAAGTTACACATCAAAAAGGGCGACATTGTCTACGTTCT
Organism: Bacteroides sp.; assembly: GCA_014802105.1. Taxonomy (GTDB): domain Bacteria; phylum Bacteroidota; class Bacteroidia; order Bacteroidales; family Muribaculaceae; genus Duncaniella. Next base: position 57,497 of record JAAVCX010000034.1, on the reverse strand, counting down.
CGCAGGCGAAGATCGCGGCAAACAGGGCCGTGTCCTCAAAGTCCTCGTGCAGAAACAGAAGGCTATCGTGGAAGGTGTAAACATGGTTACCAAAGCAACCAAGCCCAACGCTCAGCACCCCCAGGGCGGTCTCATCAAGATGGAGGCCCCCATCGCTATCTCCAATATCGCCTTGATCGACCCCAAGTCGGGAAAGCCCACTCGCATCAGCATCCGCCGCGAGAATGGCAAAGCAATCCGAATTTCTAAAAAATCAGGAGAGGAAATTAAGTAATGAGCAACCAGACTGTCAAGAAGGACTACCAGGAGCGTATCGTTCCTGCCCTCACCGAAAAGTTCAGCTACACCACCCCCATGCAGGTTCCCAAGCTTGAGAAAATCGTCATCAACCAGGGCCTCGGTGCAGCTACTCAGGATAAGAAACTTATCGAGACCGCTATCAACGAGCTCACAGCCATCACCGGCCAGAAAGCCGTTCCTACTCTCTCGCGTAAGGACATTTCCAACTTCAAGCTCCGTAAGAAAATGCCTATCGGAGTACGCGTGACTCTTCGTCGCGAGAAGATGTACGAGTTTCTGGAGCGTCTCGTTCGCGTTGCCCTCCCCCGTATCCGCGACTTCAAAGGCATCGAGAGCAAGCTCGACGGACGTGGTAACTACACCCTCGGTATCACCGAGCAGATCATCTTCCCCGAGATCAACATCGACGCCATCAACAAACTCATGGGTATGAACATCACCTTCGTTACTTCGGCCAACACCGACGAGGAAGGCTACGCTCTGCTCAAGGAATTTGGTCTCCCTTTCAAGAACGCTAAAAACTAAGCATTTCCCATGGCTAAAGAATCAATGAAAGCCCGCGAAGTGAAGCGCGCCCGTCTTGCTGCCAAGTACGCCCAGAAGCGTGCCGAGCTCAAGAAGATTGTTAATTCAGGTGTCGACGAGGAGAATCGTGCCGAAGCCTACGAGGCTGCACAGAAACTCCAGTCGCTCCCCAAGAACAGCAATCCTATCCGCCTCCACAATCGCTGCTCCATCACAGGCCGTCCCAAAGGTTACATCCGCCAGTTCGGCATCAGCCGTATACAGTTCCGCGAGATGGCATCCGCAGGCCTCATCCCCGGCGTAAAGAAAGCCTCCTGGTAAGCTTCGGAGTGCACTCTCCGGAGACCTGTCAGACCTCAGGCTCTGACGCCAGCTATCCGACCGATGTTCGACGGCCCGAGACTCGTTACCTCTAAGCAGCTTGCGACCGGCCGACTCCCCCTCGGGAGTCTATCCTCGCCGTCTCGCCGTTGCGGCCGCTCGACATCAACCGGAGGCACTCCCTCCTCAACCACCAAAACTCCCACGAGAAATCACAGTGAGTATTAAATATTGTTGGGATACTCCCCAATCAATTTAAACAAATTTTCAAATGACTGATCCTATCGCAGATTATCTGACAAGATTGAGGAACGCGATCAAGGCCAACCACCGTGTGGTCGAGATCCCCGCCTCAAACTTGAAGAAGGAGATCACCAAGATCCTCTTCGACCAAGGCTACATCCTCAACTACAAGTTTGAGGAAGGCGAAAACCCCGCCGGCATCATCAAGATCGCCCTCAAGTATGACCCCATCGACAAGGTGAATGCCATCAAGAGCCTCCAGCGCGTATCCCGTCCCGGTCTGCGCCGCTACACTGGCTATAAGGACATGCCCCGCGTCCTCAATGGCCTCGGTATCGCCATCCTTTCCACCTCGCGTGGTGTAATGACCAATAAGAAGGCTCGTGACCTCAAGATCGGTGGCGAAGTCCTTTGCTACGTTTATTAATCTAAATAGGAGGAAATAATATTATGTCAAGAATAGGTAAAGCTCCCATTGAGATTCCCGCCGGTGTCACCGTAACCGTCGACGCCGACAACGTAGTTACCGTTAAGGGCCCCAAAGGCACCCTCACTCAGAAGGTCAATCCCGACCTCAAAGTCAGCGTAGAGGACGGCCACGTAGCCGTCACCCGTCCCAGCGACGACCGTGAGCACCGCGCTCAGCACGGTCTCTATCGCGCCCTTATCCACAATATGGTAGTAGGTGTCTCCACCGGCTATCGCAAGGAAATGGAGCTCGTCGGTGTAGGTTACCGTGCTGCTTCCAATGGTCAGGTGCTCGAACTCTCGCTCGGATTCTCTCACGCCATTTACATAAAGCTTCCCCCCGAAGTTAAGGTTGAAGCTAAGACCGAGCGTAACAAAAATCCTCTCATCATTCTCGAGAGCGACGACAAGCAGCTCCTCGGTCAGGTATGTGCAAAGATTCGTTCACTCCGCAAGCCCGAGCCCTACAAGGGTAAAGGTATCAAGTTTGTGGGCGAAGTTATACGCCGCAAGTCTGGTAAGTCAGCAAGCGCCAAATAATTTTAACGTCTACAACTATGATTACAAAAATACAGCGTAGAAATAAAATCAAGGCCCGCATCCGCGGCAAGATCTCCGGTACCGCTCAGCGTCCCCGCATGACCGTGTTCCGTAGCAACAAGCAGATTTACGTCCAGCTCATCGACGACCTTGCAGGTGTGACTCTCTGTGCCACTTCTTCCAAGGGTATCGAGGAAGGCACCAAGTGCGAGATTGCCGCCAAGGTAGGCGAGAATATCGCCAAGAAGGCTCTCGAAGCCGGAATCTCCGAAGTCGTTTTTGACCGCAACGGATACCTTTTCCACGGTCGCGTTAAGTCTCTCGCCGATGCAGCTCGCAACGGCGGCCTCAAATTCTAAATCTCCACTATGGCATCCAAGAATAATAAAGTAAAATCCACAGGCGATCTCGAGCTTCACGATCGTCTGGTTGCCATCAACCGTGTCACCAAGGTCACCAAGGGTGGTCGCACCTTCACTTTTGCAGCTATCGTTGTCGTTGGTAACGAGAATGGCATCGTAGGATGGGGACTCGGCAAGGCCAACGAAGTCCAGGCCGCTATCGCCAAAGGCGTCGAAGCCGCTAAGAAAAACCTCATCAAGGTTCCCGTTCACCGCGGCACTATCCCTCACGAGCAGGCTGCCAAGTTTGGTGGTTCTCAGGTTATCCTCAAGCCCGCAAGCCACGGTACCGGTGTTAAGGCCGGTGGTGCTATGCGTGCCGTTCTCGAGAGCGTAGGTATCACCGACGTCCTCTGTAAGAGCAAGGGTTCCTCCAACCCCCATAACCTTGTAAAGGCAACTATCGAGGCTCTCGGCGAGCTCCGTTCACCCGCTCAGGTTGCTCAGAACCGCGGTATCTCTATCGATAAAGTGTTTAACGGCTAATAATTTCCACTCGAAATGGCAAAAATCAAAATCACCCAGATCAAGAGCCGCATCAACGCTCCCGCCGTTCAGAAGCGCACCCTCGACGCCCTCGGCATTAAGAAAATGCACCACTCCGTAATCCTTGAGGATACCCCCTCGATCCGCGGTATGGTCAAGGCTGTTCATCACCTCGTAGAAGTGACCAACGCCTAATCCTCTTAACTTCCTATTGAATATCACTATGGATTTAAGCAATCTCCAGCCTGCAACAGGCTCCGTGCATAAAAAGACCCGCATCGGCCGTGGCCCCGGCTCCGGCAAGGGTGGCACATCAACCCGCGGTCACAAAGGTGCCAAGTCTCGCTCCGGCTACTCCCGCAAGATCGGTTTCGAGGGTGGTCAGATGCCTCTCCAGCGTCGTCTCCCCAAGTTTGGTTTCAAGCCCCTCAACCGTGTTGAGTTCAAGGCTGTCAACCTCAGCGATCTCGAGACTCTTGCCGCTTCAGCCAATCTTGAGAAGATCACTCCCGCCGAGCTCATCGCTGCGGGTATGATCAATGGCAAGCAGCCCGTCAAGATCCTTGCTAACGGTTCGCTCAGCCGCAAGCTTGAAGTCGTAGCCAACGCTTTCTCGGCTGCTGCTGAGAAAGCCATCACCGAGGCCGGCGGCACTGCAACCAAAATCTAATCCCCCCTCCCCTCCAAATGAGATTTATTCAAACAATTCGTAACATCTGGACCATCGAGGAACTCAGGAAGCGCATCCTGGTCACCCTTCTGCTCGTGCTCGTCTATCGACTCGGCTGTTATGTAGTCCTCCCCGGCATCTCGCCCGAGGATCTTGACGCCCTGTCCAACTTCACCGAGCGTAGTGGCCTCATGCAGCTGCTCGATATGTTCTCGGGCGGCGCCTTCTCCCAGGCCTCGATTTTCGCTCTCGGTATTATGCCCTACATTACTGCATCCATCGTGATACAGCTCCTGGGCATGGTGCTCCCTTCTTTCCAGAAGATGCAGCGTGAGGGTGAAAGCGGACGTCAGAAGCTCAGCCAGTATACCCGTTATCTGACAGTGCTCATTCTGCTCCTCCAGGGTCCTGCTTACCTCGTAAATCTCCAGAACCAAGTGAGTGCCACCATCGGTGGCGCCCACATGGGTTTCTGGACCATTGTATACCTTACGGTCATCCTCGCTGCCGGCTCCATGTTCATCATGTGGCTTGGCGAGCGTATCACTGACCGCGGTATAGGCAACGGTATCTCCTTCATCATTCTCGTGGGTATTATCGCCCGTCTCCCGGGAGCTCTCTTCTATGAGTTCACTTCGCGTCTTCCCGGCGCTACCGGCAGTCAGGGTGGTCTCATCATGTTTGTTGTCGAGATACTTCTCCTCTTTGCTGTCACTGTCGGCGCTGTGCTTCTTGTGCAGGGTACCCGCAAAGTCCCCGTGCAGTATGCCAAGCGCATTATCGGCAACCGTCAGTATGGAGGTGCCCGTCAGTACATTCCTCTCAAGGTTAATGCTGCTGGTGTGATGCCTATCATCTTCGCACAGGCCATCATGTTTATCCCTCTCCAGCTCTCTGCTTATAGCGGTAGCGAGCGTGCTTCGGGATTTGCGGCTGTGTTCTCTGACATCAACGGTTTCTGGTACAACTTTGTTTACTTTATCCTCATTGTCGCTTTCACTTACTTCTACACAGCTATCACCGTGCGTCCCACTCAGATGGCTGAAGACATGAAGCGCAACAACGGATTTATCCCCGGTATCAAGCCCGGAAAGAAGACAGCCGAGTATCTTGACTCCATCATGTCTCGCATCACACTCCCCGGATCGCTCTTCCTTGGCATCGTGGCCATCCTTCCTGCTTTCGCCCGTTTCTTTGGCATCTCCCAGAACTTCGCACAGTTCTTCGGCGGCACATCTCTGCTGATTCTCGTAGGCGTAGTCCTCGATACCCTCCAGCAGATCGAGAGCCACCTCATGATGCACCACTATGACGGCCTCATGAAGGACGGTAAGATCAAGGGTCGCACTACCGGTTCAGCCTATTGATCTTTGCGCCTTTTCCACTCCTCGGACTATGAGATAGTATAGAATGATTTATCTTAAGACACCCGAAGAAATCGAGAAAATTCAAGCGGCATGCACGCTCGTGAGCCGCACTCTTGGCGAAGTAGCCAAGTGTGTGGCTCCCGGCGTGACAACCCGCCACCTCGATAATGTAGCCCGCGAGTTCATTCTCGACAATGGCGGTCATCCCGCCTGTCTGGGCTATGGCGGTTTTCCGGCCACTCTGTGTATCGAAGTCAATGAGACCGTAGTCCACGGATTTCCCTCGGGCTACGAGTTGCGCGAAGGCGACATCGTGGGAGTCGACACTGTTGTCGAGCTTAACGGCTATAATGGCGACATGTGTTATACTTTTCCTGTCGGAGAAGTTTCCCCCGAGGTCATGAAACTCCTTGTCACAACCAAGCAGTCGCTCTACAAAGGCATCGAAGCCGCTCAGGAGGGACGTCGTATCGGTGATATAGCCAACGCCGTCCAGACCTATTGCGAGCGACGTGGATATACGGTCGTGCGTGAGATGTGTGGCCACGGTATCGGTCGCAAGATGCACGAGGAACCCGAAGTTCCCAACTATGGTCGGCGCGGCATAGGCCCCTTGCTCAAAAAAGGTATGGTTATATGTATCGAACCCATGATCAACCTTGGTTCGCGTAATATAGTCATCATGAGCGACGGCTGGCAGTGTCGCACTAAAGACCGTAAGCCCTCGGCCCACTATGAGCACACTATTGCCATCGAGCCCGAAGGCCCACGTGTACTTACCACTTTCGACTACATTGCCCAGGCACTGGGTGAAAATTTTGTCTGATCTTTTTTTATTCTATCTCCCGAAATCTCACTTACCATCAGCCCACCACTATGGCAAAGCAAGCAGCAATCGAGTTGGACGGCACTATTGTCGAGGCTCTATCCAACGCAATGTTCCGCGTGGAGCTTGAGAACGGTCACGAAATAACCGCTCACATCTCAGGCAAGATGCGCATGCATTATATCAAGATCCTCCCCGGCGATAAGGTCAAAGTAGAGATGTCGCCCTATGATCTCTCTAAAGGACGTATCGCTTTCCGCTACAAATAACTCTCCTTTTTACTACCGGGATTAAAGATCTGACGATCTTTTTCTCACACCCTCCACTCCTCTGTTTAAATCAAGATTTAACCACTCTAAGAATATCTGAAAATGAAAGTAAGAGCTTCAGTGAAAAAACGCACAGCCGACAGCAAGATCGTTCGTCGCAAAGGCCGTCTTTATGTGATCAACAAGAAGAACCCCAAACTCAAGATGCGTCAGGGCTAATTTTGCATCGGGCTTGTCCCGGAGACGAGAAATTATCAGTCATTCTCCGCGACCGGCCCAATATCGGATTGATTAAGGACGTACGCAGGTATTGTTAGTTAAATTGAGTTAACGATTTCTAATTAATATTGCGTCGGCCTTTTATCAGTCTCTTATTATGCGAAATTAGTTGTAACTTTGCGCAAAATTTCAAAGACACAACTTATATATATGGCAGTTAGAATCGTGGGAGTTGACCTCCCCCAGAACAAAAGAGGTGAAATCGCCCTTACCTACATCTTCGGTATCGGTCGCAGCGCTGCTAAGAGCATTCTCGACAAGGCCGGTGTAGATGTAAACATCAAGGTAAAGGACTGGTCAGACGACCAGGCAGCAAAGGTGCGTGAAGTCATCGGCTCAGACTACAAGGTCGAGGGTGATCTCCGCAGCGAAATCCAGCTCAACATCAAGCGTCTTATGGACATCGGTTGCTATCGTGGCATCCGTCACCGTAACGGTCTCCCCGTCCGCGGCCAGTCCACCAAGAACAACGCACGTACCCGTAAGGGCCGTAAGAAGACAGTTGCTAATAAGAAGAAAGCTACAAAATAATAAACTGATATGGCAAAAAAGACAGTCGCCGCTAAGAAGAGAAACGTCAAGGTTGACGCTGCTGGTCAGCTCCACGTTCACTCCTCTTTCAACAACATTATCGTGTGCTTAGCCAACTCTGAAGGTCAGGTCATTTCATGGTCGTCGGCCGGTAAGATGGGCTTCCGCGGTTCAAAAAAGAACACTCCCTATGCTGCTCAGATGGCAGCTCAGGACTGCGCCAAGGTCGCCTATGACCTCGGTCTCCGCAAGGTTAAGGCTTATGTTAAGGGTCCCGGTAACGGTCGTGAGTCGGCTATCCGCACCATCCATGGCGCCGGCATCGAAGTGACCGAGATCGTTGACGTAACTCCGCTGCCCCACAACGGATGCCGTCCTCCCAAGCGTCGTCGCGTATAATACCTTTATCTCGTAACGACTGATAAACCCTCCTTCACTTTCAGTCCGAGACTAAGTCCATCGAAGGATACTCGTCGGTCAGCACCGTTTCAGGTCGACGACCGTCGGGAGAAACCGGCCCGGTGAAATAGACCACATCTTACATTCACCTCTCTGTGGTCGCGGCTGTCACCCCGCGGGTCACGTCCCCCCTCAGTCATTTCCTGACGAGTCACAATAGTCTCAGGCTACCCAATAACAATAATATTCCCATAATACAATGGCAAGATACACAGGTCCCCGCACCAGAATCGCCCGTAAATTCAACGAGCCCATCTTCGGCGAAGACAAAGTTCTCGCTAAGAAGCCCTATGCTCCCGGTCAGCACGGCCAGAACAAGCGCCGCAAGACTTCTGAGTATGGTGTTCAGCTCCGCGAAAAGCAGAAAGCCAAATACACCTATGGCGTCCTCGAAAAGCAGTTCCATAACCTCTTCGACAAGGCATCACGCGCCAAAGGTATCACCGGTGAGATCCTCCTTCAGCTTCTCGAAGGCCGTCTCGACAACGTAGTCTACCGTCTGGGTATCGCTCCCACCCGCGCAGCCGCCCGTCAGCTCGTGCTCCATCGCCACATCGTGGTCAACGGCAAGGTTGTCAATATCGCTTCCTACGCTGTTAAGCCCGGTGATGTTATCGGTGTTCGCGAAAAGTCCAAGTCTCTCGAAGTTATCTCTGACGCTCTCGCCGGCTTCAACCACAGCAAATATCCCTGGCTGGAGTGGGACGAGAACGTAAAGGCCGGTAAATTCCTCCACGTTCCCGCCCGCGAGGACATCCCCGAGAATATCAAAGAGCAGCTTATCGTCGAGTTGTATTCAAAATAATCCTAAAACTTAAATCCATGGCTATATTAGCATTCCAAAAACCTGACAAAGTCCTAATGTTGGAAGCCGATGACCGTTTCGGTAAATTTGAGTTTAAGCCATTGGAGCCCGGTTATGGTATCACTATAGGCAATGCACTGCGTCGCATTCTTCTCTCCTCGCTCGAAGGCTTCGCCATTTCGTCGATCCGTATCGACGGTGTGCGCCACGAGTTTGACACCATTCCCGGAGTTAAGGAAGACGTCACTAACATAATCCTGAACCTTAAGAAAGTCAATCTTAAGCAGACGGTCGAGGACACTGACTTCGAGAAAGTCTCTATCACCGTTTCAGGTAAAGAAGTGTTTACAGCCGGCGACATCAGCGAGGCTCTCTCGGGCTTTGAAGTCCTCAATCCCGACCTCGTGATCTGTCATCTCGATCCCAGCGCAAGTTTCACGATCGACCTCACTATCAACAAGGGTCGCGGTTGGGTGCCCGCCGAAGAAAATCAGGGCCCCAACGACGCCATAGATGTAATCGCCATCGACTCCATCTATACCCCGATTAAGAATGTGAAGTTTGTTGTCGACAACTTCCGTGTGGATCAGAAGACCGACTACGACAAACTCACTCTTGAAATCACCACCGACGGCTCCATCCTCCCGAAGGATGCCCTCAAGGAGGCTGCCAAGATACTCATCTATCACTTCATGCTCTTCTCTGACGAGAAAATCACTCTCGAGAATGACGAGCAGAATGGCGAAGAGGAGTTTGACGAAGAGGTGCTCCACATGCGTCAGCTCCTCAAGAGCAAACTTGTTGACATGGATCTTTCGGTTCGTGCCCTCAACTGCCTCAAGAGTGCCGAGGTCGAGACTCTCGGCGAGCTCGTGGTCTTCAATAAGACCGACCTTCTGAAGTTCCGCAACTTCGGTAAGAAGTCGCTCACCGAGCTTGATGAGCTTCTGGCCAATCTCAACCTGTCCTTCGGGATGGATATCTCCAAATATAAACTTGATAAAGAGTAACTACTACGATGAGACATAATAAAAAATTCAACCATCTCAGCCGCAAGAAGGCTCATCGCGACTCGCTGCTCGCCAACATGACGATCTCGCTGATCATGCACAAGCGCATCTTCACGACTCTCGCCAAGGCTAAGGCTCTCCGAGTTTATGCCGAGCCCCTGATCAACCGCGCAAAGGAGGACAGCACCCCCAACCGTCGTCATGTCTTTGCCGAGCTCCAGAACAAGGAGGCTGTCACTGAGCTTTTCCGTGAGATCGCTCAGAAGATCGCTAACCGTCCCGGTGGCTACACCCGTATTCTTAAGACCGGAAACCGTCTCGGCGATAACGCCAAGATGTGCTTCATCGAGCTCGTTGACTATAACGAGGCTATGCTCGAGAAGCCCGAGAAGAAGGCCGCCAAGACCCGTCGTTCGCGTCGCAGCTCCAAGCCTGCCGCTGAGGCTCCCGTAGCCGAGGCTCCCGCCGCTGAAGCTCCTGCCGCTGAGTAATCGTTAAGACCAGCATATTAAGCCCGGACAGAAGTCTACATTCTGCCCGGGTTTATTATTTTCATTCCTTTGACAGTATAATAATCAGCTCATGTCCCATCAATGGATCAGTCCCCGGGAGCGTCGCGGCATCATAGTCATGATGATACTTCTCATCGTCAGTATCTTCGGAATGATGATTTATCGGCACTCATTGTCTCGTAAAGCCGATGCCTATTACGAGTCATGCAGGCTCGAGGCTGACTCTCTCGATGCTGTCAATCGCTCATATCCCCAATGCACACAAATTGATAGCACTCCGGCTTATGATACATTACCTGTATCGGTGAAAAAGCCTCGTAAAAAAGCTAATAAACGCTCTGAGGCGCGTAATGGCAGTAAGACGAGTAAAACATTGCCGTCACGTTCACCCCGCACAGAACCGTTGAACTAATCTCATCTCCTCAGATATTTGAGTGCCACTGAAAGTGAGTATATATAAATCGCCCTCGACAGAAGCTCAAGAGCCTCTCGCCGAGGGCGAATATCATATTGTCAGATCTTTAGAGATTGCGGGGATCAAGCTCCTCGTCGACGGGGATGTCGGTGTTGACATTCTTATATCCAACCAGGCCGTAGAACAGCAGATAGGCAAGCATGGCTACCACAAGCCAGTAGCTGGCCATATAGCCGGCCGAGTGAGCGATAGCGTTCTGTATCAGAGGCATTACGCCACCACCTACAACCATCATCATAAATATGCCTGAAGCCTGGGCGGTATACTTGCCAAGTCCTTCGACGGCGAGATTGAAGATGCCGCCCCACATGATCGAGGTACACAGGCCGCAGAGGATCAGCAGGAAAGAGCTGACGGGCACCTGGGCACCGCCCGAATAGATCATCTCAGGCACGGGTACTGTCACGGTCTTGGGAATGAATATTGCGAAAACAATGAGCAGAATAGCGACAAGTGACACAGTGGTGAGCTGCACTTTTGAGCTGACCATACCGCTGATGAAGCCCGAGAGGATACGGCCGACAAGCATCAGAAGCCAGTAGATGGCTACTATGGTTCCGGCGATGGCCGAGGCGTTGCCGATCACGCCGGCTCCTGTCTCGGGATTCTGGTCAGCCAGATAGAAGTTGAGTGTGCCGGGGATACCGATTTCGATACCTACATAGAAGAAGATACCGATCACACCGAGCACTGTGTGACGGAAGTTCCAGGGTGAGTGGGAGTGGCGGACGGTTGTAGTCTTCTTACCTACGCCCTGGGGCTCAGGGATAGGCACGATCGAGAGGATCACGAAAGCCACAGCAAATATACCCATGCCGATAAATAAGAGGGGCGAGACCGTGCCAATCATGGTGTCGCGGGTCAACTGGCCGATCAATACGCCGACGAAGAGGGGAGTCAGAGTGCCAGACAGCGAGTTGAGAGCACCGCCAAACTGCAGCAGCTGGTTACCGCGGTTGCCACCTCCGCCGAGAAGATTGAGCATAGGGTTGACCACAGTGTTGAGCATACACACACAGAAACCACAGATAAAAGCACCGAGCAGATAGATGGCAAAGCTCAGAGGTATCGGGTAGCTCACGGGAGCGCCCGCGGCGTTAGTGCCCGAAAATTCAAACATCACAGTGTTGCCCCCGACCACGCTCGAGAGATACTGGACGAAGAGACCGGCCACACCGACACCGACAGCCCAGAGGGCGGTCTTCTTGTAGCCGATGCGCATCAGCATGTTGCCGGCGGGGATGCCCATGAAGAGATAGGCCAGGAAGTTCATCATGTTGCCCATCATGCCGAGCACCGAGTTGCCTTCAAACTGGTTGCCCCAGATTGTTCCGATAGGAGCGGCCAGGTTGGTCACAAACGAGATCATGGCAAAGATGAAATACATCACCACGATCGCGATTATGTTGCCGCGTTTGTTAACGGTGGAGTTCATTTTAGTTTAATGATTTTAGATAAGTGAAATAGTTATTGTAGTTGAGTTTAATCGTGAGGAGTGTCATTTGTCTGAAAGAAAGCTCGGGCCGTAATGACAGTGAAAGCTCAGGGGATAGTCCTGAATGCTCTCTTTGAAGACTACTTCGAGACAAAGTTACAGAATTTTTTCGTTTCGATGCAGTTTAGTAGTTAAAAATGCCCATAAAAGATGAGTAGCTTAAGGGGTTTTTATTAATTTATTTGTATATTTGCCCTGAACTCCTACCGAAAACCGTGAGGAGGGATAAACACGACGGCAATGGAGATACTTATTGTAAAATATACAATTTCCTGAGCCGTGTTCTCCTGTTTCCGCCTTATTGATCCAAGGAGCTCTCGCGTTCCTCAGATCGCTCACGCTATCATCAGATCTAATATCTAAATTCAACACACTATACTTATTTCATTCATGAACCTCACCACAGTCAATCGTGCTGCCGACAATATACGTGTCCTCGCAGCATCTATGGTTGAGAAAGCCAAGTCGGGACATCCCGGCGGTGCCATGGGTGGCGCCGACTTTGTCAACGTTCTTTATTCCCAGTTTCTCATCACCGATCCCGACGACGGCACCTGGCTCGGCCGTGACCGTTTCTTCCTCGATCCCGGCCACATGTCGCCGATGCTCTACAGTGTCCTGGCCCTTTTCGGCCACTATACCCTCGACGAGCTCCAGCAGTTCCGCCAGTGGGGTTCTCCGACTCCCGGCCATCCCGAGCTTCACCCCGAGCGTGGTGTAGAGAATACTTCGGGCCCCCTCGGCCAGGGCCACACCATGGCTGTCGGCTGTGCTATAGCCGAGCGCTTCCTCGCCGCCCGTTTCGGCGAGTGGCTCTCCCACAAGACCTATGCCTTCATTTCCGACGGCGGTATACAGGAGGAGATCTCGCAGGGAGCCGGACGTCTGGCCGGTCACCTTGGCCTGAGCAATCTCATCATGTTCTATGACAGCAACAAGGTGCAGCTCTCGACCATGGTCGATGCAGTCGACTGTGAGGACGTGGCCGCCAAGTATCGTGCCTGGGGCTGGAATGTTCTCGAGATCAACGGCAATGATCCTGTGCAGATCGCCCAGGCCATCACCTCGGCCCAGGGAGAAACTCAGCGCCCCACTATTATAATCGGTCACACTGTCATGGGTCGCGGATGTGTCAAAGCCGACGGAAGCAATTTTGAAGGCCAGTGCTCTACTCATGGCCAGCCCCTCAGCGCCTCGGGTGCCGACTATGCCGAGACTATGAAAAATCTTGGAGCCGATCCCGTTAATCCCTGGGTGATCTATGATGATGTCAAGGCGCTCTATGAAGCACGCCACGCCGAGTTGCGCGAGATCGTCAAGGCACGTCGCGCCGAGCAGGCAGCCTGGGAAGCAGCCAATCCCGATCTTGCTCAGGAGCTCCACACTTTCCTCGACAACAAACTCCCTGCTATCGACTGGGCGGCTATCCCCCACAAGCCCAATATCGCCTCGCGTCAGGCTTCGGCCGATGTGCTCGGTGTTCTCGCTGAGAAGGTAAACAATATGATCGTCTCCTCGGCCGACCTTGCCAACTCCGACAAGACCGATGCCTTCCTCAAGAAGACCCATCCCTTTGTCAAGGGTGACTTCACAGGTGCATTCCTCCATGCCGGAGTCTCGGAGCTCACCATGGCGTCGGTGCTCAACGGCATAGTCCTCCACGGTGGTGTCATAGGAGCCTGCGGTACCTTCTTTGTGTTCTCCGACTATATGAAGCCCGCAGTCAGAATGGCTGCTCTCATGGAGCTCCCCGTCAAATATATCTGGACTCACGATGCGTTCCGCGTGGGCGAGGATGGTCCCACCCACGAGCCGGTGGAGCAGGAGGCTCAGCTCCGACTCATGGAGGAGCTCCGCAATCTCTCGGGCAAACCCTCTATGCTCGTGCTCCGTCCGGCCGATGCCGCCGAGACCTCTGTGGCCTGGGCTATGGCGATGGAAAACTTCTCCACTCCTTCGGCACTGGTTCTCTCGCGTCAGAATCTTCCCGACCTCCCCGCCGCTTCGGGCGACCGTTTCGCTGAAGCAGCCGTCGGTTGTCGCCGCGGAGGTTATACCGTTGTCGAGGCTGCTGCTCCCGCGGTCATCCTTGTCGCCAACGGTTCGGAGGTATCGTTGCTTTGCGAAGTTGCCGCCCGCCTCTCCGACGAAGGTATCGCAGCCCGCGTGGTATCGGTTCCCTCGATAGGCCTTTTCAACGAGCAGCCTCTCGACTACCGTCAGGCAGTGCTCACACCCGGAGTCCCCGCTTTCGGTCTCACAGCCGGCCTCCCCTCGACACTCCGCTCGGTCATCGGTGCCGACGGCGAGATCTTTGGTCTTGACCATTTCGGAGCCTCAGCCCCCTACAAGGTGCTCGACGAGAAATTCGGATTTACCACCGATGCCGTTCTCTCACGTGTCAGGAAATTTATCGGTAAGTAATCTTTTCTACTGACTCTCAGACCAATCACAGTCTTCAAGGTCATAAACACTCCGCTACATGTATTGATATATAAATATGTGTAGCGGAGTTTCCAACCATGATGTACTTTAGAAAGAGATCAAAATGTTAAATTTTCGAATAATTTTTTGTGGAAATTTAGCATATATCAAAAAAAGATTGTACTTTTGACCTCTGATTTAAGACTGAGCTCTGATGTATAATAAAAAAGATCTACCGAAGGGTTCTATCTGAATTTGAATTAACTCGCATCAATTCAACTATTTTCCAATAATTAATTATGAAAAAAAGTCTTATTTTTGGCTTCCTTGCTGCCATGTTTATCGGCCAGAGCGCTATGGCCCAGAGCCAGCAGGAAATCATCTATGTTGAAGATCCCTCTCAGGGCTATGTCCTCAACGGTTTCTCCAACAACTGGTTTATCAGCGCTGAAGGTGGTTTCAACTACTACTTCAAGAACGACAACTCTGAGCGTAAGTTCGCTGATCGTTTCTCTCCCAACGCCGGCCTCTGGGTTGGTAAGTGGTTCTCTCCCATTGTCGGTCTTCGTGCCGGCTTCAACTGGACTCAGGTTAAGGGTCTCGGTAAGGGCGAGGGCGTAGGTTACTACGGCGAGTTCGAGAACTATGACAAGTTCAAGATGAACGAGTTCTCCGCTCAGTTCAACGCTATGGTTAACCTCACCAACTGGTGGTGTGGCTACCGTCCCGGCCGTGTTTACAACGGTATCATCTACGGTGGTTTCGGCCTCAACTTCCCCTATGCTCCCAAGTGGGTTGAGGGTGGTCGTCGTGACGGCTGGTCTCGTGTACGCAACGGTATGATCTCTGCTTCTGCCGGTCTTATCAACAGCTTCAACGTTAGCAAGAATGTAGCTCTCTATCTCGACCTCCGTGTCCAGAACATGACTACTGAGATGCAGTACGCTACTGCCGATAAGAACAAGTTTGACCTCCAGGCTTACCTCGGTCTTACCTACAACTTCAACAAGTCTACCTGGAGCGCACCCATCGTGCCCATCATCCCCGAGATTCCCAACTGCGACGAAGTTGAGGCTCGTCTCCAGGCTGCCCAGGGTCGCATCGCCGATCTCGAGCGTCAGCTCCGCGATTGTCTCAACCGTCCCGTTCCCACCGCTGCTCCCGCAGTTGAGGAAGGCCCCCTCTGCACCATCTACTACACTATCGGCAGCTCTCGTCTGAGCCGTGTAGACTCCAAGGTGCTCAACGCTGTTGCCAACGTGATGAAGGCCAACACCAACACCAAGTACACCGTGACCGGTTACGCCGACAACTACACCGGCTCTGCCGCTGTTAACGATCGTCTCCGTCAGGCTCGTGCCAAGGGTGTTGAGAAGGCTCTCCTCCGCAACGGTGTCAGCGCTTCACAGCTCGACGTTACTACTAACAACAGCAACCTCTACGGCGAGGGCAAGGAGTATGTTTCTCTCGACCGTGCCGTTACTATCAAGGCTAACAAGTAATAAAAGACCATCCCTAAAAGGATAGTTGAATGATATTCTCCGTCACAAGTCTGACTTGTGACGGAGATTTTTATTTGTATGACCTAAGGTATCGAGATTTTTAATATAGGGGATGTGAAATCGTTATTTATTGATTACCTTTGCCACATATTAAATCTATCAATCATGAAAACTACGTTGTTTGGCAATATTGTGCGACAAGCTGTGCTGCTTGGCGTAATATTGCTTCCTTTTGTTTCGCAGGCTGCTACGCGTGCTGACTTCGGCGCGTTTTATTCAGAACTTCCTTTCACAACCGAGGCTGTAAAAGCCCCCGTGATACCCGAGCTTACAGTCTCGCTTGTCGATTACGGTGGTAAAGGTGACGGCTACACCCTCAATACCGAGGCATTTGCAAGGGCTTTTGAGGATCTCGAAAAACAGGGTGGCGGCCACCTTGTTGTCCCGGAAGGTGTCTGGCTGACAGGCCCTATTGCTTTGCGCAGCAATATAGACCTGCATGTTGTCAAGAATGCCATAATCCTTTTCTCGCCCGATAAGACTCTCTATCCCATTCTCCCTCCCGACGAGGGTACCGGCGGTCAGCTCTGCACCCCTCCCATCTCTGCCACCCATATCGCTAATTTCTCTATCACAGGCGAGGGAGTTATCGATGGCAACGGTGAAGCGTGGCGACCCGTCAAACGCTTCAAAGTCAGCGATGCCGAATGGACCAAAATGAAACGCCTCGGGCTCAAGGAGGTCACCGAAGAAGGGCGTCAGGTCTATTATCCCACCTTGGGTAACCCCGACGACAGGGTGCTCACCAAGCGCCCCCGTCTGCTTCGTTTCATCGGCTGCTCCAATTTCCTGATTCAGGGCGTAGTGGTGCAGAACTCCCCCAGCTTCCATGTCAATATGATCCTCTGTGATCATTTCATCCTTGACGGCATCATGGTTCGCTGTCCGTGGAATGCCCAGAACGGCGACGGTATCGATCTCTCCTCCTGTCACCATGTCCTTCTGACGGGATGCTCTGTCGATGCCGGCGACGACTCCATCTGCATGAAAAGCGGTATAGGCGACACAGGACGCTCGCGCGGTGCTACCCATGACGTAGTCATCGACGGGTGCACAGTGTTCCACGGCCACGGTGGCTTTGTGATAGGTTCCGATACAGGCGGCGGAATGAATAATATACTCGTGCGCCGCTGCCGTTTCATCGACACTGACACAGGCATACGCATTAAGAGCGGTCGTGACCGCGGCGGCCTTGTCTCTGATGTCTGGATCGAGGACATAGTGATGTGTGACATAGCCGACGAAGCCATACTCTTTGATTGCTACTATCAGGAAAAGGTTGGCGACGCCCGTGATGTCGAGCCCAAGCCGGTCACTGCCGATACGCCGCGCTTCCGCGACATCCACATTAAGGACGTGGTGTGTACCGATGCGGCCGCAGCCATCCTCGTGAAGGGACTTCCTGAAATGCCCGTGACCAATGTCTCCATCAGCAATACCACCATCACCGCCCGTCGCGGTGCTGTCATCAACCATGCCCGCGACATAACCCTGAGCGATGTAACTCTGGTAATTTCCTCGGGCGAAGCGATCTCCTCCCACAATGCCGAGGGGCTCGTTACACCCGGCCTGAACGTGATCAATCAGTAATCTATTCATTCATACTTCAGTTTATTACCATGAACGCAAAATCCATAGTAAAGATGGGGTGTACCACCATGGCCGGAGCCATGGCTATGACATCCTGCACCGGAGCCAAGGCTCAGGAGGCAAAGGGTGGTGAGAAATCTCCCAACGTTATCTTCATCATCGCCGACGATCTCGGGATAGGTGATGTGACCCCCTACGGTCAGAAGCTCATCAAGACTCCCAACCTCGAGCGCATGGCTCAGGAGGGCATGAAGTTCACCCAATGCTATTCGGGGACAGCCGTCTCGGCTCCCTCGCGTGCTTCGCTCGTCACCGGTCTCCACACAGGTCACACCCACATCCGCGGCAATCTCAAAGCCAGCGAGACCGGCGATCCCGAAGGACAGGCTCCCATGCCCGACGGCACTTACACGATTGCTCAGATGTTCAAGAACGCCGGCTACTCCACCGGCTGCTTCGGCAAGTGGGGTCTCGGCTACCCCGGTTCGGAGAGCGATCCCACCAAGGTTGGCTTCGATCACTTCATGGGCTACAATTGCCAGACCCTCGCTCACGATTACTACCCCGACCACCTCTGGAGTGACACCACCCGCATCGAGCTCACCGACAACTACAATCAGGCCGAGAGCACCTATTCGGCCGATATGATCCACTCCAAGGCCATGGACTTCATCCGTGAGAAGGGCAAGAGCGGCGAGCCTTTCTTCGCCTTCCTCACCTACACGCTCCCCCACGCCGAGCTCGTTCTCCCTCACGATTCGGTTTATCAGGAGTATTGCCGCATCATCCCCGAGGCCGACGATAAGGCTTGGGCCGAGGATAACCCCAACAAGCGTGGTGCCTACGGTGCCACCGAGCGTCCTCTCGCTTCGTTTGCTTCGATGGTGACCCGCCTTGACAGCTATGTGGGCGACGTGCTCAACGAGCTCAAGGAGCTTGGCATCGACGACAACACCCTGGTGATCTTCACCTCTGATAACGGGCCTCACCGTGAGGGTGGTGCCAACCCTGACTATTTCAGCAGCTACGGCCCCTATCGCGGCATCAAACGCGATCTCTACGAGGGTGGTATCCGCATGCCCTTTATCGCACGCTATCCCGGTAAGATCAAGGCAGGTTCGGTCAACGATCACGTGTTTGCCTTCTGGGACATGATGCCTACATTTGCATCCTTGGCCGGCTCGACTGACACCATCACTACCGATGGCATCTCCATAGTCCCCACTCTTATGGGCGACGAGGGGCAGCGGACCCATCCCTATCTCTACTGGGAATTTCACGAGCAGGGTGGCAAGCAGGCTGTCCGTATGGGCGACTGGAAGGGCGTGCGTCTCAACGTCAGCGACCCCTCCAAGACCACCTTCGAGCTCTATGACCTCGCCAACGATGTGCACGAAGACAACAACGTAGCCGCTCAGCATCCCGATGTAGTAGCCCGCATCAACGAGATCATGGACACAGCCCATACTCACAGCTCCCTCTTCAATTTCGAAAATAAGGAACGCTGATCGCTCCACAACCTATGCATTCTCCGTTCACCTCTCCGTTCTATCTCATGGCCAAGCCGGCCGGGCCGGCGTGTAATCTTGCCTGCCGCTACTGCTACTATATCGACAAGAAAGACACGATCTGTCATCGCGCTCCTTCCACCATGATGAGCGACCGTGTTCTGGAGACTTATGTGAAGGCCTATATCGAAGCACAGCCTACCGACCGTGTCATGTTCACATGGCACGGCGGTGAGCCGTTGCTCCGTTCACTCTCCTTTTATGAGCGAGTCCTGCAATTGCAGCGCCGATATGCCGATGGACGACATATCGACAATTCCCTCCAGACAAACGGCACACTGCTCACCGACGACTGGTGCCGTTTTTTTCACGACAACGGTTTTCTGATAGGCCTGTCGATCGACGGGCCCGCCGCCATCCACGACCGCTATCGTCT
Organism: Bacteroides sp.; assembly: GCA_014802105.1. GTDB lineage: Bacteria > Bacteroidota > Bacteroidia > Bacteroidales > Muribaculaceae > Duncaniella. The sequence continues at coordinate 37,995 of JAAVCX010000034.1, read as the reverse complement.
CACCCCCAAGGGCCAGCCTACCTCAGCCGGGGTGCTACGAGCCGTTGAAGCTCTCAACCGTCACAGCGTGGAGTGGAACGCTATGGCTGTGGTCAACGATATCAATTCGCATGATCCGCTGGGCTTCTACACCTTCTTCCGCGACACTCTCGGATGCCGCTTCCTCCAGTTTGCCCCTATAGTCGAGCGACTTGATCAGTCCGGGCGCCAGCTCGCCCCCTTCGAGCCGGGCGGAACCATCGCCCCTTATAGCGTTGACCCGGTGGAGTGGGGGAGGTTTCTCAACACCATCTTCGACACTTGGGTGCGCAGCGATGTAGGGAGTATGTTCGTGCAGATCTTCGACACCACTCTCGCCTCATGGCTCGGATTACCACCGGGCACATGTGTTTTCGGAGATACCTGCGGTCATTCACCGGTCATGGAGCATAACGGCGATCTCTTCACCTGCGATCATTTCGCGTACCCCGACCATCGGCTTGGCAATATCGTCGACACGCCGCTCATCACCATGATTTTGAGTCATCGGCTTCGCACCTTTGGAGCCGATAAGCGCGACGCGCTCCCCTCGCGTTGTCAGGCTTGCCAGTGGCTCAGACTCTGCCATGGCGAATGTCCCAAAAACCGCATCATACCCACCGGCGAACTCCTCTCCACCCCCGACGCCGATAACATCAACACTACGCGAAGCGGTGATCCCATCCTCGATACCCAAGCGGCGCGTCCGCCCGAAAAAATGCTCAACTACCTCTGCTCCGGTTACAGTGCCTACTTCGCCCACACTGCCCCCTATATGCAGACCATGGCCGAGCTCTACCGCCGCAATCTCCCGGTCGCCGACATCATGAAGATGGCACCCCGCTGACCACCGCCTCTCCTTCAGCCCACTAAGTCCGACCAGTCCTGCCTGTTCCATTTTACCCCTCCTTTTTATAAGTTATGAAAGAATCCTTTTTAGCGCTGGCATTGCTTTTGACAAGCATGAGCTTTCACGCCGGTGCACAGTCTCAATATCAGCATCTCTACGACAACCTTCCCTTCGAGATGCCCGCGCTTTCGCGTCCGCAGTTCCCCGACCGCTCCGTGAGCGTCACCGACTTTGGCGCAGTGGGCGACGGTGCCACACTCTGCACCGATGCCTTCAACAAAGCCATGAAAGAGCTCTCGGCTCAGGGTGGCGGCACACTCAACGTCCCCGAGGGCGTATGGCTCACCGGCCCCATTGAGTTCCGCTCGGGAGTCAATCTCCATCTCGACCGTGGCGCGCTCATCTCCTTCTCCACCGACAAGTCTCTCTATCCCCTCAACAGCGTCTCCTACGAGGGCTTCCAGGGCTACCGCTGCGCCTCGCCCATCTACGGTGAGAACCTCGACAACATCGCCATCACCGGCTCGGGCGTTATCGATGGCAACGGCGATGCCTGGCGCTACGTGCGCCGTGGCAAAACCAACGGCGACCAGTGGCGTCACCTCATCGCTCAGGGCGGCCTCGTCGACAACGACACCTGGTACCCCTCCGAGCAGTACAAGCGCGGCATGGATCAGCGAAAGGGTCTCGGCAATCAGAGCGATATGACCTACGAGGACGCCCTCGCCATCAAGGACTTCTTCCGTCCCAACATGGTCAAATTCGTCAAGTGTCGCAATCTGCTCCTCGAGGGCGTGCTCTTCCAGAACTCTCCCGCCTGGACGCTCCACCCCATCATGTGCGAAAACGTCATCATCGACGGTGTCTATGTCAAGAACCCCGTCTACTCTCAGAACACCGACGCCATGGACATCGAGTCGTGCCGCAACGTCATCATCACCCGCACCACCCTCGATGTAGGTGACGATGCCGTGTGCATCAAGTCGGGCAAAGATAAGGTAGGACGCACCCGCGCCATCCCTTCCGAGAACATCCTCGTCGACGGCTGCCGTGTCTTCGAGGGCCACGGCGGCTTCGTGGTCGGTAGTGAAATGTCGGGCGGAGTGCGCAACATCAAGGTGACCAATTGCGAGTTCATCGGCACCGACGTAGGCCTTCGTTTCAAGAGCAACCGCGGTCGTGGCGGACTCGTGGAGAATATCTACATAGACCACATTAATATGCTCAAAATAAGCCATGAAGCCCTGCTCTTCGACCTCTACTACACAGCCAACGGCGGCCCCTCCACCGACGTGGCCGCTGTCAACGAAGGCACCCCTGCTTTCCGCAACATCTTCATCAACGGCGTCAAATCGGCTGCTTCGGGTATCCCCGTCAAGTTTAACGGCCTCCCCGAAATGCCCATCGAGAACATCTCGCTCACCAACACCACCATGACCTCCCGTCAGGGCGGACTCCTCTCCGAGTCGACCCACATACGCTTTGACAACGTATCGATCTCCGCCACCCAAGGCCCCGCTCTGACCATCAACAATGTCACCGACGCCACCATCACCGACTGCCGCTTCACCTCTCCCGCCACCGACCCCGTCCTCTACACCGGCACCAACAAAAACGTCGTGATAAAATAAAGTAATCAAATAGAAGATTATATTTCCCCAAAAAGGTTTGTCGCAGATGTGACAAGCCTTTTTGATTTATAAGGGGATAAAAAAAATCCGTTGCACCTTTCATCAAGGGACACCGGACTAAGCCAAAAGGCGATTCGAAAAGCCCGTTGAGGGCTTTACCCAAATAATATAGAGATTATATCATACTTACACAACACCATTTTTCGCACTGTCATCCCCCCGTCATCGCGACGCAGGGCTGTGAGGTTGCCTTTGCCTTAGTCCTGATTAACTTTTCGTGAGAGAGAGTTAAGAGACATTGTAATACAAACAAATCTTTTTTACATTACAAGGTGTGATTGCAACAATGGTGCGTTTCTTTCCATGTTGCAAATTTACTCTAAAAATGTGAATGTCACAATAAAAATTGCAACGTTAATCTTTTTTAATAAATATAATTAAAATTTACATGCTTATCTTGGCTGTAGTTGGTCGTGAACCGATCGGCCTATTCTATATTTTTTTGTACACAACCTCTTACTCCTATTCATGATCCCGACTCCATGAACTATATTTATAGCCGGGTTGTTTTAACTGTAAATATTAATCACGTTTACAATTATGAAACTCCACTCTCTGCTCCCCCTCGCCGCCGCTATGATCATGGGTGGCAGCGCTCTGCGTTCCGAAGCCTGTTCGCGTATCCTCTATGTCGGCAATGATTCCCTGCGTATCGTCGGCCGTTCTCTCGACTGGAAAAATCCTATACCTACCAACCTCTATGTCTATCCGCGAGGCATGGAGAAACAGGGCCACTCTCTGCCCGGAGCCGTGAAATGGACCTCAAAATATGGTGCCGTCTATGCTGTCGGTTATGACGGCGGTGTCACCGAGGGTATGAATGAAAAGGGCCTTGTCGTCAACGGCCTGTTCTGCAAGGGCACTGTCTATGACAACGAGTCGACCCGCGGCCGCTCGCCTATGTCGCTCGCCATGTTCCCGGCCTGGATCCTTGACCTTTGTGCCGACACTCCCGAGGCTGTGGCCATGATCGGCGCCCACAATTTCAATATCTCCGGCGCCACCTTTGACGGAGGCACTGTTTCAGCCCTCCACTGGGGTATCACCGATGCCCAGGGACGATGTGCGGTCATAGAGTTTGAAAACGGTAATATAAATATCTATCAGGGTCAGGATCTTCCGGCTATGACCAACGATCCTACTTTCCCACAGATCAATGCCATCAATGACTATTGGGAAGCCAAGGGCGGTATACACACACTCCCCGGCACGGTGAGCTCTCCCGATCGTTTCGTGCGCGGCACTTTCTTTGACAAGCATGTCGAGAAGACCGGCGATCCCGATCTCGGAGTCTCTATCATCCGGTCGATCCTCTACAATGTCTCCGTCCCCTACACATATACCGTAGGCGATGCCAACGTCTCCTCCACTCAGTGGCGTTCGTTCTCCAACATCCGCGATCTGCGTTACTACTTCGACGTTGTCACCAATCCCGGTCTCTTCTACATCGATCTCGGTAAGTGTGATCTCAGGCCCGGTGCTTCGGTCATGAAGCTCGATGTGTCCAAGAGTCAGAAGTATGTAGGCGAGGTCAACGACCACCTCTTCAAGACCTCTCCCTTCACCCCCATGTACTGATCCATCTCACAAGAAATAATCTCACGCAGAGGCGTAGAGAGTGCGGAGAGTTTTAATCTGCCGCAATAACTGACTCGCGCAAAGAACGCAAAGATTTTAATATTGAAGGAAGGCAATCCAAGCCCGAATCAAATATAAAATCTTTGCGTTCTTTGCGCGAGCTATTTTTAGGTAGCTGAAAAATCTCTCTGCGCCCTCTGCGCCTCTGCGTGAGATTTATTCTTCAGCCTACTTTGCGCGAGATAAAAACAACCTCTGCGTGATTTTTTTCTACTCTACTATGAATCGGTCAAAGTCGGCATATCCGTGAGAGGGCACTACGTTGGGCGATGAGGCGAAGATGCCGGTCTTGGCTCCTACCCAAGTGCCCTGGGCTACGTGACACGGTTTGCCCAGCGGAGTGAATGTCTCGCCGTCGGTGCTGTAGGAGTAGCGACACAGATCGTCGGGTAGATACTCACATCTGAGCCACACTTTTGACGCATCGGTCTCGGCCGAAGCACGCTCGCGCGGGGTGACTGCCAGCTTGTCGTTCTTGCCGGTGACTACCGCTACACGCTGTTTGCCATTCTCGCCGGCCACCACGGCTATATAGCTGTACTCATCGCCCATTGTCAGCAGACCGGCACGCTCGCCGACCGCTTCAAACGAGGGCTCGACAACAGTGGTCACAGTAAACTCGGGGGCAGGAAATTTCTGAAGATACAGATTGCCGGCATAGTAGAGGTTGCCCTTTTCTGACGGACATTGCTCGACATAGAGTCTCATCCAGCCGGGACGCTCGGTGAGACTATACCATTCGGGGCGTTCGTGGGCCATCCATTGCCATTGGAGTCCCTTCTTGTCAGAGTCAAACTCGTCGCTGGTAGCCGGGATCTTAATTTCAAAGGGGCCTCCGGCTATCGAAGGCTTCACTCCGCCGGTGAGAGGGGTGCCTATGCCGTCGCCATCGGGATCCTCGCCGATCACGATCCAGTCATCCTCGGTCCAGCGGGCCGGCTGAAGATGTATCACACGGCCGTGAACACCCTTTGACTGGAAGTGCATGAACCACCACTCGTTGCCGTCGGGAGTCGACAGCAGAGCGCCCTGATGAGGGCCGTTGATGCCGTTATCGCCGGCCTGGAGCACGCGTCGGGCCTCGTAGGGGCCATAGATGTCGCGCGAGCGCAAAACGGTCTGCCAGCCTTTAGACACTCCGCCGGCAGGGGCGAAGATGTAGTACCAGCCGTTGTGTTTCTCAAACTTCATACCTTCGAGCACAGGGTTGGCCTTGGCGTCGTGATACACCACCGTGCCCTCGTCGAGCAATCTCAGTCCGTCGGGGCTCATGCGGTGGACTATGGCCGGGCCGCCGCGGTGGATGCTGTGGACGAGATAGGCCTGGCCGTCATCATCCCAGAGTGGGCAAGGATCTTCCCACTTGTCGACGCTCAGCATCTGAGTCAGTTCCCACTCTCCGCGGGGATCGGTGGCCCGGGCCACAAAGAGTCCGTCCCAGGGAGTGCAGAAATATACATAGTACATTCCGTCATGATAGCGTATGGCCGGAGCCCAGGAGCCTTCGCCGTGGACTGGGCGGTCATATTTGCCCAGGGGTAAACGCTGGTAGATATGATTTACTATCTCCCAGTTGACCATGTCCTTGGAATGGAGCACGGGGATGCCTGGAAAATGAGTGAAGCTCGAGGCCACCATCCAGTAGTCGTCGCCCACGCGTGTCACATCGGCATCGGCATAATCGGCATGGAGCACAGGATTTTTATAAGTGCCGTCCCCCAGGTCGGGCACCCACTGAGCTGACGCCGCCGATGAGAGCAGGCTCGTGAGCATCAGGGTAATTAAAGTTTTTTTCATGGTAGGTTGATTTAAATCAGCTCTACAAAAGTATGAAAAAAACATGTATAATGCTTATCTTTGATGTAAATTAGAAAACCATGGCAGATAATTTCCTTGAAAACCGCATGGAGGCCTATCGCTCGGGACGTCTCTCGCGTCAATCGCGCTCCACTCCGGCTATGCGCCGTCCTCAGCGTCCCGATACGTTCTCGCTTGTCTATCCCGAGATGGCTGTCGCTATCATAGCCCCGACTTTTACCGCCGGGTTGAGTGAGACGGTAGCGGCCCTGAGGAGCGTCGGGGCCAAGGTCGCATTTACGTGTCAGCCGCCCGAGGGCAATGTCGCCTCGCTCCTGGCCCAGAGGACGGGTTCCCGTTATTACCCTCAGAGTGCTGTCCCGACCCGTGAAAGGTTTGTCGGGGATGTCCGGGACACATGGAAGCATCTTGATTTCATCGTTACGGTCAACTCCCGGTCGGTGTTGATAGAGCGGGCCGACGGCTCTCTGTCACGCTGCGTCTCACTTCCGGCCGAGGCCACTCCCGAGGCTGCGGCGCGTCTCATTCTCTTCCTTCTTCATCCCGTCAATGTCTCGCTGCTCTGACAGCGCTCGCGCTGTCAGTGAGGAAAAGGCCCGAGACCGAGGGTCGGCGTGTTTGCAGGTCACGGCGATTTTGCGTAACTTTGCATCACCGATTTAATATATATTCACAGCAACTTCAAGTAACTACAATACATGGCATTACAATGTGGCATAGTCGGCCTCCCCAATGTGGGTAAGTCGACCCTTTTCAACTGTCTCTCCAACGCCAAGGCTCAGAGCGCCAACTTTCCTTTCTGTACTATCGAGCCCAATGTGGGCGTCATCACCGTGCCCGACGAGCGTCTCAACAAGCTTGTCGAGATGTGTAACCCCCGGTCGGTAGTTCCGGCTACCGTCGAGATCGTCGATATAGCCGGTCTGGTGCAGGGTGCCAGCAAGGGCGAGGGACTGGGCAACAAGTTCCTGGCCAACATACGTGAAACCGATGCTATCCTTCATGTGCTCCGCTGTTTTGATGACGAGAATGTCACTCATGTCCATAACACAGTCGATCCCGTGCGCGATAAGGAGATCATCGACTATGAGCTCCAGCTCAAGGATCTCGAGACTGTCGAGAGCCGCATGGCCAAGACTCAGAAACAGGCTCAGACCGGTGGCGATAAGGTGGCTAAGATGCAGTATGAGGTGTTAAGAAAGTTCTACGATGCTCTCTCTCAGGGTAAACCCGCCCGTACCGTGACTCTCGAGACTCCCGATGAGCAGAAGTTTGCCCGTGATCTCTTCCTGCTCACCTCCAAGCCGGTGATGTATGTCTGCAACGTCGACGATGCTTCGGCGGCCGAGGGCAACAAGTATGTCGAGGCTGTGCGCGAGGCTATCAAGGATGAGGATGCCCAGTTGCTGATCGTGGCCGCCCAGACCGAGAGCGAGATAGCCGAGCTCGACACATGGGAGGAGCGTCAGGAGTTTCTGGCCGAGATTGGCCTGACCGAGAGCGGCGTGGCACGATTGATACGTGCGGCATACGCTCTGCTCAATCTTCAGACCTTCTTTACCGCAGGTTCTGATGAGGTTAGAGCCTGGACTTTCATGCGTGGCAGCAAGGCTCCGCAGTGTGCCGGAGTGATCCACACTGATTTTGAGAAGGGTTTTATCCGCGCTGAGGTTATCAAGTATGACGACTTTGTCACCCTGGGTTCGGAGCAGGCTGTACGCGAGGCCGGTAAGATGGCTATCGAGGGCAAGAACTACGTGGCACAGGATGGCGACATCATGCACTTCCTGTTTAATGTATAATTAGTATAGGGTATATAGCATAGAGCTAATGGTTTTGGCCGGTCTTTAATCAATAGTATTTAAATTGGCTCTATTGTTTTTACCTCTGTATTGAGTCTTTGGTTTATGAGGATTTTGCCAAATTTTGTCGGGCTTGCACTCGTTGCTGTCTTTACTGTCGGGTCGGCTGACGCTCAGTCGGGGCCGTCGCTGACGCTTACCTACGATCGCCCGGCTACCTTTTTTGAAGAAGCCATGCCCATCGGCAATGGCACTCTGGGTGCTCTCGCCTACGGAGGTATCGGCAGCGAGCGATTTTCGCTCAACGACATCACGCTCTGGACAGGCGAGCCGGTGAAGCATACCGATCGCCCCGATGCCTATAAAACGATTCCGCTCATACGGGAGGCCCTGGAACACGAGGACTATAAGACGGCTAATAAGTTGCAGCGTAAGGTGCAGGGGGAGTATTCCGACTCCTATCAGCCCTTGGGGTCGCTTCTGATCACTTATCTCGACGGCAAGGGTCAGCCGTTGGCCGACGAGACAGCTTCGTTTGGTTCGCGCGGTCTCGACCTGTCAACCGCTACCGTCTGGAACTCTGTGACCCTCCCCTCGGGAGGCTTGCGCACCACCACCTGCTATGCTTCGGCTCCAGACTCTGTGATCATCATACGCATTACTTCCGATCAACCCTGGAGTGCCCGTCTGGAACTCACGTCTGAACAGCCCCACCGGACTGAGGCCCGCAAAGCCGAGATACTCTCTACGGGCTACACCGGTTATCGCTCCCAGCCGAGCTACACCAAATTTGAGGAGAAACTCTCTTATGATCCTGAGCGTGGCACACGGTTCGCTACAATGCTCAAGGCTGTCCCCGAGGGTAAAGGTAAAGTCAAGGCTCTGAAAGACGGCACTCTTGAGGTGAAAGGGTGTCGCGATCTCACCATCTATCTCACCAATGCGACCAGTTTCAACGGCTTCCGCAACGACCCTGCCAAAAATGGCAAACCGTGTGAGTCGATAGCCGAGCGCCGAGTGGCCGATGCAGTGAGAAAGGGATATAAAGCCATCAGGGAGGATCAGCTCAGTGACTATGAAGAGCTTTTCGGCCGGGTGACTCTCGATCTTGGATCTACGCCCGACTCGGTAGCTTCGTTGCCCACCGATGTGCAGTTGCGTCGTTTCACAGATCTGGGCGAGTCAAATCCCGATCTCGAGGAGCTGTATTTCAACTATGGACGCTATCTGCTCATCTCGTGTGGACGCACTCAGGCCGTCCCGGCCAATCTGCAGGGACTTTGGAACGAGAAACTCCTGCCCCCGTGGAGCAGCAATTACACTACCAATATAAATGTAGAGGAAAACTACTGGCCTGCCGAGGTGACAGGTCTCGGAGATCTTCACGCTACTTCGCTGATACCCTGGATAGCCAATCTGGCAGTCAACGGCGAGCAGACCGCGCGCGATTTTCTCGGAGTAAACCGAGGATGGGCTTTGGGCCATAACTCCGACATCTGGGCCAAGACCGACCCCGTGGGGGCCAATACCGGCGACCCGAAGTGGGCCAACTGGTACATGGGCAGTGCTTGGTTGGCCTCCCACATCTGGGAGCATTATCTCTTTACCCGCGATAAAAAGTGGCTTGAGGAATACTATCCGGTGCTTAAAGGTGCCGCTGAGTTTTGTCTCGGATGGCTCACTGAGCATGACGGCGAGCTGATCACCTCTCCGTCTACTTCACCCGAGAACGTGTTTGTCACTCCCGATGGCTATAAAGGTGCCACGCTCTATGGAGGCACCGCCGATCTGGCCATGCTCTCTCAGTGTCTTCTTGATGCACGCGATGCTGCTGAGACTCTTGGAGTCGACCCCCTGTTTATCGATGAGGTCGATCGCGTGATGCCGCGTCTCCATCCCTATAAGGTAGGGGCTGACGGAAATCTTCAGGAGTGGTATCATGATTGGGCCGATGCCGATCCTACCCACCGCCATCAGAGCCATCTCTACGGTCTCTTCCCGGGCCGTCATCTGAGCGTCGACTCGACTCCCGAGCTGGCCCGGGCCGCTGCCCGCACTCTCGAGATCAAGGGCGACAATACCACCGGCTGGTCGACAGGATGGAGAGTCAATCTGCTGGCTCGACTGGCCGATGCCCCCAAAGCTTACGCGATGTATCGGCGTCTGCTCAAATATGTGTCGCCCGACAACTATAAGGGAGACGATGCCCGTCGCGGAGGAGGCACCTATCCCAACCTCATGGATGCTCATTCCCCCTTCCAGATCGACGGCAATTTCGGTGGCACTTCGGGAGTGGCCGAGATGTTGATTCAGTCGACCCCCGGGTCAGTCACTCTGCTGCCGGCTCTACCCGAAGAGTGGAAAGACGGCCGGGTCAGCGGTCTGAGAGCGCGAGGCGGATATATTGTCGATATGACCTGGCGCGACGGAAAGGTGACCTCGGCAACCATTACTCCGCTCCCCTCGGCAGCCCCTTCGACCCTCAATGTCAACTCTCTCTCATATCAGCTCGATCCATCCCGACCGTTTACACTCTGAATGAAGCGGTAGAAGTCGAGACGATAATTTGACTTCTTGTCAAGATGTCAAGATGTCAAAATGACGATATAAACTAAAATCCCATCCTGCTCCATGAGCAAGATGGGATTAATCTTTTATTCAGACGGGGAGTTTATTTTTTATTCTTGGCTTTTTCGAGCTGTTTCTCTATTGCATCGAGACACACGTCGATGGCTTCCTCAAAACTGTCGGCTATCTTGGTTGCCACTGAGTCCTCGATCTGGGGAACGGTGACGCGGACGATAGCTTCCTTATTGAGCGACGTCTCGGGCTTGATGACTTTGAGGGACACGTCGACGCTGCTGATGGCCGGGAAACGGTGGGCTATGCGTTCGGCCTTCTTGTTGATGAAGGCAGTGAGTTTCTCGTTGATGTCGAAATGGATTGCTTTGATGTTAATGTCCATATTGTCCTCCTTTTTTAGTTTGTGCACGGGGATGTGCGAGTTGGTAATTATGTTGAAGGTCACGAAAAGTCACGTGGGTGTAAACTTGGGTTGAGGTGAGAGATGCGTGGCCGAGCAGTTGCTGCACGCTTGATAGAGGAGCGCCTGAGTTGAGCATGTCGGTGGCCATCGAGTGGCGCAGCACATGAGGACTGAGCCGGCTGGCGTGAGCTCCCCCCTCGATCATCATGCGGTGGACCACGTTGTAGACCATCTTGCGATAGAGGGGCTTGCCGTTGTCAAGCACCAGCAACGGGGCCGATGGATCGCGCGGAGAGATGGCTGTCTCGGGCGAGGAGTCGCGCAATGAGCGATAGTCATCTATGTCGCGGGCCAACTGAGGCCCAAAGGGGATCACTCTTTCTTTATTACGCTTACCGACCACTTTTAGTTCACCGCTCGTGGTGTTGACGGCGGCGTCGGTGAGCCCTATCAGCTCGCTGCATCTCATACCCGTTGAATATAGAAGGTCAAAGATCAGCCTGTTGCGTCTCTCGGCAAAAGGTAGCTGATGACCGGGAGTCTCCAGAATTTTTTCGGTCTCCTCGGGACGTATATTGACGGGCAGAGGGTGGGGGAGCTTGGGCATCTTCAGGCGTGTGGCCGGGTTGACGGTGATCACGCCCTGTTTGAGCAGAAATTTGAAAAAGGAGCGCAGGGAGGAGATCTTGCGTCTGAGCGACCGCGAAGATACTTTCTCGGCTTCCTCGGCTATCCAGGTCTTGAGATCAGAGGTCGTCACGTCGGTGACCACGAGCTCTTCAGGCCGTCCCCCGGTGGCATAGTCGGCCCATTGGGAGAGATCGAGCCGGTAGGCGCTCACTGTCAGTGGCGAGTAGCCCGACTCAAGGGTGAGGTATCTGAGAAATTCTTCGATCATGAAAGAGGAGCGGAGTGGCAGTAGTGAATTGTTGAGGTGTGCCCCGGGTCTTGAAACAGTATTCCGGGGGGGCGGCCCCGATCAGAATTTAAGCTCCACGCCGGCCATGAAATTGATGCCTTGGGCCGGACGGTCGCCCAGCATTAGCGAGCGGCGCGAGAGCAGGTTCTGACCTCTGGCAAAGGCCGAGAAGTCGCGGGTGAGACTGTAAGTGGCTCCCAAAGAGAGATTGCTGACAGTGCCGAGACCGCGGCGCTCGAGCGGGTAATAGGTGAGACCGAGCAGTTGGCCGGGATCGTCGATATAACCATATATGCAGCGGTCCGAGCGCAGTTCATAGTCGATATCGAGTGACAGTTTTTCGACGGGACGCACCTTGAGCGAGGCCTCGACAACATTGCGGGCGCGGTCGCGACAGTCGAGCCAAGCCTTTTTCCACTTACCGGGAGCGTGTTGCCAGCGAGCAGAGAAGCTCAGTGTACTACCGTTATCATAGCCGATACCCACGCCGAAACGGTAGCCTGAAATGTTAAGAGCCTCGAAGGCCATGCCGCCGGCAGTCTCGAGATCTGACCCCACGGGCATGAGCCAGTCGTTGGCTTTGGCATAACCGCCAAAGAGTTGGACTGTGGCTCCCAGGAAGGGGCCGAAGGCTACCTTGCCATCGATTATGTAGGGCGCATGACTGCGCGAGTAGGCGAGCTGGGGATTGATCAGCGGAGTGACTTCGTAGAGCGAGGCCAGAGTGTTGAGTGTGCTTCCTCCGTGGAGTTTCACCTCAGCGGCGAGATACTGGAGACCGTGCCATGCGAGGGTGACCTCGGGAGCTACCTTTACGGCACCTCCGCAATTTTTGGCGAAATCTATCTCGGCGCCTATGACGGCCGAGGCCGACTCGCCTCTGTAACTATAGGAGGGATGCAGCTCCACGAGGCCGCGTTTGATCGATCCCACATTGCTCTGGTACAAGCCCGAATAGGGGATTGTGGCGATGGCGTGGGCCGAGGTGGTCAGGAGCGAGATGTCCATGTCGAGACCGAGATAGGAATGTTCTCCCATCTGCAATGAGGCGCCCAGATCGGCTGTGAAGAGGTTCTGAGTGGTGCCTTTGACCTTGGCAGAAGCTTCGGCGTTCTCCTCGCGCATTTCAGCCAGAGCCGAGTCGCTCCAGTGGGGATTGCAGAAGCCAAAACGTGAATAGCCCAGCTCGCCGCGATAGCTGAGGGCTCCGTGGCTCCCCTCGAGAGCCGCGTTGACTCCCAGTCGGGAAGAGCCTTGAGAAAAGCGGCCCCAATAGCCCGGCATGTCGTGGAAGCCGTAAGTATAAAACAATCCCCCTCCCAGTGACATCGACCGGTTGAGCTTATGGGTGATCTTGGCACCGGCGGTAGCCGTGTGGTCATGCCAGGTTATGTCGGAACGACGGTAGACATCGCCGTCATACTGCCCCCAGACGCTCAGCGAGGTGAGGTCGGTTGCTATAGGTCGGTAGCCGGCCGAGACGGCACCCTGCAGGAGGGGCGCGCCGATACCTAAATCAAGATAGCCTCGCGAGTCGGCTCCGAAGGGGCGCGGATTCCAGGCCACCGGATCGAGCACGCTGATGAGCGAGGGCACACGGGTGGTGTAGACCTGATCGCTAAAGCTGAGTTGCAGAGGTTTGAGCGGCGGCAACGAGACCGAGGGGAGCACTGAGATGCGCGTGGCCTCCCGTTTGGAGGGGGTGACCGAGCTTTCTACATCGATATCTTTATGCAGACCCTGAGCCATCATTACGACAGGGAGGACTAAGAGGGCGAGCGTGGTTGAGAGTTTCTTCATGACTTGCTTGGTGGAGTCGGAGTGGGGGAGATGTTATTTGAGACGATCGTCGATCATCTGGAAGATGTCGGCCTCGGTGCCGGGATAGTTGGAGCGGAGCGACTTGAGATACTCGTCGGCCTCGAAGGTGTTGCCCTCGCGACGCAGTATATCGCTGTAAACCACAAAACCGCGGGCCAGCCAGTAGCGATGGGGAGTGTCTGACGAGATGAGAGCCTCGGCAGCGCTCTTGGCCTGCTCGAGATTGCCACGGTCGAGCCGCGACTGGGCCAGCTGATAGGCGCTCTTGGCGCCATAGAGCTCGGCGGGCGAGGCGGCCAGTGCTGTCCAGTCGGCCTCGGCCTTGTCGTGGTTGCCCAGACGCTCGTTGGCCAGGGCGCGAGTGAATTTCACCTCCTCTATATCGGCCGGTGAGTTGGTGGCGGTAGACGCCAGCAGTTTGTCGGCTACGGCCGCAGCATCGGTATAGCGGGAGAGATCCATGGCTGTGCGCAGCAGTCCCATGCGTGCATCGTGGAGCATGTTTGACCCTGAGGCGTGGCTCTCGAGCTCAAGGAACGAGCTGTAAGCAAGCTCGGTCTTGCCGGTCTCGCTCTCGGCCTCGGCCTTGATGAGCAGGGCGTCTTCGGCCACTTCAGAGTCGGGATGGGAGAGGAGCACTTTTGAAGCATAGTCGAGAGCCTCGGCTGTGTGACCCTCGTTCCAGGCGGCGTCGGCCATATAATAGAGGGCGTTGGCGCGGTCGAGTCCCTTGGGATAGTCGTTGAGATAAGCCTTGAGGGCAGTGGTGGAGCCTTGGTTGAGGTAGGCGTTCTCAGCGGCTTCGTAGGCCGAGCGTTCCAGCTCTGAAGCTTCGTAGCGCGGAGCGTCGGGTACCGACTCCAGAAATTTAACCAGCTCGTTGAGACGACCCTGAGAGGCATAGATCTGCTTGAGGTCATCGGCGGCTATGCGGGCTTCCTCGCTCGAGGGGAAGCGACGTATGACGCTGCGGTAGGTGTCGAGTCCTTTCTCTCGCTGACCGTTGTTGATAAAGGTTATAGCGAGCTGGAGGTATCCGTTGCGGCCGGGAGCTGTGCCGGGATATGTCTCGGCGAGATAACCGTAGGTGTTGATGGCATCGTTGAGATTGCCCAGAGCGGCCTGGCTCTCGGCTTTTTCGAGCAGGGCCTGCGGGAGCAGACCCGAGGAGGGGAAACGCTCGGCGAGCTGATCGATAGTAGCTATCTTTCCTGCATGGTCTTTGAGCAGACCCTTCATGACAGCGAGTTGGTAGAGGGCATAGTCGCCGGCGGCAGGGTTGAGGTCATAGCTGCGTGTATAGTCGGCGGCAGCCCCGGAGTAGTCGCCCTGATAGTAGCGGCAGTCGGCTATGCGGCTGAGCAGGTCGGGAAGCAGAGACTCACGGCCTGTATTGCCGTTTTTGATCATTGTATAGGCTTCGGAGAAGTCGGTGAGCGCTTCCTGATATTTCTCCTGGGCGAAACGGGTGTAGCCCAGGTCATAATAAGCCAGAGCCATGTCGGACGGGTTGACGGCGGTTGAGGAGAGCTGACTCTGGTGGATGAAATCGAGATAGCAACGGGCTGCTCCGTCATAGTTGTGGCGCGTATAGTAGCAGTCGCCGAGCCAGAGAGTAGCCTGACGGGCTATCGAGGAGTTGTAGCGTTGCAGGTCGGCGGCTTCGCGTAGGTGGGTGATCGCCTCGGCCACGTGGCCCGAGGAATATTCGCGGGTACCGAGCACAAAGAGCACTCTCTGCTTGGCCGCGAGCATCTCCTGAGATGGTGACGGGTCGCGGTTGATGGCCTGGAGGGCGGCGGAATAGTCGTTTTCGCTCATATAGCCGTCGACGAGATAGCGTCTCACCTCAGAGGCGCGCTGAGATCCCGGGAACTCGTTGAGGAAACCCTCGAAGACCTTGACTGAGTTGCCAAAAGGTACTCGGCCCCCCTCGGCCAGCGCCACGGCATAGTTATAGTAGGCGGTCTCTCTGACCCGGGAGTCGTGGTCGACGCTGCAGGCTTTCTCAAAACAGAGCATAGCCTGGGAGTTATCGCCCCTCTCGCGATAGGCTTGACCGAGATAGAGCCATGCGCTCTGGCCCATGGCCGAGTCGAGCCCTACGGCACGCTGGAGAAGTTTGATGGCTTCGGAGGTGTGGCCGCTCTCATACTCGTTGACACCGAGTATGTAGAAGGCCGACGGCATGGCATTGTCGTTGCCGACGGCGGCACAATATTTCCAGAGGTAGGGCACCGCCTCGCTTACACGTCCCAGGGCATAGAGGCTCTCGCCTGCTATGCGGTTACACTCGGGCTGATATTCCGGCACGGCATTTGAGGCCAGCAGCCGTCGGGCGGCGCCGAGGGCACTCTCATATTCACCGCGCACATAGTGGATCTGCGCGATATAATAGGGAGCCATGTCGCATGGGGGCTCGGAAGTATCGGCTATCGAGTTGAAATATTGGAGGGCCAACTGATAGTCGCTCTTGGAGTAGGCTATATATCCCAGATAGAACCTTGCAGGATCGCGCCAGCGGGGATTGCTCTGGATGGTGCGGAAGAGCGAAGCGGCTGTGTCGGGATCGCCGAGCATCAGCCAGGCGCATCCCTGACGGAAATTGAGCTCGTCCTGACGTCCGGCCGGAAGAGCCACGGGGTCGATGGCCGAATATTCCTTCACGGCCTCGGCCCAGTTGCCGCGGTAGAACCAGTGGTCGCCGCGGAGTGACATCACATCGGCACGGTAGACCGAGGCGGGATAGGAGTCGAGAAACTCCTTCACAAGCTCAAGATCATCGGGAGTGCCCTGGACTACGGCAGCCCGGCAGAGAGTATAGAGAAGGTTCTCGCGCTCCTGAGAGTCGGGCGAGAGTGCATCCAGCGCGTGGCGGGTCTGGTCGATGGAGCCCGAGAAGTTGTGGTCGGCTTGCATCAGAGTGCCGCGCAACAGATAACCACGCGCATCGGGCGAATTGACCTGTCCCGAGGCCGCGGGGGTAAAAGAGGCCGAGAGGATCGCGGCAGCCGCGGTGGCGAGGAGGGGTGATTGGTTCATATTGTAATTATCGAAGTGGTAGAGGGAATAATACTGCAAAGATAGTGAATATTGCAAAGAGCACTATTTGAAATCCTTGAGATACTTCTCAAGAATCGGAATCATATCGGGAATATCGGAGATGACAGTAGCCCAGATTTTTTCAGGACTGATAGTATAATATCCATGAACCATCACGTGACGCATACCGATAATCGCATCCCATGGTAAATCCCGGTGTGAATCCTTGGAGTCGACAGTCAGTTTGTAAGCAGCTTCACCGATGATTTCAATCAGCTTGACCAGTCCGAAGAACAGAATCTGGTTTTCTTTGATGCTTTCAAGGGTGATATTATGACATTTATCCCTAAGGATGACGGCCGCTTCATACATGTGGGCGATTCTGCCGGGGTCTTTAACAGTCTCTCTCATAAATCAGTATTTTGTCATGATCAACAGACTGACGAGCAAAGTCCTTAAGCCCCTGAGACTCCACAAGGTCAACTCTTCGACCTAAAAGGCTGGAGAGCTCCATAAGCATGCCTCCGATTTTCAATAGCGAAAGTGCGCCGTTGGATTCGTCATAGTCAACTAAAATGTCGATATCGCTTTTGCTGGATTCCTCGCCGCGGGAACACGATCCGAAAAGCCATGCACGAACCACGGGCTGATCCTTAAAGTAGCTTCTGATCGAGGGAAGCAGATCGGATATTCGTTGACTAATCATAAGAAATATTCTAAAAGGGGAATAATACTGCAAAGATAAGGAAAAAAGAAACAAAGCACAGCGCACGGTGGGAAAAATCCGTCCCTCGGGAGGCCGTCAGTCAAAAGTTTTTACGCTGTCGCGGTCACCCGTCCCTCCGGCTCTCATCCTGGTCTTCAGTAGACCTTGAAATTTTCTGAGATACTTTCAATGAAGTCAGAGAGTTATCTTCTCGTCCGGGGAAATTTCCGGCTTCGGGACTCTTCGTGGCTTCTGAAGGCAAAACTATCGCTATCGGTGATAATCTTTTTTGGGATGTCGGTTGTTATAGAGATACCACGTTTAAAATCTATTGTTTTATGAGACTTGTTTTTAAGAGTTTGCTGGCAGCTGCGCTGATGTTTACCGGCGCAGCTCCGGCAGTGATGGGCAATCCCGTGCCGGTCAAGAAAGGTAAGGTGGGCCTTGTGCTCAGTGGCGGCGGAGCCAAGGGCATCGCCCATATCGGTGTGCTTCAGGCTCTTGAAGATAACAATGTTCCGATAGACTATATCACCGGCACCTCGATGGGAGCGATAGTAGGCAGCCTCTATGCCTCGGGTTACTCTCCGGCTGAGATGATGCAACTGCTGGCTTCGCCGGGTTTTGCGGGATGGTCGACCGGCTCGATCAATCCCGATCGCCTCAGCTACGTGCTCTCTGATCCCGAGAGTCCCTCCTTTATAAATATCAATCTCGGCAAGGGATCATCCTCGTCGGTCAAGACTGTCCTCCCGATGAGTCTGATCAATCCTATCCCCATGAATATGGCTTTCCCGGAGATTTACTCGCGTTTCACAGCTCAGTGTGGAGCCGACTTCGACCGTTTGTTTGTGCCGTTCCGCTGCGTGACCTCCGACGTGTGGGCCAAACATAAGGTGGTGCTCTCAAAGGGGTCGCTGGCCGATGCCGTGAGGATGTCCATGTCATTCCCGATGGTGTTTGAGCCTATTTCGATCGACGGGGTGCCTATGTATGACGGCGGTATCTATGACAACTATCCGGTCGACGTGATGATGGACGACTTCAATCCCGAGCGTATCATAGGAATCAACGTCGGGTCTACCCCTCCTTCCCCCTCCTCCCGCAACCCTATGGATCAGCTCGATGCAATGATCATGCAGCCTCAGCACTATCCGTTTCCCGATGACCGCGGACTGAATATCCGCATCGATCTCGATGAATTCTCGCTGCTTGACTTCCCCAAGGCAGCCGAGATCTATGCCATAGGCTATAAGCGAGGTCTTGAGATGATGGACAGCATCAAGGCTCTGGTCAGGGATTTGGCTCCGGCCACAGACGTGGCCTCGCGCAGGGCCGCTTTCAAGAGGGCCACTCCCGAGGTGAAGATCTCTAAGGTCAGTGTCACCGGGGGCACTCCGGGCGAGAATGTCTATCTCGAGTCGCTTTTTGCTCCGCGCAGGGGGGCTTCTTACATTACTCTCTCCGAAGCTACCGATGCCTATTACCGCGCTATATCCACCGGACGTCTTCAGAACCTCGTGCCTACGCCTGTCTATAATCAGGCCGACTCTACCTTCACGCTCAATTACCGCGCGGTGGTCAAGGAAAAATTCGGTGTCGGGGTGGGCGGTTATATATCCTCCTCGACCATGAGTATGCTCTTCTTTCACGGCGGATACAATTCTCTCGGCCATAACTCGGTAGACGCGAGTGTCAACGGCTGGGTGGGCCAGAGCTATCTTGCCGCCGAGGGATCGGCCACCTATTGGCTGGCCACTTCGCGCCCCTCGGCTCTGTCGCTTCGCGCTGTGGCTTCGCGCCACACTTTCCATGAGACCGAGAAGCTCTTCTATGAGGTGCATGATCCCGACTTCATACGTCGCTCGGAGGTATTCGGCCAGTTGCGCTACACACTGGGCACCTCTATGCGTTCACGCCTTGACGTGCAGGTAGGCGGCGCACATCTCACCGACACTTACCACGGTGATCTGCTCGATCTCTATGACGGTCGTGACACCGGCACTCAAAATCTCTGGCAGGTGGCGGTGAGGTGGGAACGCAATACTCTCGACAGCGAGTCGGCTCCTACTCAGGGCTCTTTCTACAAAGTCACCGGTATGGGTGTGACCGGCCGATACCGTTATCGCGGAGCCGATCCGACAATGCGCTCGGCAGTCAGCGAGCATTGGCTTCAGCTCGACATGCGCGCGAGCCATTACTGGCCGCTGATGAGTCGTCTGAGTCTCGGCACAGAAGCCAGGGCGCTACTCTCGACCCGCAAGCTCCTCCCGACCTATCAGGCCTCGGTGGTGGCGGCTGAGGCTATCCATCCCACTCCCTCGAGCTACAATCTCTTCTGCCGCTCTTTGAGAGCCAATTCATTTTTCTCGGCCACGCTTCAACCGGTGATCAAGGTGAACGATTCGTTTCAGATCAGGGGCATAGTGACCGGTTTCCTGCCTATGCGCAAGATTGAGGCCGACCTCACAGGCCCCGGTGCTCATTACGGCCGTTGGCTCGGCAATCCCGAAGTGTTTACAGAGCTGCAGGCCCGCCTGCATCTGCCGATCGGCACCATCAGTGCATACGGCAACTATACTTCGGGTGGCCCGGGCTGGAACTTCGGCATATCGATAGGAACCTTCATCCTCGCTCCCCGGTTCCTTGATTGAAACGGCGTCTGAAATAGCTCTTTCTATATGATAGAAAGCGCGTAAACCGCGCTCCCGATCTTTAGTTTCGCATGATTGTCATTATCTCTTCGAGCTCCTTTTTCATAGAGCATTATTGGGTGGAATGACGCGATTTTTTTGTAACTTTGCACATTGTCTTAAAAATCGAAACCGATACATGCGAAATATCATACTTTTTGATCAGGCACAAGTGAGGGAGGCGTTGCTTCCGATCACCTATACCCGCCCGGTGGCACTCGTGCGCCACGGTATCACAACTATGCTCGAGAAGTGGCAGAGAGCTCTGGAGGGCGACTACTCGTTTGAGACTGAGGATTATCTCAGTGAGAAGTATCCGGTCAAGTTGTCGGCCGACGGTGACGACCTGCGCATCGCCGCCCATCTCCATCCGACCGACTCGCTCGTGGAGGCTGTCTCAGCCCTTAAGCCTGGCGAAAAGCTTGTGTCGGCCGATGGCCTTCTGCTGGCTTGTCGCGGCAACGGGGAGACGTCGGTCACTTATAATGACCAACTCTTTGCGATCAATCATATATGGGAAATATTTGCCGATAACGGCAAGGCACTCGAGGCCGATTTCGAGATCCTGACCGCCGGCCGCCGGTCGCAACCCCTGAGCGACACCTGCACTCTCATAGGCGATCCCTCGAGACTTTTCATCGAGGAGGGTGCCACGGTCGAGGGTGCCTTCATCAATGTGAAGAACGGGCCGGTCTATGTAGGACGCGATGCTGAGATCATGGAGGGTGCCTGTCTGAGGGGCCCCGTGGCTCTGTGTGAACACGCGGTAGTCAATATGGGCGGCAAGATCTACGGCGCCACTACCCTTGGCCCTTACTGCAAGGTGGGCGGCGAGCTCAACAATGTGGTTATGACCGGATATTCCAACAAGGCCCACGACGGGTTCCTGGGCAACGCGGTGATTGGCGAATGGTGTAACCTCGGAGCCGGATGCACGGCCTCAAACCTCAAGAACACGTATGGCGAAATCAAGCTCTGGAGCATCAGCGCAGGACGTTTCGTAAAGACCGGCCTGCAATTCTGTGGCCTGATCATGGGCGATCACTCCAAGGCCGGTATCAACACCATGTTCAATACCGCCACGATCGTTGGAGTCGGAGTCAACTTCTATGGATCGGATTTCCCGCGCACATATCTGCCGAGTTTCACCCAAGGCTCTACGGCCGGAATGAGAGAGGTGGAGATGAACGATTTCTTCAGAACCGCCTCAACTGTCATGGCCCGTCGTCATGTCGAGCTGACTCAGGTTGATAAGGATCTGCTCATGGCTCTTCATGACCGCACATCGTCTTTGCGTAATTAAAGAACAACAATTCATAAAACTGTAATATCCCCATGCCTACTGTCTCGGAGCGCGGCACGCTGATGCCCGCATCCCCTATACGCCGCCTGGTGCCTCTGGCCAATGCCGCCAAGGCCCGTGGAGTCAAGGTCTATCATCTGAATATAGGACAGCCCGACGTGCCTACTCCTCAGGAGGGTCTTGAGGCTCTCAAACATATCGACCGCAAGGTGTTGGAGTATAGCCCCTCTGACGGTCTGCTGTCGTTGCGCGAAAAGTTGCGCATCTACTACAAGCGATTTAACATCGATGTCGATGTCGACGATATTATCGTGACCACAGGCGGCTCTGAGGCTGTGCTCTTTGCTTTCATGGCCTGTCTCGATCCCGGCGACGAGATCATAGTGCCCGAGCCTGCCTATGCCAACTATATGGCTTTTGCTATCTCGGCCGGAGCCAAGATCGTGACGGTGCCTTCGACGATTGACGACGGTTTCGCCCTGCCGGCAGTCGAGAAGTTTGAGGAGCTCATCACTCCGCGCACCAAGGGTATCCTCATCTGCAACCCCAACAACCCGACAGGCTATCTCTACACTATGAAAGAGATGCTCCAGATACGTGACCTGGTCAAGAAATATGATCTTTATCTATTCTCCGACGAGGTCTATCGCGAGTTCTGCTACACGGGAGCCCCCTATATCTCGGCTTTCCATCTGCCCGGCATCGAGGAGCAGGTGGTGCTGGTCGACTCGGTGTCGAAGCGCTACAACGAGTGTGGCATACGCATCGGCGCTCTCATCACCAAGCATCCCGAGCTCAAGAAGAATGTCATGAAATTCTGTCAGGCCCGTCTGAGCCCCCCTCTGCTGGGTCAGATCGTGGCCGAGGCTTCGATCGACGCTACGCCCGAGTATATGCTGGCGACCTACAACGAGTATGTCGAGCGACGCAAGTTTCTGATCGATCAGCTCAACAAGATCCCCGGTTGCTACACACCTATACCTATGGGCGCGTTCTACACGGTGGTCAAGCTCCCGGTCGACGATGCCGATAAGTTCTGCCAGTGGTGTCTGAGCGATTTTGAGCTCGACGGCGAGACTATCTTCATGGCTCCTGCCTCGGGCTTCTACACTACTCCCGGCATGGGCCGCGACGAGGTGCGCATGGCCTATGTGCTCAACAAGGAGGATCTTGCCCGCGCCATGAAGATCCTTGACGCGGCTCTGAAGGCTTATCCCGGACGCACGCTATGACACGACACGATATAGAGATCATGGCCCCGGTGGGGTGTTACGAGTCACTGCGTGCGGCCATCGATGCAGGGGCCGACGCGGTCTACTTCGGTGTCGAGGGGCTGAACATGCGTTCGCGCTCTTCGGTCAATTTCACTCTCGATGATCTGCACAATATTGCCGGCATCTGCCGCCAGCATGGGGTGAAGACCTATCTCACTGTCAATACTATCATCTATGACGGAGAGATGGCCCGCATGCGCCAGGTGATAGACGCCGCGCGCACGAGCGGCATCACGGCCATAATAGCGAGCGACATCGCGGCGATCACCTATGCCCGCGACAATGGTGTGGAGGTACACATCTCCACCCAGGTCAACGTGAGCAACATCGAGGCTGTGCGTTTCTACTCCCGCTGGGCCGATGTGATGGTGCTGGCGCGTGAGCTCTCGATGGAGCAGGTGGCTGCGATACATCGTGCCATTGTCGACGAGGATATACGCGGGCCGCGCGGCGAGCTCGTGAGGCTCGAGATGTTCTGTCACGGGGCCCTGTGTATGGCTGTCTCGGGCAAGTGCTACATGAGCCTCCACGAGATGAACTCGTCGGCCAACCGCGGAGCCTGCACCCAGATCTGTCGCCGAGGCTACCGTGTGACCGATCTCGAGACCGGCGACGAACTTGAGGTGGATAATAAGTATATCATGTCGCCCAAGGATCTTAAGACCATTCATTTTCTCAACAAGATGCTCGATGCCGGGGTGAGCGTGCTCAAGATCGAGGGGCGTGCCCGAGGCCCTGAGTATGTGGCTCTGACGGTCAAGGCTTATTCTGAGGCTGTGGCCGCTATCTGTGACGGCAGTTACTCCGACGAGAAGATCGCGGCCTGGGACGAGCAGTTGGCCAAGGTGTTCAACCGCGGTTTCTGGGATGGCTATTATATGGGTCAGCGCCTCGGGGAGTGGTCGTCGAAGTATGGATCGTCGGCTACACGTGTGAAGCGTTATATCGCCAAGGGCGTGAGATACTATCCCAAACTCGGGGTAGGCGAGTTTCTCATGGAGGCAGGCGAGCTGCATCCCGACGACGAGATAGTGATCACCGGCACCGACACCGGCGCCATCATCATGAAGGCCGGCGAACTGAGACTCGAGTATGACCCGGTGGATGTGGTGAGAAAGGGTCAGAATTTCTCGCTGAAAGTGCCCCGTCGCATCCGTCCTTCCGATCGGATGTATCTCTGGGAGGAAACCGCGCCAAAGGAGAGTAAACGATAAATCCTGAACCAATACAGGGAATCTGAAAAAAAAAGTCAATGCAGGGACTCACAAGCCGTGAGTCACTGCATTGACTTTTTTGTCACGGCTCCGAGAGCCGGCGACTGACTTTCCGATGATGGTCAGGACAGTTATTTCATTGACTGCATCTCGACCAGGCGGGTGTAGTAGCCGTCGAGAGCGAGCAGTTCATCGTGGGTGCCGCGTTCAACGATTTCGCCTTCATGCATCACACAGATGAGCGAGGCATTGCGTATGGTCGAGAGACGATGGGCAATGACGAGGGTGGTGCGGTTTTTCATGAGTCGCTCCAGGGCTTCCTGCACGAGCTTTTCGCTCTCGCTGTCGAGGGCTGAGGTGGCCTCGTCGAGGATGAGTATCGGGGGATTTTTCAGTATGGCTCGGGCTATGGAGAGTCGCTGGCGCTGACCTCCCGAGAGTCGGCATCCGCGGTCGCCGATAGAAGTTTGATAGCCGTCCTCGGTGGCCATGATGAAGTCGTGGGCGTTGGCTATCTTGGCGGCTTCGATGACCTGCTCCATTGTGGCGTTTTTGACACCGAAGGCTATGTTGTTGAAGATAGTGTCGTTGAAGAGGATGGCCTCTTGATTGACGTTGCCCATGTAGCTGCGCACTTCGTGTACCTTCATGTCGCGCACATCGATTCCGTCGATGCTTACCGAGCCCTGGTTGACATCGTAGAAGCGGGGGAGCAGGTCGGCCATGGTGGATTTGCCGCTGCCGCTCTGGCCCACGAGAGCCACGGTCTGACCTGGCTCGATGGTCAGATTTACGTTGCGCACGACGGGTATCTCGGGGTCGTAGCCAAAGGTTACGTCGTTGTAGGTGACTTTGCCTTTGAATGTTGCCGGGCTGCGCGGCTCGGCCGGGTCGGCGATGGGGTTGACGGCGTTGAGGATCACGTCGACGCGTTCCATCGAGGCGAGTCCTCGCTGTATGGAGTACATGGCCTTGGTGAGGTCTTTGGCGGGGTTGATGACCGAATAGAAGATGACCATGTAGTAGATGAACGATGCGGCGTTCATGCCCGAGACTCCGTTGATGATGAGCGAGCCGCCGAAGACAAGCACCAGGGCTATGGTGATGGTGCCGAGAAATTCGCTCATGGGGTGGGCGAGGCTCTGGCGGCGTGCCACCGAGCAGGAGATGTCATAGAAGAGTTGATTGCCGCGGTGGAAACGGTCACGCACCTTGTTCTCGGCATTGAAGGCCTTGATGATGCGCAGGCCGCCGAGGGTTTCCTCGATGTTGCTCATGAGCACGCCCCATTGGTTCTGGCCCTCGAGCGATTTGCGCTTGAGGCGCTTGCCTACGCGGCCCATGATCGAGCCGGCTATGGGAAGCAGCACGAGCACAAAGACGGTGAGCTGCCAGGAGAGGAAGATCATCATGCTGAGACACACAATGATCATGATAGGATTTTTGAATATCATGTCGAGGGTCGACATGATTGAGTTTTCGATCTCGGCCACGTCGCCTGTCATGCGTGCCATGACGTCGCCCTTGCGCTCGGTGGTGAAGAAGCCTATGGGCAGGGTGACGATCTTGTCGTAGACGTAGTTGCGTATGTCGCGTACTATGCCCTGACGCATCGGGATGATGAAGTAGCTGCTGAGATAGGCGGTGCCGGTCTTGAGCATGGTCATGAACACGAGCAGGGCGGCGAGGGCGGCGAGGGTGCCGATCGGCCCCCACAGGTTGATACACTCCTGGGTGTAGTAGTAGAAATTATTGAAGGCTACTTCTTTAAGACTTGCCGAGCCGAGAGGCATGAAGTGATAGTTGGCCTCTTTGATCTTGAAGAGTATCTCGAGGATAGGTACTATGACGGCAAAGGAAAAGAGTGTCAGCAGGGCCGATAGTATGTTGAAGAGTATGTTGAGGATGAGATACTTCCTGTAGGGTGGGACAAACCTGCGGAAGAGGTTCCAGAGCTCTTTCATTTGAGAGGGGTGGGGATGGGGTGATGTTTGGTCAGGGTGAGGAGGGTGAGGAGGGTGAGGATTGAAGTCTGCGCCGACCCGCCATGATGAAAGTCACGACGAATCGGCGCAGGCTACTATTGCTTTTGTGAATTTGAATGCCTGACAAAGAGTCGGGCGATAGTGTCGGAATTAAGCCGTCGGGCCGTGGTGGCGGCTCGTGGACAGGACTGTTGGGAAGACGCGCCGTGAAGAGATTATTCAGCGGGGGTCTCGGCAGGAGTCTCGGCGGGAGCTTCGGCAGGCGCGGGAACTTCGGTGGCGGGAGCCTCTACAACTGCGGGTGCGGGAGTGTTGAAGTCGCCGGGAACAGTCTGCTCGGTGGCTGCGGGAGCATTGACACGCGAGCTACCTACGATGGCTTTGGGCATTGCGAAAGTGCAGAGGACTGCGAGGACGCAGATGGCACCGGCGAGGCTCCAGGTGAGCTTCTCGATGAAGCTGTTGGTGCGACGCACGCCCATGATCTGATTGCTGCCGGCAAATGATGACGAGAGGCCGCCTCCCTTGGATTTCTGCACAAGAACTACACAGATAAGCAGGATTGAGCAGATGATGGTAAGGATGATGAGTACAACGTACATTTTTGAGATATTTTATTTGCTTGTTATTTCATGGAGCGGTTGAGCATCAATTTGCGCAGAAACCGCAATTGGTCTGCAAAGTAACTACTTTTTTTTGGATTATTCAAACTTAGAGTGTGAATAATTTCAAAAGCTTTGTCGTAGCGTTTCTGTCGGATATATATTTTGGCGAGACTCTCGCTCAGAGAGGAGTCGAAGGTGCCGGGGGCGGGGGCTTGAGTAGGGATATTGTGCTCCCGGTCGGTGCTTTCGGGTTGTCTCAGAGTCACGGGTGGGGAGACGGGTGATTCGGGCAGTGGCTCGGGATCGCGTGGAAGCAGGGATGACTCGTCGTCGAGATGCTTGAGTATAAAGGAGTTTATGAGATCGTCCTGAGTTGGGGACCCGTGATGTTCAGGGGTCTGGGTCGTGACTGACAATGAGGTGCCTTCCTCGCGGTCGCGGCGTTCGAGCACCGAGGCATAGTCGGGGGTAGGATTGAAAATAAGGCGTTCGAGCAGTGCTTCCTCGCGTGGATCGGAGTGACCGTAGGTCTCGAGAAATTTGGAGATGGCATCGTCGGTAGTGACTCGTGGGCTCTCGGAGGGATAGAAGTTGACCCACGAGGCGTAGTCGACATCGGCCAGCAGAAAATCGCGCTGGGGGTCGGAGGAATTGAGTGCTATCTGTCCCATGAGTTTTTGTTTCACCTCGGGTGGCATGAGTGTCATACGGTTGTCGCGCAGAGCCATTATCGCCGGAAGGGTGAAGAAGGGATATGTGTCAGACAGTTCGACAGCCTGTGTCGGGGTGATGGGAGCGGCGGTAGGATCGTGGCTGAGTAGTCTTAGCAGATGGTTGAGCGAAGAGGTCATGAGATGGTCGGGGTGAGGGGAGGTTTACCAGTTGCCGAGAGTGGCGTTGAAAATGAGGTCGACGAGCTCTTTGGAGATCTCGCTGCATAACTGATCCTGCACGTCGGTGAGCATTTCAGATGAGTCGAAGTCGCGGTAGGCGCTGAAACTCTGGTCGACATCCTTGCCTTCCTGTTTGTTGTCGATGTATTTGATGCGCACTGTGATTGTGAGTCGGGTCTTGGATGCGTAGGCGTTTTCAGTGACTGCCTGGGGGCTGAGGGAATAGCCGGTGATTTCGCCCTCGAGCTGCAGGTCGCTGCCCGAGTCGACTGTGCGCAGGCGTGTGTTGCGGTTGATGTAGTCGAGCAGGTCGTTCTCAAAAGTCTGCTGGAGGGGCGGATAGACAAGCGCGGCACGTATAGGGAAGTTGGAGACATGGATTGTCTTGTAGACATTATAGTCGATGGCGGCGCCGTTGAGCTTATAGCTGATTGTACACGCTGCCAGTACTATCGACATCAATGTGATGATTACGGCAGAGATTGAGCGGCGGGAAGATGACAGACGAGATGATTTCATAGATGCAAAAATAGCGATTTTCCCTGAATATTTAAATATCCGACGCCGAGAACGCCAAAGAACGCAAAGTATTTATCAGTCAGAGTGATCAAAACTTAATAAAACTTTGCGTTCTTTGGCGCTCTCGGCGCGAGAGTTAACGGCGCTTCAGTGTCAACCGATCTTGATGCCCGAGAAGCCCATGAAGGCCATGGCCAGAAGGCCGGCACAGATGAGGGCGATGGGCACTCCGCGCATTGCGGCGGGGAGGTCGGTGCGGGCGAGCTGCTCGCGTATACCGGCAAAGATAGCTATGGCCATGGTGAAGCCGATGGCGGTAGCGAAGGCATAGACGAGGCTCTCGCCGAGGTTATATTCTTTCTGGATGGCAAGTATAGCCACACCGAGCACGGCACAGTTGGTGGTGATCAGCGGCAGGAAGACACCCAGGGCGCTGTAGAGAGCGGGGGCGACTTTCTTTAGCATGATCTCGAGCATCTGGACGAGGGCTGCGATGACCAGAATGAAGACGATGGTCTGCATGAAGCCCAGGCCAAAGGGATCGAGCACGAGCGACTGCAGGAGCCAGGTGACGGCCGTGGCAAGAACCATGACGAAGGTTACGGCGGCTCCCATGCCTACTGCGGAGGAAAGCTTGCGCGAGACTCCGAGGAAGGGGCAGATGCCGAGGAACTGGGCAAAGACGATGTTGTTTACAAAGATTGCCGTGATGATGATGGAGATATATTCGAGCATGGCTTATCAGGCTTCTTTAGTGCGTATTTTGGTGAAAAGTGCGATGAGCAGGCCCAGGGCTATAAAGGCGCCGGGGGCGAGCACGAAGATGAGCGAACCGTAATTTTCGGGATAGATCTCGGCTCCGAAGATGCGGCCGGTGCCGAGGAACTCGCGCACTGCACCGAGGAGGGTGAGGGCAAGTGTGAAACCAAGGCCTATGCCGATGCCGTCGAGGGCACTGTCGAGCACTCCGTGGCGCGAAGCAAAGGCCTCGGCGCGTCCCAGAAGGATACAGTTGACTACGATCAGGGGGATGAAGATGCCGAGCATGGCGTCAAGGGCCGGGAGGTAGGCTTTCATCAGGAGCTGGAGCACCGAGACGAAGGTGGCGATCACGACGATATAGGCGGGGATACGCACCTTGGAGGGTACGAGGTTCTTGATGAGGGAGATTACGGTGTTGGAGCAGATGAGCACACCCATTGTGGCGAGACCCATGCTCATACCGGTGAGGGCACTGCCGGTGGTACCCAGGGTGGGACACATACCCAGCAGGAGCACGAAGGTGGGGTTTTCGGCTACGATGCCGTTGTAGAGTATACGAAGTTTTGCGTTCATGGCTATGCTGGAATTACTCGGCTGAATACTGACTGAAAGCTTTGTCGGCGCGCTTGAGGGCATCGAGGAAAGCTCGTGAAGTAATGGTGGCAGCTGTGATTGCGTCGATGTCGCCGCCGTCTTTGGAGACGGTGAGGTTATCGTTGGCTGAGCTGCGGCCTATGATGGAGCGGTTGCCGGTAGTGTCGCGGAACCATTCGTCCATTTTGGCACCGAGGCCGGGGGTCTCGGCGTGTTCCATTACGGCAAAGCCGGTGATGGTACCGTTGGCGTCGAAGCCATAGATGACTTTGATGAGACCCGAGAAGCCGGTGTTGGTATAGCTCTCGACGGCTGCTCCGACGAGCTCACCACCCTGACGGGCGGGGAACACCTTGAGCGCTATGGCTTCGCCGGCGGGGGTGATCTCCACGGCTTCGGCTACGGGATCGTTGTCAAACTGAGGGGTCACGGCACTGATGGCCTCGACCTGTTTGTTCATATTGGCCTCTTCGATGGGGGCCTTGGTGAGCGAGTAGACACCCGAGAGGAGGGCGGCTGCCACGATGGTGATTACTCCGAGCGAGAGCACCATGTTAAGAAGTGAAGATTTCATGCTGTTGCCCTCCCTTCGCCAAATTTACGGGGTTTCATATATCGGTTGATAAGGGGTGTCACGCCGTTCATGATGAGGATGGCAAATGACATGCCCTCGGGGTAGGCTCCCCACTGACGGATGATGAGCGTGATGAGGCCTATCATGACACCATAGAGGATCATGCCCGAGCGGGACATGGGGGAGGTGACATAGTCGGTGGCCATGAAGATGGCTCCGAGCAGGAGGCCTCCCGAGAGGATCTCGACTCCGACGGGGGCTCCGATGCAGAGCGAGAAGATGGCTACGGTGCCGACGATGGATACGGGGATATGCCAGGTGATCACCTTGAAGCAGAGAAGGTAGATGAAGCCGATGATGAGAGCTATGGCACCGACTTCGCCGAGCGATCCGCCTACGTTGCCGAGGGCGGCGTCAAGGAGGGAGACGTCTGAGGCATCGATGAGACCCATCTTGAGTTTGCCGAGGATGGTGGCGCCGGTGGTGGCATCGGCGTAGGCCATGCGGTTGACCAGAGGTTCAGGCCAGGTGGTCATGGCCACGGGGAATGAGAGAAGGAGGAACACACGGCCGACAAGGGCGGGGTTGAAGATGTTGCAACCGAGACCGCCGAAGGTCATTTTGCCGATGCCGATTGCTACTACACATCCGATCAAGATCATCCAGACGGGGATGTTGGAGGGGAGGTTGAGTGCCAGAAGCAGACCTGTGAGGACGGCTGAGAGATTGCCGATCGATGGTTTCTGCCCCATCATGTAGCGTGTGATTAAATACTCTGCGGCTACGCATCCCAGAATTGAAGTGGCGATGACAATGGCCGCGCCTATCCCGAAATAGTAGAGCGCGACGAGCACTGCGGGGATGAGGGCGATGATCACGTGGAGCATCAGCCTCGTCACGGTGGTGGGGGTCTGCGCGTGGGGGGACGGCGAGATGGTGATTAGATTATCCATTACTGTAATTGAAAACCGTGATGAACGATAAGGTTATGGTATTGACTTAGGTTGGTGGCAGGGACTCTCTTGAAGCTGTCGTGGTCTTGACGGCCGAGGGCCTTGACGTGAGGAGACTCGATTATCCGATCTGCGAGCGTCGGGATAATCGTTGCAAAATTACAATAATTTATTGTATTGAGGCTAAGCCTCGGTGGAATTTTTTATAATTTTTTTAAGAGTGGGCTCCGTCGCGACAACTGAAGGCCTTATTGGACTGTCGGGAGGACACTCTGAGGCCGTTGTCGATAGATGAGGGAAAATGTGGTCGGAGAGGGCCTTTTTCAGAGGATACCGACCGAGGTAAAAAGACGGGCGTAGTAGGCGGCTTTGCGTTCGAGGGCCAGGGGATAGGCCCTCGAGGTCGAGGGCATGCGCCAGATGTCGAGTGAGTGACGGTCGTCGCGGATCATTTCGCCAAGCTTGGGAGCGGGAGTATCGGTGATAGAGGCTATCACCGAGGCTGCTTTCTCGCCGGTGGTGGCTATGGTGTGGCAGTCGGGTATTTGACTGAGCAGGCCGAAGAGGTCGACCGGCGTGACGATTTCAAGAAATTTGTCGGAGGCGTTGTCTTTGAGCCGTCTGATGGTGTGGCCTGTGTCGTGGAGTGCTATGCCGCAATTGTCAAGTGTCTGACGGATTAGAGGCAGGTCGTAAGACCGGGTTGCCGGATTGTAGAGCTTGTCTTTGTCTCCATAGATCAGCAGGCCTATGATGCGCCAGAAGTCGTTGGTGGGGTTGGGGTAATAGAATTCCATGGCCCAGCGTTTGGGCTGGGGTGGGAAAGTGCCCATGATGAGCAGGCGTGCCCCCTGGGGAAGGTAGGGAGGAAAGGGGTGGGTTTCGAGCATGGAGTAGGTGTGTGAAACGAGGCATGATGCCAGGCCGCTTCGGGGCGACTCGGGCTACATGCCTCGTTGTAGATGATGTTGGGAATGAAGTGTCGGGGATTATTCCTTGACGCGCTCTTTGTAGGAACCGTCGCGGGTGTCGATGACAACCTTGTCGCCGATGTTGCAGAAGAGGGGCACGCGCACTTCGGCACCGGTCTCGACGGTGGCGGGCTTGAGGGTGTTGGTGGCGGTGTCGCCCTTGATGCCGGGCTCGGTGTAGGTGATCTCGAGGACTACCGAGGTGGGCATTTCACAGGTGAGGATGGTCTCGCTCTCGGCGTGAACCATTGCTTCACAGATGTCGCCGTCCTTGAGGAACTGCACGCCCTCGATGCTCTCGCCGGGGATGATGACTTCTTCCCAGGTCTCGGTGTGGAGGAAGTGGTAGCCCATGTCGTCCTTGTAGGAGTACTGGTAGGGGCGACGCTCGATGCGCACTTCGTTGACCTTTACGCCTGAGTTCCAGGTCTTGTCGATCACTCGGCCGGTCTGGACATTCTTGAGCTTGGTGCGGACGAAAGCGGGGCCTTTGCCGGGTTTTACGTGGAGGAATTCAACGATGAAGAAGTACTGGCCGTCGATGTCGAGGCACATTCCGTTTTTAAAATCTGCTGTAGTTGCCATTTTCGATATGGTAGAGTGAGGTTTTGTTTTTAGTTGTTAGAATAAATAGTGGGGATCAGTTGCATCCGCCACATCCGCAGGATCCGTCGGAGCTGTCGCCGCATCCGCCGCAACCGCCCGAGCAACCGCCGCCGCAGGAGGGACGGAGCTCTTCGGGAGTAGCCTCGCGGACGGTGACGATCTTGCCGTTGCGGAAGTGGAGGGCCTGACCTGCGAGAGGATGGTTGAAGTCCATTTTGACTTTGCCGTCGGCCATCTCGAGGACTGTGCCTGTGATCTGATAGCCGTCGCCGGTGAGCATGGGCACTTTGGCACCTACCTTGATGCGCTGGTCAACCTTGCCGTTTTCGTCGAGGAAGAGTTCGTCGTCGAGGGTGACGATGTCGTCGGGGTTGAAAGGGATCCCTTCTTCGGGAGTGAGGGAGAGCTCGAAGGTGTCGCCCTGGGCGCGACCGTCGAGAGCTTTCTCGAGAGCGGGGATGAGACCGGGAGTGACACCAAAGATGAAGCGCTCGGGCTCGGAGGGCTCTACGGTGTGTACCTGGGTTTCTTCTCCGCCGGGAAGGGCGGCATAGAGATCATAGGCGATCTCTACGTATTTTCCGGGAGTGATTTTTTCCATAATTTGTAAAGGAGGATTAGAGAGGTTGGGAGATATGTCACTGGGCGTCGGTGGTAACACCTGCAAGCTCAGGATCGATCATGATACGGCCGCAGTATTCGCAGACGATGATCTTTTTGTGCATTTTGATTTCCATCTGCTTCTGGGGCGGGATGCGGTTGAAGCATCCGCCGCAGGCGTTGCGCTGGATGTAGACCACGCCGAGTCCGTTACGGGCGTTCTTGCGTATGCGCTTGAAGGCTGTGAGGGTGCGGGGATCGTCGATGCGCTCCTCGATCTCTTTGGCGCGAGCGCGGAGCACTTCCTCGTCGCGCTTGGTCTCGGAGATGATCTCTTCGAGCTGCTGGCGTTTCTCCTCGAGCACGTGGTTGTGGTCGGTGAGTTTTTCCTGAGCGGCCGAGATTTCGGCTGTCTTGACTTCGATCTCGCGGGCGTAGGTGTTGATGTGTTTCTCGCAGAGCTCGATGTCGAGGTTCTGGTTGACGATCTCTTTGCTCAGGAGGTCAAACTCGCGGTTGTTGCGCACATTGTCGAGCTGCTCCTGATATTTGGCTATCTGAGCCTGGTGGGCGAGAATGGTGTTCTGCTCTCGGGCGGTAGCCGAGCGGAGATCCTTGATCTCGGCGTTATATTTGTCGATACGGGTGTGGAGTCCTGCGATGATGTCCTCAAGGTCGCGGACTTCCTCGGGAAGCTCGCCGCGGATCGTGCGGATGCGGTCGATCTCTGAGAGAGTGGTCTGGAGCTCGTAGAGGGAGCGGAGACGCTCCTCGACGGAGTTGGCCTGTTCAGGCTTGGTCTGGTCTTTAGCCATATTATGCAGTTGATTATTTTGTTTTTGGCTTGTTGAAATCAGATGATGGTCACGGGGTTGACCTCACATGAGGCCATATTTACCGCAAAGTTAGGGAATTTTTGCGAAATAATGTCTGATAAAATTGATTTAGTGCATATTTCGCTCTCGAAATGGCCTGTGTCGATGATGAGAATGTCTCGGCCATAGTCGAGGAAGTCGTGATAGCGTATGTCGCTGGAGATGTAGGCCCGGGCTCCCGAGCTGATCGCCCGGGGAATGAACTCGCCTCCCGATCCGCTGCAGAGCGCTACGACGGAGATCTCGGCCAAGTCGGCGGGGCCGGCTGTGACTCGTACTGCCGGAGCTGAGTAGACCTGCTTGACGCGGTCGATGAGCCGGGATGCCGTGAGGGGTGGGCCGTCGACTGTGCCGATGACTCCGAGGCCTCCCCGCTGATCGACCGGCGAGGGGGCAAGCGGCCTGAGGTCGGAGAGTCCGAGCTGTCGGGCGAGATAGAAGCTCACGCCTATATCGGGGGCGGAGTCGAGAGAAGTGTGGGCCGAGTAGATGTCTATGCCCAGGGCGATGGCTCGCATGATGGCCCGCTGGGCCGGTGTGGAACCTGTGAGGGCACGCACGGCTTTGAAAAGCAACGGGTGGTGGCTGACGATGAGATTGCATCGGCAGGAGGCTGCCTGGTCGATGACCTCGGCGGTCACGTCGAGACACAGCATCACACCGGTACACTCCGTGGTGGCCGGAGGCATCGGTGTGGCCTGCCATCCTGAGATGTCCCAGCTCTCCTGGAGGTTGAGCGGGACTCTCTCTTCGATGGCGCCGGCTATATCAAGTATAGTCACTTAGCGGTTGAGAATATAGGGGAGATTGAGGGTCAGTCTTTGAGGTCGAGACGTATCTGAAGCTCGTCGAGCTGGGTGTCGTCGATGGCCGAGGGGGCATCGATCATCATGTCGCGGCCCGAGTTGTTTTTGGGGAAGGCGATGACGTCGCGTATGGAGTCGAGGCCGGCGAGTATGGAGACGAATCGGTCGAAACCAAATGCAAGTCCGCCGTGAGGGGGTGCTCCATATTTGAAAGCGTTCATCAGGAAGCCAAACTTGTACTGGGCATCCTCTTCCGAGAGGCCAAGGAGTCGGAACATATGGTCCTGAAGGTCGGCCTGATGGATACGTATGGAGCCGCCGCCGAGCTCGTTGCCGTTGACTACCATGTCGTAGGCGGTGGCACGCACGGCTCCGGTGTCACTGTCGAGCAGATGGATGTCGTCGGGGTTGGGGGCGGTGAAGGGGTGGTGCATGGCATAGTAGCGCTGTGTCTCCTCGTCCCACTCGAAGAGGGGGAAGTCGATGACCCAGAGACAAGAGAATTTCTGGGGGTCGCGCAGGCCGAGGCGTGAACCCATCTCGAGGCGCAGCTCACAAAGTTGTTTGCGGGTTTTCATGACCGGTCCGGCAAGGATGAGCATGAGGTCGCCGGGACGGGCGCCGGCGCGGTCGCCCCAGGCGCGGAGGTCGTCGTCGGAGTAGAATTTGGATACCGACGATTTGATGGAACCGTCTTCCTCAAACTTGACCCACATCAGACCCTTGGCTCCGATCTGGGGACGCTTGACGAAGTCAGTGAGCTGGTCGAGCTGCTTGCGGGTGTAGGAGGCGCATCCGGGAGCTACGATGGCACCGACGTAATCAGCTTCGTCCAGGACGGCAAAGTTGTGGCCGGTGGTGAGATCCTTGAGCTCGACAAACTCCATTCCGAAACGGGTGTCGGGCTTGTCTGATCCGTAGAGCTTCATGGCGTCGGCCCATGTCATGCGGGGGAAGGGCTCGGTGAAGTCTATGTTTTTGACGTAACGGAAGATGTGTTTGACAAGACCCTCGAACATCTGAAGGACATCCTCTTGGGTGACAAATGACATCTCGCAGTCGATCTGAGTGAACTCGGGCTGGCGGTCGGCGCGAAGGTCTTCGTCGCGGAAGCATTTGACTATCTGGAAATAACGGTCAAAGCCGCTGACCATGAGGAGCTGCTTGAAAGTCTGGGGAGACTGGGGGAGGGCATAGAACTGTCCGGGGTTCATGCGTGAGGGGACCACGAAGTCGCGGGCGCCCTCGGGTGTCGACTTGATGAGGACGGGGGTTTCTACCTCGAGGAAGCCTTTGGAATCGAGATAGCGGCGTATCTCGAAAGCCATGCGATGGCGCAGCTCGAGGTTGGAACGTACACACGAGCGACGCAGATCGAGGTAGCGGTACTTCATGCGCAGGTCGTCGCCGCCGTCGGTGTCGTCTTCGATAGTGAAGGGGGGCACTTCAGATCGATTGAGCACATTGAGGCTCTCGGCGATGATTTCGATGTCGCCTGTAGGAAGATTGGGGTTTTTGCTTGTCCTCTCGGCAACCTTGCCTGTCACCTGTATCACCCATTCGCGTCCGAGGTGGTTGGCTGCGTCGCAAAGGGTGGGATCGGCATCGCTCTCAAAGACTACCTGGGTGATACCATAGCGGTCACGCATGTCAACGAAGGTCATGCCGCCCATTTTGCGGGCCCTCTGCACCCATCCGGCCAGAGTGACGCGGCTTCCGGCGTCGGCTAAGCGGAGTTCTCCGCATGTTTTGGTCCTGTACATTGTCGGTTGATTGGATTTTCTTTTAGTGACCGCAAAAATAATGATTTATTTCGGGTTTCGCAATAGGGCTTTAAAAAGCGGTTTCGGGTCTTTGTTCTAAGAGTGCCGATCGAAATATCCGGGTGCGACGTGGACGAGCGGCAGGATTTCGGTGTTAAGAGAGATAAATCTGTATATTAAATAAGGTGTAAAAGGCGTCAACAAATAAAGAACGAAAAAAGTGTGCAAAAAGTTTTGAAAAAATTTGCATGATAAAAATAAACGTTGTAATTTTGCAACGCATTTGAGAGAGACGCGGTCTCTTGAAGATGTTGCGAACATCAAATTGTTGCCTCTTTAGCTCAGTTGGCCAGAGCACGTGATTTGTAATCTCGGGGTCGTTGGTTCGAATCCGACAAGAGGCTCTACTGATCTCAAGAATTAAGGGCGAATACCAGAGTGGCCAAATGGGGCAGACTGTAAATCTGCTGGTTTATACCTTCGGTGGTTCGAATCCATCTTCGCCCACTATTCAAAGCAACTTAGGAGTTGCGGAATGTACCTGCGGAAGTAGCTCAGTTGATAGAGCATCAGCCTTCCAAGCTGAGGGTCGCGAGTTTGAGCCTCGTCTTCCGCTCCACTTCGAAAGAAAAGACAATGCCAATGTAGCTCAGGGGTAGAGCACTTCCTTGGTAAGGAAGAGGTCGCGGGTTCAAATCCCGCCATCGGCTCCATTTTCGTTACCAGACGGAAAGACTGACAGCCTCGATAGTGAGTATTCGCTATCGTGGCGTCTTGTCAAAAGATAGAAATCATTAATCAGACAACAATACCAGAATTATGGCAAAAGAAAAATTCGAAAGAACGAAGCCGCATGTTAACATCGGTACCATCGGCCACGTTGACCACGGTAAGACTACCCTTACTGCCGCCATCACCACAGTGCTCGCTAAGAAGGGCCTTTCAGAGGTGAAGTCGTTCGACCAGATCGACAACGCACCCGAGGAGAAGGAGCGCGGTATCACTATCAACACTGCTCACGTAGAGTATGAGACTGCTAACCGTCACTATGCTCACGTTGACTGCCCGGGTCACGCTGACTATGTGAAGAACATGGTTACCGGTGCTGCTCAGATGGACGGCGCTATCATCGTAGTTGCTGCTACTGACGGTCCCATGCCCCAGACTCGCGAGCATATCCTTCTCGCCCGTCAGGTGAACGTTCCCCGTCTTGTTGTGTTCCTGAACAAGTGTGACATGGTTGACGACGAGGAGATGTTCGATCTCGTTGAGATGGAAATGCGCGATCTTCTTTCGACTTATGAATATGACGGTGATGAGACTCCTATCATCCGCGGTTCTGCTCTCGGTGCTCTCAATGGTGAGCCCCAGTGGGAGGAGAAGGTTATGGAGCTCATGGAGGCTGTTGACAACTGGATCCCCCTGCCTCCCCGTGACATCGATAAGCCCTTCCTTATGCCTGTTGAGGACGTGTTCTCTATCACCGGTCGTGGTACCGTAGCTACCGGCCGTATCGAGACCGGTATCGTTAAGGTAGGCGACGAGGTTCAGATCATGGGTCTCGGTGCTGACATGAAGTCGGTAGTTACCGGTGTCGAGATGTTCCGTAAGCTCCTCGATCAGGGTGAGGCTGGTGACAACGTAGGTCTCCTCCTCCGCGGTATCGACAAGAAGGACATCAAGCGCGGTATGGTAATCTGCCATCCCGGTGTGG
>JAAVCX010000033.1 GCA_014802105.1 Bacteroides sp. | reverse complement strand
TGGACGGGACTCGAACCCGCGACCCCCTGCGTGACAGGCAGGTATTCTAACCAGCTGAACTACCACACCAAGGTTTTTGAGGTGCTATCGGTTAGTTCCGTTTAGCGAGTGCAAAGTTAAGAGCGATTTCGAGACTGTGCAAATATTTTGGGAAGAAATTTGCGAAAAAGTGTGATTTTGCGAAAAAATGACTAAAAAATGGTCAAAATAAAACGTCCGAAATGGTCGAAACAGGGTCTCGGGCCATTTCGGACAGTGGTGGAGTCAGAAGCTGAGTTGGAAGGTGGCGTCGACGCGGTTGGAGTTGCCGTGGGTGTGGTCGTTGTTGACACGTTTACCGGCTATGTATTCGGCACCGACGAGCACTCGAGGAGTGATCTGCCAGTAGACGCAAGCCTCGCCATAGAGGCCGTAGCGGTAGTCAGCGGCCGGACGGGGATTGCGGGCGTAGTATTGCTGCTCGGAAAGGGTGACCGAGGCGAATATATTGTCGGTGAAGTTGTATTTTGCACCCAAAGTCAAGCCCATCGCGCGTGGCTGATAGAGTCGGCCGGGATTGCCGGGATCGGCTACAAGATCGACCGAGACGATTGAGAGGTCGTTGAGGTAGGATCCGTGGCCGCGGCCGTAGGAGACTTCGCCGTAGAGGCTGAGGGGCCTGCACACTTTGACTACTGAGCTGAGCATGACTCCGAAGCCTACTTCGTTGAGGTTGCGCTCGGCTATGAGGTCGCGGTAGGAGATGGTGCGCATCAGTCCCGACAGACGCAGATGGCTCAGGCCACCGTCCCACTGATATTGCATGAAGGCGGCGAGGTCGGGCACCCAGTCAGAACATTTTTTGGTGTATCCGTCCTGGTCCTGGATGTGGGAGGAGGGAAACTCCACCGAGCCGGCCACAGTCCAGTTCTTTTTAAAGGAGTGCATGTATCTCACGAGCACATTGGTCTTGGAGACATGGCCGTTGGGGCCGGCACCGTCGACGGTGGGAGCGATGGCGGCAGGGTCGCTGAAGGTTGAGGTGGCATAGCCGACAGTCCAGTCGCGGAACGAGACGTAGGCCTTTTTGAGCATGAAATCCTCGTGGTTGTAGCCGTTGAAATTGGCTTCGATATAGGCGGTGTAGTTGCCCAGGCGCGGATCTTTGCCGAGAAGGCTGAAGAACAGACATGTGCCTGAGGGTATAGCCTTGATGGCCCGCTGCCGGGTCGGATCGCCGGGGATAGGTATGAGTGCCGGAGCGAAGCCGTTGGCCGGAACTACGTCTTTCCAGTCGAAGACACCTCTGACGGCTATACGTCCACCGATGCCCATGGCGAGGTTGGTGTCCTTCGACACGAACATCAGATAGGGAGCATTAGGATCCATGAAGTGGCGGAACTGGTTGACATAGAAATTATTGATCAGGTTTCTGACCGAGTCGGCCGACGGGCGGGGGGTGTCGTCGGAGTTGATATAGACTATCTTGGTGCTCTCGAGCAGTTTCTTACGCTCTATATCTTCGGGAAATGATCTGACCGAGTCGGCCGCCGGCATGGCGGGAGTCAAGGTCTTGGCTTTAGCGATAGTGTCGGTCGGGCCCTTGGAATCGGTGGAGGCGGTAGCCGAGGGTTTCTCCACGGCTTTAGCCGGGGTCAGAGAGATGGGCCGTTCTGTAATCTGAGCCGACGCCACACTGCCGCAAAGGCAGAGAGCCCCGAGGGCCAAAGCAAATCTTGAAGTCATAGCGAGTGATGAATTATGTGTTGAGAAGCAATTATACTCTTTTAACAATCCCGACATCATAAAGTTTGATAAAAGATGAGTTTTATTGCAGGTCATTATTAATGACTTCTATAAATGATGTGACGGAGGATTTTTTGAGGGAAAACAATGGGTTTTCAAAGATTGTTAGTAAATTTGTAGTCCCTTTGCCGGTTCGGGCTTTTGCCCGGATGATGAGGGGTTTTTCTAATCAGTCTGATATACTTAAATATACTATGAGCGATATATTATTGGAAGTCGAGAACCTTCATGCCAACGTGGAGGGAAAGGAGATACTCAAGGGTGTAAATCTGACTGTCCGCGAGGGTGAAGTCCATGCTATCATGGGGCCTAACGGATCGGGCAAGAGCACTTTCTCGGGTGTACTTGCCGGCAATCCTGCCTATGAGGTCACAGCCGGTTCGGCCCGACTCCATGGCGTGGAGCTGCTCGGGCTGGCCCCCGAGACACGCGCTCATGAGGGACTGTTTCTGTCGTTCCAGTATCCGGTCGAGATCCCCGGGGTGTCGATGGTCAACTTCATGAGGGCCGCCGTCAACGCCAAGCGTAAGTATCTGGGCGAGGAAGCGCTGAGCGCCAGTGAGTTT
This sequence comes from Bacteroides sp., assembly GCA_014802105.1. Lineage (GTDB taxonomy): Bacteria > Bacteroidota > Bacteroidia > Bacteroidales > Muribaculaceae > Duncaniella. The sequence continues at coordinate 87,689 of JAAVCX010000033.1, read as the reverse complement.
CTGAAGCTCATGAGACAGAAACGCGAGATAGTGGAGCTCGACAACAAGCTCGCTTCGCGCTCGGTCAACGAGGGATTTTCGGGAGGTGAGAAGAAGCGCAACGAGATATTCCAGATGGCTATGCTCGAGCCTCGCCTGGCTATACTCGACGAGACAGATTCGGGTCTTGACATCGATGCTCTGCGAGTGGTTGCCGGCGGAGTGAACAAGCTCAAGACCGAGCGCAACGCCACGATCGTGATCACTCACTATCAGCGGTTGCTCGACTATATCAAGCCCGACTTCGTGCATATTCTCTACAAGGGTCGTATCGTTTACTCGGGTGGTCCCGAGCTGGCTCTCGAACTCGAGGAGCGCGGATATGACTGGATTAAGGAGCAGGTAGATTGAAACTATGGGAAATTCCATCAAGCAATATATAGAACTCTATGACGCATGTCGCGACGAGATCGAGAGTTCGACAGGCGCTGCGGTCAACGTAGTGCGCACCCGGGCGCGCGCTTTTCTGGGCGATGAGGGCCTGAGACTGCCCGATTGTCACACCGAGGGATTTGAGAAGACTTCGATCGAGGAGATGTTTGCTCCCGACTATGGAGTGAATGTGAGGCGTCTGGGTATTCCGGTCGATGTGGGTGCTTCGTTCAGATGTGATGTGCCCAATCTGTCGACGCTTCAGGCCACGGTGGTCAATGATAAGTTCGTTCCTTCGGCCGATCTTGACACCCGTCTGCCCGAGGGTGTGAAATTCATGTCGCTGTCACGGGCTTCTGTGGAGTGTCCCGGCCTGGTGGCTTCGGCCTATGGCAAGATTGCTCCGGCCGACAATGTCGCGGTAGCTCTCAACTCTATGATGGTTCAGGACGGAGTGATGATACATGTAGCCGACGGGGTAGAGGTGGAGAAACCTCTCCAGTTGGTCAATATATTTTCATCGCCTACGCCTCTGGCGGCTTTCCGCCGGGTGCTGATAGTGCTCGGTAAGGGGGCGCGCCTGAGACTGCTGCTCTGTGATCACACACAGGAGTGTGAGCGTCGCTATCTGGCTTCTCAGGTGATTGAGGTAAAGGCCGGGGCCGGGTCAAGCCTCGAAGTGTGTCAGCTCGAGGAGGCCTCTGATCTGACGAGCCGCTACAGTCAGCTTTTTGTCAATCAGGCCGAGGGTAGCAATGTGAGGATCAACTCGACCACTCTGACCTGTGGAGTGACCCGCAACGATTATAACGTTGCCCTCACGGGCGAGCACTGCGAGTGTCATCTCTCGGGGATGGCTATCGCGGGTGGAAAGATGCACATCGACAACTCCACTTCGGTGTCTCACAAGGCGTCGCGCTGCCATAGCAATCAGCTGTTCAAGTATGTGGTCGACGACGAGGCCGAGGGAGCCTTTGAGGGGAGCATCGATGTCACAGCCGAGGCTCCCTATACCGAGGCATTCCAGACCAACCGCAATCTGCTGGCTTCGACCGGTGCCAGGATGCACTGTAAGCCACAGCTGATCATCAATAACGATGAGGTGAAGTGTAGCCACGGAGCCTCCACGGGTCAGCTCGACGAGGATGCGCTCTTCTATATGCGTCAGCGCGGGATCCCCGAGGAGGAGGCCCGGCGCATGCTGATGCAGGCGTTTATGAGCGATGTGATCGACAGTGTGAGCATCCCGGGGCTTCAGGAGCGGTTGAGACACCTGGTGAGCCGACGTTTTGCCGGCGAGCTCGGTGACTGCGGAGCCTGCCGCGGCAAGTGAGACAGGGCCCCGGATTTTCAAATACAATCTCAATATTAATCGTAATAAGCTGTCAGCATGGATGTGACTAAGATCAGGGAGGAGTTTCCGATATTATCGCGTGTGCTCTATAAACGTCCGATGGTCTATCTTGACAATACCGCGACTTCACAGACTCCCCGCCGGGTGGTGGATGCCGTGGTCAACGGTTACACTCACACCAAGGCTAACGTGCATCGCGGGGTGCATACGCTCTCTCAGGAGGCTACCGAGCTTCAGGAGAGTGCCCGGCGTCGCGTGGCTTCATGGATCAATGCCGGCAGCGAGCGCGAGGTGATCTTCACCCGTGGCACTACCGAGGCTCTCAATCTGGTGGCCTCGTCGATGGGGGGTATGGTGCTTGCTCCCGGCACAGAACTTGTGCTGACGGTGATGGAGCATCATGCCAATATAGTGCCCTGGCAACTGTTGCAGAAGCGTCTTGGGTTTGAGATCAAGGTGGTGCCGGTCAATGAGCGCGGCGAGCTTGATCTGAAGCGTTATCGTGAATTGCTGACGGGTCGCACGAGATTGGTCAGTGTGTGTCACGCCTCCAATGTGTTGGGTACGGTCAACCCTGTCAGGGAGATGATCGCCGAGGCCCATTCGAGGGGTATCCCTGTTGTGATCGACGGCGCTCAGGCTGTGCCTCACCTTAAGGTTGATGTCAGGGAACTCGATGCCGATTTCTATGTGTTTTCGGCCCATAAGATGTATGGCCCGACCGGGGTCGGAGTGCTCTACGGCAAGGAGAAGTGGCTCGAAAAGATGCCTCCCTATCAAGGTGGCGGCGAGATGATTGAGTCGGTGTCACTTGAAAAGGGCACTACATTTGCCGAGCTGCCCTATAAGTTTGAGGCCGGAACGCCCGATTTCATAGGTATTTCCGCCTTGTCGCAGGCTATCGATTTCATGGATGAGGTTGGCATCGAGGCAATCGCGGCCCATGAGCATGATCTGCTTGAATACACTCAGCGCCGCATGATCGAGGAGATCGAGGGTATGAGGATCTTCGGCACAGCTCCGGGAAAATGTGCCATTATCTCGTTTCTGGTCGGGAATATCCACCACTATGATATGGGAATGTTGCTCGATAAGCTCGGTATCGAGGTCAGGACGGGCCATCATTGCGCTCAGCCGCTGATGCATGCGCTGGGCGTCGAGGGTGTTGTCAGGGCTTCGTTTGCGGTCTATAATACCCGCGGGGAGGCTGATCGCTTTATCGATGCGCTGAAACAGGTCACTGAGATGTTGAGGTGAGCCGGTCGAGCATTTCGGCGGCAGTGAGACCGAGCTGCGGGTGACGCCATAGGGGAGCCAGGGAGGCGAGAGGTGTCAGCACAAAGGGGCGCAGGTGCATGCGCGGATGGGGGAGCGTGAGCCTCGGAGTGGAGAGGATGAGGCTGTCAATTGCTATTATATCTATGTCGATTTTACGGTCTATGTAGTTGCCCGCGCTGTCGCGATGGGGCGACGGGTCGACTGTGGCCTGAGCTTGCTCGGTCAGTCCGAGCACCCCGAGGGGCGTGAGGTCAGGGTTGTCGGGGTGTATGAGCACTCCGACGTTGAGGAATTGTCGGGAGGAGTCGTAGCCCCATGGCTCTGACTCGTAGATTTCAGAGATGACAAAGGTGCCCGGAATCAGAGCGCGCAGGGCCTCGATGGCTTTATCGAGGTGCAGGTGGCGCGGCGGGATATTTGAACCGAGATTGAGGAGGAGCATGGGGTTAGTATAGGGTATAGAGTATAGGGTATAGAGGACAGAGATGTTCAGCAGGGGCGGGGACGGGTTAGTTCTTGTCGGGGATGACGGGATGTCAAGTTGACAATGTGACGTGATGTCGGCGTGACATCTATCTCCTGAAAGACTGTTTCCTCCCTTCTGGGGTCTCTGATGCTCTATACCCTATACTCTATGCTATCTTACTCTTACAAAGTTTTCTTTACCTCGACTTCCTCGAAGGCTTCGATGAGGTCGCCTTCCATGATGTCGTTGTAGCCGGCTATCGAGAGACCGCAGTCGTAGCCCGAGGTTACTTCCTTGACGTCGTCCTTCATGCGCTTGAGCGAACCGAGATCGCCGGTGTAGCGCACGATGCCGTCGCGGATGAGACGCACCTTGGAGGCGCGCTTGATCTTGCCCTCGCGCACGATAGCTCCGGCAATGGTTCCGACCTTGGAGATCTTGAATGTCTGAAGCACTTCGGCGGTACCGGTGACCTCCTCTTTGAGCTCGGGTGCAAGCATGCCTTCCATCGCATCCTTGACCTCCTCGATGGCCTGATAGATGACCGAATAGAGGCGTATCTCCACTCCGTCGCGTTCGGCGGCACGGCGGGCCGCCTGAGAGGGTCGCACCTGGAAGCCGATGATGATGGCGTCGGAGGCTGCGGCGAGGGTGACATCGCTCTCGGAGATGGCGCCCACGGCTTTGTGGAGCACGTTGACCTTGACTTCCTCGGTCGAGAGCTTGATGAGCGAGTCGGAGAGGGCCTCGATCGAACCGTCGACGTCGCCCTTGACGATGATGTTGAGCTCGTGGAAGTTGCCGATGGCGCGGCGGCGACCGATCTCCTCGAGGGTGGTGCGCTTGGCGGTGCGGAGGCCGAGCTCACGCTGCAGCTGCACGCGCTTGGTGGCTATCTCACGGGCTTCCTGCTCGGTCTCCATGACGTTGAAGGTGTCGCCGGCTGTGGGAGCGCCGTCAAGGCCCAGGATGAGTGCGGGCTCGGCGGGCCCAACTTCCTTGATGCGCTGGTTGCGCTCGTTGAACATGGCTTTTACCTTGCCGAAATGAGTGCCGGCGAGGATCACGTCGCCCTGACGCAGGGTGCCGTTCTGGACAAGCACTGTCGCCACATATCCGCGGCCCTTGTCGAGCGACGACTCGATGATCGAGCCTACGGCGCGACGGTCGGGGTTGGCCTTGAGATCGAGCATTTCGGCCTCAAGGAGCACTTTTTCCATGAGTTCCTCGACTCCGATACCTTTCTTGGCCGAGATGTCCTGGCTCTGATATTTGCCACCCCATTCCTCGACGAGATAGTTCATCTGGGCGAGTTCCTCCTTGATCTTGTCGGGGTTGGCGGCGGGCTTGTCGATCTTGTTGATGGCAAAGACGATGGGCACTCCGGCAGCCGAGGCGTGGTTGATAGCCTCGACAGTCTGGGGCATGACGTTGTCGTCGGCGGCCACGATGATGATACAGATGTCGGTCACCTTAGCACCGCGGGCACGCATGGCTGTAAATGCCTCGTGGCCGGGGGTGTCGAGGAAGGTGATGTGGCGTCCGTCCTGGAGTTTGACGTTATAGGCGCCGATATGCTGGGTGATACCACCGGCCTCGCCGGCGATCACGTTGGCGTTGCGTATATAGTCGAGCAGCGAGGTCTTACCGTGGTCGACGTGACCCATGACGGTGACGATAGGCGGACGGGTGACGAGCTGATCCTCGGTGTCTTCCTCCTGCTGGATGGCGTCGGAGACTTCGGCCGAGACATATTCGGTAGTGAAGCCAAACTCTTCGGCCACGATATTGATGGTCTCGGCGTCGAGACGCTGGTTGATCGAAACCATCACGCCGAGGTTCATGCAGGTGGCGATGACCTGGTTGATGGGCACGTCCATCATGACTGCAAGGTCGTTGGCAGTCACAAACTCGGTGATCTGGAGTATGCGGCTCTCGGCTGCTGCCTCCTCGGCTGCCTCATGGGCACGCGATGCAAAGGCTTCGCGTTTTTCCTTACGCCATTTCACGCCCTTCTTCTGGCCCTTATCCTTGGAGGTGAGGCGTGCGAGGGTCTCGCGCACCTGCTTCTGTACGTCCTCCTCGTTGACTTCGGTGTGGACGGGGTGTTTGTCACGACCGCGACCACGGCCACCTGAGTTCTGGTTGCCACGGCCACCGCCCTGATTGTTGCCACGCGAATTGCCCTGGTTCTGGCCCTGGCTCGATGACTGGGCCGACTGTCCGGCCTTCTCGATGTCGACCTTTTCTTTGCCGATGCGCTGACGCTTTTTGCGACCGTTGGCGTCGGTGGATGCTGAGCCGTTCTGGCCGCCGCGACCTCCGCGTCGGTCGTCTTTGCTTTTCTTTTTGGGTCGTGTCGACTGGTTGATGGAGGTCAGGTCGATGTGGCCGATCACTTTGGGGCCGGTCACCTGAGGTTCGGAGCTGTAACGGAACACTTCGGCTTCCTGGGGTTTGGCGGGCTCGGCGGGAGCTGCCTTGGGAGCAGCCTGAGCGGTTGCCTGAGGTTTGGCCTGAGCTTTAGGAGTCTCGGTCTTGGGTGCCTCAGCCTTGGGTGTTTCAGCCTTGGGAGCCTCAGTCTTGGGAGTCTCGGCTTTGTGGACGGGATTAGCCTCGGCTTTGGGCTGGGGTTTTACCTCGGCCTTGGGAGCTTCGGCTTTGGGCGCCTGAGGAGCAGTCTTGGGAGACACGGGTTTAACCTCGGCCTTGGGAGCCTGGGGAGTCTCAGCTACGGGTTTAGGCTCGGGCTTAGGCTCGGGCTTTACCTCGGCCTTGGGGGCTTCGGGTTTGGGAGCTATGGGATTGCCTTTTGAATCGAGCTGAATTTTGCCAAGCACTTTGGGGCCCTGAGCCGGGGCAACGTTGACCTTTATGGTCTCGGGAGCCGGAGCGGCCTTGGGAGCCGTGGTCTTTTCTTTCTCCTTTTCCTTCTCGCGGTCGTGAGAGATTTTCTCGACGTTCTGACGCTCCTTGCGGTAGAGCTGGAAGGCGTCCACGAGGATGGCGTAGGTGGCTTCGTCGATGCGTGTGTTGGGGTTGGCGTCCACGGGGATGCCTTTCTTCTGGAGGTGCTCCACGACGGTAGGTATGGAGACGTTGAATTCTTTGGCGGCTTGACTGATCTTTATTCTGGGCATATATTACTTGCGAAGCCTTGTGGAGAGGCTGATTTAGTTGTAAGGGGGATGTTTAGCGTGATAGTGGATAGGGCCCCGGCCGGGCCGGGGGAGAGAGGGGGAGCGGTGTCAGGCCTCGGTAGCTGTCTCGGGGGTCTCGCCGTCGGTCTCGGGAGCTTCGGGAGCCTCGGGAGTCTCGTCCTCGTCCTCAAACTCGGCGTTGAGGATGGCGAGCACGTTGTCTACGGTGTCTTCTTCGAGGTCGGCCTCGTCGATGAGCTGCTGACGGGGTGTGCGGAGCACTGCCTTGGCGGTGATGCAACCTATATTCTTGAGGGCGTCGATGACCCAGCCGTCGATCTCGTCCTTGAACTCGTCGAGGTAGATGTCTTCCTCCACGGGGTTGGGATCGTCGCGGTAGACGTCGATGACAAAGCCGGTGAGTATCGAGGCGAGTTTGATGTTAGAGCCGTTGCGGCCGATGGCGAGAGCGAGTTCTTTGGGCTCGAGGAACACTTCGGCTTTCTTGGCCTCGGCGTCGATGCGTATGCTGCTGATATGGGCCGGAGAGAGGGCGCGTTGGATGAGGAGCTCGGGATTGGATGTCCAGGTGATAACGTCGATATTCTCGTTGTGGAGCTCGCGCACGATGGCCTGTATGCGTGAGCCCTTGGGGCCTACGCAGCATCCTACGGGGTCGATGCGGTCGTCAAGCGACTCCACGGCTATCTTGGCGCGCTCGCCGGGGATGCGGGCAATGGCGCGGATCGAGATGAGGCCGTCGAGGATCTCGGGCACCTCGCGCTCGAAGAGTCGGCGCAGGAAGGTGTCGCTGATACGCGAGACGGTGATCTTGGGGTTGTTGTTCTTGTTGTCGACGTTGTCGATCACAGCCAGCACGATGTCGCCCTTGCGGAAATAGTCGCCCTGGATGGATTTGTTGCGGGGGAGCAGGAGCTCGTTTTTCTCCTCGTCGAGCAGGAGAGTCTCGCGGCTCCAGGTCTGATAGACTTCGCCGGTGACAAGCTGTCCCTCGAGCTCTTTGAATTTGGCATAGATGGCTTCCTTCTGGAGATCGAGGATCTTTGACTGGAGGGTCTGGCGAAGGTTGAGGATGGCACGTCGACCGAAGTCGGCAAAGAAGATTTCCTTGGTGTGTTCCTCGCCGATCTCTACGTCGGGGTCCTCGTCGGCACGGGCGTCGGAGAGTGAGATCTGAAGGTTGGGGTTGGTGACTTCGCCGTCGGGCACGACTTCGAGGTTCTGGAATATCTGTACGTCGCCCTTGTCGGGGTTCATGATCACGTCGAGGTTCTCGTCGGTGCCAAACATCTTGGCGAGCACGTTGCGGAACGACTCTTCGAGGACGCTGATCATGGTGGTTTTGTCGATGTTCTTGAGTTCTTTAAATTCGGCAAAACGCTCTACCATATTGGGGGCTTCTTCTTTCCTGGCCATATTGTGGAGTAGTAGGGGAATTAGAGTGTATAGGGGTGATTATTTGAAATCGAAATGATAGGTGACGCTGCGGCAGTCGGCCATGAGCAGGTCGACGGGGGTGTCGACGATCACCGGGCGCTTGGCTCCGGGTTCCTTGACTTTGGTGGGGACGCTTAGGGTGAAGCTCATGGTCTCGGGCGAGACTTTGACGATAGTGCCGCGGAGCTTGCGGCCGTCGCGGGTGAGCACGTCCATCGTGTCGCCGATATGTTTCTCGTATTGCTGAGCCACTTTCAGGGGGGCCGAGAGAGAAGCCGATCCTACTTCGAGGGAGTAGTCCTCGACATCGCGGTCGAGTTCCTGCTCGATGGCATGGGTGACGAGAGCGCAGAAGTCGAGATCGATTCCCGTCATGGCGTCGAGCTCTACGGTGATGTCATTGGCCGGGGTGACTGTGATGTCGGTGATGAATGCGTCGGTGTCGGCTATGACACGGCTGACGATGTCGGTTATTGTCTGCTTATCGATCATGATATATAAGTATACATAAAAAGCAGGAGGGGGCTCAATGGCCTCCTCCGTGACTTAGCTGTTGCAAAGTTAATAATTATATGTGGGATATGGAGAGAGTGATGATGACGGGATGGTTGAAATTAAGTATATTTAAGGAAGTTTAACGTAGAGAACCCTACTATCGGATATGGTTCAGGTGTTGAAATTGATAAGTATATATTGAACTGCTTTATATAAGTGACTCTTAAAAATTAAACGTCAATATGTTTTCCATTTGTAACCCGTGATAGTATAAATTAATTTTCAAGAGTTACTTAAAACTATCTGCTTATGAGAGAAGACAAGGCTCAGACTCCTGCGACAGCCTCAGGCGAGGGAGCGGGAAGAAAAGACATGATAAAGGATATCGTGAAGGTCGTGGCGTCGCTTGGCGTGACTGCCGGAATGTTGGTGTGGCTTTTTCACAAGGTGAATTTCCATCAGGTGATGACGATCATCAGGGATGGAGTCGATTACCGTTATCTTTTCATCATGATGTTTCTGACGATGTTGTCTCATGTCATCAGAGGAATCAGGTGGGGCATACAGCTCAGGGCGGCGGGAGTGCCACGCATGCCGGTAGTGGCCGAGAGTGTGTCGATATTCGGCGCTTACGCTCTGAATCTGCTGTTTCCTTTTCTTGGAGAGGCCTGGCGATGTGTCTATGTTTCCAAGCGAGAAAATGTCAAACTCTCGACCGTGATCGGCACCGATCTGGGCGACCGTGCTTCTGACGGGGTGATGATAGTGCTGGTGTTGCTGCTCACTCTCGTGGTAGCCAGGGGGGCTATGGATAGCTTTCTCGACAAGTATCCTTTAGGTGAGTCGATAGAGCATGTATTTTCTCACGGATTGCTGTTTATAGTGATAGCGGCCGTGATAGTCGGGGTGCTTCTGATAGACCATTTTTTTGGAGGCAGTCTGGTGGTAAAGAAGTTCAATGCCTCGGTGGCACGTATGTGGCAGGGGTTTGTCGTGCTTTTTCACATGAAAGGCATAGGTTGGTATCTTGTGCTGACGATCGGAATCTGGACCTGTTATTTCTTTCAGACTTACTCGTGTTTCTATGCCTTTCCGTTCACCCGTGAGCTGATCTCGGAGCCGGGTCTTGCCGCTGGATTTATCCCCGGGCTTGTAGTCTTTGTGTTTGGGTCGTGCAGCATGGGTATACCGAGCAATGGCGGTCTCGGCCCCTGGAATGTCGCCGTAATGTTTGCGCTGAGTCTCTATGGCATTTCCGACACCGACGGAACTGCCTACTCGATAGTGTGCTGGAGTTTCCAGACCGTCATGCTCATAGCCTGTGGTATCTTCTCGGCTTTCTATATCCTCTCCTCGCGTCGCAGAAGGGGAGCCGCATAACAGATTTTTAATATATTTTAAGGATGATGGGATAGGCTTTTGCCAAGGGGTATAGTATATTTGCCAACAAAAGTGGTAAAGAATGAAAGAAGATCTCGATAATATGGAGGTGGCCGGACGGCTGAGACATCTGATGGATGTGAAAGGTTACTCTCAGCGCCGGCTGGCGTCGCTGCTCAGACTCGATCCGAGTAATCTGTCAAAGGTGCTCTCGGGCAAATTGCCTGTGACCGAGGGTCTGATCAATCGGGTCGTGGCCGATCTGTGTGTGTCTAAGCGTTGGCTTAGAGATGGTGTAGGTCTCCCTTACGACAAGCCTGTGAGAGCCCGTGAGGTGGAGCTTGAGGATACACCCGAGGTGGTCGAATATGCTATCAGCGGTGGTGTGCCGGTCTATGATGTCGAAGCCACGGCCGGGTGTATGAGCCTCGAGAGGGTATTTGCCGAGGTCAGACCGGTAGGAATGGTGGCGATGCCCGATCTCCCCGAGGACTCCCGCTTTATCAGGGTCAGAGGCGATAGTATGGTGCCCCGTATCGACAATGGTGCATACGTGGCTGTCAGGGAGGTCAAGGATATGAGGAATATATTCTGGGGACAGATCTATGTGGTGCAGCTCGAAGATTACCGCATGGTGAAGTTTCTCAGACGTCATGCCGATCCCTCCAAGGTGATACTCCATAGCGAGAACCCTGCCTACGATGATATGGACGTGGATCGCAAGGATATACTCGGGCTCTATGTGGTCGACGCTATTTTCAATTATCAGCTCAGATAAGTAGTCGATCAGGTATTAACACGAAGTCTTGGAGCTTTAAAAACAATCTCTTAATTTGTAATAATCCCGGATCTGACCGATAGATAAAACAATAGGGCTGTCATCGCGACGGCCCTATTGTTTTTTAACCTTAAATCTAATACCATGAAAACACAGTGCAAATAATAGTAACTACATCTTTATAACACGGGGAGGGGAGAAAAGGTTCGCACCAGGAGGAACTTTTTTTTAATTATCCCCGTCGGTTAATTTACGGTGGAGGTGAGGGTACCGTCAGAGAGGGTGGTGGTGATGATGGCCCCGGCGGGAATGTCGGAGGCGGAGGTGACGGCGTGGCCGTCGACACGGGTGATGGAATAGCCTCGCGCAAGAGTGGCTGAGGGTGAGAGCAGGCCGATCATTTCAGAGAGGCGGTCGAGACGCGAATTGGAGCGGTCGAGGCGCGCGGTGGCGGCGGAGGCGACACGCTCGCCAAGCACGTCGAGACGTGAATAGTCGGGGCGCAGCCGGCTGACCGCATTGTCGGCTATGGACTGCCCCAGACGCGAGAGTCGCGTGGAGGCTCTGACGAGGGCGGCCTGTGGCAGATGAGGGAGAGTGGCCTCGATACGTGCCAATTGCTGACGGGAACCCGAGAGGAGCTCAGAGGCGTAGGTATATATTAAGGTGGCGAGCCGGTCGAGCCGGTCGAGTGCCTCCTCGCCGCGGCTGATGAGCCACTCGGCGGCGGCTGTGGGGGTCTTGACACGCATATTGGCCACGAAATCGAGCACGGTGACATCTCGCTCATGACCTATGCCGATGATGACCGGGAGGGGAAACTGGGCTATGTTGGCCGCCAGGTCGTAGTCCTCGAAAGCGGCCAGATCGCTGGTGGCACCGCCGCCGCGTATGATGACCACTCCGTCCCAACGATCCTCCTCGGCGGCTATTCTCTCGAGAGCCGAGATGATCGAAGCCGGAGCCGTGGCCCCCTGCATGGTGGCCGGGAAGAGCGAAACCCTGAAGGCAAGCCGCGAGGGGGAGGAGTAGAGCTGGTGGATGAAGTCGCCATATCCGGCGGCGTCGCGGGCCGAGATGACGGCTATGTGGAGAGGGGTGTCTGGCCATTGCAACTCGCGGTTGAGATCGATGATCCCCTCGGCCGAGAGTCGCGCCAGTATCTCGCGCCGGCGTTGCAGCAGGTCGCCGAGGGTGTAGGAGGGGTCTATGTCAGTGATATTGGCCGAGAGACCAAACGCCGGATGATAGTTGACATTGACCTTCACCATGACTTTGATGCCCGAGGCAAAACGGTCGCCGGTAGCGGCGGTGAAGGCCGCGCTGAGGCGCATGAAGTTGTTGCGCCAGATATTGGCTCTGAGGCGTGCCAACGGTTGTCCCGAGGCGGGATCTTTCTCGATGAGTTCCAGATAGCAGTGGGCCGAGACCCTGACGTCGGAGGTTTCGGCCACGACCCACACTCCCTGAAGCGAGGGCTCGGGATTGATGGCTGAGGCGATGCGCAGGCTGAGCTCGGAAAGAGAGATGGCTGAAGGGGCGGTCATGGATAGGGGCTGAAGGGGGTCAGAGCAGGAATGAGATTTCTTTGAAGGCGTAGACATGAGGGGTGAGACTCTCGCGGTCGGTGAGAGTGATGAAGCCCATTGGGTCGACCGAGTCGATACGGGCTATCATGTCGGTGTCGCGCAGGTTGTCGTGGAAAGGCCACCATCCGTCAGAGCGCCACAGACGTGAAAAATATCGCTCGGCCAGAGCCTCGGCCTCGTCGGGCGAGGAGAGGGCACGCTCTGTCAGGGTAACTATATTTTCGGCGAGACTCATGGTCAGCGACTCGACATCGTGGGTGAGACCCGTGAGCTGGAAGATGGACACGGGATTGGGGGCCGGGGAGAGAAACCGGGCCTGATTGACGTTGAGGCCGAGCCCCACGATAGAGCGTGAGACACGCGTCCCGTCGAGCACATTCTCGATGAGGATGCCGGCTATCTTACGGTCGCCGACATAGATGTCGTTGGGCCATTTGACCGAGGCGGTCATCCCCGGAGGGAGCAGGGTGTCAACAGTGTCGGCTACCGCCAGGGCGACAGCCTGAGAGAGGACAAACTGCCTGACTGCAGCCAGGGAGGCCGGGCGCAACATCAGTGACATGGTGACGTTGAGACCCGGGGCAGCCTCCCAGGAGTTGCCACGCTGACCCCGGCCGGCGCTCTGCTCCCGGGCGGCCACCACGGTGCCGTGGGGAGCGTCGGGCAGGTGTCGGGCCAGGTAGGAGCTGGTAGAGTCGACCGAGTCGAGCTTGATGAGCGAGATCATTATTCGGCGTCTTCGCTCAGCCCCTCGAGGACTACCGTGCGCGAGCCGTCGGGGTTGACAGTGATATTGACTCTCACTGTGTCGTCGGGGAGAATGTCCTCGATGCGGTCGGGCCATTCGAGCAGACACACGGCTCCCGACTCGAGATAGTCTTCGACACCTATATCGAAGGCCTGCTCGAGGTTCTCGATGCGATAGAGGTCAAAGTGATAGATGAGTTCGGCGGTGGTGTCGGAGCGGTATTCGTTGATGATTGCAAAGGTGGGAGAACCCGTGGGGTCTTCCATCACTCCGAGAGCCCGGGAGATAGCGTTGATAAAGGTTGTCTTACCGGCACCCATCTCGCCGTTGAAGGCAAAGACGGTGTTGTCGCCCATTAGCGAGACAAACTCGGAGGCGGCGCTGTCGAGGGCTTCGAGCGAGGGGATCTGGATGGTATGAGTCATTGGTCTTTGGGTGTAAGGGTGATGAGTGGAATGAGCATTTCCTGCATGGAGATGCCTCCGTGCTGGAAGGTGCCCGTGTAGTATTGTACGTAGTGGTTGTAGTTGTTGGGGTAGGCGAAGAAGTCGCGCCTGTTGGCAAAGATATAGGTTGAGGAGACGTTGGGGGAGGGGAGCCCCATAGCCGCGGGGTGTTTGATCTCATAGACCTCCTTGCGCGGATAGTCGAGGCTCTTGCCCACTTTGTAACGCAGGGCGGTGTTGGTGTTGCGGTCGCCCACGACCTTGAGAGGACGGTCTACGCGGGTTGTGCCGTGGTCGGTAGTGAGGATGATCTTCCAGCCTCGGGCGGCGATGGCCCTGAAGAGGTCGAGGGCCGGCGAGTGGCGGAACCATGACTCTGTGATGGAGCGGTAGGCCGCGTCAGACGATGCCAGCTCGCGTATCATCAGCGACTCTGTGCGCGCATGGGAGAGCATGTCGATAAAGTTTATGACCACGACGTTGAGGTCGTTGTCGAGCAGATTGGAGAGCTCGCGCACCAGTTTGTCACATCCCGGCGAGTCGTAGATCTTGGTGTAGGAGAAACGACATTTGCGCCGGTAGCGCTCAAATTGTGTGGCTATCAGCGGTGACTCGTTGAGATTTTTGCCCTCTTCCGAGTCCTCGTCGACCCAGAGGGCCGGGAACATGCGTGAGATGTCGATGGGCATGAGTCCCGAGAAAATAGCGTTGCGGGCATATTGGGTGGCAGTCGGGAGTATCGAGCAGTAGAGCTCCTCGCGCATAGTGAAGCTGTCGGCCAGCAGGGGCTTGACTGCTTCCCATTGGTCGAGCCGGAAGTTGTCGATGAGGATGAAGAAGACTTTCTCGCGGTCGTCGAGCATCGGGAACAGTCGCCGGCGGAAGATGTCGGGCGACATGAGCGGCCTCTCGGGCGAGGAGGTCGGCGCCGTGACCCAAGACTCATAGTTGCGGGCCACGAAACGGGCGAAAAGTCCCTCGGCCTCGGTGCGCTGCATGTCGAGCAGCTCGTCCATAGCGCTGTCAGACCCCGAGAGCCGCAGCTCCCAACGGGTCAGGGCGCGGTAGAGTTCCATCCAGTCGCCCAGGGTGTCGCAGTTGTTGATGAGCGAGGCTATGCGCTGGAAGTCGCGGCGGTAGGCGTTGGCGGTGTTCTCGCTCTCCAGGCGTGAGCTGTGGAGATTTTTCTTGATGGAAGAGAGTATCTGTGAGGGGTTGACGGGCTTGATGAGATAGTCGGCGATCTTGCTCCCGACGGCTTGATCCATGATGTTCTCCTCCTCGCTTTTTGTGATCATGATCACGGGGATATGGGGGGCCGAAAGCTTGATGCGCTGAAGGGTTTCCAGGCCGGAGAGTCCGGGCATATTCTCGTCGAGTATGATGAGATCGTACGGGGTGTCTTCGACCATGGAGAGAGCGTCGGCACCGCTGCAGCAGGTGGCGACTTCATAGCCTTTGGCCTTGAGGAACATTATGTGGGGCTTGAGGAGATCGATCTCGTCGTCGGCCCAGAGGATCTTGGACATTTATAGTTTTGGAGTATAGAGTATATAGAGTGTGGAGAGGTCAGTCGTCTTCGTCGCCCTCAGAGCCTAATGGGTAGAGCTCGGGGGTAGTGGTAATGACGGGAGGATCTTTAGTGATCTCGGAGTTAACAGAGTTATTAGAGCTATCAGAGTTATTAGAGTTATCAGAGTCCTTAGAGTTATCAGAGTCCTTAGAGTTATCAGAGTCTTTGGAGGTTTCTGCGGGGGGCTCTTGCTGCATTTCTTCGGCAAGGCGTCGGAGGGCTTCGGGGCCTTCAAACTCGTCGGGCGGGAGCACGCTCTCGTGGGTGGATCTTATCTCTTCCTCGCCGATGAAACGGAAGTAGTCGTCAAAGGAGCCACCTCCACCCAACAGCAGGTCGAAGTTGGACTTGCTGATCTCGACGGGGCGCACTTCGAGTGGTAGTGTCACTCCCGAGTCGCGTGACAGCAGCGACCGGTAGTGGTCGAGCTGGGCCTTGTTGTCAAAACCCTTTATGACCAGGAGCCCGAGCGGCCCGAAGTTCATGACCTCGAGATCAAAATCCTTGACGGTGTAGGTCGAGAAGTTGTGGCGGGCCACTTCGTAGAGCAGACGGTTGGGCGAGACACGGTCGGTCTCAAAGAGCAACACGAGATAGTGGGGCTCCTCGGGGGCTACGGTGAACTCGAGCGCCACTTTCTCGCCCGAGGCCAGCAGGGTGGAATCGTTGGTGAGGCGTATGTCCCAGATCATGCTGCGGGTGTTGCCTCCCGCGGGGGAGTGGAGCTGACGCCCCTGGGTGAGACCCTGATGCCAGGAGGCGGCCAGGGGGGTGACGTCGGCATCGGGATAACACTCCATGATAGTGGCGAGCACTTGGCGGAACTCCTCGGGTTTCTCCTCGGTGACGTAGGCCAGGGCGTGGAGGAACATGAATTTGGGAAGCAGCGGCGAGAGGGGATATTCCTCCTGGGCGCGGGCGTAAGAGTCGTGTACTTGGGCGTTGCGGTTGTCGAGATAGGCTTCGTAGGTGGCGTCGTAGAGCCGTTGCTGCTCGGCGGGCATGGACTTGAGTTTCGACAGGTAGGCGGGGTCGGCCATGGCCAGGGCGAGCTGAGTGTCGGGAAATTGCGAGATGATCAACAGGCGGTAGGGCTCGGCGAGATCTTCACGACCCTGACGCATATACATGAGATAGCGGTTGTGGTAGACGTCGAGGCGGTAGACGTTGGAGGGGAACTCGTTCATGAGACGATCCCACTCGCGGTCGGCCGCGCCATAGTCCTCGAGGCGATCCTTGAGTATGAGACCTGAATTGTAGAGTCCCTCCTGGATGATGTCGCGGGCGGTGGTTTTCTGCAGTTCGGTGACGGGGATCTGCTTGATATAGTATTCGGGATAATGGGGGTCGGCGGCCCGTTTGGCGGCTTCGGCTTCGGCTTCGGCTTTAGCGTCGGGCTTGTCGGGAGAGTCAGCCGGGTCGGCCATTTCAGTCTCGTCATCCTCATCGGCCTGATCGGTATCGGTGTCGTCGTCGAGAGTGTAGGAGGTCTTGTTGCGTCGTCGCCAGTCGTCCTCGAGCTTGCGGGAGCCCCAGCGGCGCTGAAACTCCGTGCGGCCGGCGTTGCGGGTGGCTTCGTTGTAGAAGTACCATGAATCGTCGGTGTTGAGCGCAAACTGCTGGGGGGCTTTGACACCCTGTGTGTTGAGGCCCGAACCGTCGGCTTCGCGCGCTGCCAGATATTCTTCGCGCCGGGCCTCTTCGGCCTCCTCTTTTTCTTTTTTCTTCAGTGCATCGATGATGCCGTCGATGACTTTCAGTCTCTCGGCTTCGGGGAGGGAGGCCAGCCGTAGCAGGGAGTCGTTGAGCACGACGTTCTGGGTGTAGACCGCCAGCTCGTCGAGCACATCGCTGCGCCGCTTCTTCTCCTCCAGCCCGGGCCAGGTCTCGGGGAGCTGTGACAGACCCTCCGAGTAGGCGCTCTGGGCCAGATCGTAGCGTCCGCGGGCAAACTCCAGGTCGCCCAGGGCCGTGAGCACTATGGCTTTGTCTATACCGTTGCGGGTCGATTTCTTGACGGCCAGATTGTAGTTTTCGAGTGCCTTGAGGGTGTCGCCGCGCGATAGATAGAGGTTGCCGATGGCATAGTAGATCTGATCGAGATACTCCCGGTTCGAGCCATATCGTCCCAGCCGTTGCAGGGCTTTGACCTCGGGAGTGATGTCGGCGCCGTCATAGACTTCGCTCTGCTTGATGCGCGCGTTGAAGCGTGCGCGTTGTGAGGCTGATCCCGACGAGGCTTTGGAGTAGGCTTCGTATGCCAAGGCGTTCTGACCGGCCATTGCGCAGACGCGACCTAAGATAAAGTAGAGTCTCGACTTCT
This sequence comes from Bacteroides sp., assembly GCA_014802105.1. Lineage (GTDB taxonomy): Bacteria > Bacteroidota > Bacteroidia > Bacteroidales > Muribaculaceae > Duncaniella. The sequence continues at coordinate 70,250 of JAAVCX010000033.1, read as the reverse complement.
GGGGGCCGCCGGCGAGCCTGGCTGCCTCGCGCAGATAGGGGATGGCTTGGGAGTATTCACGTTGTCGGACGAGCAGGTCGGCCGTGGTGAAATTCCACAGCTCGCGCAGGTGAGACGAGGTCAGTGCATCCTCCTTGATGCGTGAGACGATAGTCTCGGCCTCCCAGAGCCAGTCGAGCGCACAGTAACAGCGGGCTTCCCAGAGGCGCGCTTCGGTGACTGTGGCCGGGAGCCAGGTGAAATGTTTGGAGACGTAGGAAAAGGTGGCGGCCGCACCGGTGAAATCGCCGTTCATATACTGGGCGCGTCCCATCATCATCCAGGCGTTGTGGAGAAACGGATTGTATTCCTCGCGTTTCATCCACTTTTTATATTCGGGGTCGGCGCTCTTGCCGCGTCTGGGGGCAGGGCGGCGGCGTATGCTGTGGAGCTGGATAGCTTTCTGGGCTTTCTCGATCGAGCGTGTGAACGATCCCGAGGGCTGGGGGGCCGAAGGGATGGCCAGAGCCTCGGCCGGGTGCATGAGCAACGGGCCCGAATAGTCGTCCTGATAGGCGGTCTCCATCTCCTTGAGAGTCTCCTTGTAGTGCTGGTCGCCGTTAAAGTAGACGTTGTAGCGGGTGATGAAAGCCTGATAGTTGCGCGAGGCTGCTGTGTTTTTCTTGGTGGAGCATGCGCCGAGCAAGACCGCGGTCAAGACCACGGTCATGATCACCAGGACGCGACCGGCATGATCGCGCGCCGGGGAGCAGAGTATCGGGAAACGCTTCACTATGTCAATTGTAACGTATGCGCGCGCGTGATTATTGCCCTAAAAGCTCGCGCAAAGAACGCGGAGCACGCAAAGAGTTTTTCTACGGTAATTATTCTCGCATGAGGTGCATTATATTTGTACCCGTAGTGAAGATGATTCACCTGCGGCAAACCTGCGCCTAAACAGCAAAGGACGCTAAGATTGGTAATCTTAGCGTCCTTTGTGTTCTAAGCGTGAGGCTGTTTACTTGCCTATGAGTACTTTCCGGCCGTTGATGATGTAGACACCCGAGGGGAGCTTCTCGATGTCTTCGCGGAAGGCATTCCTGAGCACCCGGCGACCCGCGAGGTCGTAGACATCGGCGGCAGTGGCGTCGTCGAGTATCTCTTCAATTCCTAATGAGTCATCGCCCTGAGACAGAGAGACGTGTACTCCGGTATCGGCATGCTGACGGGTGACTTTGAGAGTATAGACACCATTGGCATCGGCACTCAGCGGCTCGTCATTGACGAGTACCGAGGGGGTCTCGGCAGCCGCTCTCGAGGGGGTGTAGGCACGGGAGGCAGCCCTGGGGCTGAAGCGGAAGGTTATCTCGGTGCCCGGCAGTACGCTGTGGCGCTTGGTGTGGTCGACGACTGTGTGTCGGTCATGAGTGATTTCAACAACATAGTCGGGGACATAGACCTCATATTCCACGCTTACCGAACGCTGGCTCTCGGTGAAGATCTTGACCACAGGATTGTCGGCAAGTTGTGAGGGGAAGCTATAACCCGATCCCTCGGTATAGCTGATCTCGGTTCCGTCGACATAGACTGAGAGGGGCTCGGCATTGTCGGCGGTGTTGATGACAGCCAGGGGCAGATCGGAGTCGGCAAACATTATCTCCTGATAGCCGGTCAGCAACGCTATCTCCTTCTCAACAGCCTTGCCGCTCGAGAGAACGACCGAAGCCGAGGGGGAGACATCGTTATCGGTCTCCTCGAGGTAGAGCGTGAGCTGGCGGTCACGGGTGAAGTCGCCCATCACGAGCGAGATCTGCATCTTGTCGGTAACACCGCTCACTACTCCGGTCACTGCATCAAAAGTGAGTTCGGAGCCTGTGGAGGCATTGATGACCTTTGCCACACAACGATTGTCGGATATGGAGCGGAGGGTTATCTGGGTGGTTCCTACGGGGAACTCGAGTTCCGACTCGGCTGCATACATGGGATAAGAGAAGCCGTTGCCGTTGACACGTACGGAGTTCCACTCGGTGTCACACTTGACGGTCAGCATCACTTTCTTGCGCATGATCTTGATGGTCTGGACTGAAGAGCCTACGGTGAAAGAGTAGTTGAGATCTTTACCCTCCATGATGGTCTCGCCGTCGATCTCGATGAAGATGATCTCGTCGCTCTTGGTGGCGGTGGCATTGATCTCTACCAGAGTACCGGGCAGGAGTGCTACGGTCGAAGCCTCGGTGACGGCGTTCTCAGTGTCCTTGTCGGCGACGGCATTGAATGTGATGCCGGGTTCGACGAGATAGGTGATCTCAACCGGATCGGGCTGAGCGGCATAGATCTTGATGCTCGGGGGATTGGCGGGATCATTGAACGCATCGGTCGGGAATATGTAACCGCCATGCTCCTCGGAGTATTCGAGCTGCTGATCGTTGACATATACTACGGGAAGCTTGGAAGGATCGACGGAGGTGTCTCCATCGCCGAGATAAGACTCGGGGAGCTTGAAGATGATAGGCAGGTCTTCCTCGCTGAATTTCACAATCTGGGATCCGCCCGAGAGAGCCACGCCGGTCTCGATGGTCTTACCGTTGCCGAGGGTGATCTGAGCGCCTGAGAGCTCGTCGCCGGTCTCGACAAAGATCGTCACCTCCTGCTCGCGCTCTACGGTGGCGGTGATGAGGCTGAGGCTGCCCGACGAGAGGTCGGTGAGCTCTCCCGAGTCCTTGTCAAACTTCATCGATCCGCCCGAGACGGAGGCTTCGGCGAAGTAGATGTCTTCGACCGTCGGGACGAAAGTGAGGCTCTTGACGCGGGTGGGCACCTTGATTGCTCCGTTCTCGACGGTATAGGGATTGCCGTCGGCATCGAGGATGTTCATTGACGAGAGGTCGATGTCGCCCGTAGTGTTGAGGGTAATGGTGTTGTAGGTCTTGCGGATAGTGTAGGCGGTAGCCGTGGTGGGGAGAGCTACCTTGGGATTGGTGAGCTTGGTGGAACCCTGAAGGATCTCGTAGTCAAACTTATTTCCGGGCTTTTCGGCAAACACAATTAACGAACCTGCCGCAAGGCGCAGGGTGGATGTCAGATCGTTGAGCGCCACGTCGTCCTGAGTAACGGCGATGTCGAGACCATCATCGACGGTGAAGGTCACGTCGACGAGTTTTGCGCGCGCGGTGCTGTTGTAGACACGCATGACTGTATTGTCGGGGAACACGGCGGGAAGATCGTATACACCATTGCCCTGATGAGTGATGATCTCGTTGTTGATTATTATGGTCGGATAGGAATAGCCATAATAATTGAAGTTCAACTTCACCGGCAGGTCGTCGGGATTGTAGTTGACCGTGTAGGGTGTATTGATTGAGCTACCGAGGGTGACGGTTTTCTCGTAAGGGGTGCCCGGGGCGAGGACAAGCGAGCGGTTGGTGGGAGCTGCGTTGTCAAAATAGACTCTGAACGACTTGTCTCGTTCATATTTCTCCGTCTTGACCTCGATAGTCATGCCTTCGGCGAGGCCTGACACCTTGCCTGTGTGTATGTCGAAGTCGAGAGGCACACCGGTGCTCTTGTCGAGGACTTCCACTATGCGATAGTCTGACCCTACACATTTGAGGACTGATGAACTTGATTCCACCACCTGGATGGTTCCGTTTCCGCCGGTCACAGTGACATCACCGACCGAGATGTTTCCGGCCTCGCCTGAAGAGACCACGGTGAGAGGCATCTTGGGCAGCACAACGTTCAGATTGAACTCTTGGCTTTGGGTGTAGTAACTCTCATCAACGGATGCAAACTCTTCTAATGCCGGGAACTCGATGATGTAATGATTATTTTCATCGGGCTTGAGATCGGTGATGTGGCCGGTATCGCCATATCCGTCGAAAAGGTCTTCAAGCTGACATTTCTCAAAGGGCTTGCCATTATCGAGCCATAGTTCAAGACGGCTGCCCGGCTGGACAGGAATAGCCTGAGTGCCTGAGGTCTTGGTCTCGCCATTGTTGTATCTGTAAAGGACGTTGCCTCCTTTGACATAGAAATCACGTGAGCCTCTGAAACTACCGTATGAATCGGGATAAATGGAGATAGAGCCGGTGATGTCCTGAGGCTGCTCTATCGTGATTATGTAGACAGTCTCGGTAAATCCCCATTGTGTCTCTCTTTCAGTTTCAAGAGAAGCGAGATCATAGTCAACACCGTTTATATTGATCCTGGCATAGTAGCCATATTGAGTAGCGATCTGTGCCAGCGATTTGAAATCCATTGTCAGCGGGAAGTCCAGTTCCGTGATACCCTCAAAGGTTTGTCCCATATCTGCCGTAAATTCGATCCAAGTCTCTGAAGTAGTGAAGCCGAAGTATCCAGGGTATGCCATAGAAAATTCATCGGCACTGTGGGGCGCGAGTTCTACATTAACCGGAGGGTTGATTTGAGCAGGCTGCCCCTGGAAAAGATATGACGGCCACTTGGGATCGGAACCGGGAGCTAATTCAAAAAAGGGAGGTAATGTCGTGTACAGTTTGAAATTATAGAATTTATCAAATTTCTCAGACTGCACTGTCAGTTTCATACCATTTCTAACACCATTGGCTGTGAGTGTCTTCTCGTCAAAGGAGAAGCCGTCAGAGGGGGTGGCGGTTACTGAAGTTATGCGGCGATTGGACTTTTCACATGCGAATTTGACGGAGTAGGTAGCGTCAGAGGCATCGGTGTAGGGCAGAGAGATTTCTTCGGTGGCAGACGTGAATTTGGGCGAATAGTCGCCGATATAGGCACGGAAATAACTGTAGTCGTCGGCATCTACCGTCACGGTCACTTTGGAATTGGCGGGGTGAAGCCAATAAGTGCCGCCGTAATTAGAGGTAAACTCATAGCTGCCGTCATTGCCGGCGTTGATGAAGGAACCCGATGAACCTGACTCGAGCACGAGGTTTGACCCGGAGGTGACTACATATTTCACCACTGTGCCGGGCAGCACTTCGTAATTGCCGGGGCCGGCGATTTTCAGTCCGTTGTGATAGATGTCGGCCGAAACTCCGGCAGGGAACTCTTTGTGGACGATCGTGCGTGTGCGGGGCTTGGTGGTGAAGATGCTCACCTGATCGCTGGAAGTCAGTCCTTTCAGTCCGGTCAGGAGTCCGTTTTCATCCTTTTCGGTGAGCAGCTCACCGTTGACATAGACATAGCTGTCCTCGTTACCCAGCTCAAAGGGCAGGTCGTCGGGGTTGATCATGAGGGTCTGGAGGCCTTTGGCGAGATCTTTGCGTTGAGTCATCTGTCCGAGCGGATCGAGGATGATGTAATAGTTGCTGTAATTGCCGTAGTCGCAGTAGAGCTGCAGAGGTATGGTGCGCTCATACTTTTTGGGGACGATGGTGATCTCCTCGTCCATGCGGGTCATGGTGTAGTTTCCGTCGGCATCGAGAGGTATGGTCTGTCCTTCTACCTGCACGTCGTAGACCTTGTAGCCATTCTTGCCGCTGGGGGTCAGTACGGGCGGATTCATTCCGGCTGTGCCATGATAGGGGCTTGTGGTGACATTTTCCAAAATGTCGCTGACTCGTATAGAAACATTGTCAATGTCGGGAAGATTAAGAGTGTAGCGCCAGTAGTTGTTCATGGTGCCTGTCACCTTATAGATCTGAGGCGTGGTGTCCTCACCCTCTACAAAAAGCGGGAATATATTGGCAGGATTGACTTCCTGGCCATTGTAATAGGCCTTGTTGAATTTCCAGAAGCCGAAAGACTGAGGTTTGATCTTGACGATAAGATCGCTGCCGTTGGGCACGGTGAAATCTTCGTCGGCCCATGATTTGTCGGTGATCTTGGTGCCGTTGACGGAGATGTATTCGATCATTTCGGCCAGATAAGCGCGGTTGGTCTCATTGCCGCCTTCATTGACAAACTCGAAATTCAGCGGTATCTGTATGTCGGGGAACTTGGAGGTTACGACTACGTTGGAGGTGCCGTTCTTGTCTTTCAGACTAAAATTGTGGACGGGGACATAGGAGAGGTCGGTGCTTGACGAGCCGAGCTGCAACCAGCAGCTGGATCGGGATAGTTTCTGGCCGTCGAGTGTGGCCTTGAATACCTCTTCGCCATTCGCCTCATAGATATACCAGTTGTACTCGGTGGCCGGGTCGAAGGTTATCTCGAGTTTGCCGTCTTTAAAGTCGCGGCCTGAGTAGACCAAACGATAGTTTGACAGACCCAATACTTTGAGATTGGCGGGATCGTCAGTGGCTGTGATGATGAGTTTAGCTGTGCGGATTTTAGAAAGATCGTCGGTCAGCACCTTGAAACATTTACCCTTGGCCAAGTCGGTGGCATAGAGTTGGGAATAGCCGGGATAGGAGGTGTAGATGTTGCCCTCCATGTCGGTAATCTGCTTGATACCATACGCATCCTCATCGCCTATATGCACTATAGGCGCGATGTCGACACGAGTAGGATTCTCGGAGACGGGAATCAGATGAGCTACCGTTCCGTCGTCGTTGTTAACGCGCGACGGGCGCATATTACTCTGAGTCTTCGTGTTGTAGGTGATGTTTGGAATGTGATCCGGGTTTACTATAACCACATAGTATTCACTCAGATCATAATCATAGTCACTTGCTCTGCTCTGGGCAGTCAGGAAGTTGGCAAAATACCCCCCCGACTACTAACAAGCTGAGAATAAGAGCATTAAATAATAGCTTAGCTTTTCTCATAATCAAGTTGAGTTAATAATTGAAATTATTGGTTAGATAAAAGATTTGAGGTAGTGGTGATGAATTTATGTCAGTCATATCCGCCATCAGGCTTTGGTTTTGACAGTTGAGGCTAAGATTATTGCAAAAGTAAAAAGAAAATCAAAAACAGGGAATATTTTGGTCAAAAATTTTGAAAGTTTTTTCAGATGGTGGATTTCGATAGGAATAACTGACAATAAAGCGGGATGTGACAACGTTAAGTTTAGGCAATGAACCGATTGAATGTCACATATATCTTGCGGTGGCTGAAGCGTGGGCTGATGCCTGCGGTGGCGCTCGCCGTTTTGGTCTCGGTCTGCTCGGCCGAGGCCGGGGCGCGCACGTTCAACGACCGTGTGCTCAACCGACCCTATGCCGATATGCGTCGGCTGCACCTGGGCTTTTCGGTGGGTGTCCACACTCAGGACATCACTTTCACCCACAACGGCTTTGTCACCGATGAAGGGGAGGAGTGGTATATGGAGCAGCCCTCGTTCTCGCCGGGTTTCTGTGTCAACGGTCTGGTGGATCTGAGGCTCTCGTCGCTGTTCAATCTGAGATTTACCCCCGGTATGTATTTCGGCAACCGCGACATCACCATGCGCGACTATACCACCGGGGCCGAGATGAAACAAAATCTCAAGTCGACCTATATAGTCACTCCTCTCGACCTGAAGTTCTCGGGACTGCGTTACCGCCAGTCGCGTCCCTATCTCACGGCCGGAGTGATGCCGACGTTTAATCTCACCCCTGCCAAAGGGGACTGGCTGCGCACCAAGCCGTTTGACTTCTATCTCACCTGTGGCTTCGGCTGTGACTTCTATCTGCCTTATTTCAAGCTTATCCCCGAGGTGAAGTTTTGTTTCGGTCTCAGCGATGTGATCGATCATGACCGGCATGACCTTGAGGACGAGCCGGGTAAAATGACCATCACCCGCTCGCTCAAGAAGGCTGTCTCGCGCATGGTCGTGTTTACTTTCTATTTTGAATGATCATGAAGGCTAAGGTGTTGCATACTGTATTGAGGTTCCTCGCCGTGCTGACGCTGATGATGGCCGGTGGCACTCGCGCCGTGGCTCAGGGCGATGCCGTGCTGACCCACTATTGGGTCGTGCCGACTTACTATAATCCCGGAGCCGCCGGCGATACCGATAATATACGCCTTCGCGGAGGTATGCGTGCCCAGTGGGTGGGTATAGACAACGCTCCGCGCACATTTGTGGCGTGTGCCGACTCCCCCTTCAAGCTCTTTGGCCGCAAATGGGGTGGCGGAGCGGTGATCCAGCAGGAGAGCTACGGCCTGTTCAATAACCTGACGGCCTCGCTCCAGCTCGCTTTCAAACAACGCATCAAACCCCTGCGCGGCGAGCTCACCGTCGGTCTCCAGGCCGGAGTGCTCAACGAGCGGTTCAAGGGCTCGGAGATCTATATACCCGACGATGACGACTATCACACCTCGACCGATCCGGCTCTGCCCGGGAGCGACCTCTCGGGCTCGGCTCTCGATCTGGGGCTCGGAGTCTACTTCGTGCATCCGAAGTTCAAGGCAGGAGTGTCGTTGCTTCATGCTACGTCGCCTACCGTCACTTTCTCTGACACGGAGGGGGGCTCGAGCTCTTCGGGCACGACCGGCGAGGGTAGCGGTACGGCCGGTGAAAGCGCTAAAAATTATCAATTTCAGGCCCCCCGCACTTTGGTTTTTACGGCCGAGGGCAATATTCAGATTAAAAACACGTTGTTTGAAGTGATACCTTCGCTACTTGTCAGGAGCGATTTCACCTACACTGACGTGGCCGCCACAGCCCGTGTGAGATGGCGCAAGATGTTCTCGGCCGGCATAGGCTACCGCCACTCCGATGCCGTCTCCCTGATGCTGGGCGCCGAGATCAAAGGGATTTTTGTGGGATACAGTTATGACTATCATATCTCCGAGATATCCAAAGCCTCGTCGGGCAGCCATGAAATCTTCGCCGGCTATAACCTTAAGCTCGACTTCAGCGAGAAAAACCGTAATCGACACAAAAGCATTCGCATAATGTAACTTATGAAAAAGATACTTCATATACTCTCCTTAACTCTGCTGCTGAGCGTGGTCGTAGGCTGCGCTACCGGCAGCCGCAACTCCACCGGCGGCGAGGTCACCGGTGTCGGCGGTCACTCCTGGGCCGAGCCAACCCCCTACGGGATGGTGCTCGTCAACCGTGGCTCTGTGCGCATGGGGCCCGGCGAGGACGACTCTCTGTGGAACATCAAGGCCGATCCCCGCGGAGTCTCGGTCGATGCTTTCTGGATGGACGAGACCGAGATCACCAATGCAAAGTATAAACAGTTTGTACACTGGGTGCGCGACTCGATCATACGCGAGCGCCTCGCCGATCCGGCCTACGGCGGCAACGAGGAGTTCAAGATCGAGGAAGACCGTCAGGGCAATCCCGTGACCCCCCATCTCAACTGGGCCAAGGCTATACCCTGGCGCAACCCCAACGAGGATGAGGAGCGTGCCATCGAGAGTGTCTACCGCATCAACCCGATCACCGGGGTCAAGGAGCTCGATCCCGAGCAGCTCAACTACCGCTATGAGGTGTATAACCACACCGAGGCCGCCCGCCGCCGCAACCGTCTCAATCCCGCCCGCCGCGAGTACAACACCGACCGTCCCGTGCCCACGGAGCTCCCGGTGATCTCCAAGGACACCGCCTATATCAACGACGAGGGTGAGATCATCCGCCAGACCATCACGCGCGCCCTCACCGGCCCCCACGACTTCGTGAACACCTATATAGTAAACGTCTATCCCGACACCACGGCCTGGATCAATGACTTTGACAACGCCTACAACGAGCCCTACGTGCGCATGTACTTCGCTCACGGCGGTTACAGCGACTACCCCGTGGTTGGTGTCAGCTGGGAGCAGGCCAATGCATTCGCCAACTGGCGCACCGACTTCCTGCGCCGTTCGCTCGGCAAGGAGGGTGTCTATGTAGAGCCCTACCGCCTCCCGACCGAGGCCGAGTGGGAGTATGCGGCCCGAGCCGGAAAAAACGAGAACAAGTATCCCTGGGACGGCGACCTGCCTCTCACCGAGGATCAGGGCTGTTTCTATGCCAACTTCAAGCCTCAGGAGGGCAACTTCGTGCAGGACGGCCAGCTGATCACTTCGCGCGTCGGCACATACGCCCCCAACGACTTCGGCCTCTATGACATGGCCGGCAACGTCAGCGAGTGGACCTCGACGGCCTATGCCGAGAGTGTCGACAAGCTCACCAGCGACCTCAATCCCGAGTATCGCTATGACGCGGCTCCCGACGATCCTTACAGACTCAAGCGCAAGATCGTGCGCGGCGGCTCCTGGAAAGACGTGGCCCACAATGTGCGTTCCGACCTGCGCATGTGGGAGTATCAGAACGAGCAGCGTAGCTATATAGGTTTCCGCTGTGTGCGTTCCCAGATAGGTTTCGCCAAGGGTAACAAGGCCCGCAAGTAATCTCCCCGACCTCTCAATCACTCTATACCCTATACACCCAAGTTATGGATAAAAGCTCCCTCAAGGAACGTTACCGCACCCTCACCACCTGGGAGGGCGGACAGCGTCTCTTTAATTTCGCTTACAGTGTGGGTGCCGCCATCGTGATCCTCGGCGCTCTCTTCAAAATCCTCCATCTTCCCGGCGGAAACACTCTGCTCTGTATCGGTATGGGCACCGAGGTGCTCATGTTCATACTCACCGCCTTTGACCGTCCCCCCAAGGAGTATCATTGGGAGGAGGTCTTCCCCGAGCTTGACTCCGTGAGAGGTAGAGCGGCAGAGGTGGAGGAGGGTGAGACTCCGGCCGCAATCACTCATACACGTACTGTCGGAGGTCAGGTTGAGACTGTGGCCGGCAATGTCAGCGGCGCCGCAGCCGGTGGCGCGGTAGCCGTAGCGCCGTCACCCGCGGCTCAGGAGACTTTCAATTCGGCCGAGATGACCGAGGCCACCCGCAACTATGTGGAGCAGATGAACTCCATCACCGAGCAGCTTGCCCAATTGCGCGAGACTACCCGCAATCTCAATGCCGTCTCCGAGCTGCTCCTTCAGAGCTATCAGGCTGTCACCGACAACTCCTCGGCTGTCACTGAAAACTCACGTGACTATGTGAGCCGCATGGCCGATCTCAACCGCAATATCGGCGGTCTCAACACCATCTATGAGATACAGCTCAAGAGTGTCTCCTCTCAGCTCGAGTCGATCGACCGCGTCAACCGTGGCATCAAGGATATCCGCGATATGTATGAGAAGAGTGCCTCCCAGAGCGCCCGCTACTGCGAGGAGACCGAGAAGCTCGCCCGCTCCATGCAGCAGCTCAACCAGGTCTATGAAAAGATGCTCTCGGCCATGACGGTCAATATGTATCGTCCGATGGTCTCTGACATCCCCGGCGCCCAGTCGTCAGGCTCTCTGTGATCTTTCTATAGTTCTCTCTCTACTCTATACCCTATACTCTATACTCTATACTAAATGGCCGAATCAGTAGGAAGACTTTCTCCGCGTCAGAGGATGATAAACCTCATGTATATCGTCCTGACCGCTATGCTTGCGCTTAACGTCTCGAGCGATGTGCTCGACGGTTTCGCGCAGGTTGAGGACGGCCTTGCGAAAACCAATGAGTCGGTAGGTCAGCGCAACGATGCTATCTACTCCCAACTGCGCGCGTTCACCGATCTTAATCCCGATAAAGGCACTCCGTGGCTCCGTCGGGCCGACGAGGTGCGTCTCGGCGCCGATCGCCTCTATCAGCATATCGACTCCCTCAAACTCGAAATAGTCAGGGAAGCCGACGGCCCCGAAGGAACACTTTCCGACATTCAGGGTCGTGAAAATCTCGATGCCGCCGCCATAGTGATGCTCGGCCCCGTCGACTCAAAGGGCAAGCATCTGCGCGAGTCAGTGGAGGCCTACCGCTCTCAGGTCACCGCCTGTGTGACCGACTCGGCCAAGCGCTCGGCTATAGAGTCGGCGCTCTCCACCGCTCCCTTCTCGCGCCCGGGTACTCTCACCTCTCAGCTCTGGGAGGAGGCTAAGTTTGAAAACCAGCCCCTGGTAGCCGCCGTCACTCTGCTCACCAAGCTCCAGAACGATGTGCGCTATGCCGAGGGTGAGGCCCTCTCGAGTCTGCTGGCCGCTGTCGATGCGGGCGACGTCAGGGTCAACGAACTTAATGCGTTTGTGATCCCCAATTCGCGCATGGTCATGCGTGGAGGCCGTTACTCGGCGTCGATTGTGCTCGCAGCCGTCGACACCACCGCCCGTCCCGATATATATGTTGGAGGCTCGAAGCTCCCCGGCGATCGTGGAGTCTATGAACTCGCCACCTCGCGCACCGGCACTTTTGACTACTCGGGCTATATAGAGGTGGCCCACGGCGACGGCTCGACCACACGCCATCCGTTCACCTCGTCCTACACCGTGATGGAGCCTTCGGCCACCGTCTCGGCTACCATGATGAATGTGCTCTATGCCGGCATCAATAACCCGGTAAGCATTTCAGTGCCCGGTGTGCCTATGAAAGATGTATCGGCCACTATGACCAACGGTACTCTGTCGCGTCAGGGTGACTCGTGGGTGGCCCGTCCGGCCAAGGTCGGTGAGAATGCTACCGTGACGGTTACGGCCAATATCGACGGCCGGCCCCAGACGGTCTCCTCGACCACCTTCCGTGTGCGCCGTCTGCCCGATCCGACCGCCTACCTGTCGCTCCCCGGCGACAAAGAGCGTTATAAGGGGGGCCGCCCCATATCGAAGGCTGTGCTCACCAATCTGCCGGGTCTGGAGGCGGCTATCGACGACGATATGCTCGACATCAATTTCCAGGTGCTCGGATTTGAGACGGTCTTTTTTGACCAGATGGGCAACGCTATCCCCGAGGTGAGCCAGGGCTCGCAGTTCACTCAGCGTCAGCGCGACCAGTTCCGACGTCTGAGCCGTGGCAAGCGTTTCTATATCTCGCGCATCCGCGCCAAGGGCCCCGACGGTATCGAGCGCACTCTCTCTCCGATGGAGGTTATTGTCAACTGATGACAATGCTTCTCCCTCCCCGCCTTCTAAAGCTTTAGAGGCTGTTTAATAACAAATGTGAAAACTCTCAAGAAAAATGAAGAAACTTCTTCTTGTCGCCATATCGCTTGTAGCCGCCCTGAGCTCAGTGGCTCAGAACAATTCCACCGGCTCGGCCGTGACACGCCGCAGTGCCTCTGACCGTAAGACACAGCGCTCGGCTTCGACAGTCACTCCGCGCCAGCAGGCACGCATGGAGGTTCCCGAGGCCGACGACAGCGAGTTGCAGTGGATGAAGGTGATGTATCGCTCGCTCGATCTGACCAAGGAAGCCAACGGTGCTCTCTATTTCCCCGACGAGCCGGTCGAGGGGCAGGACAATCTGTTCCGCATCATCATCAAGCGCATGGCCGAGGGTCAGCTTCCGGCCTATGAATATCTCGACGGACGCGAGATGTTTACCGACGACTATCGCGTGAAGATGGGCGACGTGCTCGACCGTTTCTACATACTTCACTCTCCGGCCAAAGGCTCGACCGAGAAGAATCCACGCTACACCATCGAGGACTCTGACATACCGGCCTCGGAGGTGTTGAGCTACTATGTGATAGAGAAATGGGAGTTTGACCGCCGTCAGAACCGTATGCGGGCACGTGTCGAGGCCATTTGTCCGGTGCTCCACCGCGCCGGCGATTTCGGGGCCGAGGCGGTGAAATATCCTATGTTCTGGGTCAAGTATTCTGATCTGCGCCCCTATCTGATCACTCAGCAGATCTTTACCGACGATGACAACAATCTCGCCTCGAGCACTTACGACGACTATTTTCAGCTTGGTCTCTATGAGGGCGAGATCTACAAGACCCGCAATCTGCGCAATAAGTCGCTCATGCAGCTCCACCCCGATCCCGACGATCTGACCCACGCCCGCGACAGTATTCAGAAAAATCTCGACGACTACGAGAAGAAACTCTGGGTTCCCTCGCTCGAAGAGCTCGCCGCCCGTCGCGAGGCTGCCGCCAAGGCTGAGGCTGAGAAAAACGGCGAGGGCTCCGAAGTGGCTGCCGCCGATACCGCCAAGGAGCCGTCCTCGAGGGCTACCCGTTCGTCGCGCGGATCAAAGAAGCTGACCTCCAAGTCAAAACCGGCCAAGGTCAAGAAGCCCAAGGCCACCAAGAGCTCGCCGAGCTCAACGGCTACACGCTCGGTGCGTAACCGCCGCCGCTGAAATCTTTCTTACCTTTCCTCCATGATCACCGTCGTTATCCCCGTCTACAACCGAGAGTCCACTCTGCCGTCGACTCTGGCGAGTATCGACGCTCAGACCCGACGCCCCGACAGGGTGATACTTGTGGATAACGCCTCTACCGACTCCTCTCTTTCCATCATCACAGAATGGGCCTCGACGCGCCCCTACGTCACGGTGGTCTCCGAGTCCCGGCCCGGAGCCGCCGCGGCCCGCAACCGCGGCCTGCGCGAGGTCGACACGGAGTGGACAATGTTCTTTGATTCCGACGACCTCATGCACCCCAATCATGTGGCCGACTTTGCCGACGGTATAGCCGCCCATCCCGACTGCGATCTGCTGGGACGCGACATCTATGTCGAACTCCCCGACCGCGGCACGGTGATGGGATACTTCATGGCGAGGGTCAGCCCTATGCTGTGGAACCTTTGGCGAGGGTCGCTGGCCACTCAGCGTTATATAGCGCGCACCGAGCTGTTCAGAAGTGTGGGCGGATGGGACGAAACCGATTTTGGCTGGGACGACATCGAGCTCGGGGTGAGACTGATAATCGCCGGGGCGCGCATGGCCAAACTGCCCGGAAGCCCGTCGGTCACTACGCGCTATCAGGAGCAGTCGATCACCGGGACACTCAAGAGCAATCATCCCGAACGCTGGGAACACACGCTCGAAACGATCCGCGGCCGGGTGGAGGCTCTCCCTCCCGACCATTCCAGCCGTCGGCGCTGGCTCTTCCTCGTCGATCTGCGCTCGATACTCCTTGCCGCCATCTACCGTCGCGAGGCTGCCGTGGCTGACACCTGCGTGGAGCGCGAGCGTCGTGAAGCTCTCGCAAATGCCCTGTATAAAAAGGTGAGGGGGGTGACCGACTATCCGCTCACGGTAGGGTTTATATACAGATATTTTGATCGCATAGTCCATGTCTCGCGGCCGATGCTCCGGCTCTTCCGCCACATATTCTGAGGCCTGCCGATCTATTCCGGGCGTGATATTCCTTGCTAATATGAGGAATTTTAATTAATTTTGCGGCGTTAACGTGTCGCGGAGATTGCAACATGAAGCAGCCGCGACCGATTGTCTCACCTACACCCACACCCTTGGATACTGACCCTTTACCGGCCACTGAAGCCTTCAGTCAGCTTTTGAGCCGGCTTGATTTGTTCACTCCCCTTGCTGTTCCCGTCCTCGGCGCCTCCCAGATAGTTGCTTTGGCGCTGGCTGTCGTCGCGCTCTTCTGTTCGGCCTTTGTGTCGGGATGTGAGATCGCTTATTTTTCACTCACCCCCTCTCAGGTGGGCGATCTCGAGGAGGAAGATACCCCCTTGTCACGGCGTATTCTGTCACTTTTGTCGCGTCCCGAGCGGTTGCTGGCCACTATATTGATAGCCAACAATCTCGTGAACGTGACTATTGTCGTGCTCTGTAACTTTGCTCTCGGGCCGCTCTTCGACGGTATGAGCGAAGTGGCAAGTTTCATCCTCCAGACCGTCTTGCTGACGTTCCTTATCCTGCTCTTCGGAGAGGTGTTGCCCAAACTTTATGCCAACAGCGATAACCTCAAGTGGACCCGCATGGCTGCCGGCCCCCTCTCGGCGCTCGTGAGTTTTTTCAGACCCCTCTCGTCGGTGCTTGTCAAGAGTTCGGTGATAGTCAAGAAAGTCGTGCCCAAGAAGAACGACTCGCTCACGGCCGACGATCTCTCGACCGCGCTCGAGATCACTGAGGTGAAATCGGCCCAGGACAAGGATATCCTCGAGGGGATCCTGCGCTTCGGCGACACTACGGCCTCGGAGGTGATGACACCGCGTGTCGATGTCACCGGCCTCGATATGGAGCTGACCTTCCCCGAGGTGATGAAGGTCGTGATCGACAGCGGTTTTGCCCGTCTGCCGGTCTATGAGGACACCATGGACAATATCAAGGGTGTGCTCTATTCCCGCGACCTGCTCCCATACGTCGGACGGGATGACTGTGACGGCTTCAAGTGGCAGACCCTCATGAGGGAACCTTACTATGTGCCCGAGTCGCGCATGATCGACGATCTGCTCGAGGATTTCCGCTCGCGGCGTGTCCATCTGGCTATCGTGATCGATGAGTTTGGTGGCACCCAGGGCATCGTGTCGCTCGAGGATGTGCTCGAGGAGATAGTCGGCGACATAGATGATGAGTATGACGACGAGGAGAAGACCTATCGCAAGTCGCCCGACGGCTCGTGGGTTTTTGAAGGCAAGACCCTGCTCAACGACTTCTTCCGTGTCACCGGAGTCAACGAGGATGACTATGCAGCTGTCACCGAGGACTGTGAGACTCTGGCCGGAATGTTGCTCGCGATCAAGGGCGACTTCCCCAAAGATAAGGAGTCGATCGTCTATGGCTGCTGCCGTTTTCTGGTGCTCTCGGTCAAAAATCACCGCATAGTGAATGTGAGAGTGAGGGTGATGAATGAAATTCAGCCCGACCAGATGATATAATGACCTTTCTCCTCCCGGCCTGCATGAATATAGGTCTCTGCTGTCATGATTAAGGAAATTGTATATAAAGCGTTGACTCTCGCCGCTTTGGCGCTTGCCCTCTCCATGAGTTCTTGTGGCGGTAAGGGTGACGCCGGTTATGCGCCGCGCCCTCAGGCCTATCCGCGCATCGAGTTTCCCGACTCGGTCTATGTGCCCATCGAGATAGGCGGAGTGACCATGCTTTTCAATGACTCTACAGAGATCCACGAGAGCCCCTCGGGAGCTATGCGCGGAGCCTGGATCGATGTCAGATACAAGTGTCTCACCTCGCCCGAACTCTATCTCACCCTCACTCAGAGCGACGATACTCTCGAGATAGCCGAGGCTCTCGAAAACCGTCGTGAACGCATGGCTCTCAATCTTGGACAGGAACGTGCCGAGCTGATCGAGCTCACCAGCCGCGGCGGCTGGGACTGTCAGTTGGTAGTGGCCAGGGCCTCGGTCACCACTCCCGTGCAGGTGCTGGCTTGGAGACACGGAGAGATGCTCAGCGGTGCGCTCGTGGTCAATGTGCCCGACAGCCTGAGAGCCGATCCTGCCTATATAGCCCCGGTGGTCGAGGGCGTGGAACGCGACATGCTTGTCCTACTCAAAAATCTATGATGAAGATACTCCGCGCTCCGATAGAAATCTGCCGACGCAGTGACCGCCGGGAGGCGGAACGTGCCGCCGCCCTAAGTCTTGTCAGAGATTATTTCGGGCAGGAGACCCGGATCTCCCATCGTGACGACGGAGCTCCCTATATAGAGGGTAGGAGTGAGTATGTCTCTGTCTCCCATTGTCGGGGGGAGTGTGTGGTCGCTGTCAGCGACTTGCCCGTAGGCATAGATATTGAGTCGCGTCGACCGCGGCTGCTGAAGATCGCCCCGCGCTTCCTTACATCCCGCGAGCACCGGGAAGTAAAGTCGCGTGGCGAGATGGACGACGATGCCTCCATTGACCTGCTCCTGCGCTACTGGACAGCCAAGGAAGCTGTCTTCAAATGTGCATCAGTCCCAGATCTTGTGATCTCGGAAATCGAGATATTTCCCGATGAAAGTATCGACACGGCTTATGCTCTGGCCCGAGACCATAGGTTTAGAGTGACCTATTCGTCGGGAGAGTCAGGCAATCTCATCGCATTGGCTGAGCGCTTATAGAGAGACCTCCGTGTTTGGGAGTGTTGGAGTTTTTTTATACTTTTGTGAAAAGAACAGGTATTTCTGCCATGAAACATAAATTTATATATCCGATAGTTGCTTTTACTCTGGCTATGAGTGCCGTCGGCTGTGGCTCGGGCAAGAGTCAGGAGCCGGCCCCGGAGGAGCCGGTTTCCGTAGCGGATCAGGAGTCGCCTCTGGCTGATGCGCTCGGTGGGGGCAATCTCTCGCGAGCCTCCCAGATGGCCGACAGCATGTCGCTCTTTGTCGATGATTTTACCCCCGATCAGACCGTACAGGTGCTGATGGCTTTCCTTCAGGTACATAACGATGCTGTGGCCAACAAGCAGTCGCGCCGCGACCTTGAGACCCTGCGCAAGTATATAGATGTATATGACATTGCGCTCAGTGTCAATCCTAAAGACACGCGCAAAGCTTTTGATAAAGCCCGTCGGCTCAATCCCGCTGTCGATTTTGATTCGCTTGCAAGGGTCTTTCGCGACAGGCTCACGCAATATGATGCCATCCACGACTCCTCGATGACCTCTGTTTCGACTGAGGAAGCCTCTGCGCCCGACTCTGCCGCGCAAGCCGAGGAGATCCCCCTTGAGCTTCGCCCCGCACAATGATTTGCCATTAAGTAACATAAACACTCCCAACAATCCATGCTTAGCCGTAACAGCCGAGTCGTCACTTTCATAATAGGGATCGTGGCTATCGCCGCCATCGCCTTTGCCTTCTTTTATCCGGATGCCCCTCAGGGCAACGAACTCCGTCAGCATGACACCATGCAGGGTATCGCCAACTCCCGCGAGGCGGTGATCTACCATGAGGCGACCGGTGATGTGCCGCGGTGGACAGGCTCCCTGTTCTCGGGTATGCCCACCTTTCAGATCACTCCCGGTTTCCCCTCCTCGCGGTTGTTTGGCTGGATCGACACCGTCATGGGGCTCGGTCTGCCCTCGCCGTCGTCCTATCTGGCCATGATGATGACCGGCTTCTTCCTGATGCTCCTGGCTATGGGCATGAGATGGTATGTGGCTCTGCTCGGAGCAGTGGCCTATGGTTTCTCGAGCTACTTTGTGATCATCATCGGAGCCGGCCATCTCTGGAAATTCATTACGCTGGCCTATGTGCCCCCCACCATAGGAGGTATTATACTCGCCTATCGCGGACGCCTGCTTCAGGGCGGCGCCATGGCGGGATTTTTCGCCATGATGCAGATCGCCGGCAATCATGTGCAGATGTCCTACTACTTCATGTTTGTGATCCTCGGCATAGTGCTCGCTTATCTGGTCAAGGCTGTGAAAGAACGTCAGATGGCCGGATGGTGTAAAGCCACCGCAGTGCTTGCCGTGGCCGCCCTCCTTGCTGTCGGTGCCAATGCCCCGAGCCTTTACAGTACATACGAATACTCCAAAGAGACTATTCGCGGTCAACATTCCGAACTGACCTCCGCCGACCCTCAGGGCAACGCCGGTGAGACCTCGGGCCTCGACCGCGATTATATCACACAATATTCCTATCAGCCTTCCGAGTCGTTCTCGTTGCTCATTCCCAATATCAAGGGAGGCTACTCGGCACGCATGACCGGGGGACGCATCCAGGCCGCCGGGCTCAGCGATCTGCCGGCCGCGCGCAATTACGGCCAGCTCGAGCAACAGTATATACAGTATCTCAGCCCCTATTTCGGCGATCCCGAGGGAACAAACGGCCCCGTCTATGTCGGTGCGCTCGTAGTGGCTCTGTTTCTGCTCGGCGCTGTGGTGGTGAAGGGGCCCTTGAAATGGGCTTTGGTGATACTCACTATCTTCTCCCTGATGCTTGCCTGGGGACGTCATGCTATGTGGCTGACCGACCTGATGATCGACTATATGCCGATGTACTCAAAGTTCCGCACGGTCGAGAGCATACTCGTCATAGCTGAGTTCACTATGCCCCTGCTCGGAGCTATGGCTCTCCAGCAGATCTTCACCACTCCGCGCGAACAGCTCAAACAGCTCTATCTCAAACCGGCCCTCTGCTGTTTCGGCGTTCCGGCCCTGCTCTGCCTGGCCGGCTGGCTCATGCCCGGTATCTATGGCAGTGCCATCAGCGATAATGACCGCATGATCGACTCCATGATCAGCTCCCAGCTTATGCAACAGGGCTATGACGCGGCCACGGCCCGGGGTTTCTCGCTGTCCAGCCCCGAGATCTATTCGGCGGTCGAGTCTCTGCGCTATGGTCTTGTCAAGGCCGACTCCCTGCGCTCGCTCGTGTTGCTTCTCGCCGGGGGCGCCCTGCTCTGGCTCTATTTCAACAACCGTCTCAAGGCCGGAGTCGCCGTCGGACTGATAGCTCTGGTAGTGGTCTTTGACCTCTTTGCCGTCAACAAGCGTTATCTCAGTCACGACAGTTTCGCGCCCCGTCAACTGACAGTAGGCCCCCCAATAGCCATGACCCCTGCCGACGCACAGATACTCCGCGACACCACGGCCAACTACCGCGTGATGGATATACCCCGTTTTTACAGTGCCGATCCCTCCTATTATCACAAGACAGTAGGCGGTTATCACGCCGCCAAGCTCACACGCTATCAGGATATGATCGACCGCCATCTCTCGGCCTTCACCCGCGGCACTCAGAACGATGCCGACTGGAATGTGCTCAATATGCTCAACGCTCGCTATGTGGTGGGCATGGACGGTTCGCCCCTCTACAACCCCGAGGCCTACGGCAACGCTTGGCTGGTCGACTCGATCATCTATGTGTCATCTCCCGACCGCGAGATGGCCGCCCTCGATGTCATAGACCCGCGCTATACGGCTGTGGCCGACAGCCGGTTTGCCCCGATGCTCGGCACCGCCACTCCTGCAGCCCCGGGCGACACTATCTATGAGACCTCCTACGCTCCCGACCGGCTCACCTACCGTGCCCGCACATCCAAAGGGGCGACGGCAGTCTTCTCGGAGGTCTATTTCCCCTGGGGCTGGACTGCTACCATCGACGGCGAGGAGACCCATATCGGTCGAGTGGACTATCTCTTGCGAGCTATCAATCTCCCGGCCGGCGACCACGAGATCGTCATGAGCTTCGAGCCGGTGAGCGTGAAGCGTGCCGACACTTTGGCCACCGTCTCGGTGATACTGATCTATCTCACGGTGCTTGCCGCCCTTGGTCTGGGGCTCAGGAAATATCTCTCCACCGGGTCAACTCAGTCCAAGTGATATGATATTTCAGGGGATCATAGCCTTTTTCAATCGGCTCGCGGCCCGTATCCGACGCGCCTGGCGCAGTCGAGGACACGGAGTTCATTCCCCTTTTGCCTATCGATTTATACTCGGAGTGCTCCGCGAGAAGACCCCCTATTATTCCTATCGGCCGATCGAGCAGCTCGGCGGCGATGTCAGGTGGCATAAACTCTTGTTTCGACTCGTGGCAGAGTTTGAGCCTGCGAGCGTGATGAGCAGCCATCTCTCACAAGCCGAGCGGCGCGTCATCACTCTGGCCGACAGCCGTGTCTCACTCCCGGTGAGAGGCTCCCACAATAATTTCCCGGCCGGCGCTATAGAGCTCAAGGCTCTTGAAGTGACGGTAGTGATAGTGCGCGATCTCAAAGGCAATCCCGGAGAGTGGGAGCGTGTGTGCCGTTCGCTTGACTATGGCATGACCTTCACCAACGGCACCATCGGTATTGTCGTGATACGCCACGACCTGCCGCGCCAGGATTTTGAAATCGATTTCTGAGAACCGAAGCGTTCAGTCATGGAAAGAGAACTCGACATCGACCGGCTGCTCAAGAACTTCGGCAGTTACATCAGGCTCGAGCGCGGCCTCTCGGCCAATACCCGCGAAGCCTATCTGCGCGACATCAGGCGACTCCTGCTCTGGCTTGCCGACGGGTCAGACCGTCCCGAGGGGCGAATACCTCTGCGCGAAGTGACCCTCGAACATCTGCGTCTCTTTCTCGGCGACCTCAATGACCTTGGCATAGCTGTGCGCACCCGTGCGCGCATCATTGCCTCGATACGCTCATTTTTCAGCTATCTCGAGGAGGATCGCTATCTCCCCACCGATCCCTCGGCATTGCTTGAGTCGCCCAGGGTGGGATTGCATCTGCCCGAAGTGCTCACTCTCGAGGAGGTCGATGCAATGATCGAGTCGATCGACCAGACCAAAGCCGAGTATCAGCGCGACAGGGCCATGATGGAAGTGCTCTATGGTTGCGGACTGCGTGTCAGCGAGCTCATCACGCTCGAAATCTCAGGTATATATCCGCGTCAGGGATTTCTCTCTGTCACCGGCAAGGGAGACAAGCAGCGCATAGTCCCCATCTCGGATAGTGCCCTCGAGGAGATCGAGATATGGATGTATGACCGATCGAGGCTCAAGATCAAGCCTGGCGACGAGAATATCCTGTTTCTCAACCGGCGCGGTGGCCGGCTCACACGCCAACGGGTCTTTCAGATAGTGTGTGGGCTCGCCGAGGAGGCCGGAATCAAGCGCACCATTTCGCCCCACACTCTGCGCCACTCCTTTGCCACCCACCTGCTCGAGGGGGGAGCCAATCTGCGCGCCATCCAGCAGATGCTCGGCCATGAATCCATCGCCACCACCCAGATCTATCTCCATCTCGACTCCTCGGCCCTGCGCGCCGACATCCTCGCCTACCATCCACGCAACAGAAAAACCTCCGGCCACAATCGCCCGGAAGATTTGTAATGTCCCTATCAATAGTTTTGCAGACAGTATTATCAGAATTTTATTATAATTTTTTTGCATAAACCTATAAATGTTGTTACATTTGCAACGTCCTAACCGAATTTAGGCTAAAGCATCCGGCTGGAGCCCGAGAGGAGGGTGGGACACGTATTATAACATTAAGCGTCTTCTGCGCTTGGACTTGACTATCTGAAAACTCGCAACTTTCTAATCACAATCAAGGCCAATGTAACGGTAGATGCTCATAGGTATGTTATCTGTGACATGCTTCGATGTGCTCTATATTTTAGAGCCTGTCGTGGCCTGTATGGTAATATACGGCGTGGGCTTCAGCGTTGCTTGTTCGATTGTGATAGGCATGCGAGGCCTCAGATAGTGGAACAAGCAATGACGGGTTCCACGCTTTTTGTTTTTATGCGGTAATAAATTTGATTATTAACCATAAAAACAAATACCTATGAAACGTTTTTTTCTTGTCGTGATTACCGCTCTGATGTGTGGCGCGACAATCTGCGCGCAGTCCTATGAGGACATACGCCGTGAGCGCGAGGTCATACGCAAGATGTCCAAGTCTGAATTAAACGAGAAGGCATCAAAGGAGGCCAAGAATGAGGCCAAGCGACTTAAGAAAGAGGGATGGCTCGCGGCGCCCGGCGCACTGCCGGTGGAGAGGCAGCTCGACCGCTCCTACATGATGCAGATGGAGTATGACGAGGATATGTTTCCCAAATACATTATGGGTGAGGCTATGAGTCTTGGAGCCAACTATGACGCGGCCAAGATTCAGGCGACCGCGCTTGCCAAGCAGAATATCGCCGAGAAGATACAGAGTGAGGTGGCGGCGCTGATTACAACCGAGGGTGCCAACGAGCAGATCTCGGAAGACGAGGTCAATAGTTTCTTGAAGACTGTCAACGCCTCAAAACAGATCATTTCCCAGAGTATAGGTCGCGTGGTCGATGTCATAGAGATCTACCGAATCGCTCCCGGTAAGAAGAAGGAGGTGCGCATAATGATCGCTTATAACAGCGAGATGGCCAAGCGTGCTGCCAAAAAAGCTATTATCGAAAACCTGAAGGAGGACTCGTCTCAGCTTCAGGAGAAACTTGATCAGATGCTTGGTAAGTGATGAACTTGCGGAGCGTGATCTTTTGTGCTGCCGTGTTACTTTCCCTCGATGTTTCTGCCCGTAAGGTCAAGACGGTTGAGGGGGAGTACACTTTCTATGCTCCCGAGAATATGTCGCCTGCCGAGGCGCGTAGGGTTGCTACCGATCGAGCTATGATCGCAGCGATAGCCAACGAGTTTGGCACACTCGTCTCACAAAACTCTTCGAGTGTGGTCAAGAACGACGGATCGGAGACTGACAACAGTTTCTTCTCTATAGGAGGAAGCGAGGTGAAGGGCGAGTGGATACGCACTATCGGCTCCCCACGTTACACGATCACATACGAGCAGGATATGCTCGTGGTGAAGGCCTGGGTGAAAGGCGAGGCCTGTGAGATCGAGACCGCCTCGATTGATCTGGATGTCAGAACTCTGAGACACGCCCCCGATCTGAAGTATGAGACCCGGGAGTTTAAGGACAATGACGATATTTTCCTCTATTTCCGCTCGCCCGAAAACGGCTATCTGGCTGTCTTTCTCCTTGATGAGACCACTGCCACGGTCAGCCTCCTGCTCCCTTACGAGAGTTCGGGCCTCTCGTCCTATCCGGTGAAGAGAGGAAGACCCTATATATTTTTTTCGGAAAATACCTGTGAAAGGTCTGAGGCTGGAGAGGTCGAGAATTATGTGCTGATGTGTAGTGCCGATGTAGAGTATAACTCGATATATGTTGTCTTCTCGC
This sequence comes from Bacteroides sp., assembly GCA_014802105.1. Lineage (GTDB taxonomy): Bacteria > Bacteroidota > Bacteroidia > Bacteroidales > Muribaculaceae > Duncaniella. The sequence continues at coordinate 46,065 of JAAVCX010000033.1, read as the reverse complement.
CCGACAAATTCACCTCCCCGCTCTCAGATACACGCCATCTCGAAGTCCCGGTAATCTCTTACGAGGAGTTCAGCAAGTGGCTCACACGCAACCGCAAACACGACAAGAGAATGAATGTTCAGACAATCACTGTCAAAATCAATAAATAATACGACATGAGAAAGATTTGCTTGCTTTTTATAGTCATGATTTTAGCCGTGGGGATTTCACACGCGCGCAGTTTCAAATATGTCTATGGAGATGTTACTTTCAAGTGTAATGAAGACCGCGGAGCGATCACCATCACGTCGTTTGACGATGATGCCGATGTAGTGGTGATACCCGGCTCGATCGACGGGGTGCCGGTCAGGAAAGTGAGCTGTTTTATCAACGGACACAATTATATGGCATCGGAGCTTGTCATAGAGGAGGGTGTCGAGGAGATAGCCAAATTCTGTTTCAATGAGTTCCGCCAGTTGCGTAAGGTTACCCTACCGTCTACTCTTATCAGAGTGAACTCCAACGCTTTCCGCAAGGGTAATGATATAATATTCTATGGTCCCGAGAATTTCGATGTGGCATTGGTGAAAAACTATACGTCGCGCCCGTTTAGCTATGACAACTCCGGAAGTGGTGTTGATCGACTTATGCTTGCTCAAAACGACACTGAAAAGGGCAAAAAGAATGATAAAGTTGATAAGAAAGAGATAAAAGTTCAGAAAGAGAGACAGCGCGAGGCTGAAGATCTGGATATAGCCATCGCAAAGCGCAAGGCCGAGCTTAACAAACTAAATAAGGAGAATGAAGAACGAGAGCTTGAGAAAAAGCGTCAGGAGCTTCTCGCCCTTGAGGAGTCTGCCAAGGCTGCCAAAAAGCAGAATAAAGAGACTGGACGAAAGAAAGGGGGTATGTTCTCCAAGTTTACCAATATGTTTGGCGGGGGGGATAATAGCGGTAGTGTGGATAATAGAGATAAGCTTGAAGAACAGCCGTCTGAACCGTTGGTTGCACAGGCGCTCCCAGCTCCGGCTACTGAATCCACACCTAAAACCCGTAAATTCTCTGATGTAGATGTTAATATCCCCCAGTCCCAGAAGGTCAATGAGGCAACTTTCTGCTTTATTATCGCCAATGAGGAGTATGACGAACTTCCCACCGTAAACTATGCCAATAACGACGGCAATACTTTCAAGGAGTATTGTATCAATGCGCTCGGAGTGCCCGAAAGTCAGGTGTTTCTCTATACCAACGCTTCTTACACCTCTATGACCCGGGCGTTGAGGAAAATGGAGAGCCTGGCCGCTGCAACCAATGGTAAATCGAAATTTGTGTTCTATTATGCGGGTCATGGATCGCCCAGTGAGGAGGATCAGACCGCCTTCATCGTGCCATCCGACGGCCTCGTCACTGTGCCTTCAACATGCTTCTCACTTGGCGACATCTACAAGCGTTTCGGTGAAATGCCGGCCGAGAGTGTGGTGGTGCTTCTCGATGCTTGTTTCTCAGGCCTCAACCGTGACAATTCGGGCTTGATCGCAGCCCGCGCTGTGGCCCGTAAACCCAAGAAAGAGACAGTGACAGGAAATGTCATTGTCCTCTCGGCAACATCTGAGGCCGAGACTGCAATGGGCTATGATGAAAAAGGACATGGCATGTTCACCTATCACGTGTTGAAGACTCTCCAGCAGTCAAATGGAGAGATCAAGTTTGGCGAACTGTTTCAGTCAGTCTCGGAAGGTGTGCGCAAGGACTCGATTATCAAGAATGATAAAAATCAAACTCCTTCGCTCGCAGTATCATCAAGCCTGAAAAATTCGTGGGAAGGTCTCGGCTTTTAATAAGATTTTATTGATTGATCAACAATAAATTAACACGTTTCATTAACCCTAAATTATTATCATTATGAAAAAACTTCTATGTTTACTCGTAGTAGCTATGTTTGCTATTACAGCTTCTGCTCAGATCACCTGGAACGCCAAGGCCGGTTTTGGTATTTCCTCATGTCTCTATTCCGATGGAGATAATGAAGATGGCAAGACTCATTTCGTTGGCAAGCTTGGTGTTGGTATGGAGTATCCCCTTACTTCTAATTTTTCACTTATGCCTTCAGCAGAGTTTGCACTTAAGGGTGCCAAGTGGGGATATAAAGATGATAGCTTTAAGTATGATGAGACAATTGATATCTATTACTTCCAGATACCTGTACTTGGAGCTTATCGCTTTAATCTTACTGATCGCCTCAATCTTGTAGCTAAGGCTGGTCCTTATTTTGCATTTGGTTTTGCCGGAAAAGCAAAATTTTCTGAGAGTTATAGTGAGGGAAGTTTTAGCGACAATTATTCGGGTAGCGAGAATCTTTTCAAAAATGGCGGAAAGCGCTTTGAAGTTGGTCTTGACTTTGGCGTAGATCTTGAATTCAAGCGCTTTGTTGTAGGCGCTGAATATGAATTTGGTTTGACTCCACTTTTCAAAGAAGAAGATAAGGGCGATTCCTGGAGTGTGAAAAATTCCGCTATCTATGTGACTGTTGGCTATAAGTTCTAAGAGTCTCTAAAATTGCGATATGACATCTGTCGATGAGAGAATGGCTTGTCGGCAGATGTCTTTTCTTAATAAATCACTTCTAATCTAATGAAAAAACTCCTCCAGACAGCGGCTCTCATTGCGCCCTTTGTGGTGACGGCTCAGATTGATGATGATTTCCGCAAGGCGTTTTATGATTTCAGGCAACAATCGGTAAAGGAGTTCGGTGACTTCAGGCAGAAAGCTAATGCCGAGTATGCCGATTTTCTGCAACAGGCCTGGAAGGAGTTCAGCGTGTCGCCTGCGATTGAGAAGCCTAAGGAGAAAACCGTCCCTCCCGTAAAGATAAGACCGATAGATGAGAAGAAGCCTATTGATGACACACCGGTCAAGATCAACGAAATAATAGCTCCTCCACCGATCATGCCGCGTCCTGAGCCCGTAGCCCCGGTTAAGCCCGTGGAGCCTGTCGGGCCCGATAGCCCGATTGAGACTCCTGTGATCAAGATGGGACAGATTCTGACGGTGAGTCTCTATGGAACAGACATGACTGTGAGGGTCTCTGATGAGATGCGTTTCACTCTGAAGCCTGATGAAAAGGATGTGTCGCGGGTTTGGAAAAGGCTCTCGGGAAACGCGACTGACAACACGGTCTATGACTGCCTTGCGTTGCGTGACCGTTATGCTCTTTCAGATTGGGCCTATCTCAGATTGCTCGATGTCGTGGCGGATAAACTGCTCGGCAACGACTCGAACGAGTCTGAACTGCTCAAAGCGTTTCTTTACTGCCAGTCGGGCTATCAGATGCGGCTGGCCTTTGCCGGCGACAGGTTGGTGATGCTGTTCGCCTCACCTTACACGATATATGGTAGGATATGGTGGGGTATTGACGGCATGAGGTTTTATTGTGATTTTGAGGGGTTGAGCGGACTCACCGTCTGTAATACGTCTTTCCCGGGCGAGAAACCCATGAGGACATCCGTCACGACTGTCCAACGGTTCGGTCACCGACTCTCGCCCGAGCGTCAGCTCGTCTCGCGCAAGGGAGTCTCGGTCAAGAGCGCGGTCAATGCCAATTATATAGATTTCTGTAATGATTTTCCGTCATCGCAGTATGGCGACGATCCCATGACGCGCTGGGCTATCTACGCCAACACCCCTACGTCTGTGGCCATGAAAGAGACACTCTATCCTCAGCTGCTCGATGTTATCGGTGGCCTTAGCGATTACGAGGCTGTTGACCGTCTGTGCAACTGGGTGCAGACGGCTTTTGAATATGAGTATGACGATAAGGTGTGGGGGGCTGACCGGGCTTTCTTTGCCGACGAGACGCTCTATTATCCTTACTGTGACTGCGAGGATCGCAGTATCTTGCTCACACGGGTGGTAAGAGATCTACTGGGCCTAAGATGCGCGTTGGTCTACTATCCCGGCCACCTGGCCACCGCCATTGCCCTGGGCGAGGATGCCAAGGGGGATTATATACGTATGGGAGGAGAGAAATTTCTGGTGTGTGACCCTACTTATATCAACGCACCTATCGGACGTACCATGCCTGGCATGGACAATCAGAGAGCCAGCGTCATGGTGCTTGAATGAGAAGATCGGGAGGTCGGAAAACCTCTGAATTATACTTCTTTCACAAATTATAGTCGGGAATATTTTGACAATCAAAACTTTTTCAATAACTTTGCACAGTTTTTTCAACCAATTACTGTCGTGGGAAAGTTATCGACATTCAACGTCCCGCTTAAGACGATGCCTGAGGGCACCCGGGAATTTACTTATCATCTCGATAAGCAATTCTTTGAAACAATGGAAAGTACCGATGTGCGCGACGCCAATCTCGACGTCACGCTCACTGTTGTCAACAAGCATGACATCTACTCTCTGTCGTTTGAAATCACCGGCACGGTCACTCTGCAGTGTGACCGCTGTCTCGATGATCTGGTGCTCGAGATCAATCCGTCTTATGCCACCGCTGTCAAGTATGGCGAGGACTATGACGAGACCGACGAGATGCTCATCATTCCCCAGAGCGATCAGTCGCTTAACGTCTCCTATATGATCTATGACAGCGTGGTGCTTGCAATTCCCCTGAAGCATGTTCACCCGTTGGGCAAGTGTAACCGGGCCATGAGCGCCTTGTTGCGCAAGCATCGGTCGGTCAAAGGGGGCGACGAGGATGCCGAGCTCATGGACAATCTCATGGACGACATGGACTCGATCGACACTTCGGTGCCCGGAGGCGAGGAGAGCGTGGCCAACGAAGCTCCTGTCGATCCCCGGTGGGAAGGCCTCAGCAAGCTGCGCAGCGACCTGACCGGCAGTGAAGAAAATTAAAACAAGACTATTCTTACCAAGATATAATAACAATAACTTTATAAAAAGTCATGGCACATCCTAAACGCAAGCAATCCAAGACCCGCACCGCAAAGCGCCGTACTCACGACAAGGCCGTTGTCCCCACTCTGGCAATGTGTCCCAACTGCGGCTCCTGGCATCTTTACCACACCGTATGTGGCGAATGTGGATACTACCGCGGCCGCATCGTGATCGAGAAGACTGCCGCTGTCTGATCTCGGGTAATCTCGCCGTAAATCGGGACGTCTTTATTTGTTGACTCCACCATCGGCGGGAGCAGAAAGCTTAGCCTGGTGCCCGGCGGCACTCAGGCTATTTTTTTATTAGTAATACAGTATAAATACACAGTCAATAATGATACATGCCCGCATAGCCGGAATCTCCTCTTGGGCTCCCGAAGATATTCTCGACAACGAGATGCTTTCCAAGATGGTCGACACCAATGACGAGTGGATCACCACCCGTGTCGGCATCAAGGAGCGCCGTATTCTCAAAGATCCTTCCAAGGCTTCATCCTATATGGGTGTCCAGTGTGTCAAGCAGTTGCTTGAATCGACAGGCACCAAGCCCGAGGAGATCGATCTGCTCATCTGCGCCACTACCAATCCCGACTACCGTTTCCCCTCCACAGCCTCGATCATCGCTCATGATGCAGGCCTCACCAAGTGTTACGGATATGATCTCCAGGCTGCCTGTGCTGGCTTCCTGGTGGCTCTTCAGGATGCAAATGCCTATATACGTTCAGGTCTCCGCAAGAAGGTGATCGTTGTCTCGTGTGAGAAAATGTCGTCCATGACCAACTATAATGACCGTGCCACCTGTCCGCTCTTCGGCGACGGTGCCGGCGCAATGCTCCTCGAGCCCACCGAGCGTGAGGTCGGTATCATTGACGGTGTCTTCTATGTCGACGGCGAGGGTAAGGAACACCTTTGGATGCCTGCCGGAGGCTCGGCTCTGCCCGCTTCTCACGAGACAGTCGACGCTCAGCAACACTTCGTGATCCAGGACGGACGCAATGTCTACAAGAATGCCGTGACCGACATGCTCGAGTCTACCAAGGAGGTCATGGAACGCAACTCGCTCACCAACGAGAATATCGACTGGTTCTGCTCTCACCAGGCCAACCTCCGCATCATCGAGGCTGTCGGCGGACGTCTGGGCATCGACCCTGCAAAGGTGTTGGTGAATATCGAGAAGTATGGCAACACTTCGGCCGCCTCTATACCTCTGTGTCTCGATGAGTATAAGGACAAGCTCAAGAAGGGCGACCGCATCGTGCTGACTGCCTTTGGCGCAGGCTTCACCTGGGGCGCTCTCTATATCATCTGGGATCTCTAAGAGCTGTCGCAGCGAGTTCTGTGAAACAGCCTTAATTATGAACTGATCTAAACTAATTACAGAAAGTAAAAACCAGAACTGAAATATTCTTAGAATTAACCTTTCGGCTTGTTTTAGGCTAATTTCTTCGGTTTTATCGGTCACGATGGATCCCCATCGCTCCCTCAAAAACCTCAAAATTAGCTCCAAAACAATCTCGAATTGTTAATTTGTAATAAGTTTAGATCAGTTCGATAATTTTAGACATTAATAGCATCTTTTCAGGTGCTATTTTTGTTTATATGATAAAGGCGCCCTCACGCGCCGATTTATTTACTGATTAAAAATCATTCAATTCTAACTATATGGCACAGGAAATCAACCATAAAGCCGGCTTTGTCAATATTGTGGGCAATCCTAATGTCGGCAAGTCGACACTCACCAATCTGCTCGTAGGCGAGCGCATCAGTATCATCACTTCAAAGGCTCAGACTACCCGCCACCGCATCATGGGCATAGTCAATACTCCCGAATATCAGATAGTCTTTTCCGACACTCCGGGAGTGCTCGCTCCCAAGTATAAGCTCCAGGAGAGCATGCTCAACTTCAGTGAGGGAGCGTTGGTGGATGCCGATGTCTTGCTCTATGTCACCGATGTGGTCGAGGATCCTTCCAAAAATGCCGATTTTCTTGCCAAAGTGGCTAAGGAGAAGATCCCCGTGATCGTGGTGATCAATAAGATTGACCTGGTCAAAGTGCAGGTAGACCTCGAGCAGCTCACCGAGAAATGGCAGGCTCTGCTGCCCAATGCCGAGATATTCCCTGTCTCGGCCAAGGAGAATTTCAATGTGGCCAATCTGATGAACCGCATCGTGGAGCTCCTGCCTGTCAATCCTCCATTCTTCGGCAAGGATGCGCTCACCGACAAGCCTGCCCGTTTCTTTGTCACCGAGATTATCCGTGAGAAGATACTCATGCTCTATGAAAAGGAGATCCCTTACTCGGTCGAAGTCATTGTCGAGAAGTTTGAGGAGAAGGAAAACTCTATCCATATCATGGCGGTGATCTATGTGGAGCGTGACTCTCAGAAGGGCATTATCATAGGTCATAAGGGCTCGATGATCAAGAAAGTCGGTATCGAGGCACGCAAGGATATCGAGAAATTCTTCGGCAAGAGCGTCTTTCTCGAGATGTTTGTCAAGGTCGAGCCCAATTGGCGCAACCGCGAGAACAAGCTCAAGAGCTTCGGTTATATCGAGTGATAGATCGAAGTATTGACGGCTGAGTTGACGCGTGTCCCGGCCGGTCTCAGCATATACGTTTTTACATCCTTTATAGTTTCATCCCTGTCGCGGTCACATTGCGGCAGGGATTGTTTTTTAGTGTGTTCTTGTATTGTGGGGGTATCGGACAGGATAGCCGAAATGGTACTGTCGTTAACTATGACTTTTTCATAAAAAAATCACTCCCCGCCCTGAGGGCGGAGAGTGAAAGGAGGTGACAGAATTATTCTGTAATGTTGTTATGCCTTCTTGGCAGTGCGACGTGCATCGGTGAGATAGGCAACGGGGGCAGCCACATAGATGGTGGCGAGTGTACCGATGATAACACCGACGATCATGGCGAAGACAAACGAGCGGATGGCATCGCCGCCGAGGATGAAGATGCACAGGAGCACGAGCAGAGTCGAGCTCGAGGTCATGACGGTACGTCCAAGGGTCGAGTTGATCGATGAGTTGATAGTGTCGAAGAAGCTCTGCTTGGGATAGAGACCTACGTTCTCACGCACACGGTCGAAGACCACCACGGTGTCGTTGATCTGATAACCGATCACGGTGAGGATCGCTGCGATAAACGACTGGTCGATCTCCATGGCGAAGGGGAAGACACCCCAGAAGATACTGTAAAATCCTACGATGCAGAAGGCGGTGAAGGCTACGGCGGCGAGCGCACCTACCGAGAAGGCCACGTTGCGGAAACGCAGGAGGATGTAGAAGAACATGGCCAGGAGGGCGAGACCTACGGCGATGTAGGCGTCAGTGCGCATGTCGTTGGCCACGGTCGGGCCTACTTTCTGAGACGACATGATGCCGATATTCTCGTTGGTTGTCGAGAAGTCCTTCATGCTCATGCCTTCAAGTTCGTCCTGGAGGCCGTTGTAGAGGATCTCGGTGATCTCCTCGTCGACATTCTCCTCGTCTGAGTCGATCTTGTAGTTGGTCGAGATACGCACCTTGGTGTCGTCGTCGATGGTGATGACGCTGAGCTGTGCGCCGCCGAAGAGGGGAGTCAGCTTGGCATCGAGCTCATGAGTCTTGACGGGGTGGGAGAACTGTACCACATAGTTGCGACCGCCCGAGAAGTCGATGCCCTGGTTGAGGCCGCGTACCACGAGGCTGATCACCACGATAGCCACCATTACTCCTACAATTGCGAAGGCCTTGCGACGGGCACCCAGGAAGTTGATGTGGGTGTTGGTGAACATCTTGCGCGAGAGGGGAGTGGTGAAGGTGAGGTTCTCGAAAGCCTTGGTGCCTGCAAACATGTTGTAGATCAGTCGGCTCATGTAAACTGCGGTGAAGAACGAGCAGACGATACCGATGATAAGGGTGGTGGCGAAGCCCTTGATGGGGCCTGTACCGAAGAGCAGGAGGATCACACCGGTGATGATCGATGTGAGGTTGGAGTCGAAGATGGCCGAGAAGGCGTTGGAATAACCGTCGGCGATAGCGGTGCGCACGTTCTTGCCGGCGCGGAGCTCCTCTTTGGCGCGCTCATAGATGAGCACGTTGGCGTCGACTGCCATACCGAGTGCCAGCACGATACCGGCGATACCCGAGAGGGTGAGCACGGCCTGGAATGAAGCGAGGATACCGAAGGTGAAGAAGATATTGAAGACGAGGGCCACGTTAGCGATCAGGCCGGGGATGAGGCCATAGAACGCACACATGAAGATCATCAGAAGCACGAGGGCGATGACAAACGACCACATACCGTCCTTGATGGCCTGCTCGCCCAGCGAGGGGCCGATCACGGTGTCGGAGATGATGTCTACCTTGGCTGCCATCTTACCGCTCTTGAGCACGTTGGCAAGGTCTTTGGCCTCGTCGGTGGTGAAGTTGCCGGTGATCGAGGAGCGACCTCCCTCGATGACATTGTTGACGTTGGGGGCCGAGTAGACCTGATCGTCGAGCACGATGGCCACCTGCTTGCCTACGTTGGCAGCGGTGAGACGGGCCCACTGACGGGCTCCCTCGGCGTTCATGTTCATCGACACATAGTTGCCGCCCTGCTGCACGTCATAGTCGCTGGTGGCATCGGTGACTACGTCGCCGGCGAGCGCGGGCTTGCCGTTGGCGGTCTTGAGGGCCACGAGCTGATAGATGGCGATGTTGCGTTTGCCGCGCACGGAGTCATCGACAGTGACGATCTCGGGCTTGAACTCCCAGGCCAGTTTGAGATTGGAGGGGAGCAGACGCTTGGCGGCGGGCGAAGCGAGGAGGGCATTGATGGTGTCGCGGGCGGTCTCGGAGGCCAGGCCTACATAGATGGCGCCACGCTGAGAGCCTACCTGGAGGAAGTAGTCGAAGAGACCCTTGCCACCGTTGAGCGAGTCGGCGCGCAGGGTGTTGTCGAGCTGCTGGAGGGCTCCCGAGAAGTCGCTCACGGGGATAGTCTCATAGAACTCGAGGTTGGCGCTCGACTTGAGAAGCTCTCTCACGCGGTCGTGCTCCTTCACGCCGGGGAGCTCCAGGAGGATCTGACCGTCTTTCTCGAGCTCCTGGATGTTGGGAGCTACGACACCAAACTGGTCGATACGGGTGCGGAGCACGTTGGTCGACGAGCTCACGCGGTCTTTGACCTCCTGCTTGAGGGTCGACTTGGCGGCGTCAAATCCGGTGCCGCGTTTGACCTGATCCTTGAAGACCACCGAGAGGTCGGCCTGGGGATCGAGCTTGCGATACTCGTTGCAGAAGATGTCGATATAGTCGGCGCTCTTGTTTATGCGCACGATCGAGTCGGCGTTGGTGATGGCGGTGTTGAAATATGGGTTGCCCTCGGCGTTGGCCATGGAGCGAAGTATGTCGGGCACCGACACCTGGAGGGTGACGTTCATGCCGCCCTTGAGGTCGAGACCGAGTCCGACGGCGAGCTTCTGTACTTCAGCGAATGTGTAGCCGAGATAAACCTTTTCGTTAGCGATGTTCTTGATGTACTCGCTATAGGCTTTACGTTTAGTTTCGGGAGAGTTGTTGTCCTTGGCGGCCTCGGTGGCTGCATACTCCTCGGCCTTGCCTTCCCAGTGGTTGGTGACCACGGTGAAGGAGAGGTAGAAGAGACAGATGATGACCATGAAGATGGCTATCACGCCGGCTACAACACTTCCCAAAGATCCTTTGCTTTGCATTGTGTTAATGTAGTGGATTAAAGTGAATTAAGGTTATTATATACATCATTGTGGGGCCGGGTGACACTTCACTCAGCCCGAAAGGGGAGCGCAAATATACTAAATTTCCGCGAGCCGGGCAAGATATTTGCCTATAATGTCAAATTCGAGATTGACTTTTGTGCCGACCTTTATGTGCTTGAAATTGGTGTGCTCGAGGGTGTAGGGGATGATGGCTACCCTGAAGGAGTCGCGCTCCGAGTCACAGACTGTAAGACTCACGCCGTTGACTGTGACCGAGCCTTTCTCGACGGTCATATAGCCTTTGCGGGCCATCTCGTCGGGCACGTTGTAGACAAACTTGAAGTAGCGGCTACCCTCGACCTCCTCGATGTCGGTACACACGGCGGTGGTGTCGACATGGCCCTGCACTATGTGACCGTCAAGGCGGCCGTTCATAAGCATCGAGCGTTCGAGGTTCACCTCGTCGCCCTCGCTCAACAGTCCGAGGTTGCTGCGGTCGAGGGTCTCGCGTATGGCGGTGACTGTATAGGTGCCGTCGCCAGGGAGGTCTACTACGGTGAGACACACTCCGTTGTGGGCTATGCTCTGGTCGATCTTGAGCTCTCGGGCAAAACTACACTCCACTCTCAGATCGAGGTTGCCGTCATGATGAGTCGCCGACACTACTCGGGCGGGCTCTTCTACTATTCCTGAAAACATTTTATTTGGTCGATGATTATTGATTATAATTGGTCAATTATTTGGGCCGGTTATTTGTGGCCATGTCACGCCACGGCCTTGCATCTCTCCTCCTCGGCTTTGTTTCGGGGGGCCGGCGGCGGGAGTGTGTGCAAATTTACGAAAAAAGCGTTATTTTTGCAATCATGAAAAAAAGTATGCTTTATACCCGTACCGGCGACCGTGGAATGACTTCGCTTGTAGGCGGAAGCCGTGTCGCCAAGAACTGTGTCCGTGTCAATGCTTACGGAACGGTCGATGAACTGAGTGCCCATCTGGGGCTTGTGCGTGCATATCTCGAAACATTCGAGCCGGCTGCCGAAGATCTCGAGGTGCTTGCCGGGGCTATGAGGGTGATGTTCAGCATCGGTGCTCATCTGGCTACGGCCGGAGCCGACGACTGCAAGGGGGTTGACGCTAAGGATATAGAAACTTTGGAACGTGCGATCGACCGTCTCGACTCGCTGGTGGAGCCACAGCGCTCGTTCATACTCCCCGGCGGAACTGTGGCGGCGGCTCAGATCCATGTGGCGAGGACTGTGTGCCGCAGGGCTGAACGCGAGGTGCTTACTCTCGCTTGCTCGGGCGAGCAGGTTGCCGACGTGGTGACTTGTTATCTCAATCGTCTGAGCGACTATCTCTATGTGCTGGCCCGTCGTCTCAATCAGCTTGCAGGGTGTCCCGACATTCCGTGGCCGTGAGGCAGCTATAGGGGTATGGAGGGGATTGCATCTCAGCGGCGGCGTTTCCATCGGTTGTGGCTCCAGAGCCAGCTCGACGGACTGCGGCGTATGCTCTCCTCGAGCCGTGCGAGATATGCTCGGGTGTAGGGATTTTCCTCTCCGTCGCCAAGTGGCTCGATAGGGCTGAAAGTCAACACATAGTGTCCTCGTTTCACGGGCATCATCTCGGCGTAGACAAAGTCGGCGTCCATCTTGGTGCCGATGACTTCGCCGCCGTTGACGTATGCGGTGTCGATGCCCAGGAAGTCGGTCCAGTGTTTAAGAGTCGGTGTAAAGGGACGTTGGTCGGCTATGAAGCCACACACGAAGTTCTCGCCGTCGCGGCGTATCTCCATCAGCCTTCTGACGGTCTTGGCCATAGGGATATTCTCGGTGCCGAAGCGACTGCGCAGGTCGAGCATGATGCGGTCGAAGACCTTGTTGCGCAGTGGATGATAGATCTCACAGCTGACAGCTCCGGGGCGGAATTTGCGGGCGGCGGCCGTGACCCATTCCCAGTTGCCGAAATGGCCCAGCATCAACACCACCGAGCGTCCACGGTCAAGGGAGCCGTTGATATACTCCTCTCCTTTGACGGTCACTCTCCGCTCGATCTGACGGTCAGAGATATGGGCAAGTTTGATGGTCTCGATGAAGATGTCGCAGAGGTGGCGGTAGAATTCTTTCTCGATGGCAAGACGCTCCTTGTCGGTCTTTTCAGGAAACGCCATGGCGAGGTTGTTTCTGACCACTCCGACACGATATTTCACGACCTTATATAAAATAAACGCGGCCAGGTCGCTGAGCAGATACATGACACCCAGCGGCAGGCGGGCGAAGGTCTTGAGTGATCCTCTGAAGAAACGATATTTCATTTTCCTTTCAGTTTGCGATAGATTTTATCGATAATTTCAGAGTCGACAGTCTCGTCAAATTTACGTGCCCACAGATGGGGAACACTCTCGAGCAGCGCCATGTCGCCGGCACGGAACACCCACGGGTGGCGGATGCTCTCGCCACGGCTCCAGTCAATGAAGCGCATGTTGGAGAGATTGACCTCCTTCTGGTTGCTGACCGGCACCGGCTCAAAGAGTTGCCCGGCAAAAGGTGAATTGGCCACCAGGGTTGGTAGGAAAATCTCGTCGCAGGTGCTGGTGTTACGGAACACTTTTTCGAGCCATTCCTCGTGGTCGGCTACATACCTGGCCAGAGGCTCGGTGATGCTGAACCATTGAGAGCCGAAACGGAAGTCTATGTCGCGGTTGATCCTGTATCCCACGGCCATCTGCAGGCCCTTGAAGATGTGATTGACGATGCGTGTGCGGAAACGTCCCTCCCCCTCGGGAAAGATCGTATAGTAGCGGAAGCGCGAGAGGGTCGACTTCTTGAACTCCCAGAGGTTGATGAACTCCTTGCCCTGATTGCGGTCAAAGAAGGCGTGTATCTCATCCTGGCTTTTGAGCGGCAGATCCATGCCCGACAGGAGATGGTAATAGTCATGAGGGCCGTCGGCCAGAGCCCGTCTGAGCATGGCCAGCTCGCTGCGCATGATGCTCACTCCGCCCCAGCTCACTTTAAGACGGTCGGGCAGAAACACGAGCTGAGAGTGGCGAGTGGCCTGGTGCCACTCCCGGGGATTGAAGTCGCGGGCGTTGGCGTCGACGTGGACATAGATGTCGTTGCGCGGGTCGTCGAGCAGCTCGATGAGTTTGCGCAACTGGCCGAAATTCTTGTGGGCAAGTATCAGATAAGCGTGTTTTCCCATCTCGAAAGGTCTCAACTGTTGAGTATATGCTCGGCTATCGATCCCGGCTTGAGCTCCTTGAGGCGCTTGTCCTTATAGTTGGTCTTCTGGAAGAACGAGTCGGCTGTCAGGGCGCGGAAGGTCTCCTCGTCATAGTCGTCGTTGGCATGCTCGCCCCACAGCGCATGGGTGGGATCCTGATCCACCTTGGGCATCTCGGCAAACAAGCGTCCGGCGGTCTCGTTGACGTCGACCGAGAGCTTGAGCAAGAGGTGATGGATGAAATAATTGATCTTGCTGTTTTCTTCTTTCCAGTATATGCTGTTGGCCTCGCGCCACACCCCGAGTATCGGATTGCCTTTGCGGGCACGGATGAAACAGCTCTGTATCAGCGCGTAGGAGCCTCGTATCTTGTTGCCGGCCATAAAGAGGAAGAAGTCCTCGTCCATGATATACTGCGGAACCGGGGCGGTGACATAGTCGGTAGCGTCAAACCACAGTCCGCCATGCTCGAAGAGGAGCTCGATGCGGCAGATGTCGCTGAACTGGGTGTGGGGTATCTTCCCCTCTTTCCATTTCCTTACTATGTGGTCGGGCAATGAGATCCAGTCGAAAAGGGTGTTCTCGTCGAGCACGACAAGTTCCTGTTTCAAGTGACGGCGCATGCTGCGGAAACAAGCTTTGACGAGCTCGGGGGCCTTGTCCTCGCCCTGATACCAGATGGTGAAGGCTCTCTCGGGCTCGTTGTCAGCCCCGAGGGTCTCGGGCACCACTTTGCTGACGGCCCCGGCATAGCGTCTGAGATAGCCCATGGCGGCACTGTAAGTGGCCCGGTAGCGGCGTTTGCGGCGTCCTTCGCGTTCACCCCAGAAGGGATTGAACACATGGCCCATAGCTACGAGATGTATCTGCTGCATGGCTCGGCCTGCAGCTCTTTTTATCCAACTGCTCATTTTTAATTCTTTCGGTAAACTTTGGTGTTGTGAGACCACTCTTTGGGTTTCATGTAGTCGGGGCCATAGACCATTTCGAGATAACTGTGGGTGTCTTTGAAGGCCCTCAGGTTGTATCCCTCGAACGGGATGTCGGTGAGAGTCTTGAAGCGGTCTTTGTCGATGACTGTCCTGTAATTCTGGGAGCCGACTATGTGGGCCACGAGTTGATTGCCTTTATAGGCCGGATCGTGGACGGTCTCGTTCATCTTGTTCATCCACCAGTCGAGCGAGTGGCGGTAGGACTTGATGATGGAGATGAGGTCTTTGCGCTGACGGTGATAGATCCTGTTGTGGATGCTCATGATCTTGTGCATATACCTCTTGCGCTCCTTGGGGTCGTCGGGCACATAATCGAGAGGGAAGATGTCGACCGACACTCCCAGATGAGTCATGGTGAGCGACTCCCCTATATAGGTTGTCGGATCATTGACCTTGGCATAGCCCGAGGCAAAGAACTCCTCTTCAGTGCGTGTGTTGAAGAGCAGATGGTATCTGTCGCTCCTGTAGATTTTGACGAAGCGGTCGAAGTCCTCGCGGAGCATGAACATGTCGGCGTCGTCGTCCCAGGGGATGAAGCCTCCGTGACGCACGGCCCCGAGCAACGTCCCGCTCGAGATGCTGTAAGGAATATCGTTGGCGCGGCAGAAGCGGTCGAGATCCTTAAGGATGCCGAGCAGTATCTCCTGTTTTTCCTTTATGGTGAGTTCGGTCTTATTCTCCATCGGTGTCGGAGGTTGGTTTCTTATAGATAGTAGTGTTGTGGGTCCACTTCCTGGGTGTCATATAGTCGGGCCCGTAGACGATTTTCAGATAGCTGTCGGGGTCGCTGAAGGCCTTGAAGTCGTGGTCGACAAAATGGATTTCGCCTAAGTTGTCAAACCATTTGCGAGGTATCACCGTGCGGTAATTGTTAGAACCTACGAGGTGGGCCACCAGCGGGCTGTCGGTGTAGGGATTGTTGTGGACGATGCTGTCGAGCCTGTTGACCCACCAGGTGAACGAGTGACGGTAGGACTTTATGATCGAGAGCAGGTCTTTGCGTCGGCGGTGGTGTATGCGGTTGTTGACACTGAGTATCTTGTGCATGAACCGGCGGCGCTCCTTGGGGTCTTCGGGCACGCTCTCGAGAGGAAACACGTCGACCCACACTCCGAAGTCGTTCACTCCGCTCGAGTGTCTCGACCAGGTGGTGATGTCGCCGACCTTGGCGTTTCCTGACGAGATGACTCTTTCCTCGGGATTGTAATTGTAGATGAGCCGGTATTTGTCGCTGGTATATATCTTTATGAAACGGTCAAAATCTTCGCGGAGCATGAATATATCGGCATCGTCGTCCCAGGGGATGAAACCACCGTGGCGCACTGCTCCGAGCAGGGTTCCGCTCGAGAGGGTGTAGGGTATGTCGTGGGCCCGGCAGAAACGGTCGATATCCTTCATGATTTCAAGGATGATCTGTTGTTTTTCCTCGATGGTGAGAGCTGTGTTTTGATCCATCAGGTTTGTAGATTACTGTTTGAGATATTCGATAAGCCGCCCTATCATGTCTTTCAGGTCGTGGCGGGGTTGCCAGCCGAGAGCGAGCAGCTTGTCAGAGTTAAGGTTTACCGTGGTCTCGGGCGCGTATCCGCTGTCGGACTTCAACCGGGTCGAGACCTCTATCGAGGGATTGAAGGAGTCGCGATAGATTTGGGCCAACTGCTTGATGGTGACGTAGGTGCCGGGAGTGGCAACGTTGTAGGACTCTCCGGGGCGTCCTTTGAGCAGTATGTGGATGATGGCTGAGACGCAGTCGGTAGTATAACAATAGGGTTTGGCCGAGCGACCCTCGGTGTGGAGCTCGATGTCGTGTCCATTGATGACACTGCGGGCAAACTGTGCGAAGACTCGGTTGTCGTCGGGGGAGATGCCGGCTCCGAAGGTCTGGGTGAGGCGGGCGCTTCTGACCGGCACGCCATACTCCCGGGCATAGCAGCAGGCCAGGTATTCGGCGGCCTGTTTGCCCAGCGCGTAGGAGCTGCGTGGCGAGAGGCGGTCGATGTGTCCTTCACACTCCTCCGTGACGGGGCTGTCGTCGAATATCTGTCCGTAGTATTCTATTGATGAAAGATAGACGATCCCTTTGATTTTATACTGCCGGGAGTAGTCGAGCAGGGCGCGGGTCGACTCGATAGGGAGGAGGAAGGTCTCGGCCGGATGGGCACACATATATTGCCCGTCGGTAGGGCTGGCACAGTGTATGATATAGTCACAGCCGGAGGCTTGTCGGGCGAAGAAGTCGGTAAGATTGGTCTCTATAATGTTGACCGCGTCTTTTTCATCTTCAAAGAGCTCCGAGGCTTTGGCTGCGTTTCTTACGGGCAACACGAACCTGATGCCGAGACTCAGGGCGTGGAGACATCTGACAAAAGTAGATCCGATGAGTCCGGTCGCTCCCGTCACTATGATCACGGAGCCTCTCAATTGTTCGCTCAGGTCGGGAGGGAGGGTGAAGGACTCAATGTCCTCGCGGAGTGTCTTATTGGTGATCATGTAATTCAGTCGGGTGGTTCAGAAACCGAAAATCTGCTGATTTTCATGTACCTCCACCATGGCTCTGAAGATGAAAAAGTCGGTGGGAGTGGTGATTTTGATATTTTCCATAGGCCCTATGACGGTGTGGATCGGGTGGCCGTAGTGAGACATCATGGTGCAACTGTCGATGAAGTCGTTGCGCCCTTCGGCGCGGGCTTTTTCGTGGGCTCCGAGTATGTCGGGCAGGCGGAATGACTGAGGGGCGCGGGCTATGATCGTGTCGGCACGCGAGGGTATTTTCATCGGGCCGTCAGTACATGTCACTACGACGGTCTCGGTGGCGGGGACGCAGGTGATGCAGCTGCCATGCCGGTTGACGGCTTCGATGTTGTCGGAGATTGTGAGGTCGGTTATCAGCGGGCGCACTCCGTCATGGATGAGGACATTGCAGTTTTCGCCATAGGTTTCCCGTGCGGCCACCAGGCCGTTGTAGATACTCTCCTGGCCGGTTTGACCTCCGGCCACTACGGCTCCTACTTTTGAGATGCCAAACTTGTTGAGCTGTTTGTCGAGGTAGCCAATCCAGTCATTAAGACACACCACTACTATTCCGTCGATCTCGGGATGGTTGTCAAAGAGTTCGAGCGTATAGATGATTACGGGTTTGCCGTTGAGCTCCAGAAACTGTTTGGGCTTCGAGACAGTGCGCATACGTCGACCGGTGCCTCCGGCAAATATCACGGCGATGTTTTTAGGGGATTGGCTATCCTTCATGACGTTGAGGTGGAGGCTGGGGGTGTTAGATGGTGTTTCGGAAGCGCTCGGGTATCTCGGCTACAAATTTCAGACCGAAAGTGGTGGGCTTGTTGAGGGCAAACAGCGGACGGCAGAGGGTCTGCATGGCACGCATAGGGCCTACGAGCGACTCCCAGGGGCGTGCCTTGACGCTGCTCACTTTCTCGATGGCGCGCTGACGCTTGAGCTGATGGCGTGTCCATCCCCCCTCGATGCGCGAGGGCTCGGCCGAGATTTCTCTCAGGTGCTCGAGGTCTACGCCGCCGAAGTGGAAGAGGTAGAGTCCCTTGGCTATATGGAAGTTCTGACCTTTGACACGGTGGCAGCCGCCACCCCAGGTGAGCGGACGGGTAATGACCGAGGGCTTGGTGTAGCGCGAGTAGAGCCAGCCGCGGAAACGCTGGCTGAGGAAAGGCTTGGAGAAGTCAATCTTCTGCTCGGTGGGCAGGTGCTGAAGCACATCGACTCCCAGGCCGGAATGGCAACTGTAGGGGGGCAGCGAGGAGAGAAATTGGGCCAGACCCATGTTGAGGTCGGGGTCTACGATGAGAAACTCGTCGGCATCGGTGGCTATCACCATGTCGGCACCCTCGGCAAAGAGTTCGGCCGCCTTGGCCGAGATGAAGCGCGAGCGTTGACGCTCGGTCGACACGACGTCCCCTTTCATCTTGGGCTCGAGCTGAGTGTGGACACCTTCACAGAAGGCCGGAATTTCCTGATCTTCACCGTCGAAGTAGACGTAAAGATTGTCCTTCCCAAGTTGGGCGCCGTAGTAGGTCACCCATTTTTCAAGGAAGCGGTCGTTGCGCACCATTGTAATCGCTTTAATCTTCTTGCTCATGTCGGGGGGTAATTCCTCAAGGTTTCAAATAGATACTACAAAGATAGAAATTAATTGTCAGTTATCCAAAAAATCATCTTCAGAGGTATTCCCACAGGGTGTCACTGAGAGACCTGCGCTCTGTCTCGCGGTCACTCGCCGTAGTTGGCGAGACTCTGGCTCAGGGAGGTGACCACCATGGCCCTGAGTTCGGGAGGGGCCACGACGGTGACCGAGGGGCCCATCGAGAGTATCTCCTGCACCAGATCGGGGGTCAGCCTCAGACGGTAGTAGAAGACCGAGTAATTGTCGTGGACGGCCTCCTGCTGGGAGTGGTGGAGCGGAAGGGCGCGCAGGTATTTGGCCTGGCGGGAGTCGGCTTTGAGGGCTACGTCCTTGATGTCGCCCTGCGAGAAGATGATGCCGAAACTGGGGCTGACATATTGCTCGGCGTCAAAGGTTGGATCGGGCTCAAAGACGGTGGTGCCGACGGTGAGATCCTCGATGCGGTCGAGCGCGTAGGTCTTGATTTTGCCGTCGAGGGTGTTGCGCCCGGTGAGATACCAGCGCTGACGGAAGATCTTGAGGAAGTAGGGCTCGACCTCCACTCCCGGAGTGGGCAGGGAGCGGGTATAGGGCCGATAGGTAAATCTGACGGGGTGACGCTCGCGCAGAGCTCCGACCACGTGGGAGAGATAACGCCGTGCCGAAGGTACGTTTTCAAGAAATATCAGGTCGGAGACCTCGGAGGCTCCCGAGAGGACGTCGCCGGTGGCGAAGGTGTTGAGCAGCCAGTCGGTCACTCCGCTGCGGTGACTGCCGTCGCCGTCGGCGATATAGTACTCGTAGGTGGCCTGGTTGCATTGGATCGAGATCGAGAATAGTTCTTCGATCGCGTTGCGGTAGTTGTAGAATGTGCGTCGGGCCAGCGGTTCACCCTCCGAGTAGGGCGAACGCATCCACAGGTCGTTGAGTTCCTTGCGGCTGATGGTGCCGTAGCGATGTATGGTGTCGATGATCCAGAGGTATCGTCCGAGCAGATTGCGTGCCATGGTGTGTCGGAGGGGTGAGGTGGGTGACTGATCTTGAGATTGGAGGTCAGGGTCTGAGAGACTGTCAGAAGGGACTGTTGGGGAGGGTTTTGCCCCAGGAACCACGGTCGAGGTTGCGGTAGGAGATAGCTTCGTAGAGGTGGTGGGTGAGGATAGGGGCGGTTACCGCTTGGGCCGGAGGGGTGTCGAGAGTGGCGTGCTCGAGGTCGGCGATAGTGCGGGCCACGCGCAGTATGCGGTCGTAGGCGCGAGCGCTCATGTCGAGCCGCGTCATGGTGTCGCGGAGCAGGTCGGTGCCTTCGGCCGAGACTGATGCGTGAGTCTGGAGCAGGCGGTGGTTCATCTGGGCGTTGCAGTGAATACCTCTCTCGGCGGCATAGCGCAGGGCCTGTATTTCCCGTGCTCTGATCACTCGGGCGCGTATGTCGGCGCTCGGTTCGGCGGGACGTTTGTCTATCAGGCTGTCAAAGGGGACGGGGAGTATCTCGACCTGGAGGTCTATGCGATCGAGCAGGGGGCCTGAGATGCGGTTGAGATATTTGGCCACTGTTCCGGGGGCGCAGGTACACTCCTTTGACGGGTGATTGTAGTAGCCGCAGGGACACGGGTTCATGCTGGCTACGAGCATGAATCCGGCCGGATATTCGATGGTGTATTTCGACCGTGCCACGGTGATTTTGCGGTCTTCGAGCGGTTGGCGCATCACTTCGAGCACCTGGCGCGAAAATTCAGGAAATTCGTCCATGAACAGCACTCCGTTATGGGCCAGGGAGATCTCGCCGGGATGGGGATTGGTGCCTCCTCCCACGAGGGCGACGGGGGAGATGGTGTGGTGGGGCGAGCGGTAGGGACGCGAGGTCATGAGTCGCGATCCGCTCTTGAGGCTGCCTGCCACTGAGTGTATCTTGGTGGTCTCGAGGGCTTCGGCCAGGGTGAGCGGCGGCAGGATTGTGGGCAACCGTTTGGCCATCATTGATTTGCCGGCTCCCGGAGGGCCTACGAGCAATATGTTATGGCCTCCGGCACATGCCACTTCGAGTGCGCGCTTGACACTCTCCTGGCCCTTGACTTCAGAGAAGTCACAGTCAAAGAGGGCTGAAGCGCGTGCAAACTCCTCGCGGGTGTTGCTTGTGGCCGGTGAGAGATCGATCCGGCCGGTGAAGTAGTCGACCACCTCAGAGAAGGAGCTGACGCCATAGACATCGAGATTGTTGACCACGGCGGCTTCTGTCATATTGTCGCGTGGGACGATGAGTCCTTTGAAGCCGAGCTCGCGCGCCTTGATGGCCATGGGGAGCACTCCGCGTATCGGCAGTATGGAGCCGTCGAGCGAGAGTTCGCCCATGATCATGTAACCTTCGAGGGGACGCGCACACTGTATCTGTTCCGAGGCTGCGAGGGTGCCGATGGCTATGGGCAGGTCGTAGGCGGCTCCCTCCTTGCGCACATCGGCCGGAGAGAGGTTGACCACTACGTTGCGCCGCGGCCAGGAGTAGCCCGAGTGGGTCATGGCTGAGACTTCGCGGTGGTGGCTCTCGCGCACAGCCGTGTCGGCCATGCCGACCAGGGCGAAGCCTATGCCTTTGCGGGCATCGATCTCGATAGTGACAAGGGTGGCGTCGATGCCTTGCATGGCGGCTCCGTAGGTCTTGATGAGCATGGCGGGTCAGGGTTTGGCGTGGGTGATGGTTGAAGCTATGTCGGCGAGGATGGCGCGTGCGGCCTCGACGGTGGGGACGTTGAGGAAGGCAAACGAGTTGCGGCCCGAGGTCTTGCGTATCTGCACACGGCGCACATGGCTCGTGGCATAAGAGATCATGGCCCCGAAGGCATCGCTCTCGTAGTAGGCGCGATTGGCTTCGTCGACGAAGTAGGTGTACATCTTGCCCTGTTTCAGCGACACCTTCTCAATGCCGAGCCGGCGCGCAAGCATGCGCAGGGCGGGGATGCGCATCAGTTCGAGTGTCTCGGGGGGAATGGCTCCGAAACGGTCGGTGAGCCTGTCGGCAAAGGAGGCGAGCTCCTCCTCGCGCTCGATGGCGTCGAGCTCGCGGTAGAGGGCTATGCGCTCGCTCTCGGTCGGCACGTATGAGGGGGGCAGGAGCAGCTCGAGGTCGCTCTCGATGACGCAGTCGGCCACATATTCCTCGTCGGGGCCGTGGAGCCGGTCGGCTTTTTCGAGATCGGCAAATTCCTCGGTGCGCAACTCGGTGACGGCTTCGCGGAGTATCTTCTGGTAGGTTTCGTAGCCGAGGTCGGCTATGAAGCCGCTCTGCTCGGCTCCGAGCAGGTTGCCGGCGCCTCTTATGTCGAGATCCTGCATGGCGATGTGGATGCCGCTGCCGAGCTCGCTGAAGCTCTCGATGGCCTGAAGACGCCGTCGGGCTACCGGCGAGAGGGGGAGGTGAGGGGGCACGAGCAGGTAGCAGAAGGCCTTGCGGTTGCTGCGGCCTACTCGTCCGCGCAACTGGTGAAGCTCAGAGAGGCCGAAGTTCTGGGCATTGTTGACTATGATAGTGTTGACGTTTGGCATGTCGATACCGCTCTCGATGATAGTGGTCGAGATCAGCACGTCATAGTCGTGGGCGGCAAAGTCGATGATGGCTTTCTCAAGTTTTTCGGGGGGCATCTGTCCGTGGCCCACGATGGTGCGTGCTCCGGGTATCAGTTCGCGTATGCGTGCCTCGAGGTCATAGAGGCCTTCGATGCGGTTGTTGACGATGAAGACCTGACCTCCGCGCGAGAGCTCAAAGTTGATGGCTTCGGCGAGGATGTCGTCGCCGCCGGCATTGACTGAGGTGAGGATCGGGTAGCGGTTTGGGGGCGGAGTGTTGATGGCCGAGAGATCGCGCGCACCCATGAGCGAGAACTGGAGTGTGCGTGGTATAGGGGTGGCGCTCATGGTGAGGGTGTCGACGTTGACCTTGAGCTGTTTGAGCCGCTCTTTTACGGCTACGCCAAATTTCTGTTCCTCGTCGATGACGAGCAGGCCCAGGTCTTTGAACTTGACGTTCTTGCCTATGATCTTGTGTGTGCCTATGAGGATGTCTATCTTCCCTTCGGCCAGGTCGGCCAGGATCTCCTTGACCTGCTTGGGGGTGCGGGCCCTGGAGAGGTAGTCGACTCTCACGGGAAACTCCTTGAGTCGCTCGGAGAAGGTGTTGTAGTGCTGATAGGCGAGCACTGTGGTGGGGACGAGTACAGCAGTCTGCTTGCCGTCGGTAGCAGCCTTGAAGGCGGCGCGGATGGCTATCTCGGTCTTTCCGAAGCCTACGTCGCCACAGATGAGACGGTCCATCGGTTTTGAGCTCTCCATGTCGGCTTTGACGGCGCGGGTGGCCGAGAGCTGGTCGGGGGTATCCTCATAGATGAATGAGGCCTCGAGCTCGTGCTGGAGGTAGCTGTCGGGCGGATAGGCGTGGCCCTGTTCCTCTTTGCGCGCGGCATAGAGGCGTATGAGGTCGCGGGCTATATCCTTGAGCTTTGACTTGGTGCGTTCCTTGAGTTTGTTCCAGGCTCCTGTGCCGAGTTTGTTGATCTTTGGAGGCACACCTTCCTTGCCTCGATATTTGGCGAGTTTATGGAGGGCGTGGATGGAGACAAAGATGATGTCGTCGTTGGCATAGACGAGTTTGATCATCTCCTGGATGCGGCCGTTGACTTCTGTGCGCATCAGTCCGGCAAAGCGCCCTACTCCGTGGTCGACATGGACTATGTAGTCGCCCGGCTCGATGGCGCTGAGCTCCTTGAGCGACAGGGCGAGCTTGCCCGAACGGGCGCGGTCGCTGCGCAGGGTGTATTTATGGAAGCGGTCAAAGATCTGGTGGTCGGTGAAGACACAGACTTTGAGTGAGGCGTCGCTATAACCCTCGTGGAGGGTTGATATCACCGGAGTGAAGTTGATCGAGTCGCCGCGGTCGGCAAAGATGGCGTGCAGTCGGTCGATCTGTTTGGGGGAGTCGCTTAATATATATAAGGTGTAGCCCTCGGCTTCAAAACGCGAGAATGACTCGGCGATCATGTCGAAATTCTTGTGGTAGATCACCTGGGGGGTACACGTGAAGTCGATCTTGGCTGAGGCCTGGGGATCGGGCGCGGCCGAAGAGGTGAACCGCAGTTGCCTGAACGTGGCGAAGTCGTCGGCAAAGCCGGTGGGGTCAATGACCTGTTGCAGGGCTTCGGGGTCGCCCTCGCCGGCGATCATGGCGCTCTGAGAGAAGGTCTCGGCGGCTATAGCCTGTATGCGGCTGACAGTGTAGTCGGCATCGCGCACGGCTATGAGCGAGGAGGGGTCGATGAATTTTAGCAACGAGAGCCCTTTGGAACTCCTGGAGCCTGAGAGTGAGGTGATGGCTACGTTGGAGAGTTTCTGCTCCGAGAGCTGGGTCTCGATATTGAAGTAGCGCAGGGTGTCGATGTCGTCACCGAAGAAGTCGGCGCGCACGGGGAGCTCGCTGTTGTAGCCGAAGATGTCGAGGATGGAGCCTCGCGAAGCAAACTGGCCCGGTTCGTAGACGTAGTCGACTTCCGAGAATCCGTTCTCGCGCAGCCACACTATAGTGTCGGTGAGCGATGCCGGAGTTGAGGTCGAGAGTCGGAGGGTGTGTTCGCGCAGGGTCTCGGCGTCGGCCACTCTCTCGGCGAGGGCCTCGGGATAGGTGACCACATAGAGACCGTCGGCCGTGGAGGGGTCGGCGAGGCGGTTGAGGGTCTCGGTGCGGAGTATCTGCTGAGGGGGATCGGGCTGGCCATACTTGATGTCGCGTTTGTAGCCCGATGGGAATATGGAGACTCTGTCGTCGCCGAGTATGCGTGCGAGGTCGTGGGTGAGATAGCCGGCGTCGTCGAGGGTGTCGGCTATAACGACCACCGGGGTGGAGCGACGCGGCAGGGCGGCAAGCATCATGGCCACCGATGACCCGGCAAGGTTGTAGGCCGAGATGATGGTCGAGCGTCCCGACAGGGCGCGACGCATTGCTGTGCCCCGCGGCCCTGATAGAAATTGCTTGCTAAGCTCCTGAAGCGTCATTAGTAACTCTTAAAAATTAAACGTCAAAAAGTTTTTCCCTTAGTAACCCGTGATAGACTTTTATTCTCTCTGTGGCTTTATTTTGGCTAAAATCCACTCATTCATCGGTCACCTATAACTATAGGCTCCCTCTTCATTCATGGATTTTATCTCAAAATAAATCTCACATATAGTATAAATTAATTTTTAAGAGTTACTTAGTTTAATACTTAAAATAAAATCCTGAGTCCATTCAAGAGAGTGGATGGAAAAAGAGTAGTTATTATGAAGCCGTTGTCAATCGAGCCGGTGTTTATGCCTGTCACCGCTGACCAGGCCGGAGTGCAGGCTATACGCTCACGCATCAGGCGTTCGCGCACTGTTTCCGACCAGTTTCAGATACTCGCCGCCGAGCCTTTTGACTCGGCTTATGACCTGTTGAGACTCTCGGCGGCCGATCATATAGAAGCCAATGAGATAGACAAGCTGATCAATGTGCTCGAGGGACTGCTCAATTGCTCTGAGGCTCTTGCCGACAATGCCGGTCAGGCCCAGATAGATATTTGCTCGGCTATCTTGCAGATACTCACCGCCCTGTTGCTCGAGAGCGACAGGCTTGACGAAGCGGCCGAGTGTGCGGCCCGCCTGCTCACTCATCTCTCCCAGCAGCCCCGGCGCAAGGATACACCCTTTTTGCAGGTGCTCGGCTCGTTGCTCTATGACATATCCTATCTTCATAGCCTGCGCGACGAGTATAAGCAGGCCGAACGGGAGATAGAAAAGTCCATCAAGATATTTGAGCGGCTGGCGCGTATAGATCCCCGGCGTTATGCCCCGGCCCAGGTGATGACCCTCAACGGGGCCACTACCGTCTATCGCAACCGCGAGCGGCAGACGCGTCTGCTCATACAGTATCAGGAAGCGACCTCGGCGTGTCTCGAGATGGTCAAGGCCGGCGTTGAGGATGCCGGTATGCGTCTGGTTGAGTCGCTCGAGAGAGAGGGCGACACTCTCAAGCGCATGGGTAAACATCGTGAGGCTATACAGTATTACACACGGGCACTGAAATATCTGGCCAAAGTGGAGCCGGAGTTCACGCTCACTCAGCTCAGACTCTCGGTATCGCTCGGCGAGGCCATGCTCGCTGTCGGAGCCATGAGAGAAAAAGGAGTGCATCTGCTCAACACCATGCTCCACAAGGCAACCAAAATCAATGCTCTCGATGAGCACCGGCGCATAGTAGATGCCCTCTACAACGCCAAGTCACGCTCGCTCGACATCCTCTCGCTCTGGCACAAAATTTTCCCTAAATAACCCCTACCCCAAAATCTCTTTCTAAAAAACTCTATACTTTATACTCTATACTTTATACTCTATACTGAAATTATGTCCACCCACAACCCGACCGACGCTCTTCCCGAGCTTGAAAATGTACGTATAGCCGTGGTAGCCGCCCGCTGGAACTCCCATATCACCGATCCCCTTACCGCCGGAGCTGTCGAAACACTGACAGCCGCCGGTCTTGACAGCGAAGAGGACATTGATGTCTACCGTGTGCCCGGCGCTGTGGAGCTCACCTTCGCGGCCTCCAAACTCATCGAGAACGGCGACTATGACGCTGTGATAGTGCTCGGTTGCGTCATCAAGGGAGACACCCCCCATTTTGACTATGTCTGCTCGTCGGTCACCCAGGGAGTCACCCATCTCAATGCCGAGTGTGACATACCCGTGATATTTGGAGTGATCACCGCTCTGGACGAGCAGCAGGCGCTTGACCGTGCCGGCGGACGCCTCGGCAACAAGGGAGCCGAAGCTGCCGAGACAGCTCTCCAGATGGTTGCTTTCAACCGTTCGGTCTGACTCTTTAGACCCACAGCACCACAGTTTTGGAGCGGCTGATGCACTATGTGTGGCAACACCGGCTCTTGCTCAGCGATGATCTGGTCACTGTCGACGGTCAGAGGGTGAGCATTATCGATCCGGGTCGCCTGAACACCGACGCGGGCCCCGATTTCTTCAATGCCAAGATAAGGATTGGCTCGAAGCTCTGGGCCGGCGACGTGGAGATGCATGTGCGTGCTTCAGACTGGCATCGTCACGGCCATGACGGCGATCCGGCATATAACTCGGTGATACTTCATGTGGTAGACTGTGACGATACTCCTATCAAGCGTGGCGACGGCGAGATCATCCCTCAGATGGTGATGCGCTGTGCGCCCGACTTCTCGGTGAAATATGACCGGCTGGTAGGTCGCTCGGATATAGACCTGCCGTGTGCCTATTCATTCAGGGAAACCTCGTCGCTGCATGTCACGTCGTGGATGGCTGCCCTGGGCTACGAAAGACTCTATGACAAGGCCGCGCGGCTCACAGCCCTGATGGACGATCATCCGGGCGACTGGGATCATGCGGTCTATGTCACCCTGGCCCGGGCCTTGGGCTTTGGTCTCAATTCACTCCCTATGGAGCGGCTGGCACTTGCCACGCCGCTTGCTTTCATGCGCAAACATTCCGACTCGTCGGTAGCTCTCGAGGCTCTGCTCTTCGGTCAGGGTGGATTTCTCAATAAGGAGGGCGTGCGTGGCGACGACCCATACGTGGATCAGCTCTCGCGACGTTATGCCTTTCTGAGCCATAAGTTCTCGTTGAGACCGCTCGACTCGCCCGGATGGAAGATGTCGCGCACCCGTCCTCAGAATTTACCTCACCGGCGTCTGGCGGTGCTGGCGGCTTTTCTGGCCGATAATTTCAGACCTTCGGCCCGCCTGCTGACCATGGAGACGCCGGCCGAGGCTATCGACTATTTCCGCGCTCCGCTTTCGGGCTATTGGGCCAATCATTACACTCTGGGCGGAGCCGCCTCTGAGCGGGCCTGTGAGACTATGAGCGAGGCTTCGGCGCGTATACTTGTCATCAATGTGGTGGCTCCTCTGCTGATGGCGTGGGGGCTCAGCCACGGCAGCGATCAGCACACTGTCCGTGCGCGCGACTGGCTCGAGGAGATGGCTCCCGAGCGCAACTCGATAGTGGGGGCTTTTGTCTCGGCGGGTCTGCCCTGCCGCAATGCTTTCGACTCCCAGGCCCTGATACAGCTCAGGCGCGAGTATTGCGAGAAACACAAGTGTATCTACTGTCGTTTCGGCCACCGCATACTTTCATCCCATGCACGCAGGTTGTAAGGTGACTCTGCCGTAGATGCACTTGCACGGGGGGATCGGTTTATCACATCATCCCGTAGGGAACATAGAGTCAAGACATAACATCCGAATCCATATTCTTCTAACAATTGGGTGGGCAGTGAATTAAGCTCTTATTGAAAATGTTTCAGAAAGAAATTGATTAAACGCCAACGACAATCGATGATTAATCTTTTACGTTTCTTTTCAATGGCTTTGACAATAGAGGCGGCAACACGATCAGGTGACATTACCCAAAACAGTCCATCGCCTTTAGCCATTCGTGTATCAATGAGTCCCGGGCGTATTTCAGTTATTATGATGCCGTTGTCTTTTGACAACTTTTGCAATGACTTTGTGTAATTTATCTGAAATGCTTTGGATGCACTGTAAGAGGGTGCAATAGGTGTTGGTTGAAGTCCACCAACAGATGTTACAGTCACTAAATGCCCGAATCCTTGTTTTTTGAATTGATTATATGCTGTATCGACACAGTTGGTCCAACCCTCTACGTTGACTTTCAATGTATGTAGTTCTGTTTCAATATCAAGGTCAGGATTTAATTCCCCTATTCCGGCGCACAGTATTATAAGATCAATGTTGGTGAGTTTATCTATCATACACGAGAAGGCTCTGTTGAATGAATGATGGTCTGCTATATCACAGGGAAAAGCAAAGCTGGTGTCAGGATTCGTCATTGCCATTTCGTTCAACACATCATATCTTCGTCCCATAATAGAAACCTTATTCCCTGTTGAGGAATAATGCTTCCACAGTTTTTTGCCAATCCCAGATGTAGCTCCGATAATTAAGATATTCATAGTAATTGTTAGGCTTTTTTATTGGCAAAATTGGGAAATAAGCTTGTTATATGCGTAAAACAAAGTTTATTTCCGACTGATTTGTAGGAGTTTTTTACGTATTCTGCTTAAATAAATCGGAGTTACAAGCAGATATGATGCAATGTCCCGCATAGTGACTATATTAATTATGTCGGGATGTTTGTTGATGAGTTCGAGGTATCTCTCCGTTGGAGACTTACGGTATAGTTCGAGATGGCGGTGATAGATTTCCCTGAACAATTCAGATATAAGAGTTCCCTTCGATTCGTCCATTTGTGTTCTGACGATATTTTTAGCATCACTGAAGTTTATCCGGCACACAGTGGCTTTGTTTCCTGCAATGATTGACACTTCGGATGGGATTCCTTGGAAGGAATTGTTGAAGTCACAGACCGACTCTCCCTCAAATGCAAATCCCACCACAGCCTCATCACCTTCCGTTGTGACGGTGACGTATTTGAAATAACCGGACTCCACAACCCCAAAAAACCTTCCAACTTCTCCCTCACGAACGAATATCTCTCCCTTTGCGTAATGATACAGTGTTCCTTTCTCCCGGCAACCGTCAATAAGAGCTGAGAGATCAAGCCTACCTTTATATTGATTGAAGGTTATATTCATAACTGTAGCACGCTATCCTACGGTAACAATTGGCTGACCGAAGAATGAAGATAGCATCGCCAGAGTTGAAAGTGTAAAGTTATGTTGTCCACTTAGCCATTTGGTTATCTCGCTCGGGCGACGGCCAAGAGCATCGGCGAACTGCTTTTTTGAAAGACCTCGTTCATGCATCAGCGCATCTATACGGTCTGAAACTGCAAACGACAAATCTATCTCAGCTTTGATGTCAGCCGGAACAGATGCAAGCATTTTCCGATATGTATTCTTTGCTTCTTTCATAACTCAAAAGTGTTGTCGGTTTCAATTACTCTCTCTCTGATGATCACAGAACCATTTTTCTGACCTTCCTTTAACAGTTCTTCAAATTTTTGAAGATTAAGTACATATCCACGTAATGAATCATCTTCTTCGTATGTACGTGAATTTTTAACTCCACCGTTTCCAAGAACAAGGATACTATTGGAAAGACGCAGACAATATAATCGTAATTTCGACGAAAGTACCGGTAGAGCTACCACTGAATCATTCATCTTCCCTTCGGGGCGGAATCGGCGTTCAAGTGCACCTTCGTCGGCAATTTTCCCAAGTATCTGGACAATACGCAGAAGATCCCTATTGAGTTTGGCATCTTCTATGAATTTATTATAGAAGCGTTCATACTCGGAGGTATCTTCCGAGTTAAATTGAATGGAATAGAGAGTGCATTGATTGCCTTCTTCCAATAAAATTAGTTCTACTTCACTCATATATATTAATATAACGCAAAGTTACAACAAATATTTCACTTAAAAGTGAAATGTGCGATTTTTTTCTGAGATCACTGCTTAAAATGTTTCAATAACGCAACTTTGTACTCCAAAGGTAACCTCCCATTGATGTATCATAGTAGATGAGCTACCCACGCTGTACTTTCACAAAATCGATCGACTCATTGGTACCATCTTCAGGTCAGGGGATGTAATCTCAGAAGTACAGGAGTTGCAGATAAAAGAAGATCGCCGCCTTGCAGGGAGCAGGGCGGCGATCCAGATATGCTGAAGTCGATTATTTACTTAGCGGCGGCGAGGGCTTTGGCACGTTCGATATATTTCTGGATGTCGATGCCCATCGAGGGTCCATATTTGGGATAGTCCTTGTTGATAGCCTCATAGACCTCGGCCTCGGCCTTGTAGTCTTTGAGCTCGTGGAGCACGGTGGCCTGCTTGAGCATGAACACGGGAGTGTAGGCGGGATTGTTGTCGCTGACCTTAACAGCCTTCTTGAAGCATGCGAGGGCCTCGTCATAGTTCTTGAGATTGACATAGCAGTCACCCTCGAGGCTGCATGCGGCGGCGCCGATGATCGACTCTGAAGCCGAGTAGGCCTTGGCGCGCTTGATAGCTTCCTCGTATTTGCCCTGCTTGTAGAGGAGGGCAGCGGCGTTGAGCGAAGCCAGATCGCCGGCCTTGTATCCGTGATTGTCGGCCACCTGCTCGTATTTAGCAAGGGCGATGCTGTCGTTGCCCATCAGGAGCTCCATGTCGGCCTGACCGAGAGCCTCGTTGGCGGCCTGGATGCCGGGCTGACGGAAAGCATAGATGTAGACAAGAACAGCTATTACCACGACAGCTACGGCGCAGGTTGCATACATGATGAAGCGTGAATTTTCCTGAACCTTTGCACCGAGGCCTGTGAGGGTGTCGTTTACCTCATCTACGGCGGTGCGGGTTTCTTCGTTTTTGGGAGTATTTGCCATTGTGTTTTATAGATTTTTTTTCAGATAATAGACGGGTTGACACCCCGTTACAGACCACAAAAGTAAAACAAATTCCCCATATCACGAAATATTCTCGGTAGAAATTGAAGAGAGTGCTTTAAAAAACGGCCGTCGGCAGAGGTGTATAGTGACAATCCTATTGCAATTTTCATACATTATTGTTACACGCTGAAATTTTTTGCATAAAAGTTGTAAATTTGCATTGAAACGATTTATTCTTATTGCCGATATTCCTATTCGTGGTTGTCTTAGAGACAATTAAGATTTTTCAGTCAGACGCTTCAGAATGTATGGAGCGACCGAGGCTGGTCTTAATAATGCTCCGGGACGAGCCGGATGGTTATAGGCATTGTCTGTGTCAGAGTATCGTGGCGCAGACTCTGAAATAAGATGTAATCAGATATTTTTTATAACCATCATTATCCTTTTTCTATAACCTTGAGTAACCCGACGTCATCATCAGCTGCTGTTGCTTCACCCGGCATCCTTATTGTGGACAGTGACGAGTCAATCGTCATGTTGCTTAGCGAGAATCTGCAGAGTGAAGGCTATAATATCACTGTCGCATCCGACGGTATGGAGGCATTGCGTCTTCCCCTCGACGAGTTTTCACTTGTAATCTCAGAAATAGATCTCCCGGGTGAGATCGACGGCTTTGAGTTGCTCGAGCGCATGAAGGATGATCCGCTGACGGCCGGAGTGCCCGTGATATTCTGTACTGTCCGTGACGGGGAGAATGATATAATCCAGGGTCTTAATGCCGGAGCCGACGACTATATAGTGAGACCGTTCTCTCTGAGAGAGATGCTTGCGCGAGTGCGCTCGGTGTTGAGACGTCACCGCAACATGGCCCCCATGGCTTCGCGGCGCACTATCGAGTATCGCACACTGTTGCTCAATGTCGACTCCCACGGCCTGATCATCGACGGAGAGTCGGTGTCGCTGAGTCCGACCGAGTTTGCCATCCTGAATATGCTGATACGCTCGCGCAATCATCTGTTCAAGCGCGAGGAGATCTTTGCGGCGGCGTGGCCCGGCGAGGAGCTGAACAATCCTCGTCTGGTGGACGTGAATATTTCGCGTCTGCGCAAGAAGCTCGGCACCTATTCGCGCAATCTGGTGAATAAGTCGGGTCTGGGATATGGTTTCGTAGATGAAATCTGAGAAAAGCTCTAAGATCCTCCCCTCGGCGAGCGTGGCTTTCATGCTCGAGGCGGGGACTGACGAGGCGGGCAGGGGGTGTCTGGCCGGGCCGGTGTGTGCGGCGGCCGTGATCTTGCCCGACGGTTACAGCAATCCACTGATCAATGACAGCAAGAAGCTCTCGGAACAGCGGCGCTCAGAGCTGCGCCCCGTGATCGAGCGCGATGCTTTGGCGTGGGCTGTGGGGTGGGCCGACAACAGGGAGATAGACGAGATAAATATCCTCAATGCGTCGATCCTGGCTATGCACAGGGCTCTGGACTCTCTGGCGATACGTCCGGGACATATAGTGGTAGACGGTAACCGTTTCAAGCCTTACGGCGACACACCTTATCTGACGGTGGTGAAGGGGGATGCAACATACGGAAATATAGCGGCGGCCTCGATTCTGGCCAAGACTCATCGTGACGAACTGATGGAGCGGCTCGCGGCCGATTATCCCGGCTATCACTGGGAGGTCAACAAGGGGTATCCCACGGCTGATCATCTGGCGGCTATCAGGCTGCTGGGGCCTACACCGTTTCACCGCATGACATTCAAGGGTGTGAAGCAGGGGTAGCCTCTGGGGCGAGGGTCACGAAGTCGACCCGGGCCTTGATGGAGTAGGGGGTGACCCGGGGTGTGAGCGGACGGCGTCCGAGATGGTAGTAATAGGATCGTTGAGTGTCCCAGGTCGATAGTCTGACCATGCGTGTCTCGCCCTGAGGCACTGAGACAGGCAGCGTGTCGCAACGCTGATGGAGCTGTCGCCCTTCCATGTCGTAATAGTCGAGTGTGACGCAGAGCGCCCGTAGGGTGCGCGGGGTGAGATTGGTGAGCAGAAAGGACTCGTAGGCCGAGCGCAAGGGTTTGTCATAGCCCGAGAGCTCCACCTGGCCGGATGTGGGCTGACGCAGGGTGTCGGTTCGGGCTGTCGTTGTGGTGGAGACTTGGCTGAGTGGGGCGGTGCGCGGATGGAGGCGTTTTCCTCTCAGGGTATTGTCGGCCGAGCCACAGAGGGCCGAGGCCAGGATGAGGCAGGCCGGGAGTATCTTAGGCGCGTGATTAAAAGCTATTGAAATTAAGCACCCTCTCAGATGTCGTAGACCCTTCATGGAGCTGAGGGTTATTTGGTGGCAAATTTGTAGGTGAAGCCAAACGACAGTATTTCCTTCATCATGAACTTGTGCCAGTCGGTGTCCTCGACATAGGGCGAGGAGGAGTCGTAGCGCATGTGGACGAAGATCTGGGTCGAGAGAAAACGGTTGATGGTAAACGAGAGGGTGTTCTCGAAGTCACCCTGTATGTAGTCATAGTCGGTGAAGGCGAAGAGGCGTGAGCGCAGCGAGATGTTCTCGCAGATCTGCCATGAGATCTTGCCTTCGGCGCTGCTACCGTACTCGCTCACCGAGTGGTGACCCTCCTCGATGCCGTAGGACTTGACGTTCAGACGATTGTCGCGCACTACCTTGAGGTTGTAGGAGAAGGGTGAGATGCTGGCGTCGACCGTGAAGGTTTTTTTCTTGTTGGAACGGTTGTAGGTCATACCGACACCGACGTTGAGCTCGCCGGGCGACATGAAGCCGGCTTTGAGGGTGTTGGAATTGGGTTTGTAGTTGTTGAACAGCTGGGTCTTGAACTGGGAGTTGACCGAGTAGTACCAGTTGTGGGTCGATTTATATCCGGCGGTCATGTTCCACTGGAAGAGATCGGCCGAGATCGAATAGTTGCGCACCTCGTCCTCGGGGGCATTGTTGAGGCCGAGTTTATACTGGAAGGTGTTCTCGAAGAGCAGTTTTTCGTGAAATGCGGGATTGAGCTTTACGTTATAGTAGAGGTTGAGCTGGGCATTGAGGTTGTTGTTGCCTCCCTGATACCAGTTGGGGGAAATGTAGGCCTGTGAGAACTGTAGGTCGGCGTTGAATTTCTTGACCCAGTGACGACGGTCGAAGGTGGCTTTGAGAGTAGGAGTGGCTACCTTGTCTTTGGTAGGGATTTTCTCGGCCAGGAGGATTGTGGCGGTAGCCGGATCGACCGTGGCCGTGAATTTCTTGGGTGGCGCCGGCAGATGGGCTTCGTTATAGATGATGAGTTCGGGATGGTCTATGACGTAGCGCTGTCGGGCATGGCGTATGAGCGCTTCCTGGTCGGTGGCTCGGGTGATCCACTCGGTTGCGTAGGGGCTGATGCCCTCGTAGATGCCCATATTGTTGTCGAGCGGCAGGGGATCAAGCAGATGGAAGGTGTCGAAGACTACCGGTTTGAGTCTCGACGATGATAGCGGATAGGGGTTGAAGTCAATGTATTCAAAGGCGAGAGAGTCGCCCAGGATAGGCTCGCCGGGTTCTACGGAGCCCTCGTCGTCGATCTCTATGCGTCCGTCAAAGAAGAGGGTGTTCATCACCGGCGCGTCGGCAGGAACCGCTGTGAGGGAGTCGTTGAGCACGGTGAGATCGGTGATGGTGGTGTCGGAGTATATCGAAGTCGAGCGCTCGTAGCGTGGAAAGAGTCGGGTGACGGGCTCGGAGGCCTGGATAGATGGCAGTGACAGGAGGGCTGTCAGCAGCGGGAGGATAGCGAGTCGCGACATGGTTGATGAAACGTGATGGATGTTGGTTGGGGTGAGGGTGGCTTCAGGTAGTCGGGAAAGGGAGTTTGGCGGTATCAGTCCCGGTCGGGAGCCTGGGCCGGCGCTGAGGGTGTTTGTCCCGGTTTGCCTTTGCCTGAGGAGGGTTTGCGGCGGCCATGACGGCGGGAGGGTTTGGGCCGGGAGGAGGAGGGGGGTGCAGGGGTGTTGTCGGTCGCCGGCGAGGGGGCCGGGGCTGAATTGGAGGCTGTGGCTGCGTGGTCGGACTGCCCGGGGGCTGAAGCCTGACGGTTGTCACGGCGCTTGGGTCGGCGTCCTTTTGAGGAGTTTTTGTGGTTATCTTCCTTGCGAGGGCCATCAGAGGCTTTGGCTACTGAGCGTGAGCGTCCGCGAGAGCCTCCGTTGCGACCGAGGTGTCCACGGCTCGAGGAGCCGCGTGAATTGGGATTGTAGGGCGGGGTCTGGCCTATCTCGGCGGGGAGTTCACGCTTGGTGACTTCGTAGCCCAGGAATTTCTCGAGACGGCCAAATTTCCATTGCTCGTCGACGCTGATCAGGGTCACTGCGGCACCTCCGGCACCTGCACGAGCCGTGCGGCCGATGCGATGGACATAGTCTTCCTCTTCGTGGGGGACATCATAGTTGACTACGAGAGCTATGTCGTCTATATCTATGCCTCGGGCTATGATGTCGGTGGCGACCACTATGTCGAGACGTGCGGCGCGGAAGTCTCTCATCACTTCTTCGCGGCGATCCTGGTCGAGATCGCTGTGCATCTCACCGACCTGCCAGCCTTCTTTGCGCAGGGTTTTAGCCAGATCCTTGACCTTGAGTTTGGAGGAGGAGAAGACGATGACTCTCTTGTCGCTGATTGTGCGGAATAGATGTTTGAGCACTGCGGTCTTCTGGTTTTCGTAGACTACGGCGGCGCTCTGGTCGATCTTCTCGGTGGGACGCGAGACGGCTATCTTGATTTCGGCGGGATCGCGCAGGATGGCTTTGGCGAGTTGCTGAATTTTGGGAGGCATTGTAGCCGAGAACATCAGAGTCTGACGGTCGGCAGGCAGATGCTTGACGATCTGCATGATGTCGTCGAAGAAACCCATGTCGAGCATGCGGTCGGCCTCGTCGAGGATAAAGTATTTCACTTTGCTCAGATCGATGCCTCCGAGCTGCAGATGGGCTATCAGTCGACCGGGGGTGGCTATGACTACGTCGGCACCGCGTTTCAGACCGTTCTGCTGACGGGCAAATTCCTTTCCGTCGGTGCCTCCATATATAGCTACGCTCGAGATGGGCAGGTAGTAGGAGAAGCCTTCGAGCTGACAGTCGATCTGCTGGGCCAGCTCGCGTGTGGGCGACATGACTATGCAGCTGACAGTCTCTTTGGCCTCGGGCTCGTCGGCGAGCATGTCGATGACGGGAAGGAGGTAGGCGGCGGTCTTTCCGGTGCCGGTCTGGGCCACGGCTATGAGATCGCGCCCCTCGAAGATGACGGGAATAGCCTGTTCCTGTATGGGGGTACACTCGCCGAAGTGCATGGCATCGAGGGCGTCAAGCACATCGTCGCTGAGGTCAGTCTGGTCGAAATACATTTTAATAAGAGGGTTTTTCCAACGCAAAGGTAGCAAAAAAATATGTAAGGGACAAAAGCCGGTGGCTTTGTCCCTTACATGATACTGATATGCTTGGCCCGCTGGGGCGTTGGGATCAGACGGTGAGTATCTCTTTCTCCTTGGCGGCGAAGAGGTCGTCGATCTTCTTGAGGTAGCGGTCGTGGAGCTTCTGAGCCTGGGCTTCGGCGTCTTTGGAGACGTCTTCGCTCATGCCCTGCTTGACGGCTTTCTTGAGGCCGTCGATGGCGTCGCGGCGGGCGTTGCGCACCGATACTTTGGCTGTCTCGGCCTCGGCCTTGGACTGCTTGACGAGCATCTTGCGTCGATCTTCGGTCAGCGGGGGGATGGAGAGACGTATCACTTCGCCGTTGTTCTCGGGCATGATGCCGAGCTCTGAGTTGATGATGGCTTTCTCGATCTCTTTGAACATCGGTTTCTCCCAGGGGGTGATCATGATAGTGCGTGCGTCGGGCACTGATACATTGGCTACGTTGGAGATGGGCACGGTCGAGCCGTAATATTCCACACGTATGCCGTCAAGGATCTTGGGATTGGCTTTGCCAGCTCGTATATGAGCGAGAGCTTCGTCGAGATATGCAACGGCCATTTCCATTTTCTCTTCGGCCGGGAGCAGATAGTCAGATGGTTCCATGATTGATGTATGTGTTAATGGACGCGGTGTTTGGCGTCGGCTGTGATTGATTTTTTTAGTTGTGGAGTGGTGTGGGGGCCGGAAAGGGGGGATCAGTACACCTCGGTGCCGATATTCTCGCCCGAGATTACTTTCAGGAGGTTGCCGGGGGTGTCCATGTCAAACACCACGATGGGGAGGCCGTTTTCGCGACACATTGCTGTGGCGGTGATGTCCATCACTTTGAGACCTCGCTCGAGCACTTCGTCGTAGCTGATGCGGTCAAATTTGGTGGCTGAGGGATCTTTCTCGGGATCGGCTGTGTAGACGCCGTCGACGCGTGTGCCCTTGAGCATCACGTCGGCGCCTATCTCGACTCCGCGCAGGGCGCTGCCTGTGTCGGTGGTGAAGAATGGGCAGCCGGTGCCTCCGGCCATGATGGCGACCTCGCCTCGGGTGATGGTCTCGATGGCGCGCAGATGGGAATACTGTTCGCCGATGGGATACATGTTAATAGCGGTGAGCACTCTTGCAGGCTGGCCTACCGACTCCAGGGCCGAGCTGAGTGCCAGCGAGTTGATGACTGTGGCGAGCATGCCCATCTGGTCGCCCTTGACGCGGTCAAAGCCCTTGGCGGCGCCCGAGAGGCCTCGGAAGATGTTGCCGCCACCTATGACTATGCCTACCTCGACGCCCATCTCGACGATCTGACGTATCTGTTGGGCGTACTGGTTGAGGCGCTGGGTGTCGATGCCGTAGCCTTGTTTGCCCATCAGCGACTCGCCGCTGAGCTTCAGGAGGATGCGATGATATTTAGGTGTCATGATGAAATAGAGTGTTCGGTAACAGGGGTTGATTTTCTACAAAATTAGTGTATCCCGACCCAATTCCAAAATAAATCGGCATAAAAAACATTTGTGTTGTCGGCCGGTAAATGATTGTCAAGAGCTTGGAGGGGGGTGGATAGAGCTCCGCGGGGTCAGTCGCGATTGATTTTCTTTGTGGCTACGCCGTTGCTCACTTCTATATAGAGGCCTCCGGGCTTGGTGGAGCAGCGACGGCCGTAGATGTCAAATATCATTACTTCAGTTGACGAGGGGTCGACGGGAGTGACGGTTACCGATGACGTGCCGGTGAGTTTCTCATACTCGAGACTCGCCATGATGAACGAGCCGATGCCTTTACCTTCGTTGGAGACGATGTTGACGTCGCTGCCGTCGAGATAGTAGTCGGCCGAGCCGTTGCGCTCGCGTTTGTTGGAGGGTCCGAGTCCGGCCGATCGGCAGATATTGTTGATGTCTATGCCGCCGTCGGGGCTCTCCGTGATGAAGGTGTCGATGAGTCCATCGTAGGCTTTCAGAGCTATGGGAGAGTATTTGGCCTTATCGAGCAGTCCGAGTCTGATGCCTTTCAGCAGGGCGTAGGTGAACATTGACGAAGCCGAGGCCTCGAGATAGTTGCGTCGGCCTTTGGCACTCACAAACGAGTCGTCGTATTGCAGGAGCTGATACCACACACCGCTCTGAGTGTCCTGCCATCGGCAGATGCCATCGGCTACCTGAGTGAAGATTTCAGAGATTTTTCCGTAGTCGGGATGTGAGGGTGGCATCATGGCCAGCACGTCGACCAGGGCGGCCGCATACCATCCCATGCCGCGGCCCCAGAACTCTTTGCTACACCCCTTGTTGGGATTGCCGGTGTTGGCCCAGAAAGAATTTGAGTCAGATGGTTTGGCACTCCACCCGTGATAGTTGAGAGATTTATCGGCATCGTAGGTGTGGGAGTGTATTGTGGTGAACTGCAAGGCTATGTCGGCCCAGGCCTCGTTGTCGTCGGGGGCAAAGGTGGCGAGATACTCAGCATAGAAGGCCGCGCCCATGTAGAGGCCGTCGAGCCACATCTGGTAGGGGTAGGAGTCCTTGTGTATGAAACATCCGTTTCCCTCGTCGAGAGTGATGCGGGTGTAGTCGTTGCGCAGATATTTGTAGAGATACTCGGCTGCCAGCCGGTAGCGGTCGCCGCCCGTGGGGTTGCCGGCCGATTCGCGGGCGTAGAGGTCAAAGAGCACCTTGCCCGAGGCTATATTGTCGAGACTGCCTTTCTTGAAGCTCTTGAAGTTGCCGTCGGATTTGATGGCATTGTCAGCGTAGGTCTTACACCAGGCGTAGGCCTGGGCGGAAAGATCGTCATCGGGGTATTGGTCGCAATACATCAGTATGGTCTTGGCCACCAGACCGCTCACATAGTCCCAGGACTTGTCGGCCGACCATTCCTTGCCGTGGGAGCTGATCATTGAAGCGGAGTAGGCCGGGGTCAGAGCTGAGGCCGACAGGGAGATGAAGACTGTCAGCACAAGAGATATGAGTTTTTTCATGATAATCGGTGAAGGTATGAGATCGTCGGCCACGAAATTAGTAATAACCTGTCAATTAGGCAAGAAAAAAGTCAAAAACCATGCGGCCGATCGGCCGACCTGATCAGACACTTCGGCCAACGGGAGAATATCCCGTCACATCTTTTTTGAGCGTCAGATCGACAAGCATCACGGCATGTTCCTTCTCTTCGCGGGGTGCATCTTTAGGGCGCCAGGCCACGATGAATCTTATCGACGCTCTGTCGACCGTGTAGCCTTTTTCTGCCCATTGCCTCAGGTCATCCTGCATCTTCACAGAGAGTTGGGCAAGGCTCTTGTCACTGTTCTCCTCATAAAGATAGTTATTGGCAAAACGGAGGGTCTGACCGGCTCTGAGGGAGAGTATATCCTTCTTACGTGATTTGAAAAATCCGAGATTGACATCCCGGTGGGATAATTGCAGTACAACCCTGTCGGGTATATCATATTGCTTCTGATTAACAATGTGTTGGTCGGCATGCAGATGGTCGAAAAGCGATGAGTCGGTGTGGATGAACAGCCGCTCTCTGGCCCGTGTCATGCCGACGTAGTATCGTCTCAGTTCTTTATCTCCGATATTCTGAGGGTTGGTGATGAGCATAAAGACGTCGTCAAACTCGCGGCCTTTGGCTTTGTGGATAGTGGATACCACCACGTCCGCACCCGAGAGATCACAGAAGTCCTCGATGGACGATTCGAAGATAAATTCCTTGAAATCTGTGATATATTTGGTTCTGTTAGTCTCTTCAAATAGAGAGAGACAGCGTTTAAGGTAGTGAAGGCTTGATGAGTCAGCATACATGGATAGAGTCTTTTGTTTGGCTTGTAGCCATATTTCATCGGGAATGACGGGTGTATTGGCACCACGATCTATCAGTTTGAGAAACATGCGCACTTCAGCCATATTCCAAAATCTGAAGCCATCCATGCTCTGGATCAGTTTGCTGTTCAATCCATTCATGCGCAGCATAGCGACGAGTATCACGGCCTCTTCATTGGTCTGAGTCAAGACACAGACCGACCCTCCGCGACGATGTCTGATCAGGTCTTCGACAAGCGGCTGATACATTATGCGGGAGACATGATGGCGCAGGTAGACACCCCCTTCTTCAGTTTTTCTGGAAATAATAGGGGTTGTCTTCATCCGGCTCTCTATATGATTTACAAAAGAGTTGGCAAATTCAACTACCCGGCGTGAACTGCGGTAATTGTCGGTCATTTCTATAAATCGGGCATCAGGTTCCTTTCGGAGGAGTGTCATGTAGCGCGAGTCAGAACCTCGAAACTCAAATATATTCTGGTCGTCATCCCCCACGGCTATGACGCGCATATCCTCGTTGAATGACATCAGGGCGTGTATCAGCGTATACTCATCGTTGCTCATGTCCTGAGCCTCGTCTATGACCAGGACGGTCTTAGCTATGCGGTTGGGTTCTACTTCTCCGTTTACAATCATTTGGGCCGCCTTTGCCACCACGCTTCCGGCACTGTCGATACTACCGATTTTTCCCAACAGATCGAAACAATAGGAGTGAAATGTCTTGATCTCGACAAAGTGGGCTGCATTGCCGATCAGATCCAGCAAGCGCTGCTTGAACTCTGTGGCGGCCGCTCGCGAGAATGTGAGCATAAGCAACTGTTCGTGCTTGACATCTTCGAGCAAGAGCAGCGAGGCGAGCTTATGTACCAATACTCTGGTTTTACCGCTGCCCGGACCGGCTGCCACCACGATACAGCGGGATTTATTGTCAGAGATAATATCCATCTGCCTGACGGAGAGTGAGCCGAAAATGTGTCGGTATTTCTCGGGAGTTACGTTACGCTCGATCTCACACAAACGCTCTCCTTTAAAATATTTTGAAATAAACCGTTTGTAGTCCAACTGAAAGTAATCATGCACGTATTGCAGCGCGGCATCGTAGTCGCTTACCATCAGGTTGGCATATTCGCCCACGATATGGATCTGTTGAATTTTCTGCCGGTAGAACTCGCTGAGCATGCGGTAATCGTCTTGTTTATATCGTGATCTGCTGTCTTTGAGGCGGCGGATGTCCATAGCGTTGTAGAGCACGAGAAAACCTCCTTCAAGTTTCAGGGCTCCGATCTTTGACAGATATAGAAGCGCTTCCTCCACATCTTCCATCTGCACGTCGCTCATGTTTGTCACCAGGCTGTTGCCGGTAGATTTCAGGTCGTTCAGCAACTCGACTATTGAAAACCTGACATCATTGCTCTTTCCCTCTCTCTCATCACTAATCAGGGTAGTGAGCCGATAGAGCCAGCCGATTGTAAACTGACAGATCTCCAGACGCTTCTCAAAGCGTCTCATGGTTGATGTAGTATCTGTCATGCTCGACAGTTCTACATTGTGGGAGCAGTCCTCTTTTTTGCGGGTGTAGCCTTTGGTTGTTAGAAAATATAGTAAAGTGCGGATGTCTTTTTCAGTCGCCGTCTCGATACCCTCTTTCTGAGCGTTGTCGTTGAGCTGTTTGTAGGAGATACGCAATGGATCGACAGAGAGATGTCCGAGCAGGTATCGCTCAAGTCTGGTGAAGCGTTCCAACAGCCGTTTGGATCTGTTTTCCGATTCACCGATGTCGTGCAGATAGGCGGAAATGTCTTTCGAGTCGGCAAGAATACCCTCTTGTCTCATACGCACCACACTCGAGATCACATCCCCCTTGCTTAGCCCGAGGATGTCGGCAAGATAATCGATACGAGACTCGGCTTCAGCATTTGAGGCTTTGGCGGTGTACTTCTGTGAGATCAGCGACTTTATGATGCGGACAGCTTTCTCAATTTCCTCGTTTTCAAAAAGCAGGGATTCAGTGATGCGCCGTCGGGCTTCCTCAAGGTTTTTTACGGTTATACCTGTTGCATAGACGTGAGGGACATTGTTGCCACGCTCCAGATAGCCGGCTTGCTCCAGAGCCGCCAGAGCTGTCCTGACACGTGTCTCTATGTCAGTGACCGAGTCATCCCACCCAGCCTTGCGGGCTATCTCCAGAGCGGAGCTACACACGCGTAGACGTTGTTTGGTCAGATCCTTTACAGCTTTCCAAATCTGTTGTATCTCGCTGATGCTTAGTTTGGTCTGGTTGAGTAGGATGAAGTGTTTGTCAAGATCGCTGTCACTGTATAAGACAAAACAACGGGCCTTGAGACTGGGGTCGCGACCGGCACGACCGGCTTCCTGGACATAATTCTCTAAAGAATCGGAGATATCATAGTGTATGACCAGGCCCACATCTTTTTTGTCCACTCCCATACCAAAAGCCGAGGTGGCTACAATGATGCGTACACGGTCGGTCATAAAGGCTTCCTGATTGGCTATCTTGTCTTCAGCATCCATCCGGCCGTTGAAAGGCAACGCTTTAAATCCGTCGCGGGTGAGTTTTTCGGCTAATTGTCTTGTGCGTCTTGTGCGTGAGACATACACGATGGTGGGTGATGAAGAGTTTGCTATCAGAGAGCGTAACTTCAAGTATTTGTCGTCGTCGGTGTCTGCGTGGATCACAGAGTAGCGCAGGTTTTGACGGGCTGCTGAGGAGGCATAGATTTTAAAATCAATATTCAGCGTCTTTTTAA
This sequence comes from Bacteroides sp., assembly GCA_014802105.1. Classification (GTDB taxonomy): domain Bacteria; phylum Bacteroidota; class Bacteroidia; order Bacteroidales; family Muribaculaceae; genus Duncaniella. The sequence goes on along the minus strand of JAAVCX010000033.1, from coordinate 2,716 downwards.
AGTAGTCACAGATATCCTGGATCACTTTCTGCTTGGCTGTGGCTGTGAAACAGGACACAGGTATGGCTCCGCAGGTCTTCTTCTTTTTCAGGTATTGGCTGATGAATTTGCCTATATAGAGATAATCTACCCTGAAGTCGTGTCCCCACGAGGAGAAACAATGAGCTTCGTCAATGACGATACGCACCACATGGCGTGCCAGCAGGATTTTCTCGATCGTCTTTGACCTGAGCATTTCGGGAGAGATGTAGAGCAAGGAGGCATCTCCTCCCATCACCCGGCTGATAGCCTCTGAGCGACTGATAGGATCCAGCAGACCGTTGATAGTGACAGCGTCGGTAATACCTCTTTCAGCCAGATTGTCTACCTGGTCTTTCATTAATGACTGAAGGGGTGAAATGACAACGGTGAGACCATGAACCGAGCGCCCTTCCATCAGGGCGGGCAACTGGAATGTCAGCGATTTACCTCCTCCGGTGGGGAAAATGGCCAGAAGAGATTGACGGTCGACAGCCGCTCTGACTGCATTCTCCTGGAGCGGCTCTCCGTCGTATGTGCGGAACTTTTCATAGCCGAAGAATCGATAGAGATTGATATGGACGTCAAGCTCTTTGTTGCAGTAGGCACAGCCCTCGCTACACTTGGTGTGTCTGAGTCGGCTTATAAGATTTTCCACATTGGGGAAGTTGTGAAGAACCCACGGCGGAGTGATCGACCGATGATCACCGGTGCCTATCAGAGCAAGCGCGTAGGCCAGTTCGCGCGGATAAAGACGTATGGCGCTCTCAATGTCGGCATGTTGGCATATCAGGTCGCTATACTCCGAACGGATTTGCTCGGCCAGAGTCTCGGGATGGCCGACTTCAGCATTGACAAACGCCAGAAAACCACTGAACTCGTCGGTGGCTATTAGCAGTGTCGCAAAAATCATCTGTCTGGCCGCTGAAAGAGTACTCCAACGAGCTACCTCGTCCATCAGCAGGTCGCGGGCTTTCTCACAATCGTTGACAGGATTGTTGACCTGATCACTTATCAGCTTGTCGTCCTTGACCAAATGATGATAGGGACGCTGGGGAAAAAGCAACGGTGACACATACAGAGTATCAATCAGCCTGTGGGCTGACGTGTCTTCGCCAAACAGATATTTGGCATCATGGTTGATGATATTATGTCCACAGACAAAATCCACATCCTTAAGAAAAGTCATCAACTCCCGTTTATTTGCCGAGTGAAATATCGCTCCATCCCACCTGACGGCTCCAATATCGTGGATCTTATTATCATTCAATCCGATCTCGACGTCCACAAAGCCATAGCGGGACGCATCAGGAGAGGTCTTAAGCCGAGGGGACGAATTGTCAGACGATCCGCTGATTGTGTTGATGATTCTATTCCAGAAAGACACTTGGATTGTAAATTTTAAATGTATAGATTATACTTCCGATATAACTTTCAGAGCATGTTTTCTAATAACGCTGTGCCGGTCATGACGTCCATTTTGGAGAAGGCGAATAGTTTCCTGCCGAGGTCTTTGAGGGATGCTCCTATATGGTAAACGTCTTCATCGATTATCAGAAAGCGGTCGTGAGCTTTGGTGTATTTATGGAGGGTTACGCCGGGATACTGTTCATTATGTTTCTCCACGTCCTGTTTCAGTTGCTTTGAAATCAGACCATCATAAATATCCACCGTCACCCCGGGCCTACGCTTAGAAAGTTGAACCAATACCGAATCATCAATATAATTGTCGATAACTACAATCCGCGTCTTTGCCTTACGGATAAGGTCGGCAACAAGCGCATACGCATCAAATATCTGGCCGTTGAAGAAGACTCCCTCTTTGGGTTGGAGAGAAGATCGCACAAAGAAATCCACCTTTTCATCAAGTTGGAGCAGATGGCGGTCATGCTGCGACAATCGTCGGTCGATCCTGTCTTCCAGTTGCATCAGACGCTGATTGATGGAATAACCACGAAGAAGATATTCCTTTAGGATTTTATTTGCCCATATCCTAAATTGTATACCTCGGGGAGATTTTACTCGATATCCGATCGACGTAATCATCTCTAAATTATAATGTTCTACTTGATAAGTTTTACCATCAGCAGCAGTTGTCGCAAATTTTGCGACAACTGACATTCCTGATAATTCTTCCTTCAAGGCATTGGTAATATGTTTCCCGATGGTCTTTACATCTCTTCCAAATAATTCTGCAATCTGAGTTCGGTTGAGCCACACCGAATCATCTTCGACCCTCACGTCAAGAGCGAGGGTATCGTCCGGTTGGTAAAGAATGATTTCATTTACTCGATTCGTTTCCATACACAAAGTTACTCATAATTCTCATAATCAACTTTATTCCCCAATAATTTTACTTTAAATTTTGGGCAAATCATTTTTCTGTATCAAAACTTTTCTCTAACTTCGCAATCGCAGACCGCACTGCGGAAGCCCGGTCAAGGGCAACGTGGGAGGGTCGGCAGTTATCGCGGAGCGCTTTGCTCTGCAAAGACATTTTAGGAAGCGTTTACTCGGCGCTCTTTCTTGACTATCTGAAACCTGGAAAATTTCAATCACTGTCAGGAATGTAGCAAACGGTAGATGCCTTGTGGATATGTATATTCCGCCATCAGCGGGCGCGTGAGCGTCAGCAGTTGGTGTTTTTACACATATTCTGCGTGAGGCTTCTGCAAGTTTGCTCGTTCAACAGTGATGG
>JAAVCX010000032.1 GCA_014802105.1 Bacteroides sp. | reverse complement strand
CCATAAAGGAACTGCTTGGTCTGAACGTCAATCAGATTCCTATCATGAACAATGTCATAGGCTATCCATTGGGAAAATAAGCAACGTCGATAACATTCAACAATAAAGTGTCCCGAAAGAGATGATAAAACTTTCGGGACACTTTGATTTATTATAGAGTAAATTATTCGGTGAGAAGGCTTTTACGAATACGGCTAAGATAAGTAGGGGTAATCTTCAGGTAAGAAGCAAGTTCTTTTAAGTTTATCTGTTGAAGTATCTCCGGACAGCTTTTTATCAGATATAAGTATCTTTCTTTTGGAGACTTCTTGTATAGATCAATCAGCCTGTCATAAGTCTGGCACATAATCATTTTTGATAATTCCTGTCGCGCTTCCGTATGTCTGGACATTACCTCATTGACAATATCCCCTTCGCAGATAATAACTTTGGCTTTTGTAGCAGCGACAATCTCGCTCCTTGCATCCGCATTTTCCAAAATTGAAAGATAATCGGCAACCAAAGCATCCTTAAAGAAAAATCCTATAATTTGTTCCTTTCCCTTGAAATCCCTCACGATATGCTTGAAGTAACCTGATTCTATGAAACCCAAATAGTACGCAGGCTTACCCTCATAACAGAATCTTTCACCTTTAGCGAAAACTTTTCTGTAACCATGACTCTTACAAATAGAGTAGCACAGGTCAGCATTGACTCCTTCAAAATATGTATTGAACATATGTTTCATATCGATTGTAAAGTTAGTGAAAATTTCTGACATACGAAAGCCTTACACCTCTGATTGTTAGATATGTAATTAACAATTAAGTAAATTTTCTACAACTCATAGAAAAACAATAGACAGACCAAGCATTGAAGCCTGACCTGTCTATTGTGGATTGGCAAATACCGGATTGTCGAGCAGGGAAACGCGGCGCATTTGCCATCATTGAATAACGAGGTTGAGGTTCAGCCACTATTGAGGACTTATCGGTTGTCTGGACATTCACGGTCTTGACGGATGTTTCTGCCTTGACATCCGGCTGAGACTGTTGGGATTGCTCCTGCTTATTCTCCGTACCGTCATACTCATCGTGTTTGCCTCCCATTCGGTGTCCGGCACTTCGTGGGTGGGTGCTAACTCAGCGGAGATCTTACGGTCGAGGGCGGCAAGTTCGGATTTGAGCTGCTTCAACTCATCCTCCTTGCCCCATGTCTTGGAGATAATGGCTTCGAGCTGGGGAACGTCGGCTTTTAGTTTCGCCGTCCGATCCTCATACTGGGCGATGATGCCGGTTATCTTCTCCAGAGCGTTGACGAAGTTCATACAGGCGGCATGAGTGTCGCTCATTGCGATATAGCCGTTGTTGTACTTACATTTGTAATTGCCTTCAACCACAAATTTGAACTGGTCAATGAATGTCGTTGCACTTCTTATTGGAAACTTTATCTAGCTTTTCTAAATGTAGATTACAAAATGCTTTTGCATAATCGGGAGGATTTGGTTAACTTTGACCGAGTCCCTGGAATTAGTAGTTTTCATGTGAAAAAGCAGCGAAACTTTTCCTTTAAATTACTAAATTCTGGGATTTTTGCAAATTTACCGTCTGAAAATTAAATATTTACATCATAAATTTAATTTTTTATCATATACTAAATTAATATTCATTTGAATATGATTGACAAACTTCATAGAACATCTCTCCATTATGCTATGTTGTTGCCAATGGTGCTTATGTTGGCATCAATTGTGTCATGCTGCATATCTTATTCAAATGCCAAGCAGCATATTACACAGGATCTTAATGACGCTATGATTGCACTGGCTAATGAAAAGAGCGAGTTGTGGACTTGTCCTGATACTATAGCCGCACTTCGTCAGATGCACAGAGCTACCCATAAGCCTATCATATATCAGGCGACCGATATCAATTTCAGAAATCCTGTTCTTAAAGAAGAAGCATATTTCACTCTTGCTTTGGTTGACAGGCATAATGCACCTCCCAAAATCCTTGGAAATAAGATCGCATCGGATTCTATAATGCTTATACCTGAGCGTGCGATTGATGGTTATGCCGTACAGATACAAGGCTTCGCCGACTGCTCTATGGCATCCGTATTCAGTGCCTCGGATCAGACATTGCCCGGTATTCTCTTTTCTCTCTCGATTTTCTCAATGGCGAGTATGTTTGTGTTGCATCGAAAGTACACCAGATTGCCGGGTATGACAGATGCTTCAATATCTTCAGTTGGTAATCCATTTGACGGAATTAAACTTACTCCTATGCAGAGGCGGTTTGCCCAAATGCTTCTTGATGCACCGGATATGAGGGTTGATAAAACTACGCTTTGCTCATCACTTTGGGGCAACAAAAGCAATGCCGATGAGTCACTATATACCTTGGTAAGACGCACTAAAACTGCTCTCTCTGCAACAAATATAGAAATAATCTGCAACCGAGGAGACTCTTATGAGCTTCGCGTAAATAATTGATATGCAATATTGTCAGAAAATATCAGATAAATGTCAGACTATTTTTCAGGTCTGTATGAGACTTTTTCACTTGCTTTGCGAAAAAATATCAAAGCATGAAAAAATCTTTTATCACTCTCGTGTTATTGTTTCCGTTGTTGGCACATGCCCAGCAAGAAGTAAAGGCCGACTCTTTGTCCACTACACTTGATGAAGTAGTAGTTACAGCAGAGATGGTGAACCGTTTCTCTGATCATAAGGACTATATTCTTACGCGGTCGGAAAAACAACAGTTTCCAACGGCGATTCAGGCAATACAGACATTACCCAAGATTTTGGTATCTGATCTGACAGTCAGTTCCAGCGATGGTAAAGGTGTGAAGATACTGATTAACGGTGTCCCGTCATCATCGGTAGATCTTGCATCTATCCCAAGCGATAATATCTCAAAGATACAATACTGTTCCCAGCCTCCGATTCAGTATTCCAATATGGGATTGGGAGCGGTTATCAATGTGATTACGAAGAAACAGACCGGTGGTTCCTTGATGCTTAACACATTGAATGCAATCATCACAGGATTCGGTAACGACGTGGCGAGTCTGAAATATAACTGGGGACATTCAACATTGGGAGTGATGTATAACATCAACTATCGCAATTATAATGACCGCCGTCTTGATGAAGAAATTTCGTATCCATCGGGGGATGATTTCTATTCCAAAACACGAACCGGACTCAAAAGCCCGTATGCTTATGAGCAGCATCTGGCTGAATTAACCTATTCAAATGTAAAGCCGGATGATTATGTGCTCAATGCAAAGTTTTCACTTGGAGCTCTAAACCGCCGACGCTCGTCTTTACAGGACTTAGTTATGACTCGTCTTGGCTCAGATTTGCAAGGAACAGCGTCAAGCCACGACAAGGACAAATATCTCAATCCCTCGCTCGATTTATATTTCAATAAAATCTTTGGTCGCCATGAATTGACATTCAATGCCGTTGGTACCTACTATAATTCATCATACAATTACGACTATTCCGAAAGCGGAATTGATGATGGTTTCACAACAAAAACCAATATTGAGACTGATAAATATTCTCTGATCGGGGAAGGATGGTATGGCTACACAATCAAGCACATGACAAAATTCCTTGTCGGTGTCAGATATGCCTATAATACTGCATCACAAAAATATTCGGACTTTTCGACCACAACCAACGAATTATATACCTACGCAGGATTGAATGGCATGATTGGACTTAAGTGGAATTATTCTCTGAGTCTTGGGCTTAACGGCAATTATTTCAAGGATATGAATGGACGGCACCATCACTATTATTATTTCCGTCCACAACTCAACGTCGCATATTTCATCGACAGATCATCTGAACTTACGTTGAACTATGAGGTCAATACACTAAACCCAACCATATCCCAGCTATCATTCAATCCGTATTATAAAGACATTGACTATCTATATGCCGGAAATCCAAATCTGAGACCGCAGAATTCACATGCAATCAGTCTTTCGTATTTCAAAGGATTCAGAAAATTCATAATCAATCCGGAAGTGTCATATACGTATGGCAAAAGTCAGATTGCTCCGGTTTTCAGTGCAAAAGGCGGAGTGATAAATGAGACAATCGGCAATCTTAAATGGGTGCAATACTACAAGGCGAGCTTGTTTATGCAATGGATGCCTTTCGCCAATAATCTTCTGCGCTTACGGTTGTATTCGGAAGTCATGCATACACTGAACAGCTATATGGGACACGAATGGGACCATACAGACTATACAATAGCCCCGTCGGTATATCTGAATTATAAAAAATGGTCGGCAGAAATATTCTATCAGACAGAAACCGAAATGCTGTCGGGACAGATGTTAACCACACGACCAAGTATGGCAAAAGTTGAGGTTTCATATCGTCCGATTCCAACTATGACAATCGGACTTGGTATAAGATACCCATTTTTTGATTCTTGGAAACAGACGCAGAAGACATACGATACAAATGCTATTTGTACCTCAAATGTTGAAAGAATTAAGAACAACGCCAATATGGTATATGTGAATTTCATCTATAACCTACCTTTCGGAAAACCGTCAAAAACGCCCAAACAGAAAATCACCAATACCGATAAGGATTCTGGTATTTTCAATCGCTTATGATATTTGGGCTATATCGAAAGTGGAAATTTCTGATTTCCGAAAATATTACCCCCTTCATTATATAGCAAACAACTAATCGTACATAGACAGCGCAGGCAGAGGATTTTGATAATCCTCTGCCCGCATGGTATTAGAGGCCCGGAGTCCGAAATGATGGGCGCGGTGTATAAAGTGTATAAGTTGGGGAGACTAAAGTCTCCCTAAGATTAACTAATTTCGTATTGCTCATGTACAAAAATTTAATCTCGGCACAGTGGTCGCAAATTTTCACCATACTCAAAATAAAATCGCAGCCAAATAACACTGTGGAGGGAATAGAATTCCCTCCACAGTGTTATTTGGCTGTTACAATAATATTTGTTTTTCTTGAGCGACTGTTATCGGCGACGAATGACCTGATAGCAGAACCGTATTTGGGGGCAACGAAAAAATCTTGTTGATGATTGATTCTTCCAAGACCATACGATTGCCACCGGGAAAATTGGTCAGGCCGGGGCCATGTTGATAGAGCAGGTCACCGACAAATGCCGCATTATCCTCAGGAGCATAATACGTTACCGAGCCCGGAGTGTGACCGGGGGTATGGATAACTTTCAGATAGAATCCAGAGTTTGCTTTGAGTCGAATCATCTCCCCGTCATACAAATCCTCATAGTGAGACACCGTTATCGGATTACCGGAATTACCACTCAAATTCAAGTACGGATCGGTAAGATATGGCGCATCATTTGGATAGATGTAGATGGGTGCAACGAGTTTTTCACGAAGCAATTCCGCAGCTCCCATGTGATCGAAATGCCCGTGTGTGAGAAGGATTTTTTCAATTGTCCAGCCATTACGCACCACAGTGTCATAAATTATACCGGCCTGAGCTCCCGGATCAATAAGAAATCCCGATTTGGAATGATCGTCGATATAGAAGTAGGTGTTTTCAGCAAAGACACCCTGAACCTGTAATTCTTTGATCATCGCTTTATATCCTTTTTTTAAATTAGTTAACACTTATAGCAATTGACAACCGTCAGGGCCACATTGATGGGGGCGCTCTCCAGTTGTGTTTTCGCTTTCAGTCTGAGCTTTTTCCTGTTTTCTCAATTCACGCTGCAGGGCTGATTTAAACCCGTCAGTTGACATTGCACCTGGAATTGCAAATGTGCCATTGATTACGACGTAAGGGACTCCATGAATCCCACGCATCATTGCTTCACGCTCGTCTAATCTGACTTCATCGTCATACATGTTTGATTCGAGGACTTCCTTTATGTCGGCCTCTTTCATCCCGACACCGATTGCTTTGTCGTAAAGAACTTTATGATCGGCAAGGATAAGGTTTTCAACGAAATATGCTTTGAACAAAGCTTCGTTCAAGCGACCTACGGTTTCGCGGTCATATTTAGCCTCGGCAAGTTTCATCAGTCGATGTGCATCGCGAGTGTTGGAATATTGAGTTGTAGCATATCTAAAATCAATTCCAAGTTCACGACCGAGTGACGAGATTTGTTCAATCTGCTCTTTTGCACCTTCAAGTGAAAGACGATACTTCATTGCAAAGCGCTCTGGGGTTGAACTTACCACTTCTTTTGACGCATTAGGGTCAAGCTCAAAAGCACGAAAATCAGTAGTAACTTGGTCGGCAAGACCAAGTTCGTCAATAGCGTTTTGTAAACGGGTTTCACCGATATAGCAATACGGGCAAGCGAAATCGCTCCAAATTGTGAGTGTTATCATTTTGTTTCCTTTCTTATTTTGGTTTTTATTATTATGCTTAGCACCTTAGTGAAAGCTTCCAACTCTGAAGGACTCAATAACTCAATGAGTTCCTTATGCCGACTTTCAGCAACTTGCATCACCTGAGGTTGTATGGAAAGTGCTGTCTTTGTCAAATAAACCCTCACGCATTTATAGCTGATAGGTTCGACTTTGACAAGGCCTTTCTTGACCAGCCCTGTCACACATCTGCAAATTCCGGCTTTATCCCGACCGACCATCTCTGCAATCTCACATTGTTGAATCCCGTCCCTCGAATATAATGCTCTCAGGACGAGATATTCCGAAGATGTAAGATTTAGACGAGCATCCTTCAATGCCCGTTCAAGATCTTTTAGAAGGACTTGATTGGCGGTTCCGAGCATACAACCAAGAGCCGGAGATTGATATACATTGTTTTCGGCTTTCATGATAGTGTAACGCTTCAACACAAGAAATGGTTGATACCGCAATCATTTAACAAAGTTGTTTAGGTTTCAACAGAGAGGGAAAAAAGGCAGACACAGCTTCTATCATTTACTTATAAAAAAACATTTAAAAAAAACATTTCTTTAACATAACGACTATTGCTCTGGCATAAAAGACATCGACAATTCCCGGAATACTGGAAATTGTCGACTAAAACACTGTAGCCGGGCATTGGGTACTGGCCACAATGCCCGGACATATTACACGCTGCTATATCTGTGAGAAATGGAGAAACATCATGATTGAACTTACAGGAAACGTCTCATTAAAAGATCTTATCGATGACCCGACTCTTTACAGGAAGAGCATACACATCATAATCCATGCGGACATGATTGACTACCTTGGTCGCTTCGGTGAGGTCGATCACCGTGACCAACGGATGCTTGGTTTCAAGACCATACAGTTTGTTGTATGCGTCTATCGAATCGAGTCTGACTAAAATCGAATCCTGTTTCATACTGCGAAATTACTACTTTTTTATCTAAAAAAATCAGTCATCAGCGATTGAGGTCTGCATTACCCAAATATGGGTCTTTAATTGTAGAAATATTATACTAACTTTGCAATCAATAAATTGTATTATAAGTAAGTGATCAAAATGAATTTGAGTTATCCATGAGATGGAAATTCTGATATAGACCGTTTGACAGCCATAGAGAGTATCAGAGAATCTCTTTATTTCATTATGTGCTACTTGCTTGACATTTATTCGTTTAATTTTGAATACTTGCTTAATAATATGAATAAACTTCTAATTTTTACGCTGATAGCATTAGCATCTTCAACAACATTAAAGTCACAAGACATGAGTAGTAATAACCCGAATCTAAACAAGTCAGTCGCTCAGCCCCAACAGCTGACGTTAACTCAAGAGTGGGACAAAGTATTCCCGAAAAGTGAAAAGGTTGACCATAAAAAAGTAACGTTTGTCAACCGCTATGGCATCACTCTCGCAGCCGATATGTACGTGCCCAAAGGAGCCAGCGGTAAACTTCCGGCCATCGCTGTCAGCGGCCCCTTTGGCGCGGTTAAAGAACAGTCAAGTGGTTTGTATGCTCAGCAGCTTGCCGAACGCGGATTTATTACCATAGCTTTTGACCCCTCATTTACCGGCGAAAGCGGAGGCGAGCCACGACGGGTGGCATCGCCTGACATAAATTCGGAGGATTTTTCGGCAGCCGTAGATTTCCTCTCAGTTCAGCCAAACGTAGACCTGGAAAAAATTGGCATTCTGGGGATTTGCGGCTGGGGAGGCATCGCTATTCAATCGGCAATTAATGATCCCCGCATCAAGGCAACTGTTGCTTCAACAATGTATGATATGACCCGTGTAAGTGCCAACGGCTATTTCGATGCCGACAATTCAAAAGAGAAACGCAATGCCATGCGTGCCGCTCTTGCCGCACAGAGGACTGACGACTATCGCCGCGGCGAATATACCCGTGCGGGTGGAGTGGTTGACCCCCTACCCGATGATGCGCCTCAATTTCTAAAGGATTACCATGCCTATTACAAGACTCCGCGTGGTTT
>JAAVCX010000031.1 GCA_014802105.1 Bacteroides sp. | reverse complement strand
TTTCGCTCTAATGATTTCCCTCATTATCATCCATGTCCGGGTGGTGGAATTGGTAGACACGCTACTTTGAGGGGGTAGTGGCCGAAAGGCTGTGTGAGTTCGAATCTCATCTCGGACACCTTGAAAAGCACTTCAGCATTAACGCTGAGGTGCTTTTCTTTTATGATACGAGGTTGTCTTTTACACTCTAATTGTTTACCTTTGCAATCTCATCCCACCACCCTACCCTCGCCCTATGCAAGCACCGACAGTCAGCATCATATTTGTCAACTACAACACTTCGCGCCTCATCAACGACTCCATCAGATCGATCTTCAGGCATGTCAGGGATATATCCTACGAGATAATAGTAGTCGACAACGCTACCGAACAGCTCGAACAGGTAATCGAAGCTGCCGGTGACGAGCGTATACACCTGTTGCAGCTGCCTTCCAATGTCGGTTTTGGGCCGGCCAATAATGCAGCCGCCCAAATAGCACGTGGCCGCAACCTGTTTATACTCAATCCCGACACACTATTGATCAACAACGCCGTCAAGATACTCTCAGATTATCTTGACGATCATCCCGAGACAGGCATCTGTGGCGGCAATCTTTACAACTCCGACCTCAGGCCCAATTTCTCCCTCAGCCATTTCACGCCCGGGTTTCTTCATGAAGTCAATGACCTGCTCAGAAATATCCCGGTTAAAATTATCTATGGAAACGGAGCCTACTTCAACACTTCTGACAAAGAGATAAACATCCCGTTTATCACAGGTGCCGACATAATGATCCGAACCTCTCTTTTTCACTCTTTGGAAGGATTTTCCAGCGATTTCTTCCTGTACTATGAGGATACCGACCTGTGCCGGCGTGTCGAGAAAGCAGGCTATAAAATCACCTCTGTGCCCACGGCCAAGATCATTCACCTCGAGGGTGGATCGTGCGACTTCAAGCCGATCAATCCCATCACTATAAACTACGAAGAGCAAGGGCGTTCTATCTATCTGCGACGTCACGCCTCCTTCGTCAATCGTGTGATCTCAAATGCCATACATCTTTCTATCTATACACTCGGTATAATATTCACACGCAATCCATTTTTCCGATATAAACTGCGGGCCTCCTACAACGCGATATTCCATCCGACAGCCAAGACAATTATCCCGGACACATTAAAATAAGCATATAATCTGCTGATCATGATTTTTGGGGGAGATCTTTGGGTGTGGCCGAATAAATTACTACCTTTGTCGGCAAGTATCTCTACCATGAAACACTGTTTGATCATCGCTTTGCTCTCCTGCGTGGCATTGCCCGGAGTAGCACGCACCTTTGATATTACCGAATATGGCGCTGTCAGCGACACTACCCGTCTGTCGACCGGCGCGATCCAAAAAGCCATTGACGCATGCAACGCCTCGGGCGGAGGCACCGTGATCGTCCCGACGGGCGACTTCAAGACAGGGTCACTGATGTTGCGCAGCAATGTCAATCTTCACCTTCAGGCCGGAGCCACGCTCTATGGAAGCACCGATATAGCTGACTATACTCCCGTCACCAGCAGCTATGTGTCGTTGCGCACAGGCATACCCACAATCCAGTTGATCTATGGCGACTCTATAGACAATGTCTCGATCACCGGCCAAGGTACTATTGATGGCCGTGGCAAAGCTTTTCCCAAGCTTTCATGGAATGATGAGGGTATCACACGCCCCCATCTGCTACGTATCATACGAGGAAAAGACATTAATATCAGCGGAATCACCCTGCGCAATTCTGGATGCTGGATGCAACATTATCTTGCATGTGACAGGGTACGCATCGACGGTATCACAGTCAACAACCGCAACAATTTCAATAACGACGCTCTCGATCTCGATGGCTGCCACGACGTCACCGTCAGCAACATGATAGCCGACTCTGACGACGATGCCATCACACTCAAGAGCACTTCGCCGCGACTGTGTGAAGACGTGGTGATCTCCAATTGTGTGGTATCTTCCCATTGCAACGCTATCAAGCTTGGTACCGAGACCAACGGCGGCTTCCGCAACATCATCATCCGCGGCATAGCCGTGAAACCATCCGCCGACCAGAGTTCCCAATATTTCGGCTATGAAGGCGGCATAGGCCACTCGGCCATATCTCTGGAAATTGTCGACGGAGGCACCATGAGCAATGTCGACATATCCGACATCACCATACGTGGTACTGAGTCGCCGATCTTCATACGTCTGGCCAATCGCGCACGCCCCTACTCAAAGGATCATCCCGTCGAAGGGATCGGGACAATCTCAGGAGTGGTGCTCCATGACATACTCATCGATCAGGCCGGCCCTTCGGGTAGCTCCATCACCGGCCTTGAAGGACATCCGGTCACCGACATACTGCTTCACGACATCACCATACGCCACGCAGGCGGTCAGCCCGTGACGCCCTCACCCACCGACGAGAAGGTCGCCGACTATCCCGAGTCGACCATGTGGGGCATACTCCCGGCTCAGGGTTTCTGGCTCAATCATGCACGCGACATCACATTCCGCAATGTCAAGGTTATAGCCTCCTCTCCCGACCAACGCCCTGTATACGTGATGAACGACTGTGAAAACATTATCACCGAATAACTAACTTATTTATACCTCCTGAGAACCGATAACTATGAAGAAACTACACCTTACACTCGTAGTCCTACTGCTGATGATAGCAGGAAAGACTGCTGACGCTGAGAACTATCCCTACCGCAGCGACTACCTTTGGGTTACTGTTCCCGATCACGCCGACTGGATCTACAAGACCGGACAGGATGCGACAGTCGATGTGCAGCTCCTGCGCTACGGCCAACCTGCCGCCGGAATGGAAATCACATACGCGCTGGGCGACGATATGCTCCCCGACGATACAAGTTCAAGCGTGAAACTCGACGCTCAGGGAAAAGCTCGCATCAAGATGGGCACGATGAAAAAGCCGGGATTTCGCGATCTGCGCCTCAATGCCGACTTCGGCGACGGCCACACCACCTCCCACCACGTAAAAGTTGGCTTCTCGCCCGAGCTCCTCGAGTCTTATGTCAAGGAACCCCAAGACTTCACCCGATTCTGGGACAAAGCTATCGAGGAGGATAAGAAATACCCCTTGCAGTATTCGGTCGAGACCGTCGAGAAATACTCTACCCCAAAGATGACCTGCCAGCTTGTGCGCCTTCAGCTCAATGACAAGGGACGTTGCATGTATGGCTACCTGTTCATACCTCGCGGCGAAGGTAAGTATCCCGCCGTATTATGTCCTCCGGGAGCCGGTGTCAAGACTATCAAGGAACCTCTGCGTCACCGCTATTATGGAGAGGGTGGCATGATACGCGCTGAGATCGAGATACACGGCTGCCACCCCGACATACCCGAGGAGTCGTGGAAACTCGAGCGCAAAGCTCTGGGTAACTATCTCGACATGGGCCTCGATGACAAGGACAACTACTACATGAAAGATGTCTATCTGGGATGTCGACGCTTCCTCGACGTGCTCACCTCCCTGCCCCAGTGGGATGGCCGCAACCTCTTCACTCAGGGCGGAAGTCAGGGTGGAGCTCTTGCCATCACCACCGCCGCGCTCGACAAGCGTGTCAATGCCTGCTGTGCCAACCATCCGGCCCTGAGCGACATGGCCGGCTATCTCGGCGACAAAGCCGGCGGTTATCCCCATCACTTCCGCAAAGACCCCACTCAGGGCACACCCGACAAAGTCGAGACCCTCTCCTACTACGACGTTGTCAACTTCGCCCGCCATCTCACCTGCCCCGTGCGTATGACCTGGGGCTTCAACGACAACACCTGTCCCCCCACCACCAGCTATGAGGTGTGGAACGTGATCACCTCCCCAAAAGAAGCACTCATTACTCCAGTCAACGAGCACTGGACCACCACAGAGACCGAGCGCGGCCATTACGAATGGCTCAAGACCCAGGTGAAATGACAGTCACCAACCGGGACTCAGAGCTGTTGAAATCCATCAAACGCGAATTTATCAATAAACCTCATCAATACCAATTATCAACTAAACACAAACTATGGTTACAGCAATTGTAATTCTGTTTCTCCTGGGTTATCTTTTCATAGCCCTCGAGAGCTTCACAAAAATCAACAAGGCGGTGCCGGCCCTGCTCATGTGTGTGGCCTGCTGGACTGTCTATGCCTGTGGAGTCTCTCCCGATGAAGCTCAGACCTCATCACGTCTGCTCCACCATCTGGGCGACACCTGCGAGATACTTTTCTTCCTGATGGGTGCCATGACCATCGTCGAGATCATCGACGCCAACGGTGGTTTCTACTTTGTCAAAGGTGCCCTGGCCACCACCAGCAAGCGAGCCCTGCTCTGGCGCATCACTATCATGGCTTTCATCCTCTCGGCCATCCTCGACAACCTCACCACCTCTATCGTAATGATCATGGTGCTCCGAAAACTCGTCGACGACCATAACGACCGTATGCTCTTCGGCGGCATGATAGTCATCGCGGCCAATGCCGGCGGAGCCTTCTCGCCCATCGGCGACGTGACCACCATCATGCTCTGGATCCGCGGCATGATCACCACCGGCGGTGTCATCTCCCAGCTCCTCCTCCCCTCCGTGATCGCCGTTGTAGTCTCGGCCTTCTGTGTATCTATCTATCTCAAGGGCAATCTCCCTGTCTCCTCCTCTCAGGATTCACCCGGCACAATTACCAACCCCGACCGTAACCTCATACTCTTCCTCGGTGTCGGTGGCCTGATCTTCGTACCCATCTTCCGCATGCTCACCGGCCTCGCTCCATTCATGGGCATCCTGCTTGCACTTGGAGTGCTCTGGCTTGTCAGCGAATACCGTTGCACCCGCAACTCAGTCTTCGCCGACCACTCCCATCTCGAAGTGACCCGACTGCTCTCCAAGATAGATATGGCCACTATCCTCTTCTTCCTCGGCATCCTCATGGCCGTCGCTACCCTCCAGGAGACCGGTGTGCTCACCGCCTTCGGTGAGTGGCTCAACACCGCTTCGGGTGGCAACCACTATCTCGTCACCGGTATCATCGGTATCGTTTCGTCGATTGTCGACAACGTGCCCCTCGTGGCCGGATGTATGGAAATGTATCCCATCGCTCCGACCGGCGACTTTGCCGCCGACGGTCTCTTCTGGCAACTGCTGGCCTACTGTGCCGGCGTCGGAGGTTCGATGCTCATCATCGGTTCGGCCGCCGGCGTGGTGGTCATGGGTCTGGAGAAAATCACCTTCGGATGGTATCTGCGTCGCTTCACCTGGATAGCCTTTGTCGGCTATCTGGCAGGTATAGCCACCTACGCTATCGAGCATACGCTTTTCTTCAGCTGATCGTAGCCTAAATAACTTCCGAAACTCATAACTTCCATCTTTTATCCCGGGCAGTCCATCATCTGCGGTCTGCCCGGGTATTTTTAGAGAATACTTAGGTTGTATATGCGTCAGTCATTCCTAATCCTGAATTTCGCCTGGTTGCTCCTGTTGGCCGCCGGTTGCTCGGAGTGGTCTTCCAGAAACTCCGCTCAAGATACCCTCGGCGAAGACTCCGATGGTATCTTCGAGAGTTCCGACCTCTCACTCTTCGAAGTCAGTCACCGGGTAAAACGTATCAGTTCAACCACCTACTACAACGTAACTCCCGCCGGCCCTGACTCGATAACAGTCGACACCCTCCCATCCCACAGGCTTGAGACAGTAGTCTACTTCGACACACTCGGACACTATGTGCCACGACGCGACGAACGCCTCTCACGCGATGAGCAGGGACGCATAGTGCGCTGGGATGACCGACGCCCCAATCTGCGTCGTGTCCACGGCGGATTTCTACGCGACACCCTCACCTACCGACATCTGTCGCCCAATGTCGTAGCTACCTCAGGAATGGGCGACTATGCCGTCACCGTCTATGACGATCGCAACCGCGTGGTAGGACAATACACCGATCCTCTCAACGAGGGCGAGCACACAGCCGTCTTCAACATCTACCGACAAGAAGACCCTCATGGCAACTGGACCGAACGCCTCAGTGTCTGGACAACACAGACACCCGGTTCACGCCCCCACGTCTCCTACTCGCTGGAACGACGCGAAATCGTCTATTACTGACAGCATATACTCTGCCGGCCAAATCATTATCTTGCTCAACAACCGCTCAGATTTACTTTCCCTGAGGACCCGAGAGGAGCCGACTGCTTCTCCTCTTATTGGAAGCTTTGATTGACCGAATGAACAAGACTGATGAAAAAGAATTTGCATAATTCAGTTATAATACTTACCTTTGCCCCACAAAATCAATCCGGCTCAGCCATCGGGGTGTAGCACAGTTGGCAGCGCGCCACGTTCGGGACGTGGAGGTCGGAAGTTCGAGTCTTCTCACCCCGACTCAATAAAAAAGCTTGCAGGCTTTCGGCTTGCAAGCTTTTTTATATTGATGCTTAAATTATTCTCCAATCATTTATTCCTTGGCCATCTGCAATTTAGCCTTAGAGAGCGCACGATTGTAGGTCTTAAGAGCCTTGTCTCGGGCCTTACCTTCGGGGGAGTTCTTTACGGCTCGATATAATTGCCAGAGCCGATGATCACTTACTGCTTTTTTCTGTGATTCGGTAAATTTCTGTGCGGCAGCCTCGGCAATCTTTTCTTCGTCGGGGGTTGCCCAGGCATGATTAAAACCCTTTATATCTGCCCAGTGACCACGCGTAAAATCAGGAAACTCAACTGCGGCACAGTTATTGTCCATCGAGAGTGTGCCAAGCTCGGCAAGGCTACACCACTCGGCCATGTCATAGACGTCCATGTCAAGAGGCAGACCATTCTGAAGACAGTAGACCAGACGTGCATCCATAAAGAAATCCATACCTCCGTGTCCCCCGACTTTCTCGGCCATCTCGCCATATTTCTTGATTATAGGATGACGGTAGCGCTCACGCAGTGCATCCATTTCTTCCTTAGGCATGAAGCTATGGGCCGAGAGATCGTCGATCTTTGGAGTCTCATAGCCCGAAGCCTTGAGCTGAGACGGCTCGATTGCGAGTCCCTGCACCGGATATTTGTTGGCTAATCCCTTTGTGCCGGTGAGCTGATAGAGCCGGTTGTAAGGTTGGGGAGTCATTACATTGTGCTGTATCTCGACGACCTTACCGTTGGCCGTGCGCATCAGAGTGGTTGTGTGATCACCATTACGATATTCCTTGCATGGACGGCCGGTCTTCTGTTCCACATATTCTTTGCCACGCACACTCTTGGTATCCATAGCCGTGAGCACCGTAAAGCGGTCGCCGCGATGAATATCGAGAGCCTGAGCCACAGGGCCAAGACCGTGAGTGGGATACACGTCTCCACGATTTTCCATATTGTATTTCATTCTCCATCCGAGCCGGTCAGGATCGTTATCGGGATCACTCCAATAGTAGGGCCAGAAAGGATCAAGACAATGTATATAAGCCCCCTGAGCCCTGATGATTTCACCAAAAAGTCCGGCCTGCGCCATATTTAGCGCGTCAAGCTCAAACCAGTCATAACAGCAATTCTCGAGTATCATGCAATGTTTGCGGTTCTTTTCCGAGAGATCTATCAACTCCCAGCACTGCTCCAGATTCATTGCCGAAGGCACTTCGATGGCAGCATGTTTACCATTCTCGAGAGCACATTTGGCAATAGGGAAATGATGATCCCAGTCGGGAGCTATATAGACAAGGTCTATGTCGGGACGGGCACAGAGTTCCTTATATCCGTCGGCACCCGAATAGATCGTTGCCGGCAAGAGCCCGGCCTTTTCAAGATAAGACTGACACTTCTCGGCTCTCGAGGGATCATAGTCACAGAGAGCGACCACCTCCACTCCCGGGATCTGAGAGAACCGCTCGACAGCTCCGGGGCCTCTCATGCCGAGCCCGACAAAAGCAACTCTCACAGTTTCCATCTTGGGAACCGTGAGTCCCAGCGCGTGCTCCTGGCCGGGAGCACGATCGGGAGTATCGACTACTATTGTGCCCTTATCCCAATGCCACTTGGTCGAGGGCGATAATGACTGAGCTACGGCCGACGTGAAGCCTCCGGCAGCAAGCATGCCGGCAAGAAGTATCGAAGAGAAGCCTTTGAGTTTCATGGGAATATTTTTTATCGGCGTAAAGTTACCCAAAAAACCGATACGCTCAAAGTCTCCCCTTCCCTATCCAGTCGTTTTTCCTAAAACAATTAGCTTACAAAACTGTCGACGCGCGATCAGGAAAAAAGAGACCCGCAGCCAATCGGCCACGGGTCTATGTAAGCTAATATATCTGCTTGCCGTAACGACAATTTCAGTGAGTCAGCTCATCACGTCAAGTCACTCGGCCAGGGTCTCGTAAGAAATAGCGTCGAGATAGTAGAACGAAAGATAAGGACGACCTTCGCGCTCATTGCGCTCGGCAATACGGGCACGATAGTCAGCCATACGTTCGTTGAAAGTCGTGAGATCTTTCTGTCCCTGAGCCGCACGTTCGGTGTCACAACCGCTGGCAGCCCTCGAAGCCAGTTCGGCCGACTCCTCACCTCTCTCCTGGGCTATACGCTCGAGGCGCTCATTGTTCTCACGCTCCATCTCTGCCACGGCAGCCTCGTCGATACGCTGTTCGCGCAGTATGCCGGTCACACGTATAGGATGATGTATAGTGCTCTTGGGGAACGGTTCGCCCATCAGAGGGAAAGCCTCGCAACGGAGCATGACCGAGTCGGCCGA
Source organism: Bacteroides sp. (assembly GCA_014802105.1). Classification (GTDB taxonomy): domain Bacteria; phylum Bacteroidota; class Bacteroidia; order Bacteroidales; family Muribaculaceae; genus Duncaniella. The sequence continues at coordinate 78,692 of JAAVCX010000031.1, read as the reverse complement.
ACCTGCCACAAAAGCCTTGCGGCCACCGTGGCGGCAGAGATGGGAGCAGACACCCTCGATGACAATAGTGTCACCGACGAGCTCATCGGGCGTGGCAAGCACCTGATCGACACTGATTGCCTCGGAGGCATCAGGCAGTGTCTCGTTCTTGGCACCGGAATTTCCACACGAGAATATCCCGAGACATACAGCGAAAAGTGAAAGGATTATAAGTGACTTTTTCATAGGTAAAGTTTTTTATAAATTATAAATGGAATGAACGAAAAAATACCGAAAATCAGCGTGACTGCCGATGCTATGATCTTCAGCGACTGTCGTTGAGAGCGGTAATACCATAGCAGTATGAGCGAAAGAACCACGTTAAGCACAACCACGTGCCACGAAAAGAACTCCACTCGCGGACGGGCCAGACAATCGGTGACATCGGTGAACGAGAGTTCAAAGGGGAAGATAAAGCCTGCTACTCTCTCGGTCAGAGATTCAGGATAGCCGACCGAATAGGTTGCGAGCGGCTCGTAAGTATCGGAGTCGAGTGCGATCCAGCGCGAACCGTTATTGTCGGAAATCTTTACTACCCAGTTAAAGAGATTCTTGACTATCGAGATCCTGTGGCGAGAAGGATCGACATCCCCTACCTCAAGAGGTTTCAGCCGATAGCCCTCGCGTTCGAGCACATACAGACGATCACTCTCATCGCTGACGAGGCCGAGCTGGCGTCGATCGACATTTTCGAGTATAAAGAGATTTCGTGCTACAACACTGTAGGGCTTCGAGACCTTTACCATATAGGGTCGGCCGGCCTGCATCTTGAGATGATAGATGCCACCCTCCTTATCGACCAGGAGATAACCCTCGTCGTAGGGCTTACGGGTAGTGATGTTTCCGCTCAGTGTCTTGATCGGAAAAGAAAATCCACGGTCATTGAATATCTCGGTAAAGCGTCGGCTACGATCGGCATTGACACTGTTGGTAGCAATATCAATAAACTCGACCCGGTTTCCCTTGACGCGAAACACCATGTCAGGATCCTCGAGATCTATACGAGCCGGCATCGACTCCATCATGAGGTTTACTTCGGGCATCACCTTATTGAGATCGCGCGGACTCGACGAAAACACCCATTGAGACTGTTTGAATACCGGCACCGACACCTCGCGGCCCGCAACCGAGTCGGGCATACGGTCATGAGCCATGAGCTGTGTATAATATATATGTGGCAACAACGAGTCGCGATCTTCCTTTGACAGGATTTCACCTACACGTTTGCCTTCTTTATCGACGGCATAGATGTCGCCGCCACCCGGCTCTGAAATGATAAACGACTCGGTCAACGGCGAGTAAGCCACAAATGGATCTGAGGCTGCCACGGGAAAGAGCAGACCATAAATCCAAGGCAGGAACCATGACAGGATTATTATACTGAGACCCGTGAGAAATATCTGATAAGCTGTTTTCATCTTAATCCTGACGGCCCTCCTTAAACCGTATTACCGAACCAAACGACAGAATAACAAGCAGGCAAATGAACACCACTGACAGAACGGTCATACCGTTATAAGCCTCGGGAGCACCCTGCAGAAAATATATCATGAGCGTAGCCACGCCCAGAAGCCCGAGTATCACGCGCATAATCCGAGTACCCTCAAGACAGATAGCCGTGACAAACAGGTAGGCGGTGAAACCGGCAAAATACCAGGGCAAACCCGTCAGCATAACCCTGCCCACCAGTTCAGCCGGTAGCAGAGACCAGTATCTCAGGACTATCACGGCAGCCTGCAACACGAATATCACACAGAGTTCAGCCAAGCCGGTCGCAAGCATTATCATGACCAGACGGCGCTGAGGATAAGGCAGGTGAAGCGTCAGCTTCAATCGCTTGCCGATCATCTCGGGCACCATCTGAGACAAACCGATAGCTATACCGACAGCCGCCGGCGAATACTTGATAATATCGATGAATGTATTATCCTTAAGCAACATGATGAGCCACAGATGCTCAACCCCCTTAAGACTTACTAGACGGTTGATCATAATCACCGCATAAATGCTCAGAGCCATCGCGACAGCCAGAGCCACCCAGAACACACGGCGTGTCTTGAGCCATTCCTTATATAATAAAGCTTTTTCCATGGATCAATCAATATTTACCTGTGAGACCGATGAAAGCATCCTCGAGCGACATAGGAGTGAGGCTGAAATCTGAATAGTCGACATTCCCTCTGTCAAGCAGATTTCTGACATAATCGGCATCCTTGAAAGAGTAGACCTCCACCTCGTTGCGTATACGTCCGGGATTGATCAGATCCACGTCGGCCGGAAGTGTGGGAGAGTCGGTTCTGAAAGTGTAACGGCGGAAATCCCTGAGCAGGTCATCGACAGGCATCTGAGTGAGTATCCTCCCGTAGTCAAGTATGATACAGTCGTCTATGAGACGCTCGAGATCCTGAATGATATGAGATGTCATGAACACCGTCTTATCCTCAGCCTTGGCATATTCACGCAGATAATCGACAAAAAGACGTCGGTAGCCGGGATCGAGACCGAGAGAAAAATCATCGAGCACCAGCAGATCGGCATTCTGTGCGAGGATCAGGCCGAGAGCCACCTGCGAGCGTTGGCCACACGACATGGAGGATATCGCCTGGGAAGGAGAGACCTTGAGCTTCTTCATCAGTTCATAGTAGGCGTCGCGATTCCAGCGCGGATAGAAACGCGAATAGAATTTCTCTATCTGGGCAATAGTCATGAAGGAATACTGCACATGTCCCTCTATGAGCAGAGCTATGCGCGCACGCGTCGCCGGCGAGAGCTCGGTGATGGATTCTCCGAATATCCTACACTCACCCTGTCGGGGCTTCAGATAGCCCATAAGTATATTGATGGTAGTAGTCTTGCCGGTACCGTTCTTGCCGAGCAGTCCCAGTATACGACCCCTGGGGACCTCAAAACTGAGGTCGCTGTAGATCACACGACCGTTGCCGTATTGCTGGGTCAGACCCTTGACGGAAATGACCGGCTGATCATTTAAAGTCTTATTCATAATTGTGTTTCAGAAGGTAGCGCTAAGTGTCACATCCAGGCGATGGCAATCGGCCGGTGACTCATAACGGCGATACCGATAATTGATATTGATAGAATAGAGCACCTGTGAGATCATCTTGCCCACTCCGATCTCTGCACCGAGTCTCAGACAATCGGCCTTAAGCATCTCATAATTGTCGGCCACACTCGCCGCCAGATCTTTGTCGTCGATGGCCGACAGTTGTGTCAAAAGATTATTGCGCGATTCAGGAGCCCGGTTCATGGAATAGTCAGCTGATAAACCGGCTTTGAGAAGCACCGACCCGGACATCAGCCCCGAATAGCCGGCACTAAGTCCCGGAGCGAGACCTCTGACACAGACCCTGCGGTCAACATCTATCACCTTACATTCCACCCCGGTACCTGTCACCGCCGGCGCAACGCTCAGACATGAATTACCGTGGGTAAACTCAACCGGGACACCGACCGACAACCTGTAACGTGTCAGACGGTAATTGTCGCGCTCACCTATCACTTCATAGCCCGAGCCGATAGCCGTGCCGAAAAGGTTTTCTGTGCCTCGGCGATCGTCATAGTCCATGCTTACCACCGGAGCGACTCTAAGCGACTTATTGATCTGAAAGCGATAAGACACCAACGCTCCGAGCGACGAATGAGTCAGATAGGCAAGAGTGAGGTTATTATAGTCGCGAAGTCGTTGCTGAACACGCTCCCGGCCATAAACGAGATAGCAATTGAAACCTTTCAGCTCTCTTGAAAGCAACTGAACCCCTACTCTGCCGCCATCGGCCTGATAGCCGGCTGCCTCATTGGAGTTTCCGGAGAAACGGTTGTAATATGTGCCGAGACCTGTGAGCGGATAGGTGTTTATATCATTGAGCGGGTTGTAGAAATCCAGATCGCAGTTCTGCCGATATATCTCGAGAGCAGCCTTAGCTCCTACCACGTAACTGTCGGAAACACGTCGCGTCAGACCTATCTCGATATTAAGATCTGAGACAATCGCACGCAGGCGTGGATCCCGGTTTCGTGAAGCGATTTCGGCCCTATAACTTCCGAATACACCTACCGACCATCGGCCGAGATGAGTAGCATATCCGCCCGAGAAGTCATACTCGCGCGTACTCAGATCCCCTCCGGCCGGGTCGCCCAGCACATAAGGAGCCAGACGTTCATAGTCAATGCAATCGGCCCACCTGACATTGCGCATCTTACCGGTGGTAAAAGAAGCATCGCCCCATACGACCGATTTGTCTCCCAGACGAGTATAGGAGTCGGCCCTGACCATAAAGTCACGGTATCCGTCACCATTCTGTACGAGAACAGGTCTCGACTGGGTATCATAGAGAAACGATAGACCCATCGACGAACGGCTGACCGAGTCGCGATACACCATTGCGGCCGCGTTTGACCGGCAGACGGCATCATAGATCAGTCTCCCGGGCATCACGGCGTCACGCTCGGTAATGAGCAGAGTCGACTGAGCCGTGGCCTGCAACGAGCAGGCCACTGACGCAATCGTCACTATGAGTATGTTTAGGCTGAATTTCATCTTGGCAGGTACTCCTGACGCGGCCGTCTTATCGGGCATTGACTACCTCAAAATCGGCAGCCGAGTCATTGGTATCTTTGAGCACTACATGACCTTCGGGAGATACGCCAGAGACCTTTCGTGCGAATTTCTTACCGAAGCGGTTGACATCGCTCTTCTTGGTCGAGATCGACGCATAGCTCATATCGACTGATGTTGCGAGCGTACCCTTGACCCACTGCTCGTCGTTACAGAGATTTACACCGTCGAGTATCCAGTCGTTTTCGATGAGATAGCATTTAGTACCGTTCATCTCGGTACCTGTGACGGTATTGATATACTTGTAGGTGCCGTCATAGTTTGCGAGATAGCTCTCGACAGTAGTGCCCTCGGGGAAACGCACGAGTGCGTAAGATTTGAGACACTGATTGTTGGGGATCCAGATAGTGGGAGAGTAGCTGTACCACTTGTCAAGATTGGTCACCATAGGATTGTCGGTATCCTTCACCGAGGCCGACGATGAATTGTCATACCACTCGAAGTCGGCATCAGTGTGGTCGAGAGCGCCTGCCACCTGAGTGCTCCAGTCGATGGCCTGATCGGCAATCTTGATCGATTCGCCAGGCAACACAGGCACATCATTGCCTGAACCGGGTATCACGTAGACAGTCTGGACGGTGAAATGAGCTTCAGGATCATTAGCCGGAGTGAGTATCTGATCGGTAGAAGAATTGAGCAGTTTACCCTCCACGATGGCGAGACCATCGGCATAGATCACCTCGTCGGTATTGTTATAGATGGTGAAATAAGAATCATAGAGACCACCTGTTCCCTTGGCGTTGAGCGAACCGGTCACATAAATCTCGCCGAACACCAGAGTATTCTCGGGATTATAGTAGAACCAGTTGAGCGACAGCGACTGAGCTGTAGAGCTGATCACCACCTGCGATGCCACGGCCCTGAGTGAACGTTCTATCTGAGCGCCATCCGACGGATATTTCACGGTCATATTACCCTCGACATTATAGGTACCTGCGGGAATAGCGGTCCCTTCGGGCATAGGCAGTTGGATCTCGGAGACAACACGGGTATTGAGCTCGGTGAGCACCAGGGAACCTGAAGTCACTGCTGCGGTCGAAGGTACACCCTCGGGCATGGTGTCGGATATAGCGAGAGGATACCTCGGTGCGGGACTGTCATCGTCAGAACAGCTGACAAATCCGGCTGAGATCACTCCGGCGACAAGAGCATTAAAGAATAATCTTCCGATACGTGTAAAGTGTGTCATGGTTATAAATATTTTAGAGTTTTAAAAAGCTATATTAAAGACGCAGATTGAGTTCCATGCCGAAATAAGGCGACGAATAACGTCGGATAGTCATGCCGTAGCGCTGATAATCGGGCTCGATGGTGAGCAGACGGTTGACATATAGGGCGAGCCCAACGCGTTTATTCCAGAAAGTCTTTGTAGCCTTGATATTAAACGAGGTCGCTGAAGGCACAGTGAGCCGGTCGAATGAGGAGTCGGTAAATCGTCTCAGGAGTTGACTCAGATAGGGATCTGACATATCGTCGGCAGTGTAATCGTGCATCACGCCATCGGGATCGAGATAGCCGACCGGCACTCCGTCGCGCCGCAGGGTCTGACGGGAGGTGAACCATTGGTTCTGCACCGAGAGCGAAAAATTCAGTCCGAGTGTTGGCAGGTCAGTATCAAACATCACGTTGGTATTAAGACTACGGTAGACGCTGCCGTCAACATCATCATAGAGCCCCACATACTGCAACTCACTGTTGCTTATGATTATCGAAGGTTTGTACCATAGGGGCTGACTACTGCAGTTGATTGTACGGAAATAAGCACCGTTGACAGTAACTCTGGTCTTGAGCGACTTGAGACGGGCCGACTGGAAAGTATATTCGATACCCTCTTTACGTGTGCGGCTTCCGTTTGTGATAGTTGACCTGACACCCTGATAGACACGGGTGGTATAGGGCAGTTCCTCGATGACAGGGGCTCTGTCGAGAGCATAAGGATCAAAGCCCGAGGCATCATAATTATTATAGGTATATCTTTTGACTACCCCCGAGTGGCGGAACCCATCTTTCATATCCTCCTTGAAATAAGTGACCGATAGTCGGTTGCCCCGCCAGGACAGATCGGCTCTGACCTCCCATTTGAAATTGCGCGCGGCCTTTATCTGATAATTGGTCATATCGTCAACGTATGTCATCACGTTCATCACACGATAGGCCTCCTCGTTATGATAGTAATTGAGCTGTTCGAAGTCCGAGTAGACCTTGTCGGGATAGAGATAGGCTGCGACAGGCATTTTGGTGTGAAGACCTGTTCCGGCTGTAAATTCAAGCTGTATGGGGTGAACACCACAATATAAGGCCGGGAGCTGCCAGGTGGCTGTCACGCGGGGATCGAGATAAGGCTTGCCGTGGAGACTGTAACGCCGGTCGATATGAAGCAGTTGAGTGTGGCGCAGACCGGTGTTGAGCGTCAGAGTGTGGCGGCCGCCGCGGATAGTAAGACGGTTTTCTATATAAGACGACAACTGATGCATGGATGGAATTTCACTGTAAGCGCGAGGACGGGAATTGTTGCCTGCCGTAAGCGGGCGCATAAGATCATAGACAGCACCTGCGCCATAATTCTTACTCATATTCCATTCCACTCCGGCCCGCAGCTCGTCGGCCATCGATCCTACCGTAAATCTGAGAGCTGTCGAGAGCCGGGTATATGCTGTGAAAGGCTTTCCATAGACATCATAGTCAGCGAGATAAAGCAGCGGAAGATAACCAACATAGTTACTGCCGGCGACGGTTGACACAGGCATCGGCATGACTCGTGACGAGGCCACATGTTTCTTCTGATGGAGATGTTCGTCGCCGTAGCTGACTCCTGCGGTGAGTCCGAGCTCTCGCAGGAGTCCCTTGACTACGGGAGTGAAGCTCAAAGTATTGTTAAATCTGAAAGTATGATTGTCTGAGAGATAATCATCAATAGTATTGTTGACTGTAAGATCAGGGTCATTCCTGTCGCGCTCAAATGTACCCGTATACGAGATAGACGAGTTCCAGTTAAGATTAAAGACTGTATTATTCCAACGCTTGTCGCTACGCACTGACGCTGTGACACGCTTATAATTCTCGCGGTTGTTGCGCGGATCGATCTTGGCATCAAGATAGTCGGCACCGACATTTACGTTCCAGGATTCATCAAGTCTCAAACCTTTTCCTATATAGAAAAGCTGACTCTGAGTATCGGCTTTAAAACGGGCTTCGAGTCTCGAGACACCGCTCTTACGCTTTATATTCACCAGGCCCGAGGTCAGCTCTCCATATTCGGCTGACGGAATACCTCTGACGATCTCGACACTCTCTATATCGTCGGTAGACAACGACCTCATATCGACACCTTTGCCCACACTCACACGTCCTGTCTGGGAAGCATCAGGGGTGGTGACCATCTGAGAGCCGGTATTGACAGGCACTCCGTCTATTACAAAAGAAGTGCCGAGCGAAACCGTGGCATAATCATCGGTCGCGGTGATATTGGCTGCCTGCCTGAGTGCTATCTGGTTGACGCTGCCCATGTCAGGGTCGTGAGACACATGGCCGGGCAGAAGTTCCATCAGATCACTGAAACTCGAAGGCTGGAGATGACGCATAGCGGTTGTGTCAATGAGAGAGGCTCCGGTCGAGCGTCGCGACTCCCGGGCAGTGACCACAACCTCGGCAAGCGACTCGGCCGGGACAAGCTTGAGAGTCAGACGGTTCTGCGCTCCACTCCTTAATATCTGCCTCAGAGGCCGGTAACCTATCAGCCCCACTTCAAGCTGCCAATTCCCGTCGGGCAGGTCGATCGTCACATTGCCGTCCCTATCGGTATTACCGCCTATCACGCTGCCCCCTCCGGCCGGAGTCAAAGCCACGGCGGCAAATTCAAGAGGCTCACCACTCTCGGCATCCATTACCGAAAAGACGATCTCTCCGGCCACACCTCTGAAAGAGATACAGCTTATCAGGAGAAACAAGAGAGTGATTAGTGGTATTGATCGGTTCATAATTGTGACGAAGCTATCCGCCTGACATTACGACTGCAAAATTACCGAGACGCCTGAGGTGGAACAATACCCTGTTTTGAGTAATTTACAACCGGCTCTTCAGCCCGGTCATACCTACTTTTCATTAACAACACTCCTGAACTTTTATCGTAAAATGTTTGTTTAAAATTAAAAATCATTGTACCTTTGCAGTGATCAAGATCTCTCGGTCAGGCTTATACCATAGCCGCCGGAGTGTATTCTCCTCCCCTACTATTCTTATTTATTTCATCATCAAAGTGTCGGGCTTAGTCAAATCCGAGCCTCCACTGTGCCACCCAAGGCCGTTGTCGTTTCTCTCCGACTCCCGGGCCACGGACTTCACGGGTAAATCAAGTTTCTCACGGATCAGCCTATATCTCTCCCCGTCAGCACCTGAACTATACTTGACTTGCTGAAATAATTCTGTGGAATTGTTTCTGAAATTCTCCCCATTCCCCTCTCCACTTAAAGTGGCATCACTCCCCCCTAAAATAGATATACAATATAAAGTTTATGTACAATTACGATGAACTTAGTCAGATGGACGACCAGAAACTTCAGGAGGTCGCTCAGTCGACAGGCATAAAGAATGTCGACCTCAGCAATCGTGAAGATGTCGTCTATAATATACTTGAAAAGCAAGGCCACGATGCAGTTGCCTCTGCTACCCTCAACGGAACAATCACTCAAGAAAAAAGCCGGCGCGGTCGTAAGCCCAAGAAAGCCGACGGCGAGAACAATACTAAAAATAAAAAAGAAACGGTTGATCCTGAGACCGAAACCTCCGCTCAGGCTCCATCTTCGGCCCAGAATCAGGCTGATGCACCCGCGCCTAAACGCCGTGGTCGCAAGCCCAAAAACACTCCGACTCAGGAGTCAGCCGATGATCAGCCTGCAGCCGATGTCGACACCCGTCAACCTCAGGCAGTAGCTTCTGACTCAGCCGATCAACCCGAAACCGAGATCAACCCTGCCCCACGCAAAAAACGCGGTCGTCCCTCCCGTCAGGAGAAACTGGCCCGCGAAGCCGCCTTATTGGCTAAAACTCCTGATCTCCCCATCGAAAACTCTACCGAGACCGGCGGTGCATCTGACTCTATTAAGGTCACCGACAGCCAGGAACTCCCCTCTGTATCAGTCGACCAGCCTCTCCTTCCGGCAGCCGAGGCCTCAATACCCGAAGCCACCGGCTCAGAGGACAGCTCCTCACCGCGCCCCGAGCGTAAGGGCCCCAAAGTTTTCGGCAACAAAGATGCCTCATTCGGCTCATTCTTTCCTCGTGCCGGAGGCAAGACTTTCGCACCTCGCTCGGCCAGAGAAAAAGAACTTGCCGCTAAAGAGAAAGAGCAGGCAGCCAAAGAATTTGCCGCCGCTCCCATGCCCATCACCCTCACGGAACCGGGCACACCCCTGCCTCCCGGTCAGGGCAAGAAAAACAAGAAAAACCGCAATAAGAACGCCGAAGCCGAGGAGCGCGCACGCTATCAGTCGCCCTACAATTTCGATGACATGATAGTCAGCTCGGGAGTGCTCGAGATAGAGCCTCAGGGCCATGGATTCCTGCGCTCGAGCGACTTCAATTACCTCTCATCGCCCGACGATGTACTGGTCACCCAGCAACAGATCAAGCAGTGGGCTCTTCGCCCGGGCGATGTGGTTGAGTGCAACATCCGTCCTCCCAAGGCCGATGAGAAATATTTCCCGATGACCAAGGTGCTCAGTGTCAACGGACGTTCACCCGAGTATATACGTGATCGCGTGGCTTTCGAACACCTCACCCCTCTCTTCCCTGAAGAAAAATTCAATCTCACCGGGGGCCGCTCAGCCAACATTTCCACCCGAGTGGTCGACATGTTCTCGCCCATCGGCAAAGGTCAGCGCGGTCTCATCGTGGCACCCCCCAAGACCGGTAAGACAATTCTGCTCAAAGATATAGCCAACGCTATCGCCGAGAATCACCCCGAGACCTACATCATGATCCTCCTCATTGACGAGCGACCCGAGGAGGTTACCGACATGAGCCGCAGCGTCAACGCCGAGGTAATAGCCTCGACCTTTGACGAGCCTGCCGACCATCATGTGAGAATAGCCCAGATAGTTCTCGACAAGGCCAAACGCATGGTTGAGTGTGGCCACGACGTAGTGATACTTCTCGACTCCATCACCCGACTGGCCCGCGCCTACAATACCTGCGCGCCGGCTTCGGGCAAGATACTCTCGGGAGGTGTCGACGCCAATGCGCTTCAGAAACCCAAACGTTTCTTTGGAGCTGCACGCAATATCGAGGGCGGAGGCTCCCTCACCATCATAGCGACAGCCCTCACCGAGACCAGCTCAAAGATGGACGAGGTAATATTTGAGGAGTTCAAGGGAACAGGCAATATGGAACTTCAGCTTGACCGCCGACTTTCCAACAAGCGAGTGTTCCCGGCCGTAGACATCATGGCCTCCAGCACCCGCCGCGACGATCTGTTGCTCCGCGACGAGATTCTCAACCGCATGTGGATACTCCGCCGCTTCCTGGCCGACCGCAATCCTATCGAAGCTATGGAGTTTATCAAAGACCGCATGGAGCGTACCTCCGATAACGAGGAGTTGCTCCGCACCATGGGTAGCTGATGAGCCGTCACTCCAAACGTATCTCACAGGAAAAGGTCACCGTGCGACGCATGGTGACCCTTTTCTGTATTAACCGTCACCACCCCTCGGGCAGTGACGGTTTATGTGACGACTGTCGTGAACTTTTACAATATGCCTGTCAGCGGCTTACCCATTGTCCCAAGGGGAATGACAAAGGTAGCTGCCGGATGTGTGAAATCCATTGCTACTCTCCGGCCAGACGCGAAACCATCCGTCGTGTGATGCGATATGCAGGGCCTCGTATGATACTCTGCCATCCACTGACCGCCATGCGTCATCTCTGGGCTGAGTGGACTCACTGACCGGCCGACCGCTATTTTTTAGCTTCGGCCGTCTTGACCATACGGAAACCGGCCATAACGCCATCATAGCTCTGAAGCATCGTATTGAGACCCTTCACGGCATTGCTACCCGAAATCTTAGCCGCAGCATTGACCAGCGACATGAGCTTGCTGACGTCAAACGTCACTGTAAGATTGTTGCCGGCTTTGGTGACGGCTGCATCCATCGACCCGATATTGATCTTGAGAGCCTTGAACTTAAAGGTCATCATGCCCTCCTGGGTCGACGTGGTCAAAGAGCCGCTGAGCGATCCGCGGGCGAGCTTCATGGTGAAGGTGCTGTCGGCATTGACCGTCAGAACCATCTTGTCGATTCCGGCCTTGGAGTAATAGGGTTTCAGCTTATCCTCTACAGCGACGCTTGCGGCGGCTCCACCTGCTTTTTTCAGCAGATTTTCGCTCTTGAACGACACTGCCGGCGAGGAATACTCCCATGTACCGACAAGATCAGCAGGAGTTAGTTTGCTGTTACCGAGCAAATTGCTGACCGCCGACCCGATCGACGAACCCTTGCCGAGAAGTTTATCAAGCATTGAGGATGTAGAGCTTGACTGGGCACTCATAGAAGTGACAGCCACAAGCATAATCATGAGAGAGCTAAAAAATCTTTTCATTTTCATAAATGTTAAAACGGTGAGGTATATTGGGGAAACTTTCTGCTAACGGGCTGGTTTAAACATATTGAACTGATCTAAACTTATTACAAATTAACAATTCGAGATTGTTTTGGAGCTAATTTTGAGGTTTTTGAAGGAGCGATGGGGCTCCATCGTGACTGATAAAACCGAAGAAATTAGCCCAAAACAAGCCGAAGGGTTAATTCTAAGATTATTTCAGTTCTGACTTTTAACTTTCTGTAATAAGTTAAGATCAGTTCATTATATAGATTATAACAAATCCGACACTGAAAGTTTCTCTTATCAGAACGAATTTCTGCGACGTATCTTGATCGGTATGGCCCCTTCAGGAATCTCGTCGACCACAAGACACAGGTATCCGCCGCCGCCGGCGCCGGTCATCTTCCAGGCCTTTGCTTTGGGTGACCACCGATCTATATATTCCTGTACGCCCGGAGCCATCATGGCAGGGAACATGGAGATCTGAGCTTCAAACGAGTCGGAAAACGCCTTGGCAAAAGCCTCGAGGTCTCGATCCATTATCGCGTCCCAGCAACGGGAGGCAGCGTCGGCGAGTCTGCCCACCTTCTCAGGTGTTATATCCTTGCCCTCTACCACCGAGCACCCCTCAGGCCGTGGAAACATCGGCACGAGACACAGATGAGACTCGAGCCAGGAGAGGGTCTCCTCATCGTGACACGACTCTATCTTGGCCGGCCAGTAGTGATTGTCGTAGTAGTGGCGGTTGAGGCCGCTCATACAGATACCGATCGCATCCTGAGCTCCGGCTATATGTCCCTGCTTCTCGGGAGAATTTTCAAAACAGAAAAGCAAGCGGGCCATCATCTCCTCATTATAATAAGGTAGTTCGTAAGGCCAGATGCTGCGGGCAGTGTTACGCGTGGAGGTAGCCATGCCGGCACGCTCCATAAATTCCATCGTTGGTTCTACCGAGACCGTCAGCGCCCAGCCGGCACCATGTTCAGAAACGTATGGTTGATCGATCCACGTGCCCGCAAGATCTATGCGATAGGGCAGATGACATCTCACCCCCGAACGCAGCGAGGTTGTCGAACGCGCCTCGAGACCCTCGTCGGGTACACGCTCGAGCACTATATACTCTATGCCTCTCTCCCGACAGAACCGCCGTTTCTCCTCAGAACTGCCGTCAGAATTGACCACAAATATATCGGGTTTGAACCGCTCGACACTCTCTATGAAATCCATCATGCCAGAGCCCCGGTTGATACACGCGTCAGTGACATAACGGATAGCCTTTACCATATAGAGACGCTCGCGCTCAGAGTAGACCGTGTGACGGTTTTTGAGCTCAAGAATCGTATCGTCAGACCCTATGCCGACATAAAGATCGCCATAGGTGGATGCTTCCTTGAAAAATGCCACATGTCCCGAATGGAGCATGTCGTAACATCCCGAGACAAAAACTTTTTTACGTTTTTCTTCCATAAGTCAGATAGCTGAATATAAACAGATCAGTCACAGCGGAATATATCGCGTGTATAGACCTTCTGGGCCACATCGTCAAGACAATCGTCATAGCGGTTGGCCAGAATAGACTGAGAAAGTTCCTTAAAGCGCGACAGATCATTGACTACCCGCGACCCAAAGAATGTAGATCCATCTTCGAGTGTAGGCTCATAGATGATCACGGTCGCTCCCTTGGCCTTGATACGCTTCATGACACCCTGGATAGACGACTGGCGGAAATTGTCGGAGTTGGACTTCATCGTCAGGCGATATACCCCTATGATCACCTCCTTCTCGGGAGCCGATCCATAGGTGCTGGACTCGCTGTAATCGTAATATCCGGCCATACGCAACACCTGGTCGGCTATGAAATCCTTGCGGGTGCGGTTACTCTCCACGATTGCACTCATCATGTTCTGAGGCACATCGGCATAGTTGGCAAGCAACTGTTTGGTATCCTTGGGCAGACAATAGCCGCCATATCCGAACGACGGATTATTGTAGTGATCGCCTATGCGCGGATCAAGCCCCACCCCCTCGATGATTTCGCGCGAGTTGAGGCCCTTGACTTCTGAATAAGTATCAAGCTCATTGAAATAGCTGACACGCAGGGCAAGATAAGTATTGGCAAAGAGTTTGACAGCCTCGGCCTCGGTCAGCCCCATATACAGAGTGGGTATATCGGGCTTGACGGCTCCCTGTTGCAATAGCGAGGCAAAGGTGCGGGCTGCCGAGAGCATCTCGTCAGGATCGGTGAGACGTGAGATAGCCTCATCCTCGATGAACTGACGCTTACGGCCGTCGCCCTGACGTGGCACTCCGGCCACTATACGGCTTGGATAGAGATTATCATAGAGAGCCTTGGACTCTCTCAGAAATTCAGGGAAAAAGAGCAGATTAAACCTCCCGACCCCTCTCGCAGCATAGCGCGCATATAGCGACCGGCAATATCCGACAGGGATAGTCGACTTGATTATCATCACGGCTCGCGGATTGACGCTGATCACCAGGTCGATCACATCCTCAATATGATGGGTGTCAAAACGGTTGGTCGACGGATCATAGTTGGTAGGAGCGGCTATGACCACAAAGTCAGCATCGCGATAAGCCTCCGCGCCGTCGAGCGTAGCACTGAGATCGAGCTCCTTCTCGGCCAGATATTTCTCTATATAGTCGTCCTGGATCGGAGAAATTCTGGCATTGATCTTATCGACCTTATCAGCCACGACATCTACCGCCGTCACTCTATTGTGCTGAGCCAATAGAGTGGCTATACTCAAACCGACATAACCTGTACCGGCTACCGCTATATTATATTTTTTCATAAGTAACCCTTGAAAATTAACAATAGGTGAGGTTTATCTTGAGATAGTTACTTAGATTGACCACGTAAAGACAGCCCGGCGTCAGCGACACTCAGGGCTTATCAGAAATAACGCGGTTCCACCTTGTTTTATTGCAGTCTCACCTTTAGGCTTCACCGACATCTTTGCCACTAAAACGACAGGAGCAGATTCAGTGCGTCTGAAGACCCCTGATCTGCTCCTGAAATATCTTTGATAGAGTTTCAGAATACTCCTGACAGTCACTTACCCTTGATAGCGTTCCACACACCTGAGCTGCAGAGAGCACCAAGGCAGGGAGCTACGATAAAGAGCCACAGCTGCTGCATGGGCACACAGTTGCCCTCGATACAAGAGAAGATTGCGGGAGCGATAGAGCGTGCGGGATTGACCGAGGTGCCGGTGATAGGAATACAGGCAATGTGAACGAGCACCAGACAAAGACCGATAGCGAGACCGGCAAACGCACCTGCACCCTGCTTCTCGTCGGTAGCACCGAGCACTACGAGCACAAAAATGAAAGTAAACACAGCCTCAGCGATAAACGCAGGCACCAGATTACCCTCCATGAACGAGTTGGCTCCGGTGGTGGTAGTGCTGTTGAACACAGCCTCGACCCCGGCCTCATTTCCGGTATGGACGAGGACATAGAGAACAGCCGAAGCTATAAGGCCGCCTATCACCTGAAACACCATATAATTCAGAGCCTCCTTACCGCTCATGCGGCCATTGGCCCAGACTCCCAGTGTGATAGCCGGATTGATATGACATCCCGACACACCACCGATCGTGTAAGCCATAGCGACTACCGCCAGACCGAAAGCCATAGCCACGCCGAGAGTCGAAACACCATATCCGGTGGTACCAAGACCGATTCCTGCAAAAATCGCACTGCCGCAGCCCATGAGGACAAGTACAAATGTACCTATCATCTCTGCTAAATACTTCTTCATAAAATTAAAATTGTAATAGTGATAATAAAAAAATGATTAAATATAAAAGTTGAAACGCCTGAGGCTATAAACACTAATATCGGCAAAGATAGACAAAAAATTGATACTCATGAAAAAATTCACTATTTTTGCATAACAAATCAACCAATCCTATCCCCCTGATCCTAAAAAATATTACTAAAACTCTCCACAGTCTATACATAACTACACTAAAATTCTCTATACCATACACCATAACTCCCTATACCAAACCATGTCTACCCGTTTCCTCTCACTGGCCGCAGCCCTGCTCATACCGGCTGTCGCGCTTCCATGCACAAGCCTCATAGTCGGTAAGAAAGCCTCGACCGACGGCTCGGTACTCGTAACGTATGCGGCCGACTCTCATACCCTCTATGGAGAACTCTATCACACCCCCGCCGCCGACCACGCTCCGGGAGCAATGCGTCAGATCAAGGAATGGGACACCGGACGCATCCTGGGCGAAATTCCTCAGCCGGCCCACACCTACTCCACTGTCGGAAATATGAACGAGCATGGTCTCACCATAGCCGAAAGTACCTGGGGCGGACGTCCCGAACTGGAAGACACCACAGGCATCATGGACTACGGCTCTCTCATATATGTCACCCTCGAGCGTGCGCGCACTGCCCGAGAGGCTATCAAGGTGATGACCGATCTTGTCGACAAATATGGCTACCACTCAAGTGGCGAATCCTTCTCGATCGCCGACCCCGAGGAGGCCTGGATCATGGAGCTTATCGGCAAAGGTGCCAAAGGTGAAAAAGGCGCCGTGTGGGTAGCGCGCCGTATTCCAGACGACTGCATTTCGGGCCACGCCAACTTCCCCCGCATCCATCAGTTTCCTCTCGACGATAAGGAGAACACCCTCTACTCGCCCGATGTGATAAGCTTTGCCCGTAAACACGGATATTACAAAGGCTCCGACAAAGACTTCAGCTTCTCCTCAGCCTACGGCGAACTCGACGGCACTGCTACAAGAGGTTGCGACGGACGAGTGTGGAGCTACTTCAACCGTTTCTCTGAAGGCATGGACCGCTACCTGCCCTGGATCATGGAGAGCAAAGGCGACGTGATGCCTCTCTGGGTCAAGCCCGACAGTCTCGTCAGTGTCGACGACATGCGTCAGATGATGCGCGACCACTTCGAAGGCACCCCAATGGACATGACCACCGATATAGGTGCCGGCCCCTGGAAAGTCCCCTACCGTTACCGTCCCCTCACCTTTAAGGTCGATGGTCAGGAATATCTCAACGAACGCGCCATCGCCACCCAGCAGACCGGCTTCTCCTTTGTCTCCCAGATGAACGACTCCCATCCCGAAGCCATGAAGGGCATCCTGTGGTTTGGTGTCGACGATGCCAACACCTGCGTCTATATCCCGATGTATGCTTGTCTCGAGGAAGTGCCCTATGAATTTGCGCCCGGCAACGGTGATATGCTCAATCTCTCCTGGGACGCCGCTTTCTGGGTCAACAATTATGTAGCCAATCAGGCCTACTCGCGCTACTCTCTGATGATACCCGACATACGCCGTGTGCAGGGCGAACAGGAGAAGATCCTTGACCGCGAAGTGGACATGTTGCTCAAGGTACTCCCCACCCTCCCCTCCGATGAGGCAGCCGAGATGGCCCGCACCCACTCGGCCACCGCGTCACAGCGCTACCTGAATGCCTACAAGCAGCTTGGCGATTACCTTCTGGTCAAATATCTCGACGGCAATGTCAAGAAAGAAAAAGACGGCCGTTTCGTACGCACCCCCGAAGGTATGTGTGCGTCTCCCGACTTCCCCGGCTACGACGAGCGTTACTATCGCTCTATCGTCAACGAGACCGGCGACCATCTCAAGGTGCGCGATGTGCATTAATCCATGAATTATCTCGATCATCTTAACCCCCAGCAGCGTGAGGCCGTCGTGTATTGCGACGGCCCTCAGCTCGTTATTGCAGGCGCCGGCTCAGGCAAGACCCGTGTCCTCACCTATAAGATAGTCCACCTTCTCGGTCTCGGCTTCGAGCCCTGGCGCATACTCGCCCTCACCTTTACCAACAAGGCCGCCCGCGAGATGCGCGAGCGCATCGAGAGTCTCACCGGCCAGGAGGTTGCCTCACGTCTGTGGATGGGCACCTTCCACTCCATCTTCGCACGTATCCTCCGCTCCAATGCCGAACTTCTGGGCTATAAAAGTTCTTTCACCATCTATGACGCCGCCGACTCCCGGGCTCTCGTCAAGAGCATCTGCAAACTGCTGGGGCTCGATGAGAAAATCTATACACCGGCGGCAGTCCAATCGGCCATTTCCTGGGCCAAGAACAATCTCATTTCACCTCAGGAGTATGCACTCTCGCGCGACATCATGGAGGCCGACCGTCGGTCACGGCGTGAGAGAATAGTCGAGGTATACCGCGAATACTGCAACCGATGCCGACTCTCGGGAGCGATGGACTTTGACGATCTGCTCGTTCTCACCCATAGGCTATTTGATGAACATCCCGAGGTGCTTCGCCACTATCGCGAGTTCTTCCGCTACGTCCTTGTCGACGAGTATCAGGATACCAACCGTGTACAGAACGCCATAGTCGTACAGCTCACCGCCGGAGGTGCCCCCCTGTGTGTGGTCGGCGACGACGCTCAGAGCATCTATTCATTCCGTGGCGCCAATATACGCAATATACTTGAGATGGAACAGGCGTTCCCGGGGCTCAGGATTTTCAAGCTCGAGCGCAACTATCGTTCCACACGCAATATCATAGCCGCGGCCGGCAGTCTGATAGCCAAAAATGTCGATCAGATACCCAAGAACGTCTACTCTGAAAACTCTACCGGCACACTGATAGATATAGTGCGCTGTTACAGCGACTTCGAAGAAGCCGCCCTCGTAGCCGCCAGAGTGGCCGCGCTCAAACACTCCGCCTCTTCACCCTGGGCCGAGACCGCCATTCTGTATCGCACCAACGTGCAGTCGCGTGTGCTCGAGGAGTCACTGCGCAAACGCAATGTCCCTTACCGCATCTATGGAGGTCTCTCCTTCTATCAGCGCAAGGAGGTCAAAGACGCGGTGGCCTATTTCCGTCTCGCTCTCAACCCCGACGATGACGAGGCTCTGAGGCGCGTCATTAATTTCCCCGCCAGAGGTATAGGCGAGACCACGATGAACAAACTCACCTCAGAGGCTGTCGACTCGGGCGTGAGTATCTGGACAGTAATCACCGACCTCGACTCCCATCCCGATCTCAAGATTAACGCCGGTACCCGTCGTAAACTTCTTGACTTTGCCTCTCTGATAGCCGGATTCAACGACCTCAACGCCTCGGGAGCCGATGCCTACTCGATGGCCCGCTCTATAATTGAAGCCACCGGCCTCTACTCCATGTTGCTCCACGACTCCACTCCCGAGAGCATCTCCCGTAAAGAAAATCTCGAGGAACTCCTCAAGGGAGCCAGAGAGTATGTCGACACCATGGTCGAGCAGGGAAGCGATGACCTCTCCCTCTCCCAGTTTATGACCGAGATCTCTCTGGCCACCGATCAGGACGGCTCGGCCGACAACGGAGAGGATGCCATCACTCTGATGACGGTTCACGCCGCCAAAGGTCTGGAATTTGATAATGTCTTCATCGTTGGTGTCGAGGAGGAACTCTTCCCCTCGGCACGTGCAAGCGACTCCCCATCCGAGATCGAGGAGGAGCGACGCCTGCTCTATGTAGCCATCACCCGTGCGCGCCGCTACTGCATGATCAGCTACGCCTCACAGCGCTTCCGCAACGGACAGACTCTCTTCACTCGCCCCTCGCGCTTCATCGGCGATATCGATCCGGCTTATATACATTTCTCGACAGGAGCATCATCCTCGACCGTCCCTGCCTCCGGGAACTACAAAGCCCCGGCATCCCGATCACCACGCTACACTTCGCGTCCCATGCAGGAGTCACGCCGTCCACTCTCTCAACTGAGAGACACCGCGACCTCTCGCCCCGCCCCCTACGCCACTCAGTCCTCGCGGGCCGCCGAGACCACCCGTGCCATCTTATCCTCAACTCCTGCACCGACATCCGCGTCCCCGCTTCAGGATGCTCCCGGCGAGCTCACCACCCACCATTCCTCAGAGCTGAAGGTCGGGATGCGTATACATCACTCCAAATTTGGCACGGGACTGATCGAAGGTATCGACACCGAGGCTTCCGACCACCGTATCACCGTCTCCTTTGACAACGACAGCGTACCGACCCGTGTACTCATGCTGAAATTCGCTCGTTTCGCCATCATCTAATCAACCCCGATCCGCTATGAAACCCGGAGATCTCCCCACCCCGTTCTATATAGTCTATGAAGACCGTCTGCGCCGCAACCTCAGTCTCATCACCGAGGTTGAGCGCCGAGCCGGAGTAAACATCATCATGGCTTTCAAAGCCAATGCCCTGTGGCGCACTTTCCCGATTGTACGCGAGTACAACCGCGATTTCACCGCCAGTTCGCTCAACGAGCTGCGCCTCGGCAACGAGGAGCTTGGAGGCGAGGCTCACGTCTACTGTCCCGTCTACACCCCGGCTACAATCGACGAGTTTCTGGCACGTGCCACCCACATCACATTCAACTCGCTTAATCAATGGCAACTTCACGGAGCGCGCGCGCTGGAGGCAGGAGTGTCACCGGGTCTGAGAGTCAATCCCCAGTGTTCGGTCATAGATACCGAGATCTATAATCCCGCTCTCCCGGGCTCACGTTTTGGCGTAACGGCCGAGCAGCTCGACGGCCGGCTTCCCGAGGGGATCGAGGGTCTACACTTCCATGCCCTATGCGAGAGCTCATCTTATGACCTTGAGAAAGTCCTCGCGGCTTTTGAGGAACAGTTCGGCAGGTATCTTCCTCAAGTCAAATGGGTCAATATGGGTGGCGGCCACCTGATGACCCGCGAAGGCTACGACACCGACCATCTCGTGAAACTCCTCACCGATTTCCGCTCCCGTCACCCCCACCTGAAAGTGATCCTCGAGCCCGGAAGTGCCTGGATGTGGCGCACAGGCGACCTGATCACCTCTGTGCTCGATGTTGTCGAGAACCAGGGGATATCGACAGCCATCATCGACGCCTCATTTGCCTGTCACATGCCCGATTGTCTCGAGATGCCCTATCAGCCGGCCATCACCGAGAGCGTGACCGAGGGGAGCACCCCTCATGTCTATCGTCTCGGAGGCAACTCCTGCCTGAGCGGCGACTATGTCGGAGACTGGACTTTCAGCCAGCCTCTGACCCCCGGTTCAAGACTCACTCTCGAGGATATGAACCATTACACAACGGTGAAAACCACCATGTTCAACGGCATCCAGCACCCCGCCATAGTCCTCTGTAACACTGACGGCGAGTGCTGCTATCTGCGCCGTTTCGACTACTCCGATTACAAAAACCGCATGAGCTGATCCCCAAAATGGACACATCCGCATCTCCCGCAACCGCCCCAGGCCGAAAACCACGCTTCTCGGTCATAGTCCCTGTCTACAACCGTCGCGACGAGGTGGCCGACCTGATGGAGAGTCTGGCCCGGCAGTCGTGCCGTGACTTTGAAGTGATAATAGTCGAGGACGGCTCCACCTCCCCATGCCGCGACATAGTCGAGGGCACCGGGAGGGTCAACTCCCGCTATTATTACAAAGACAACGAGGGACGCTCCATCGCCCGAAACTATGGCATGGCCCGCGCCGAGGGGGATTGGATGATATTCTTTGACAGCGACTGTGTGATACCTCCCGACTACTTCGCCACACTCTCGCGCGAGCTCGATGCAGCTCCTGAGGTCGATTGTTTCGGCGGCCCCGACGCGGCTCATTCCTCATTCTCCACCACTCAGAAAGCCATCAACTACGCCATGACCTCGCTGCTCACCACCGGCGGCATACGCGGCGGTAAGATCAGTCTCGAGCGTTTCACTCCGCGCACATTCAATATGGGCTTCACCCGAAGCGTCTACGAGAAGGTAGGCGGTTTCCGCGAAATGTTCTCAGAGGACATCGACATGAGCACACGTATACGCAACGCCGGCTTCAATATCTCCCTGATACGTCCGGCCTACGTTTACCACAAACGCCGTGTCGACTTCAAGAAATTCTTTCGACAGGTACATGTGTTCGGCATGTCGCGCATCACTCTCCAACTCCTCTATCCGGGCTCGCTGAAAGCCGTCCACACCCTTCCGGCCCTGGCTGTTATCGCCGGTATCATTCTCGTGCTACTCGGTATCTTCGTCTCCCCTCTCTGGCTAATCCCTATCGGAGTCTACCTGCTGGCCATATTCCTGACAGCTCTGATCGCTACCCGATCGCTCGTCATTGCCATCAAAGCCATCCCGGCCAGCGTGATACAGATTACCGGCTACGGCACAGGCTTCCTGCGCGCATGGGTGTGGAAAATCCTCCTCGGCCACGGCCGCGACATCGATCAGGAAATCCTCATACGCAAAGGCAAATGAACGACTATCCATCCAACACACGCATCACCGACCTGAGCGCCGACGACCGCCCTCGCGAAAAAGCCTTGCAGAACGGCATACGCTCGCTCAGTGATGCCGAGCTACTTGCCATAATCTTCGGAGGTGGCCTGCCTGGAGTCTCGGTCGTGGATATGTCGCGTTCCATCCTGCGCGACTGTGACGGCAGAGTCGATCTCCTGGCCCGTATGTCAATGAACGAGCTTATGAGAAAATACAAAGGTGTCGGGCCGGCCAAAGCCGTATCCCTTGCCGCGGCCTTTGAGCTTGGGCGTCGCAACCGCAAGCAGTCAGCGGCCAACGACGATCCTGTGATACGTACATCGGCCGATGTAGTCAACATCATGGCACCGCTTGTCGAAGGGCTTGAATATGAGGAATTCTGGGTGTTGATGCTCTCACGCTCCAATCGTGTGACCTACCGCCGGCTCATCTCTCAGGGAGGTACTGCCGCGACTGTGGTCGATGTCAAACTCCTGCTCAAAAGAGCCATCGACTGCCTGGCCGAGTCAATGATACTTGTCCACAATCACCCCTCGGGCAATCCGGCACCTTCAGGCGAGGACGACCTGCTCACCAAGCGCATAGCCGAAGGAGCAAAACTTTTAGGCATACGGGTGCTCGACCATGTCATCATAGCGCGACAGAAGAGCTACTCCTACGCCGACAACGCCCGCCTGTGACACATCTTCCCCCCCGATATTATCTCCATAAAAAAGCCTCGCTCAGTAGTTCTAAGAACTCCCGGCGAGGCTTATTTCATTAACAGTATTGGTCGTTGTTATCCGATCAGGGGTTTGCCTGTCATTTCAGACGGTTGGGGCAGACCCATGATCTCGAGGATAGTCGGAGCCACGTCGGCCAGGCGACCGTCGGCTACATGGGCATCCTTCTTTTCCGAAACGTAGATACAGGGGACGGGGTTGAGCGAATGAGCGGTGTTGGGAGTGCCGTCGCTGTTTATAGCGTGATCGGCATTACCATGGTCGGCGATGATAATCACCTCGTAGCCGTTGGCCTTTGCAGCCTCGACTGTGTCATGCACACACTCATCGACAGCCTTAACAGCCTTACAGATGGCTTCGTAGACACCGGTGTGGCCCACCATGTCGCCGTTGGCATAGTTCACCACAATGAAATCATATTTCTGCTCGTTGATAGCCTCGACGAGTTT
The DNA here is from genome assembly GCA_014802105.1 of Bacteroides sp. Taxonomy (GTDB): domain Bacteria; phylum Bacteroidota; class Bacteroidia; order Bacteroidales; family Muribaculaceae; genus Duncaniella. The sequence goes on along the minus strand of JAAVCX010000031.1, from coordinate 54,964 downwards.
ATCCTTTACCTCATAGGCACTCATCTCGGGCTTGAGGTCGTATGTAGCGACCTTGGGCGAAGCCACCAGAATACGCTCCTCGCCTTCGTATGGGGCCTCACGACCTCCGTTGAAGAAGAATGTCACGTGGGCATACTTCTCGGTCTCGGCTATGTGGAGCTGCTTGAGGCCCTTCGACGACAGATATTCTCCCAGAGTGTTGTCGACGTTCTCCTTGGGGAAGAGGATGTGAACACCTGTAAACGATGCGTCATAGGGAGTCATGCAGTAGTAGCGCAGACCGGGCACAACCTTCATGTCAGCCTCAGGAATATCGTGCTGGGTCAGAGCTATGGTAAGCTCCTTGGCACGGTCATTACGGTAGTTGAAGAAAATCACGCAGTCGTCGGGCTTGATGGTACCGTCGACAGTAGCGTTGTTGATAGGCTTGATGAACTCGTCGGTGACATCCTCGTCATAGCTTTCCTGGACGGCTTTCACCATATCGGTAGCCTGCTTGCCCTCGCCCTTCACGAGCAGGTCGTAAGCGACTTTGACACGCTCCCAGCGCTTGTCTCGGTCCATCGCATAGTAGCGTCCGATGATCGAAGCAACTGTGCCTGTGCTCTTGGCGCAATGGGCCTGAAGCTGCTCGATAAAACCTTTGCCTGAACGCGGATCGGTGTCACGACCATCCATGAAACAATGTATATAGACCTTCTCCAGACCATACTCTTTAGCTATATCACAGAGAGCATAGAGATGATCGAGCGAAGAGTGGACACCGCCGTCGCTGCACAGACCCATGAAGTGCATGGCCTTACCGTTGTCGCGGGCATAAGAGAAAGCGTCGACGATCTCGGGATTTTTGAGTATCGAACGGTCGGCGATAGCCTTGTTGATCTTCACAAGATCCTGATAGACCACGCGGCCGGCGCCGATATTGAGGTGGCCCACCTCAGAGTTGCCCATCTGGCCGTCAGGCAGTCCGACATTTTCGCCCGAAGCCTGGAGCTCGCTATGGGGATAAGTTTTTACAAGATAATCCCAGTAGGGTGTGGGAGTTGAATAAATGGCATCGCTCTTGGTGTGGTTGCCGATGCCCCATCCGTCGAGGATGATGAGTAGTGCTTTGTTTGCCATATTGGTAATGATATATCTATCTTACATACACTTACAGGCATGTATATGTTCAAATTTCACCACAAAGATACTAAAATTTTTTATAAAGTATAGAATGTGGTGAAAGCCTTGATAGTGTAAACATGGTCGACCGCCGAACCGGTCTCACGACAGGAGTGCATTGCCCAGATAGCATTACCCATATCGACACCTCTGACCGGCATCTGAGCCGAGAAGATATTACCGAGAGTAGAGCCTCCGGCCACATCAGAATGGTTGACAAACCGCTGGCACGGCACTCCGGCACGCTCGCATATATCGGCAAAGACAGCCGCCGAGTCGGCATCGGTCATATATTTGCAACGGGCATTGATCTTGATCACCGGGCCTCCACCGGGCACAGGATGATTGGTCGGGTCATATTTCTCGGGATAATTGGGATGGTAGGCATGGGCATTGTCGGCCGAGATCATGAACGACTGAGCCAGCGCGCGGTCATAGTCCTCAGCAGAGCCGCCGAGCAGAGAGGTGATACGGCGCAACATCGAGGGGAGCACCGGGGCAGCCGCTCCCTGCTTGGTACCCGAGCCGGTCTCTTCATTATCAAAGACGGCGAGCACTCTGGCCTGGCGGCAGGGTGTGCCGTCGCTCTCGATAAGAGCTTCGAGGGAGGCGTGAACCATTTCAAGATCATCGAGACGCCCCGAGGTGACAAACTCCCCGTCGATTCCCACTATTTCAGCAGGAGTCGTATCATAGAGCATCAGGTCAAAGTCAAGCAGATCGGCCACTTCACATCCGGCGGCTTCCGCCACCATCTTATTAAGAGCCTCGTTGGCAGCCTTGGCATCAGGGAGCAGACCTATCACGGGGAGCATGTCTTTCTGAGGCGAGAGCTTCACTCCGTCATTGACAGCACGATTGAAGTGGATAGCCAGATTAGGAATAGTGAGCAACGGGCGATCCCACTTTATGAGTACACGTCGCGGCATCAGGGGATTGTCGTCTCTGACTATGGCTCGTCCGGCCAGTGAGAGCGGGCGATCAAACCAGGTCGAAAGTATCGGCCCACCATAGACCTCGGTATTCAGACGGGTGATACCTCCCGGGCCACTAATAGCCGGCGAGGGCTTCACCCGGAAACAGGGCGAGTCGCTATGGGAAGCTATGATACGGTATCCATCGGCAGGGTTCCAGGACTCCGGAATCTGAACGGCAAAGATGGCCGAATCATTGACTGTAAGATAGTAACGTCCTCCGCGAGTGATACTCCAGGGAGCCGAGGCTTCGAGCGAGACATAACCGGCCCGATCAAGAGCCCCGGCGACATTGCTCACAGCGAAGAAATTTACCGGACTTTGGTCGAGAAAGTCCATGAGTTTCTGTGCTTGAATTTTCATTATATCTGTAATATTAATATGCTTGTTTTAGATTATCACAAAGATAATATATATCGGTCAAATCCTCACTCTCATATTACGAATAATTTCTTCATTTTAGTGGCCGTACATTTTGCCGTTTTAAAAAAGAAATCACTATCTTTGCCTCAGAGGGAAAGGGATGATGTATCATCAATGAATCTCAAGTAACTCTTGAAAATTAATTTATACTATATGTGAGATTTATTTTGAGATAAAATCCATGAATGAAGAGGGAGCCTATAGTTATAGGTGACCGATGTATGAGTGGATTTTAGCCAAAATAAAGCCACAGAGAGTATAAAAGTCTATCACGGGTTACTAAGGAAAAACATTTTGACGTTTAATTTTTAAGAGTTACTTAACTAAATCTATTGTCATGAATTCTAAAATCAAACTCTGCCCCAACAGACTTGTGCAATATCTGCAGAAAGAGCCTGAGATGTTTCGCAAGAGCGATATTATTCGCTACATCACCGAGAACGACATCAGAATGGTCAACTTCATGTATCCGGCCGATGACAACCGTCTCAAGACTCTCAACTTCGTGATCAATTCCGAGGAATACCTTGAGTCGATCCTCACTTACGGCGAGAGAGTCGACGGCTCGAGTCTGTTCCCTTCGTTCATAGAGGCAGGCAACAGCGATCTCTATGTGATACCGCGCTATAACACAGCTTTTGTCGACCCGTTTGCCGAGATCCCTACCCTGACCATGCTCGCGTCTTTCTTTGACAAAGACGGCAATCCTCTCGAGTCTTCACCCGAATATACCCTCAAGAAAGCAGCCGAGTCGTTCCGCAAGACTACAGGCCTCGAATTTTACGCTATGGGCGAACTGGAATACTACGTGATCGCCGACGATCAGGGTCTGTTCCCTGCTTCTGATCAGAAAGGTTATCACGAGAGTGCCCCCTACGCCAAATTCAATGAGTTCCGCACAGAGTGCATGGCCCTCATAGCCCAAGCCGGAGGACAGATCAAATATGGCCATAACGAGGTCGGTAATTTCACTATCGCCGGCAAGATCTACGAGCAGAACGAAGTGGAGTTTCTCCCTGTCAAGGCTGTCCAGGCGGCCGACAATCTCGTGATAGCAAAATGGATCATACGCACATTAGCCGCACGAAAAGGCTATGACGTGACTTTCGCTCCAAAGATCACAGCCGGTAAAGCCGGAAGCGGACTGCATATCCATTTCAAGATCATGGACGGGGAGCGCAACATGATGATTGAAAACGGAACCCTCAGCGACACAGCCAAAAAGGCTATCGCCGGTATCCTGTCTCACGCGCCGGCAATCACGGCTATGGGCAACAAGGTGCCGACAAGCTACTTCCGTCTTGTGCCCCATCAGGAAGCACCGACTTCGGTCTGCTGGGGCGACCGCAATCGGTCGGTACTCGTCAGAGTGCCTCTCGGCTGGACCGGCGGTAACGATATGTGTGCCCTGGCCAATCCGCTGGAAAAGGACAATACGACACCGGCCCCTCAGAAACAGACCGTGGAGCTGCGCAGCGCCGACGGCTCGGCCGATGTCTATCAACTCATCGCGGCCATGATCGTAGCAGCCCGCGACGGTTTCGTGATGGAGGATGCACTGCAACGCGCCGAGAGAATGTATGTCAGCGTGAATATCCACAGCGACGAAAATCAAGAAAAACTGGGGCTCCTCGAGTCGCTCCCCGACAGTTGCATGGCTTCAGCCGACGCTCTCGACAAAGACATGGAGGTCTTTCTTGCCGAGGGGGTTTTCTCAAAAAACATGCTCGAGGGAATTTCGCGCAAACTCAGGGAATATGCCGACGGTAATCTCCGCGAGACTCTCGGCACTGATCGCGACGCCATGCTCGTACAAGTCAGAAAATACTGGCACTGTGGCTGACATCACACCTGCCGCTCCTTGCTGATTTTTACTCAACAAGAGAATATGAAGCGTGACGTGGACATCGGGCCCGCGTCACGCTTTTTTCTTTTCAAAACCCTGAAAATCCCTTGGAAAATCAATTTTTAGAGGCAGTTTTTTGCTTAAAATATATAGATATGTTAATTTTGTGGTCTATTACCCACATTAATAATATCTGATCAAGAGATTGTCAGATCATTGTGGCTTCTTTAAACTAACTTAAGTGTATTACTAAAGTGAAACGATTTTTCATATCATTTCTTGGAGCCCTCGCCGGAATTTGGGTATCTCTATTTCTGCTGAGCATAGGTGTTGTCCTTGTCATAGCCGCCATTGGAACCTCTACCGTAATGGGCGAGAAAAGTAATGTCAAGATCTCCCGACACAGCTATCTCAACCTCAAGCTCAACGGAGAGATCACCGAGCGCCCCGGCAACCTCGACCCACTGGCAGCCATCAGAGGTGACCACTCTGCGACCCTCGGTCTCAACGAGATCGTCGGTGCTATACGCGAAGCTGCCTCCGATGATAAAATCGACGGTATAGTCATCGAGTGTGACGGATCAGCAGCCGGTCTGGCCCAGCGTCAGGCCATACGCGAGGCCCTTCAGCATTTCAAGAAATCAGCTCCTGATAAATGGGTCTATGCCTACGGCGACATCTACATTCAGGGCGATTACTATATTGCCTCGGTGGCCGACTCCATCTTCCTCAATCCGATAGGCCAGGTGTATATCAGCGGTCTCTCCTCGACCAATCTCTATTTCAAGGGTCTGCTCGACAAGCTCGGCATAGACATGCAGGTCGTGAAGGTCGGCACCTACAAAAGTGCCGTAGAGCCGTTCACGCTCACATCCATGAGCCAGCCCGCACGAGAGCAGATGTCTCAGTTGCTCGACGATATGTGGCAGCCGATAGCCTTGTCTATTTCCGAGGCCCGACACGTGTCGCCCGACTCGGTCGCAGCCTGGGCTAAAGAGGGTAGCTTTGCCTTCGCGCCCGCCGATTACGTCAGCCGCGGCATCGTCGACCGTCTCGTCTACCGTCATGAGTTTGACGAGATCCTCGCCAAGGCCATCGGATGTGACTCGACCGACGACCTCAATCCCGTCTCGGTTCCCTACTACTGCAAGTCGCGCGACATTGACCGTTACGGCAAGGGGAATGATGCGACCATCGGTGTACTTTATGCCGTGGGCGATATCACTGATGAGACCGGCGACGGCATCGTGGCCTCGCGCCTGGTGCCTCAGATACTCGATCTTGCCGAGGACGATGATCTCGACGGCCTCGTGATGGTAGTCAACTCGGGGGGTGGATCGGCCAACGCCTCCGAGCAGATCTGGGAAGCTCTCCAGCAGTGGAAGAAGATCACCGGCAAACCTTTCTATGTCTCCATGAGCGACTATGCCGCTTCGGGCGGATACTATATATCCTGTGGTGCCGACCGCATCTATGCTCAGCCCACAACTCTGACAGGCTCAATCGGTATATTCGGACTCATCCCCGACTTTCATGGACTAATGGCCGACAAACTCGGTGTCACGACCTCGACCGTCACTACTGTCGACGGTGTTCAATTTCCCAACACTCTCCAACCCATGACCCCGGCTCAGCGTGCAGCCATGCAGACATACGTCAACCGCGGATATGAGCTGTTCACATCACGTTGCGCAGAGGGTCGGCATATTTCTCAAGATTCTATCAAGGCGATCGCCGAGGGACGTGTATGGTCGGGCGACCGGGCCTTGAGCCTGGGTCTTGTCGACGAGATAGGCGGCCTCGACAAAGCTATCAAAGGCATGGCTTCGGAAATCGGTGCGAAAAATTGGACAGTGGTATCATATCCCGCTCCCCGCAAATGGTATGACGAACTTATAGAACTCTCGGAAGATTTCAAAAATTCCGTTGTCAGCCGCCAGCTCGGATCTCTGGCTCCTCTCTATGAAGCCTCCCGTCAGGTCACCGTCATGGCCCCGGTTCAGGCCCGCATGGACTTTGTCACCATCGATCTCTGAGCGCTCTATTCTCCTCGATAATACTCTACCCACCTGAACATATCCTCCACCCCACACCAAAGCCATGGCACGAAACAAATTGCTCTCAGCGTTGCTCCTCTACCCTATTTCACGCCTCTACGGGCTCGGGGTAGCCGTGCGCAACAAACTGTTTGAACATGGCTTCTACAAACAGCAGGAGTTCAATGTGCCGGTGGTAGTGGTCGGAAATATCGCCATGGGCGGTACAGGCAAGACTCCACATGTCGAGCATATCGTAGAGGAACTCATGGACCGTTATAACATCGGAGTGCTCTCGCGCGGCTACAAGCGTGCCACCAAAGGCTTTGTCCTGGCCACTCCCCAGTCGCGCCCCGAGGATATAGGAGATGAGTCCTATCAGATCTACCGCAAGTTTGGCCCTAAGATCACGGTGGCGGTGTGTGAGAAACGTGTGATAGGTATCAACCGCATGCTTGAGATCAACCCCTCGATCAATCTCATCATTCTCGACGACGCCTTCCAACACCGCTATGTCAAGCCAACGGTATCGATAGTGCTCACCGAGTACAGCCGCCCTGTGTTCAAAGACAGCCTGCTCCCCTACGGACGCCTGCGCGAGCCTCGCTCGGCCCTCAACCGTGCCGATATAGTAGTGGTCACAAAGTGTCCTCCAGGCATGAAACCAATGCAATATCGCATTTTCGAGGAAAACCTCTCGCTGTTCCCATTTCAGAAACTCTATTTCTCCCACTATAATTATGGTCACCTCGTACCGGTCTTTCCCGACTCGGTCGAGACAATTCCGTCACTCGAAACCCTTGCTCCCGGCACTCCCCTGCTCCTTGTGAGCGGAGTGGCCAATCCGCGACCCTTCGCCCGCTACCTGCGTCGTCGCAAAGCCAAGGTCAAGCTCATGCGCTTCGGTGACCATCACAATTTTACCGCCTCTGACATGACCGACATCGAGAATGCCTACAACGCCCTTCCGGCCAAGAGCGGTAAATTCATTGTCACTACCGAGAAAGACTCAGTGCGATTGTTCAATAATCCCTACTTCCCCCATTCGCTCAAGAGCCATATTTTCTATGTGCCCATCAATGTAGGATTTATCGACCGCGGCAACGACCGCTCTTTTTCAGAGTGTATCGAGAAAACTATCCGCGACTCAAGCTTGTTTAAAAATCGTTGAACGACTCCGTTGACCTCTGTCTTCCATCCCTCCGGATACAGCAAGACATCGCCGACGGGGACATCCGACATGCAGTCGGTCATTATTCACTCCAGAAACCCACTTGACGCCATGCTCGAAAAAATCAATCAGACAGCTTCATATCTGCGCTCACGAGTGGGCGAGATGCCTCGTGTTGCAATCATCCTCGGCACAGGTCTCGGCCCGTTGGTCGATCATATCACTGATGCCCTGTATATACCTTACAGTGAGATACCCAACTTTCCGGTCTCGACAGTCGAGGGCCATAGCGGCAATCTCATTTTCGGACACCTCGGCGATCGACCTGTGATAGCCATGCAGGGACGCTTTCATTTCTATGAAGGTTACGACATGAAGACCGTCACCTTTCCCGTCAGAGTATTCAAGGCTCTCGGTGTCGACACCCTCTTTGTCTCCAACGCTTCGGGCGGCATGAACAAGGAGTTTCAGGTCGGCGACGTGATGACCATCACCGACCATATCAACCTCTTTCCCGAACACCCTCTGCGCGGACGTAACTATCCCGAGCTCGGCACCCGTTTCCCGGCCATGACCTACGCCTACGACCGAGAACTCATCAGACTGGCCGATATCATAGCCGCCGAGAAAGGTATACGCCTGATGCACGGTGTCTATGTCGGTGTCAGCGGTCCTACCTTCGAGACTCCTGCCGAATATGAGTTCTACCGCATCATAGGCGGCGACTGCGTAGGCATGTCGACAGTGCCCGAAGTCATTGTGGCTAACCATGCCGGCATGCGTGTCTATGGTATATCCGTGATCACCGACCTCGGAGGAAAGGACATCAGGCAGGTACCGACCCATGAAGAGGTGCAGCAGGCCGCTGTCCTGGCACAGCCCAAATGCCTGGAGATCATGAAAGAGCTCGTCAACCGCTGTTGACTCTTCAATCACCTCAGGTAGTCAAGGGCTCTCTAATGTCCTGAAAGCTTCTGAGTTCACTCTCCCTTTTCAGAGAGATACCCCGTCACACCACACCCCTAAATCACGCCCAACTCTATACTCTATACTTTATACTCTATACTAAAATGGAGATTTCACAACTGGGTGAGTTTGGCCTCATCGACCGTCTCACCAAAGACCTTCCGACAGTCAACTCATCAACAATACGCTCTGTAGGCGACGATTGTGCCGTGTTGCGCAATCACGACACCGATATACTCGTCACCACCGACCTTCTGCTCGAAGGTGTTCACTTCGACCTCACCTACGTGCCTTTGAAACATCTCGGCTACAAATCAGCCGTAGTCAACTTCTCTGACGTATACGCCATGAACGGCACCCCACGTCAGATCACCGTCTCGCTCGGTATATCGAGCCGCTTCACGGTCGAACACATCGAGGAGCTATACAGTGGCATACGTCTGGCTTGCAACATCTATGGCGTAGACCTCGTGGGGGGCGACACAACCTCTTCGCGCCAGGGTCTTGTCATCTCGATCACCTGCATAGGTGAAGCCGAAGCCTCCAAGGTGGTCACTCGCTCAGGAGCCCGCGACACCGACCTAATCTGCGTGTCGGGCGACCTCGGAGCCGCCTATATGGGTCTCCAGCTGCTTGAACGCGAGAAGATAGCATCGGCCGGACAGAAGGACTTCCGTCCCGATTTCGGAGGGAAGGAATACATCGTTGAGCGTCAGCTCAAACCCGAGGCCCGCAAGGACATCGTGGCTCAGCTCGCTAAGGACGGCATCGTCCCCACCGCCATGATGGACATCAGCGACGGCCTCAGCTCCGATCTGCTCCACATAGCCCATGACAGCAACGTGGGCTGTCGCGTCTATGAAGATCGTATCCCCATCGACTATCAGACAGCTGTGATGGCTGAAGAACTCGGCATGAATGTGATAATGGCAGCACTGAACGGTGGCGAGGACTATGAGCTCCTCTTCACTGTGCCACTCCACTGCCACGAGAAAGTCAAGGACATGCCGGGAGTGAAAGTCATAGGCCATATCACCAAGCCCGAACTGGGATGTGCGCTCGTCACCCCCGACGGTGCCGAGATACCTCTGCGTGCCCAGGGATGGAATCCTCTCGCTGCCACTTCAGCCTCCGACAAGGGCTGAATTGACAACTCTCTCCCTGACACGATGGCAATAATTGACCCATCCGACCAATAGATTGGTCAAAACTTCCTATTTAAAGAATTTTTGACAATCACGATGGCTCGTAATCTAAACTTTCGGTTGTTTTCTTGTTCTAAGAGATATATAACACATTATTGATTGTTCTAATCTCGGGAAATCATGAAAAATTTTATCCAGACAATAGCTCTTGCGACAGTGTTGGGTCTCTCCTCAGCACCTCTCGCTCTTGCCCAACGTCATGGCGGTGCCAATGGCGGACGCAGTGAACGTCGCGAAACCTCGACCTCGGGAAGAACCACTCACTCGCGTGTCGACCACTCCTCGAGTTCTACCGGCAACCGTCCGGGGCTGTCGGGCGGCAATTCGGGTAACAACAACCACCAGCGGCCCAATGTCAGCGGCAACTCGGGCAATAACAACCACCAGCGGCCCAACGTCAGCGGCAACTCGGGCAACAACAACCACCAGCGACCCAACGTCAGCGGCAACTCGGGTAACAACAACCACCAGCGACCCAACGTCAGCGGCAATTCGGGTAACAACAACCACCAGCGGCCCACTATAAGCGGCAGTCACAACAACACAAACCGTCCCCCCTCAAGCAATATAAATCACGGTAGTGTCAATCGTCCGGCCACAGGCAATCGACCCGGGGTCTCCTCCGGTGGCAATCGACCCGGAGTTTCAACCGGTGGTCATAGGCCCATCTACGGCACCCCCGGCTATAACCATGGACGTCCTGTAGGCGGAAATCACTACACTCCCGCCGCTCCCCACAAACGTCCGGTGATACTTCAGCCTCCCCATCGCCCCTTCCGTCCCGCTATGGCAAGGCCAATCTATCGCCCTACTCCTCCTCCGAGCTGGCGTCCCATCCATGGAGCTCCAGTCATTCGAGGCGTGCTCGGACTGACATTCGGTATCACTATCGGCTCATCGCTCGACTACCTCTACAACACCGGATACTCGGTCGACGGCTATGGCAACGATATAGTGTATCTGCGCAATGTGCCCATGATGAACTATATCTGGACCGACGGAGCTCTCTATTACGGAACGAGCGGTCTTGATGCCTCAAGCTTCTACTACTCGACCCCGGCCTATGACATGAGTCGATACAACAATGTCTACCGCGGCCTCGTCACCAGCTATGGTGTCCCCGTCTCGACCACCAATCAAGGCGGACTCATCACCTCGACATGGTTTGCAGGCAATAACGGATACATTTCCCTGTCATTTGGCAACTCGGGCGGACGCTATCTTACAACCCTCTCCATGGGTCTTTGATAAGGATATATCGAGACTTGCATAATTCGGGAATTTAACATTTTGTAATAGTTCCTCTGAATTTCACACACATAATATATACTAATTTTGTGTCGAACTCCTGGCCACGGGAGTCCGACACATTTTTATTATGTAAAGTAACTACATTATCATGAATATCGGTAAAAATATTTTGAGTCTTGCCGTAGCTTCAATCTATGTGCTCGGCATGACCGGCTGCACCTCTTCTTCTCATGACTCGCATGATCATGACCACCACGGACACGAGCATGTCCATGAGCATGACCACGATCATGATCACGAGCACGAGCATGATCACGAGCACGACCACGACCACGACCATGACCACGAGCACGACCACGAGCATAACCATGACGAACATTCAGGCGACGAAATCGTCCTCAAACCGGAGGCTGCCCTCAAACTTGGGGTAGAAGTCGCCGAGATTAATCCTTCACCATTTGTAGAGACACTCAAGGTTACGGGCGAGATACTTCCGTCATCGGCCGACCGTAGCGTAGCTGTTGCCCGCACTTCGGGCATCGTGAGACTCGCCCCGGGCATCAACCCCGGCTCTCAGGTCAAAGCCGGCCAGACCGTAGCGACAGTCTCGGCTACCGGTGTAGCAGGCGGCGACACCAACGCTTCGACCCTCGCAGCCCTGCAGAGTGCCAAGCGAGAGCTCGATCGTGTGACTCCGCTTCTGGCCGATGGACTGGTGACGCTCAAGGAATATAACGACGCCCTCGCATCCTACGAAGCTGCCAAAGCGGCCCATAGTCCTGCGGCTGCCTCGGGTAGTGTCACAGCCCCCGGCGCCGGAGTCATCACGGCGGTTAATGTCGGTAACGGTGAGTTTGTCGATGCCGGTCAGCCCGTAGCCTCGATCGCCGCCAACACCCGCCTGACTTTGCGAGCCATGGTACCCGTGTCGCAAGCTTCGTTCCTACCCTTAGTCTCAGGTGCTATCCTGACTTCCCACACAGGCAAGTCAATCGACCTCGACGCCCACGGATGCCGGTTGCTCTCCTCAGCCTCAGCCTCGGCCGGCGACACTCCCGGATATATACCCGTCTATTTCACGTTCGACAGTTCGGCACCCGTGATCCCCGGCAGTGCTACCGAGGTCTACCTCAAGGGAGCCTCGCGCAGCAATGTGCTCTCGGTTCCCCTGGATGCCGTAGTAGAGCAGATGGGTCAGAAATTCGTGTTTGTCAAAGTCGACGACCACGGCTACGAGAAGCGTAATGTCACCCTCGGAAATACCGATGGCAACTCCGTGGCCATCCTTTCAGGCATCGCTCCCGGCGAGACCGTGGTAGTCAAAGGCGCCACATTCGTGCGTCTCGCCGAGCAGGCCACCGTGGCCCCCGAAGGTCATTCCCATAATCATTAAGAAGCACCACTATCACTATTTCTGACATGCTAAACAGGATTATAAAGTTTTCGCTTGACAACCGGGTGGCCGTACTCGTGATTTCGGGTCTGCTGCTCATATATGGAATGATAGTGTTGTTGCGCACAGAGGTTGACATATTCCCCGACCTCAACGCTCCGACGGTAGTGGTAATGACCGAGGCCCCGGGCATGGCACCCGAGGAGATAGAGACCACCGTGACCTACCCTATCGAGACAGCTGTCAACGGAGCATCGGGGGTGAGACGTGTGCGTTCATCCTCGACCCCCGGCTTCTCGGTCGTCTGGGTTGAATTCGGATGGGACACCGACGTATATCTGGCCCGACAGATAGTAGCCGAGAAACTCACCCAGCTCGAAAGCAATTTTCCCCCGGGCGTAGGCACTCCGACCCTCGGGCCTCAGTCGTCGATACTCGGCGAGATCATGATAATCGGCCTGACAGCCGATACACTCACCACTCAGATGGATCTCCGCACCCTTGCCGATCGCGAGATTGCTCCCCAGTTGCTGTCACTTCCAGGAGTAGCCTCGGTGTCGGTGATAGGCGGCGATGCCAAAGAGTATCAGATCATGCTCTGTCCCTCACGCATGCAGAGCCTCGGAGTGAGTCTCGACGAGGTGCGCGAGGCTGTCGGCGGCATGAACAGTAACGCGGCCGGCGGCGTGATCTACGACTTCGGCAACGAGTATATTATTAAAGGAGACATCTCCACCGCCTCGGTCGATGATATTGCCAACACGGTGATAGTGGCCGATGCCGGCCGGTTGGTACGTCTCTCTGATATAGCCGATGTCGATGCCCGCGCCCAGGAGCCCCGTCTGGGTGCTGCCTCGGTCAAGGGCGAACCGGCAGTGATAGTCACTGTCACCAAGCAACCCGGCGCCGGCACGATCGATCTCACCGAGCGTATCGATGAACGGCTCGAAAAACTCAGCACGACTTTCCCCTCCGACGTGAAGATCCACACCGACATCTTCCGCCAGGCCGACTTCATCGGCCGCTCGATAGGAAACCTCCAGGAGTCGCTCTTCGTGGGAGCCATCTTTGTGATCATAGTGCTCTTCTTCTTCCTCATGAACCTGCGCACCACTTTGATCTCACTCGTAGCTCTCCCGCTCTCGATCATTGTCACCGTCATAGTGCTCCATTTCCTTGGTCTGACAGTCAACACCATGAGTCTCGGTGGCATAGCCATAGCCATCGGCTCGCTTGTCGACGACGCGATAGTCGACGTAGAGAATGTTTACAAACGCCTCCGTGAAAATCTGCGGGCCGGGCGTCCAGTGCTGACAGTGGTCTACGAGGCAAGCAAGGAGGTGAGAATGCCCATCTTCAACTCCTCGCTCATCATCATGGCCAGCTTCCTGCCGCTCTTCTTCCTTCAGGGCATGGAGGGGCGTATGCTCATCCCGCTGGGCATCTCATTTATTGTCGCGCTCATAGCCTCGACAATCGTGGCCCTCACTCTCACTCCCGTGCTCTGCAGCTACCTGCTCGGCGATCCCAAGGTAGCCTCACGCCTCAACAAGGAGCCTTGGCTCTCGCGCAAACTCAGCTCCTGGTATGGCTCGGCTCTTGACAAGGCCATGGGCCACCGTCGCCCTGTGCTGATAGCCACAGGCGTGCTCTTTGCAGTGTCGATAGGCCTGTTCTTTACCCTTGGACGCGGCTTCCTGCCATCGTTCAACGAGGGATCACTCACCATCAATGTCTCTACTCTGCCAGGCATTTCGCTCGAAAAGAGCGACCGCCTGGGACGCGAGGCTGAAAAGATAATACTCGAGACTCCCGAAGTGAGAACCGTAGCCCGCAAGACCGGACGTGCCGAGCTCGACGAGCACTCTCTGGGGGTCAACGTCAGCGAGATCGAGGCTCCATACGTGCTCGACAAGGGCCGTTCACGCAAGGAGATGGTCTCTGACCTGCGTCGCCGTCTCTCAGTGCTGCCCGGCGTGAACATCGAGATCGGCCAGCCTATCTCCCACCGAATCGATGCCATGCTCTCGGGCACCGAGGCTCAGATAGCCATCAAACTCTTCGGCGACGACCTCTCGCGTCTCTTTGCTCTGGGCAATCAGATCAAGAGCGTAGCCTCGGGTGTCGACGGAGTGGTCGACGTCAATATAGAGCAGCAGATGGAGCGTCCTCAGCTCGATATACGTCCACGCCGAGACATGCTTGCCTACTACGGTATTCCCGTGAGCAAGTTTGCCGACTTTATCCGTGTAGCCCTTGCCGGCGAGGTGGTTTCTCAGGTCTATGAGAAAGGACGCCCCTACGACCTGGTGCTCAAAATGGAGTCGGGAGCGCGCTCATCTATCGAAGATCTCGGCTCGCTCACCATCGACTCTCCGCGTGGCAAAGTGCCCCTGAGCGCCGTGGCCGAGATACGTTCTGCCGCCGGCCCCAACGCTATCAACCGTGAGAACGTCAGCCGACGCATAGTCATTTCAGCCAATGTAGAGGGGCGCGACCTGCGCGGCACAGTCAACGACATCATGAAGCGCGTCGAGGATGAGGTGCAGCTCCCCGAGGGTTACTATGTCAACTATGGCGGTCAGTTTGAAAGCGAAGCCAGTGCCTCGCGCACTCTCATGCTCGTGTCGCTCCTCTCGCTCATCATCATATTCCTGTTGCTTCAGGGTCAGTATCACAACGCAGTTCAGAGCGGCATCATACTCCTCGACATGCCGCTGGCCCTGATCGGAGGCATCCTCATCCTGTGCCTCACCTCGGGCGAAGTCAATATACCTGCCATCATCGGTTTTATCTCACTGATGGGTATCGCCACACGCAACGGTATGCTACTGATGTCGCGCTATAACGCCCTTGAAAAGGAGGGAGAGCCACTGCTCAAGAGAGTGATCCACGGCTCGGCCGACCGTCTGAACCCCATCCTCATGACCGCCCTGAGCTCGGCCCTGGCCCTCATACCTCTGGCAGTCAACGGTTCGCAGCCCGGCAACGAGATACAGTCGCCACTGGCCATCGTGATACTCGGCGGCCTGCTCTCAAGCACCCTGCTCAACATGTTCATCGTCCCCATCATATATTATATATCCAAAAACAAAAAATGAAATTCTCGATAATACTGAGCGGTCTTCTTGCACTGGCAACTTCAGCGACTGCCGCTACACCATTTGACGAGATAGTCGCCGAAATCCTCGACAACAATCCGGCTATACGCATCGTCAACGAGCGCTCGTCGGCTCAGGTAGAACAGATATTGGGCGAGAACACCCTCGAGTCGCCCGAGGTGGAGTTTGGTCGCCTGTGGGGAGCCAAGGATGTCGGTAATAAATGGTCGCTCTCGGTGAGTCAGTCTTTTGACTGGCCGGGTGTCTATGCGGCTCGCCGCCAAGCCGCCGCCTCTCAACGGTTGGCTTCACGACTGGCCGTCGAGGCTGTCGTGATCGACACTCGCGCCGAAGTGCGCAACGCTCTGATAGATCTGATACACAACGCTCAGCTTATGACAGTGCAGCGTCAGTTGGTGTCTCAGCTCGAGGATTTCGCCAATACTTACCGCCGCGGCGTGGAACATGGCTCTGAGACACGTCTCGACTACAACCGTGCCGTCATCGAACTTATCGCCGCCAAGGGCGAGTTAAATTCAATGCAATCCTCACGCTCGGCTCTGCTCGCCACTCTCAGGAGTCTCAACGGCGGCATAGACGCAGAGCCTCTTGTAGCCCGGCTCGGCGATGCCTATCCTATCATCGAAGGAATAGACCGAGAGTCTCTCTCGCTCGAGACCATCTCTCAGCGCGACCCGTCACTGGCTGCCGCCGAGGCTGCTGTCAAAGTGGCCAAAGATGCCTCAAAGGTCGAAAAACAACTGTCATTGCCGGGCTTTACACTCGGCTATGAGCACGAGACCGAGATGGACGAGCATTTCAACGGTTTCACTCTTGGCCTGACCCTCCCGGTGTGGGGGCGCCGCCATCAGCGCAAAGCGGCTGCCTTCGAGACCGAAGCCACCCTCATCGAGGCCCGCGCTGCCGTAGCCTCACGAGTGGCTCAGCTCAACGCCAATCTTGAGCGGCTCGCGACTCTTCGCGCCACTCTCGATGAATATGAACCCGTGATCAACAGTGGCGAAAATATAACCCTGCTCGATAAAGCTCTGGCAGCCCGTCAGATCAGCTTCATGACCTACCTCCAGGAACTGGGCTACTTTCTCGATGCTCACAAAGCCTATATCGACACTCTCTATGAGTATAATCTCACCCTCTCCTCGCTCCGCCGTTACAACTGACAGGCACCATCATAATTGATGAAGCTACGTCATGATCTGAAATTTTCACCCGTAGTGACGCACGGATCGTGTGTCACTACGGGTGCATTTATGACATAGCTTAGTGTAGCTACATTCGTTACAGTCAGGCAGTGGTGCGTATACGCTCGGCACGCTTTACCCCCTTGATCTTGAGCAGGGCCGAGCAGAGAGCATCGACCTGGGAGGTATCGCTCACTTTAGCGTCAATTTCACAAGTGAACACCTCGCCGCTGGCCTCGATATTGAGCCGACGCATATCAATGTCGTGTTGAGAGGTGATGACTCCGGTGAGCTCTTTCAGCAATCCGCGGCGGTCGATACCCTCGACATGCAGGCAGGCCACGAAGTCGCGGCGCACATCGCGCCATTTCACTGCCACCAGCCTGTCGCCATGGGTAGCCTTGAGCTTCTCGGCTTCGGGACAGGTGAGAGCATGGATTTCAAGATTGCCGTCGGCACGCAGATAGCCCATCACATCATCGCCTGGGATAGGACGGCAGCAGGGAGCCACCACATAATTGGCTTCGCCGCCGTTGCCGTCGGCATCGTGGAGCTCGATGATCTGATGAGTATCGATAGCCCGGACGTTCCTGTCAGCATCGTTGTCCTCAACAGATTTCTTTCCCGATTTTTTACTCTTGGTCAGACTTGAGCCGAGCTTCAGCAGTCGGCTCACGAGCGAACGGGCCCGCGAGGAGGTGTTGACATTGAGATAATCGTCTATACTTGCCTGACCGGTGCCGAGCTGATAGAAGAGTTCGTCGCGCGAGGGCACCTGATAGCGGCCGAGTATCTTGGTGAGCACATCGTTATTGAGCGTAATATTATTGTCGGCGAGAAACTGATTGAAGATGGTGGAACCCCGCTCGACAAAGGGTTGGCGCACACGTCTCAGTTCTTTGCGCAGACGGCTCTTGGCCTTGGCCGTAGAGAGGAATGTGGCCCACTCAGGTTTCGGAGTCTGAGTGCGCGACGTGAGCACCTCGACCTGATCGCCGGAATTGAGCTGGTGAGAGAGACCCACGAGTTTGTGATTGACTTTTCCGGCTATACAGTGGTTGCCCAGCTCGGAGTGAAGCGTATAGGCCACATCAAGCACTGTGGCCCCGGCCGGGAGAGTGAGCAATTCGCCGTCGGGCGTGAACACCACTATCTCGCTCGAGAAGAGATTGAGTTTGAGAGTGTCGAGAAAATCAAGCGAATTGGGGGTCGGATCGTCAAGTATATCCTTGATAGTGCGGAGCCAGACGGTCAGTTCGTTTTCTTCCTCGACATTACCACCGATCTTATATTTCCAATGTGCGGCAAAACCTTTCTCAGCTATCTCGTCCATGCGGCGTGAGCGTATCTGCACCTCCACCCAATTGCCGTCGGGGCCCATGAGAGTGACATGAAGAGCCGAGTAACCGTTGGCCTTAGGGACTGACACCCAGTCGCGCGTGCGCTCGGGATGCGGCCTATAGAGGTCAGTCAGAGCTGCATATATGCGATAACACATCTCCTTTTCGCCCACCGAACCGTCGGCCGGAGTGTCAAAGATAATGCGCATGGCATAGAGGTCATAGATCTCCTCAAACGGCACATGCTTGGTCTCCATCTTGCGCCATATAGAGTAGACCGACTTTACACGGGCCTTGGCCTCGTAGCTCAGCCCCATCTCGTGGAGCCGCTCGTGGATAGGCTTGGCAAAATCCTTGTAGACAGCCTCGCGTTTCTCCTCAGTGTCCTTGAGCAGAGAGCAGATATGGGAATAGTCGGCCGGATGCTCATACTTGAAACTGAGATCCTCAAGCTCGGTCTTGATGGCGAAGAGTCCCAGTCGATGAGCCAGCGGCGCGTAAATATAGAGGGTCTCTCCGGCTATCTTATACTGCTTGTTGGGAGCCATCGAGCCCAGAGTGCGCATATTGTGCAGTCGATCGGCCATCTTTATGAGCACCACACGTATGTCATGGCTCATAGTGAGCAGCAGTTTGCGGAAATTTTCGGCCTGAGCCGAAGCTCTGGCTCCGAAAATACCGCCCGAGATTTTGGTCAGACCCTCGACCAGCTCGGCGATCTTGGGGCCGAACTGCTGCTCGATGTCTTCGACGGTATAGTCGGTATCCTCGACCACATCGTGGAGCAGGGCCGCACATATAGATGTCGAGCCCAGACCTATCTCACGCGAGACGATGCGGGCCACCGCGATGGGATGAAGTATGTAAGGTTCGCCCGAGCGACGTCTCACTCCGGAGTGAGCCTTACGGGCAAATTTGAACGCCCGCTCGATAATGTCGACTTTTCGGCGGTGGTTACTTGCCAGATACCCTTCGATAAGCTCGGCATATTCGCGTTCTATGAGGGCTTGTTCTTGCTCAAGAGAGAGTTGGGGCATTGTCAATCAGAGATTGTTTTAGAGATATTTGCCGTCGTAACGTGTCTTCACTTCGTTGACCACCTGCCTGATGCGCTGCTCCTCGCTCTTAGGACAGATGAGCAACACATCGCCTGCATCGGCCACGATATAGTCATTGAGGCCCTGCACCACCACGAGCTTCCCCTCGGGGGCTGCTATGATATTCCGGGTCGAGTCAAGCGCCACCAATTCACAACCATGTGACATATTGGCGGTGTCGGGAGTCAGCGGGGAGTTGTCATAGAGCGATGTCCAGGTACCGAGATCGCTCCAACCGAAGCGGGCACACTCGACATAGACGTTCGACGCTTTCTCCATGACGGCATAGTCGATCGAATTGGCGGGACAGGCCGCAAAGTTTTCTTCGATAAAAGCACTCTCGCGGGGGGTGCCGAAGCTGTCAGCTCCCTTGTCAAAAAGATTGGCCACATCACTGACATAGAGATGGAACGCGTTGATGATGGTAGAAGCTTTCCAAAGGAAGATGCCTGCGTTCCAGAGAAACTCACCCGTCTCGAGAAATACTTTAGCAAGATCAAGCGAGGGCTTCTCGGTAAAAGTCTTGACCTTATTGATGTCATGAGCCACCGTGTCGCCGACCTGTATATAGCCGTAGCCGGTCTCGGGTCGTGTCGGACTGATGCCGATAGTGAGAAGGGCGTCATTAGACTCCACAAACTCAAAGCCTCTGACCACACATCCCTCGAAGCCACGCTCGTCGGTGATAAGGTGATCACTTGGTGCCACTATCATGGAGGCCTCGGGATCAAGGGCATGAATGTGGTAGGCGGCCCAGGCTATACAAGGCGCTGTGTTGCGCCGGGCCGGTTCGAGGAGGATATTGGATGGAAGTATGTCGGGAAGCTGAGCTCTGATCAGGCTCTCATAGCGGCTGTTGGTGACGACTATGATATTCTCCTTAGGCACCACGTGAAGGATACGGTCATAACTCATCTGAAGGAGTGTGCGACCCGTGCCCAAGAAGTCGATAAACTGCTTGGGACGCTCTTCGCGCGAGTAGGGCCAGAAACGGCTGCCTACTCCGCCACACATTATCACACAGTAACGATGGGATTTCATAACGAAAGGTGTTCGATGGTTGAACACAAAGATACACAAATCTCACCGAAAAAACAAGACCCCGCCCCTGAGCTTTAAGTTACCTTACACGTACCGAGCGCGAAGCATAGAACCCCGAGAGGAAACCGATGACGACGACCGCGACTCCGGTAATAAGTAGATCGACGGCGGCGGGGCGACACGGATAATAGGTAATGGAGAGCTGTGAGGGGTCACCGCTGAGCGAGATCAGTCCGTAATGTTGCTGGAGCAGACTCAACACCAGCCCTGTTGTCATACCGACAGCTCCGCCTATCAGGGCCACAAACATCCCTTCCCACAAAAATATGGAGCGTAAGGTTGCCGAGGTAGCTCCCATAGCCCGGAGTATCGAAAGGCTCTCCTGCTTCTCGATAATCAGCATCGACATGGTCGACAGTATATTGAACGATGCCATGACCAGCACGAAAAAGAGCATCAGGAAGGTGATCCATTTCTCGATCTGTATCATGCGGAAAGACTCCTGCTGCTGGCGCAGGCGATCGGCCGCGAGATAACTCTCGCCGAGCCTGTTCCCGATAGCCTCGGCTACACGCGAGGGATCCTCCCCCTCCTCGACCGCTATGTCTATCCCCGAGGCCTCGGCAGGATAATCGAAAAGGTGGCGGGCCGTGGCGAGCGGCACATAAACCAGTCCTTCGTCATACTCGCTCTGGTTTGTCTGGTAGACACCGCTTACCATCAAGGTGTCGCTCTGGAATGCGGCTATGGGGAATGCGGGATTGATGTGGCCGAGGCGACGCGGCACCGTGAGACAAAACGTCTCGTCGTAGGAGGGACGAGCGCCTGTCGAGAGCGCGGTGCCCACACTGAGCAGCGCACATGACCTCAACGAGTCGCTGTCGATCATCACTCCGTCGATCACCGTCTCGGCCAAGGTCGAGACTTCGCCATAGCCCGACTCTATGCCTCTCACTTTTACGGGCAATTGGGTCTGACCGTTGTTCGAGGCAAGGGCCCGCTGCTCGATAAACTGCCTGACGGCGGCCACTCCGGGCACACGGGCCACAATACGGGCCACAGAGTCGCCGTCGGCAATCATGGCTCCCGAGCGCAGGGTGACCCTGATGTCGGGATCGACAGCCGAAAGCCTCTCCCCGGCAAGATCCCTGAACCCGTTGAACACCGAGAGCACACACACCATAGCCATAGCCGCGACAGCTACTCCGGCCATCGAAATCATCGTGATGACATTGACGGCCGTGTGGCTTTTGGGCGCAAAGAGATAGCGCAGGGCTATACGCAATCTTGGTGACAAGGTGTTTTCGTGGAGTGGTGTCGGTGATATTTACTCGGCTTTATTCTCGGCCGAGTCGGTCGAGAGGAGCCGGTCGATATTCTCGATATAGTCGAGAGAATCGTCTATATAGAAACTCAGTTCAGGACATTTACGCAGCTGAAATCTCACTTTCTGAGCCAATTCATAGCGTATGGTCTTGGCGCTGTCGGTGATCGATTTGAGTATCTCCTGACTCTTTTCGGGGGGGAAGATCGAAAGATAGGCACGCGCTATGCTGAGGTCGGGCGAGACTCTCACGGCGCTCACCGACACGAGTGTGCCGTGGGTCTTTGCGGTCTGCTGGCGGAAAATTTCACTGAGATACTTCTGCAGGAGTCTCGATATTTTGGCTTGACGGGTTGATTCCATAATTTAGATTGATAGATTATAGAGTTGGTGGTTATTACAAACGGCAGGCAGGGGAAGCGGTTCTCGGCCGGGAGTTCCGGCCTCGAAAATCTTCACCTGCCCTGCTGTTTATTACAACAAACCTGAGTGGCCGTTAGTTTATGATGTCGAAACCTGTGTACTTGCGCAGACACTCGGGCACTACGATGCCTTCGGGAGTCTGGTTGTTCTCAAGGAGGGCCGCCATGATGCGGGGAAGGGCGAGAGCCGAGCCGTTGAGGGTGTGACACAGATGGGTCTTCTTGTCCTCGCCACGATAGCGACACTTCAGGCGGTTGGCCTGATAGGTCTCGAAGTTGGACACCGACGACACCTCGAGCCAACGCTCCTGAGCGGCCGAGTAGACCTCGAAGTCAAAGGTGATGGATGAGGTGAAGCTCATATCGCCGCCACAGAGACGCAGTATGTGCCAGGGGAGACCGAGACTCTCGAGGAGCCCCTGCACATGATCTTTCATCTCCTCGAGTGCCGCATAGGAACACTCGGGCTTCTCGATGCGTACGATCTCCACCTTGTCAAACTGATGCAGACGGTTGAGACCTCTCACGTCCTTGCCATAGCTGCCGGCCTCGCGACGGAAACAAGCCGAGTAGGCACAGTTCTTGACGGGGAGCTGATCAGAGGGGATGATGACGTCACGGTAGAGATTGGTGACAGGCACCTCGGCGGTGGGGATAAGGTAGAGACGGTCTTCATTGATATAATACATCTGTCCCTCCTTGTCGGGGAGCTGGCCGGTGCCATAGCCCGAAGCCTCATTGACTACGTAGGGGGGCTGTATCTCAAGGTATCCGGCCTCTCCGGCGCGATCGAGGAAGAACTGTATGAGTGCTCTCTGCAGGCGCGCACCTTTGCCGATATAGACAGGGAAACCGGGGCCGGTGATCTTGACACCGAGGTCAAAATTGATGAGGTTGTATTTCTTGGCCAGATCCCAGTGAGGGAGAGCGTCGGCGGGCAGATCGGGCATCTTGCCGCCGGTCTTTTCCACGACGTTGTCCTCGGCGGTCAAGCCTTCGGGCACCATGTCACAGGGAACATTGGGAATACTGAGAAGTATATCGCGGATAGCGCTCTCGGCGGCTGTGAGCTGCTCGGCTATCTCTTTCTGCTGCTCCTTGAGCGCGGCCACTTCTTTCTTGGCCTCCTCGGCGGCCTCGCGGCTGCCCTCTTTCATTAGACGACCGATCGAGTCGGCCTTCTTCTTGAGCTCGGCTGCAATGGTGTCGTTCTGGAACTGGAGATTTTTGCGACGGTCGTCATAGGCGATGACGTCGTTGACCCCCTGTTTGCCGTCAAAGCCTTTGACGGCGAGGCGCGCGATGATACGCTCGGGATCCTCTTTTATCTGCTGTAAGGTAAGCACGTCGGGTATATATGTGAGGTTTTCTAATATCTTAATGACTAACTGAGGTGAACGAAGCTTCTCAGCCCATGGCAGTCAGGAGTTCGCGCACTTTGGCCGAGATGACCTTGCCGTCGGCACGGCCGGCAAGAGCTTTGGAAGCCACGCCCATCACCTTGCCCATCTCTTTGGCCGAGGTGGCCCCGGTCTGGGCTATGATGGAACGGAGCTCGGCGGTGAGCTCCTCGTCTGAGAGCTGTTTGGGCAGATACTCCTCGATCACGGCAGCTTCGGCGAGCTCATTGTCGCGCAGGTCGAGACGGTTCTGCTCGTCATATATCTGAGCAGTCTCCTTGCGCTGCTTGGCCATCTTGGCCAATATCTTCATTGCCTGATCGTCAGAGAGAGTACCGTCGCCACCTTTGGCGGTCTTGGCTTCGATAAATTCTTTTTTGATGCCGCGGAGCGTCTCGAGACGCACTTTCTCACGGGCAAGCATGGCGGCCTTGATGTCGGCCGATATTTTGTCAAACAGATCCATAGCGGTTACTGTGTGGGGTTATAGTTGTTAAGTAACTCTTAATTACAATAGTTGAATATTCTGCAAAGTTAACACTCTGCCGGCAATTATCTATCCTTTTTGCATGATTATTTTGACCGGCTGCCTTCTCAAGCCTCCTCAGAGTCGACCTCATCACCGTCGCCGACGGGCGCAGTCGCCGACGGGCCAATGAGGAAGAGCGAGAAGTTGACCGATCCGTAAGCCCGGTGTTCCAGGAAGTGGGGCAGACGGGTGAAGTTGTAAGCCTTGGAGTGTTCCATCACAAACAGTGTCCCCTCCTTGACCAGCTGGCTATCGAGGATAGCACCGGGGATTTCGCCGAAACCTTCCATGTCGTAGGGCGGATCCACAAAGATTATATCGTAAGGAGCACGGGCTTCACGTATGAATCTCAGGGCATCGGTGCGCAACAGGCGCAGATTGTCGTCATGGAGCTCACGCGCCACTTTCTCGATGAAACGGGCCTGGACAGGCGACTTCTCCACAGCAGTGACCGAAGCAGCCTCGCGTGAGAGAAACTCAAAGGTCACCGCGCCCGTGCCGGCAAAAAGGTCGAGACAGCGGGCTCCCTCGATGTCAGTGAGATTTTCAATGACATTGAAGATGTTCTCTCGGGCAAAGTCGGTGGTTGGACGGGCTGTGATATTGGTGGGCACACTGAACCGCCGACGCCCGTATTTTCCTCTTATTATACGCATATTTCTGAGTGGGAGAGCTGTTGTTTATACTATGATGGCGACTGTCAGACAAGTGGAGCGACAATCAGATCAAACGGAGCACTCATGGCCTCGCGGCCGGCCTTGAACATCTCGGGAGGGAAGATCACCGGCATGACCCTCGCATGATAGGCCCGCAACATCTGATTGAGTTGCTCGCGCAGATCGCGGTCGCCCGAAAGAAGTATACTATCGGTGAGCGGATCGAGACCTGCCGCCCGGGCTGACGATAAAATGTGATAGACCAGATCGGCCGTATTCCTGAAACTAATCGTTACGGCCTGTCGCAAATTCGTGCCAGCCACAACGAGCATGTCGGCATCTCCCGATCGCAGATTGACAAGCATACGCGGAGAGTTGCTGCGCCCCGAGCGTGCCACAAAATATTTCATCAGCGGCAAAATATGGGGGATCACCGTAGCTGTGGGATAGGTGCGCCCTATGAAACCTGCGAGCCTTCGGTCGATACCATAGACTATCGAGGCGTTATGAAAGGGAGTGGCGCGAGTCTCGACGCTTCCCTCTGCATCGGGATAGAGAA
Source organism: Bacteroides sp. (assembly GCA_014802105.1). Taxonomy (GTDB): domain Bacteria; phylum Bacteroidota; class Bacteroidia; order Bacteroidales; family Muribaculaceae; genus Duncaniella. The sequence continues at coordinate 29,864 of JAAVCX010000031.1, read as the reverse complement.
ACCTGTAAGCCAATGTGCCTGCCTGTGGATCGGTCTCGATGAGCTCCGAGGGCACCAGAGTGTAGCTCGGCCCGGTGACCAGCAGCACAGTACGACGGAAATCAGCGAGCATCAGCGGATTGTCATAGACCACCTCTTCAAGCCGAGAGGCTACATCTCCCGAGGTCTCATTTTTGGTAAATGAACGGTAGATGAGTGAATTATCAACCATAGGGGAATAAATCACCACATCAACAGCATCTCGACCCGCACGTATGAGCATCGTGTAGATCGAAGGGTCGGAAACGAGGTCTTTGTCAAGTCGGGAGTCAATCATATCACAAAGTTACACAAAAAAAACGGTTTACTGACCACACCGCTGAAAAAACCTCCCGAGCATTATCGGCCCCTCGACATCACGGGTCGGTTAGAGAGGGGAATTGAAAAACAGATCGCCCGGCAATGTCAGTAATAATTGACATTGCCGGGCGAGACAGTCTTTATCGAACTTTTACCGACCGTCTATCGGTCAGTAGCACCTTTTACTCAAAAGAAGCTGAATAGGGATAGGTAGTGAAGTCGAGGGTCACCTTAGTCGCACCACCGGGAGCTGTGAGGTTGCCACCGTTGAACTCGAGGTTGTCGACAGCACCACCGAGGTTCATATCCCAACTTGCGTTGAAGGCAAACTTAAACTCATTGCCACCGAGACCGGCGTTGGTGTAAGTATACTTGGTGTAGTCAGTTGTCGACATCTCGGTAGAGGGATCCCAACCGTTGAAGCCACCGGGGATATTCACGCTCGCGATATACTGGAGCTTATAGGTGAGTTTGGTCACATTGACGGTAGCATAGTAGAGTCCCTCGCCGGTAGCGGGAGTGTCGATATTGCCGGCACCGCCGTCGGTCGAAAGAAGGCCTTCACCGGCACTGCCGTAATTGGTTCCATCCCATCCGTCGGTATTGGTAAACTTGAAGCTACCTTTGAGGTAAACAAAACCGGTATACTCCTGGCCGTCGGTCGAGGCAAGTTTCAGGGAAGCTCCGTGGTTCCATTCATTGGCATCGCCGGGGCTCCAGAGGAAACTGATCTCGGCAGCAGGATAGTAGTCCTGAACCTTATCGAGAGTCACGGTATTTGACACCACCTGAGTGGCAGCCGACACACCGATCGAAGAGATGATACGCAGATAGACCGCGCGGGTACCCTCGTCGGTATAATCAGCCTCCTCGACGATGCCTCGCATATCGAGTATAGCCTGATTGAGTTCCTTGGCCGAGAGCTCTACCTCGGTAGCTGTCTGGGTCGAGGGATTGAGAAGTACCACCGAGGGGACGTCAGCGGCACGTGAAGCACCGAAATCTGAGCTCAGCGAGGCCTCTACCTGATAGGTAGGAACGACCGAGAGATTGTAGTCGGGAGCGACACACTCCAGAGTCAGCGAAGTCTCGTCTTCGAGAGTGACTACCTGGTTGGCATAAGCGGGAGTCTCGAGCTCAAAACTCGAGGGGGTGACGAGCACGGGATCCTTATCGGCCTCGCATGAGGCGAGTGATGCCGCTGCCAGAGTCATCAGCCCAAATATATGAAGTTTTTTCATATCTTTAATCGGATTGAAAAGCGTGGTTGATTTGAATAGTGACATCGGTTATCAGCCTACATAACCGGGGTTCTGACCGATAGTGGGCACATACTGCGAGGGGATGGCCATGAGGTCGCGGGTGGACTCGGTGGGTGCGCCCGAGGGGAGACCGCCCTTCCACTCCCAGATATATGAGGAGCCTGAGAACTTGCCGAAACGGATGAGGTCGCTGCGGCGGTGGCCCTCCCAATAGAGCTCACACTGACGCTCCTTGAGCAGGTCGTCGAGGGTGTAGGTGCCTACGGGATCGAGACCGGCGCGCTGACGCACATCGTTAAGTCGGTCGAGACCGTTACAGCCTGTAGCACCGTGCTTCTCACACTCGGCAAGCATCAGGAAGGTATCGGCAAGACGGAACAGGGGATAGTCGGCCGAGTTGTAAGGAATATCCTGAGTAGCCGAGCCGTCGGCATTATCATAATTGGTCTCGGGAGTGTAGACATACTTGATGCACATGTAGCCCGAGCCGTCGGCCTTCCATGAGTTGAGATCGGTGAGGCTCTCGCTCATCTCGCCCTCATAGATCAGACGACGCTTGTCGCCGGCAGCAAGAGCCTGAGAGAGCTCGGGACGCACTCGGGGGCCGCCCCAGCCGTCGCTCGAGATACCAAACTGAGTGACATCGACCTCTCCGTTATAGGCTCCGACAGCAAGATAGGAAGTGCCGCCGTAGGTGTAGAGCGAGGTATTGTCCTGAGGAATAGCCCAGAGGATCTCGCCGTTGCCCACATACTTGTCGTTGGTGGCGCAGAAGAGGTACTTATACTCGGGAGCGAGCGAGGGGATAGTCGAACGGATGTCATTGCAGAGATCGGCACACTCCTGCCACTTTCCTTCGCCGGTGTAGACCTCGGCATTGAGATAGAGCTTGGCGAGAAGCATCTTGCCGGCCTCACGCGAGATACGGCCATAGATCTGCTGTGAGGCGGGGACGAGCATGGGGATCACTTCCTCGAGCTCGGCGACGGTGGCGTCGAAGAGCTGCTTGCGGTCGTAAGTGGGAGGAGTGGCACCGACACCGAGCTTTTCGGTCGACCAGGGGCCACGGCCGAAGAGGTCGATCATGTGGTAGTAGCTCAGGGCGCGGAGGGTGCGGGCCTCGGCACAGAGAGTCTCCACCTCGGCGGCATCGATATATTTTTCAGCCTCGCCCTTGCTGCGCAGGAACTCGTTGCAGAGAGCGATCTGATAGGTGAAGCGCGAGAAGCACTCATAGAGCCAATGGTTATCGCTCGACCAGGTGCAGAATCCGAGTTCCTGGATGCCGGCATCCTTCCAGTTGTAACCTACGATAGCCTCGTCGGTGGGGAGCTCCTGAAGATTCCAGAGCTGACGGGTGTAGACACCCGCACCGCCGTCATCGACTGAGATACCACCCTCGAGCACCAGGCCGCCATAGGCACGGGCCAGAAGTCCGTAATACTGCTCGGCGTTTCCAAGCGAGGTGGTGGAATTGGGATCTTCGGGGTCGACATCAAGATCGCCGACACATGAAGTAAATCCCATGGAGAGCGCCATAGCCGCTCCTATGATATATGGATAGAATTTCATATTTATGGATATTCTTTGAGATGAAGGGATAGGATTAGAACGATGCTACGATACCCATTGAGAAAGTGACAGGCTTGGGATATACACCGCGGTCGATACCGTCAAACTTCTCGGGGTCGATACCCTTGTACTTGGTGATCACGAAGGGGTTCTGCACGGCTCCGTAGAGACGCAGGCGCAGGGAGTTGTCGAGAAGATGGCTCCAGGTGTAGCCGAGAGTGATGTTGTCGCAACGCAGGTAGGAAGCGTTCTGCACGAAGTAGTCGCTCATGATGGTGGAGAGGTCGTTTCTCTCAAAGAGGAAAGTGTCACGCATCATGTTGCTCAGAGGCAGAGCGGCATTGGAGCTCTTGATGGAGTTGGAGGCCATGTTGTCGTTATACATCCAGTTGCCGAGCGAGGCGCGCAGGGCGATCGAGAAGTCCCAGTTCTTCCAGTTGAGCGAGTTGGTCCAGGTCATGGTCACCTTGGGGTCACGGCTGTGATAGAGATACTTGTCGGCCTCGTTGAGCTCGCCGTCACCGTTGCGGTCGACAAACACTCCCTCAAGGGGATTGCCGTTCTGGTCATAAACCTGCTCATAGACATAGAAGCTGTAAGCGGGATAGCCTACCTCGTGCTTCTGGATAGTACCGCCTGTACCGGCCGAGATACTTCCGGTCTGGGTGTCGGCACCCTCGGCCAGACGGGTGATCTTGTTCTTGTTCCAGGCTATGTTGTAGGTAGTAGTCCAGGTGAAATTCTTGGTCACTACGGGACGGGCTGTGATAGTAGCCTCGACACCGATGTTCTCGAGATCACCGATATTCATGTGGCCCTTGTTGGAGAGGTTGGAGCCTGCGGGGAAGTTGGCAAATGTCAGAAGGTCTTTGGTCTTACGCTTGTAGAAGTCAACGTTACCGGCGATACGGTTATTGAGGAAGCCAAAGTCGATACCGGCATTCCAGGTAGCGGTCTCCTCCCACTTGATGTCGGGGTTGTAGGCGTTGGGGGTCACAGGGTAGACGGGGCTTCCGCCGGGAGTCATCGAGGGATAGACACCTGTGGGAGAGTTGGAGATGTTGTAGACAGGAAGATAGGGGAAGAGCACATCCTCGCCGAGATCCTGCTGGCCGGTGATACCGTAGCCGGCGCGGAGCTTAAGCTGGCTGAAGAGACCACGGGCGCCTTCCATGAAGTTTTCGTCAAGAAGTTTCCAACCAAGAGCTACCGAGGGGAAGGTGCCCCAGCGGTGATCCTTGCTGAAACGGCTGGTACCGTCGCGGCGCACAGTGGCTTTGAGCAGATACTTGTCGGCAAACACGAAGTTGGCACGGCCGAAGAACGAGACGAGCTGGAGGGGCTTGGCATAGAAGTTGGTGGGATAGGCCTGAGTGCCGAGATACTGCTCGTTGTCGGGATTGATCACCTGTGCAACGCGAGTATAGTCGCGGCCTCGGTTGTGGAACTTCTGCCAGGAGTAACCGGCGGTCACGTCGACGTTGGTCTTGATAGCCTCGAAATACTTGTTGTAGTTGAGATAGAAGTCGAGAAGGAGGTTGAGTCGACGCTGATACTCATCCTTGGTGTCGACACCGCCGTCCTTGAGCACGACGATATTGTCGCCCTGCTTGACGCTGTATCCGCCGTTCCAGGCGTTGGGAGTGTTGGGATAGTTGCCTGAGTTATTGAAGCCGTGCTGATAGTCATAACCGAGGTTAAGGTTGGCGCGGAGATCACGGAGGAAAGGCATCTTCAGGTCGAGCTGGAGGTTACCCACCGACTGATAGGAGGTACCGTTGGAATAGGAGGCATAGACGTCGGCGATGGGGTTGAGAGGAGCCGAGGTGGAGTTGATCGAAGTACCTGCGGCATCGGGACCGGCAACAAGGCCGCCACCCACGTAAGAAGTCCAGTAACCGAAGACGGGAGCTCCGTTCTCATAGTCACGGATGGGGAGTGTGGGGTTCATGGCAGCGGCGCCGCTGAGGTTGTTGTTGGCATAGGAGTTCTTGACATAGGCACCGAGAAGATTGGCGTTGATCGAGAGAAGATCGTCGAAGAACTTGGGCGAGATGCTAAGGTTGGCGCTGGTGCGCTTGGTGCCCCAGAACTCGAGGACACCATTATTATTGGTGTAGCTCACGCTGGCACGATAGGGGACAGCTCCGAGAGTGCCGGCTACCGAGAGGCTGTAATCGCTCGAGAAGCTGGTGCGGGTCAGAGCTTTCTGCCAGTCGGTATGATAGTTGCCGAGAGCCTTGGCCTGGTCTGAGTCAGCACCATACTCGTTGACGATAAACGAGCGGAACTCGTCGGCGCTCATCATGTCGAGCAGCTTGCGGGGAGTAGCCACATAGGCATTGGCGGTAAAGGTCACCTGAGGTTTGCCGCTCACGCCCTTCTTGGTGGTGATGATGATCACACCGTTGGAAGCGCGGCTACCATAGATAGCTGTTGCCGAGGCATCCTTGAGAATTGTCATCGACTCGACGCTCTCGGGCGAGATCAGGGCCAGAGGGTTGCTCGAACCTTTGACACCCTTGGTGTCCATAGGCACTCCGTCTACCACGATAAGAGGATCGTTGGAAGCGGCGAGCGAGGCACCGCCACGGATCTGGATATTGGCGTTGCCGTAGGGGTCACCGCTGGTGGTAACCACCACGCCGGGCGAGGCGCCGACAAGCAGATCCTGGGCCGAGGTGGCCAGACCGGCAGCTATTTCGTCGGGTTTCACCACGGCTACCGAGCCGGTGGCGTCGCTTTTCTTTACGGTACCGTAGCCGATAGCCACCACTTCAGTAAGCATCAGAGAGTTCTCTGACATGAAGACATCGATGGTAGCACGATTGTCGACAGGGATTTCCTGAGTGTTGTAGCCCACATACGAGAACACCAGAGTGCCGTTGGCCGGCGCGGAGATGGTGTACTGTCCGTCGATGTCGGTGGCGGTACCCATTGACTGGCCCTGCACAATGACACTGGCGCCGATAAGTGGCTCGCCCTCAGGATCCACCACGGTACCGCTGACCGTAATGTTCTGGGCAAGTGCCGGGAAAGCGAAACACAGCGTGAGAATAGCTGCGATCCACATTCTCCTGCTTGATTCAAAGAAGATTTTCTTCATGCAACAGTTGAGTTTGGAAGTTGTAAATATGATATTTAATTAATGTTGTCTTAATAGACTTACCGATAATCTCTATATTAGGCCTCACTGAATGTTAATGACAGCGGATGAAACGTGGGGCAGCGGGGACAGCGAGGGGGACACGTGGATGAGAAAAGAAAAATAATATCAGTCCCGTAATGTTGTGAGGAAAGTGAGGAAAGATCAGAATGACAAGAATGGAGGAGTGGGCTCACTGTTGCTTAGGGACTCCACTCATTCCAAAGGCAAATATAAATGGAAATTCACATATCGTCCAATTTTTATAACACCAAAATACGAATAAAGTTATTTTTTAACATAAAATGTTAACGCGAAAAAAATAACCGTATAAAAAATCCCCCGGTCAACTCCGTATTACCGAACTTGACCGGGGGGGGTAACTAATTTGTGTATGGAATTATCAGAGAATACCCTGGGCCATCATGGCGCGGGCTACCTTCATAAAGCCGGCTACATTGGCGCCCTTGACATAGTTGACATAACCGTCGGCCTCGGTGCCATATTTGACACACTGCTCATGAATGTCGCTCATGATCTTCTTGAGACGGGCATCGACCTCCTCCTCGCTCCAGGAGAGCTTCTGGGAGTTCTGAGCCATCTCGAGACCCGAGACTGAAACACCGCCGGCGTTGGCTGCCTTGCCGGGTGCATAAAGGATCTTGGCGTTGAGGAACTCGCGGATAGCCTCGGGAGTGGAGGGCATATTGGCACCCTCGCTCACAGCGATACAGCCGTTGGAGATCAGGGCACGGGCATCGTCACCATCGATCTCGTTCTGAGTGGCCGAAGGCATGGCGATGTCACACTTGACGTGATGCCAGGGACGCTCGCCGAGGAAATACTGACAGTCATACTCCTCGGCAAACTCGCGTATGCGGCCACGGTAGATGTTCTTGAGCTTGAAGATATAGTCGAGCTGCTCCTCGCTGATGCCGTCGGGCACATAGATAGAGCCGTCGGAGTCGCTCATCGACACCACCTTGGCTCCAAGCTGAAGGAGCTTCTGGGCGGTATAGGTGGCCACATTGCCCGAACCTGAGATGGCTACGGTCTTGCCGGCGATGTCGATGCCGCGGGTCTTGAGCATCTCGAGCAGGAAGTAGACATTGCCATAACCTGTGGCCTCGGGACGTATCTTCGAGCCGCCGAATTCCAGGCCCTTGCCGGTGAATGTGCCCGTAAACTCACGGGCAAGTTTCTTGTACTGGCCATACATGTAGCCGACTTCGCGGCCGCCTACGCCTATATCGCCGGCAGGCACGTCGGTGTCGGGGCCGATCTGACGCCAGAGCTCGGTGATGAAAGCCTGACAGAAACGCATCACCTCCATGTCGCTCTTGCCGCGGGGCGAGAAGTCGCTGCCACCCTTGGCGCCACCCATGGCCAGGGTGGTAAGGGAGTTCTTGAAGGTCTGCTCGAAAGCAAGGAACTTCAGGATCGACAGATTGACCGACGAGTGGAAACGTATGCCGCCCTTGTAGGGGCCGATGGCGTTATTGTGCTGCACACGGTAGCCCATATTGTTGTGAACCTTACCCTTATCGTCGACCCACGACACTCTGAATGAGAAGATGCGATCGGGAATACAGAGACGCTCTATGAGGTTATAGCGCTCAAACTCGGGATTTTCGTTATACACATCTTCGATAGTGGAGAGAACCTCGTCAACCGCCTGAATATACTCGGGCTCGTTGGGGAAACGACGCTTCAGGTCGTCGATCACTTCTACTGCTTTCATTTACCTGTTTATTGGTTTTGGGATTTACTTTATGATCGGTTTCTAATTTGAGGTGATTTCCAATCAATTTGTCACCTTTGGAAACTTTTACGCAACAAAGTTAAGCATATATCCTCACATTGCAAAACATTTGTCAGAATTATTTCTCCTGACCGGCAAATTCCTGCCCCTCGGCTAACTTTTCAGCTCAATCTTTTTTCTATAAAACTTTAATTTCCTAATTTTGCACCGTGAAACCGCAATGAACTGATTTAAACTTATTACGAATAAACAATCCGATGTTGTTTTCTACAATCACTATCAAACATATTTAAGAGTTACGTATTATGAATAATTACACATTCCTTGAAGCCGTCAAGGCCTTCTATCGCAACTGGAACAACTTTGATGGCCGCGCCACTCGCGCCGAGTACTGGTATCCTGTCCTCTATATGGTCATCGTAGCCTGTGTGCTGGCTCTCTTCGGCAAGTTTGGTGTCATCCTCAGCTATGCTTTCTCGCTGGTCAACCTCGTTCCCTCCATCGCCGTCGGCATCCGCCGCATGCACGATATAGGCAAGAGCGGCTGGTGGATCCTCATCAACCTCGTGCCCTTCATCGGTGGCATCTGGTTTATCGTCCTCTGTGCCACTCCCACCAAAGAGCCCGGCTACCAGGCTTAAAGTCAGCTTTTTAAAAATATTTTAACAATAGGCCTCCACTTTTGGGGGCCTTTTTATTGCTCCGACCCGTGATTTTTCACTATATTTGCACTTAAGTATATACGTCTTTCAACTCTTCCCTGATAAGAATTTACCACCTATATAATATATATGAACTCACAGCTCAGCGAACAGGAAGCTATACGCCGCGCCAGTCTCGACGAAATGCGTCGCCGCGGCATCGACCCATATCCCGCAGCACTCTATCCCGTGTCGGGCTACTCCGACGAAATCAAGGCCAACTTTGTCGATCCCGAGCCCGACTCTGACGCGGAGCCGCGCCAGGTCTGTGTGGCCGGACGTGTCATGAGCCGCCGCATCATGGGTAAAGCCTCCTTCATGGAGCTCCAGGACTCCCACGGCCGCATACAGGTCTACGTCTCGCGCGACGAGATATGCCCCGGCGAGGACAAGGATCTCTACAACGTTGTCTTCAAGAAGCTCCTCGACATCGGCGACTTTGTCGGCGTAAAGGGTTTCGTATTCCGCACCAAGACCGGCGAGATCTCGGTTCACGCCTCAGAGCTCACCGTGCTCAGCAAGTCGCTCCGTCCCCTCCCCATCGTCAAGGTCAAGGACGGTGTCACCTACGATGCCTTTGACGACCCTGAGCTCCGCTATCGCCGCCGCTACCTCGACCTCATCGTCAACGACGGTGTAAAGGAGATCTTCATCAAGCGCTCCCGCATCCTTCAGTCCATGCGCGAGTTTTTCAACTCCCACGGCTACATGGAAGTCGAGACCCCTATCCTCCAGAGCATTGCCGGAGGAGCCTCGGCACGCCCCTTTATCACCCATCACAACTCTCTCGACATCGACCTCTACCTGCGCATCGCCACCGAGCTCTATCTCAAGCGTCTCATAGTCGGAGGCTTTGAGGGCGTCTATGAGATCGGCAAGAACTTCCGCAACGAGGGCATGGACCGCACCCACAACCCCGAGTTCACCTGTATGGAGATCTATGTCGCCTATAAGGACTACAACTGGATGATGGAGTTTACCGAACAGCTCCTCGAGAAGATCTGTCTCGACGTCAACGGCACCACCGAAGTCAAGGTCGGCGACAACGTCATCTCCTTCAAAGCACCCTTCCGCCGCGTCACCATGATCGACGCCATACGCGAGAACACCGGCATCGACATATCGGGAATGAACGAGGATCAGCTCCGCGAGGTCTGCTCCAAGCTCGGCGTTGAGACCGAGCCCTCTATGGGCAAAGGCAAGCTCATCGACGAGATCTTCGGCGAGACCTCAGAGGGCAAGTATATCCAGCCCACCTTTATCATCGACTACCCCATCGAGATGTCGCCCCTCACCAAAAAGCATCGCGACAACCCCGAGCTCACCGAGCGTTTCGAGCTCATGGTCAACGGCAAGGAGCTCTGCAACGCCTACTCTGAGCTCAACGACCCGATCGATCAGTATGAGCGGTTTGTCGAGCAGATGCGACTTGCCGACAAGGGCGACGACGAGGCCATGATCATCGACAAGGACTTTGTCCGCGCTCTCGAGTATGGCATGCCCCCCACTTCGGGCATGGGCATGGGCATCGACCGTCTCGCCATGATCATGACCGGCAACCCGACCATTCAGGAAGTGCTCTTCTTCCCCCAGATGCGTCCCGAGAAGAAAGCCGCTCCCGCTCCCGAGGCAGCTCCCGAGGCTCCCGAAGCCGAGTAAGACCCGCCACGGGGCTTCGCTCCTACCCTCCCCTACCCCCTTGTCTAACAATCCCGCTCGACTATGAGTCTCAACAATATAGCAGTAATGGGTGGCGGAAGCTGGGCCACAGCTCTCGCCAAACTCCTGCTGCGCAACTGTCCATCGATCACCTGGTATATGCGCCGCGACGACCGCATCGACGACTTCAAGCGTCTCGGCCATAACCCGGCCTACCTCACCGACGTGGAGTTTGACGTCAGCCGCATCAATTTCTCCTCCGACATAAATCAGGTCTGCACCCGGGCCGACGCCCTGCTCATGGTCATGCCCTCACCCTACTTCAAGACCCATATCAACAAGATCTCGGTCGACATCTCGGGCAAGACGGTGATCTCGGCTGTCAAGGGCATCGTGCCCGGCGACAACATGATCATCTCCGACTATCTCACCCACCGCTTTGGTGTAGACCCGGCCCGAGTGCTCGTCATCGGCGGCCCCTGCCATGCCGAGGAAGTGGCCCTCGACCGTCCCAGTTTCCTCACAGTCGGCTGTCACGACGTAGATCTCGCCGCCGCCTTTGGCTCACTGCTCACCTCCCCCTCCACCCGCTCCATCACCTCGAGCGATGTCGAGGGCATCGAGTATGCCGCCGTGCTTAAAAACGTCTACTCCATCGCCGCCGGTATAGTCCACGGCATGAAAGGGGGCGACAACTTCCTGGCCATGCTCGTGAGCAATGCTGTCCAGGAGATGGATCGATTTATCGACGAAGTGTGTCCCCGGCCCCGCAACATCTGCGACTCGGTCTACCTCGGAGATCTCCTGGTGACTGCCTACTCGCGCTTCTCGCGCAACCACAACTTCGGGTCGATCATCGGCAAAGGCTACTCGGTATCAACCGCCCGCATGGAAATGGAGCAGACGGCCGAAGGCTACTACGGCACCAAGTGCATTAAGGAGATCAATAAGAAATATGGCATCGAAATGCCTATTCTCGACGCGGTCTACGACATCCTCTACCACCACGTCAATGCCGAGCGCCGCATACGCTCCCTGGGCCGAGGCTTCATCTGATCTCCCCGGGGTAGCCGGTGGCACGGGGCCCTGTCATCATCCGGATCACCCCGGCCGCGAGTCCCGGCTATTTCCCGGCCACTGCTCTTCACCACTTACAGTTACTCAACATCAACTAAAATCATAACCCATGAAATCCATCACCCTCGACATCAACTCAGCGCTCTCCACAGTGAGCCGCGCCGACATCGCCGCCCTCGAACCCAAGGCTACCGAGGCTCTCGACAAAGTCATCTCGGCCACCGGTGCCGGCAATGACTTCCTCGGATGGGTCAACCTCCCCACCGAGACCACCGAGGCTCTCCTCGACGACATCATAGCCTGCGCCGACCATCTGCGCGCCACCTGCGACACTGTCGTAGCCATCGGCATCGGCGGCTCATATCTCGGAGCCAAAGCCGTCATCGAGGCTCTCTCCGACTCCTTCGCCCCCTATCGCCCTGCCATACAGGGTGAACCCAAAGTCATTTTTGCAGGCCAGAACATCGGCGAAGACTATCTCTACGAGCTCCAGGACTACCTCAAGGACAAGCGCTTCGGCATCATCGTGATCTCCAAGAGCGGCACCACCACCGAGCCCGCCATCGCCTTCCGCCTCCTCAAGGAGCAGCTCGAGCGTCAGCTCGGAGTCGACGAGGCCCGCTCTCGCATAGTAGCCATCACCGATGAAAAACGCGGTGCCCTCCGCACCCTCGCTACCTCTGAGGGCTACAAGACCTTTGTCATCGCCGATAATGTAGGCGGTCGCTTCTCTGTGCTCACCCCCGTAGGCCTGCTCCCCATCGCTGTGGCCGGCTTCGACATCAGGGCCCTCATCGACGGAGCCGCAGAGATGGAAAAAGCCACTGCCGAACCCTCGGAGTCCAACCTCGCTTACCTCTATGCCTGCACCCGCAACGCCCTCTACCGCGCCGGCAAGAAGATCGAGATCCTCGTCAACTACAATCCCAAACTCCACTACTTCGCCGAGTGGTGGAAACAGCTCTATGGCGAGAGCGAGGGCAAAGACCACAAGGGTATCTTCCCCGCGGCCGTAGACTTCTCTACCGACCTCCACTCCATGGGCCAGTGGATCCAGGACGGCGAGCGCACTATCTTCGAGACTGTCATCACCGTGCTCGAGCAGCAGCACGAGAAACTCATCCCCTCCGATGAGGCCAACCTCGACGGGCTCAACTATATCGCCGGCAAACACGTCGACGAAGTCAACAAGATGGCCGAGCTCGGCACCCGCATAGCCCACGTTGACGGCGGCGTGCCCAACCTCCTGATCTCGCTCCCCGCCCTGCGCGAGAAATACCTCGGCCAGCTCATCTACTTCTTCGAGAAGGCTTGTGGCATCAGCGGCTATATGCTCGATGTCAACCCCTTCAACCAGCCCGGTGTAGAAGACTACAAGCGCAACATGTTTGCCCTCCTCGCCAAGCCCGGCTACGAGGAAGCTACCGCCGCCATCCGCGCCCGCCTCGACTAAATCAGGCTCTATTCGCTCAAAATAGCCTCACGAAAATAGCCTAACGAAAATAGTCTCACGCAAAGAACGCTAAGGGACGCAAAGAGAAAATTTAAGCCTCTCGTATAGAGAAACTCACGCAGAGGCGCAGAGAACGCAGAGATATATTATCTCGAAAAAGTTCTCTCAAACAAATTTTACTCTTTGAGATCCTTAGCGTTCTTTGCGTGAGACTATTTTCGTGAGACTATTTCCGTAAGTCTATTTCCTGATACAACAAAATCTCACCTCTGCGCTCTCTGCGCTCTCTGCGCCTCTGCGTGATTTTTTCGTGAGGCTTAAATTTCTCTTTGCGTCCTTCGCGTTCTTTGCGTGAGGTCATTTTCGTGAGGCTATGTTCGTGAGGCTATGTTTTGAGGGCATCTGTTTGCTACTGTAATTTAAACAAGTTTTATTTAATAGTTAAACTTTCTTAATATTTCGGGCGTTTGTTCACTATTTTTATGATAATTCTTACCTTTACACAATAATTGTAAGACCTACTTTTTACAATCAAATACCCACACGTTCAATCTATTAATAACCTTAATATCTATTTCTATGAAGAAAATCTTTACACTTCTTCTGATGACATTATTTGCAATGTCGTCAACCTTGGGATTGGCATCTACGTTTTATGCCAATCCTAACAAGTTAAAAGTTTCCCCTCTCACCTTTGACGACGGTGCTTCTGTATCAGTTACCGGAAAAACATGTGATCCGGGTAGTAGTATCACAATCAATGGCAAACAGTATGTAAGCTTCAAGATTTCTGCCGGATATGAGTACACTTTTACTGCGCCCGCCGGTGATAAAGTAAAGAAAATGACCATATATGCCTATGAGAACAACTCTCCTGTAGCAGGTGGTTACTTTGAATATATCGGAACCCAAGAGTTCGGATCAAGCCGCACATTAACTGCCGACAAAAATTCGCTCACCAAACCTGATGTCTTTGAGGCTGAGTTTGATGAGCCCCAGTCTCTGGTTAACTTCAAATGTATGGTAAAACAACTTTGTGTTGTACTTGAGGTTGAATATGCTGTCATTACCGGCGAACTGCTCAAAGCTCCCGTCATTACTTATGACAAAACCTCAGGAGAGGTTACTATTACTGCCGAAAACGGTGCTTCAAAAATTTGCTACACAACTGACGGTTCCACCCCTACCGCCAAGAGCACAGAATATACAGCCCCCATCAAAGTAGAGGATGGTACTGTAATCAAGGCACTTGCTGTAGGTGATGACGTTAATTACAGATCATCAGATGTTGCGACTGAGACAATGTATCTCTCATCGGGTCAAATTGCACCGATTACCTGCGACGACTTCAACGGTGCTTTCCACCTCTTATGCGAGACCCCCAATGTCAAAATCGAATATCAGATCGGTGTCGATCCCGACTGGCTGACTTACAAACTCCCTGTCACTCTCTTTGAAGAAGGAACAACTGTCGTTAAGGCAAGAGCCACCCGTGACGGTTGGACTACATCTACCGCTTCGTTTGACATCGTTGTACCTCCCTACGTAAAGGGCCATGACGAGATTATCGTCGGCTTCGGATCTTTCACTGAGGGATCTGCTTCCAAGACCTTAACCGGTGTAATCGGTGATGACACCAAGGCTATGGGTATCACTCTTTCCATGGATGATGCCGAGTTCTCATACGGCAATGTCGACCTTACCCTGAATGGATATGGCACTGAAACCAGAAAATCTATCAAGGGTTCCAATGGCAAGGAGATCACCATGACCATTCCCAAGGGTATGACCGTAATGCGTATCGCCTTCTTTAACTATATTGCAACCGACGTTACTCCTGAAGATGCTTATTGGGCTGTTAAATATGGAGAAACCGGCACCGACGAAGACTGGGTGACCAGCGAGATTGTACCCGACGAGTCTCATGACAAGACCGACCCTGCCGCCCGTGTTTTCAAATTTGAAGGTGGAGTCAAGGATCAGCTTGTTTTCAAGCATAACGGTATCCAGCCCGTTTTCTGCATGGTGGTCTATGTTGTTTATGATGACATGGAGATCACTCATGACCAGGAAGAGACCGAGGGTCTTTGGGTAGAACATGATGAAATATCTGTCACCCTTAAACCGGCTCAGCCCCACCACGAGATCTGGGCCAAGTTTGAGCCTTACAAGGCATCTCGTTCAGTTGACGCCTCAACTCTCGGCACCGAGTTCACCAAGCTCGAGACCATTAACGACGAGGGTCATGTAGAAGTAGTAGTTCCCGCCAAGACTCCCGGCACGCTCTCATACTATTCGTTAGATCCCACCACTCTGAAACAGAGCGACGTAAAGACTATGACTTTCGACGACTCGACCGGTATTGAGGACGTGCTTGTCGACGGTGTTGACCAGGCAGCCGAGTACTACAACCTCCAGGGTCAGCGAGTGCTCAACCCTGTAAAGGGCAACCTCTACATCGTCAAGAAAGCCGGCAAAGCCACCAAGGTAGTACTCTAAACCCCAACTAAAAGGCACAGAGACAAATCCTCACGAAAATAGCTTCCCGAAAATAGCCTCACGCAAAGAACGCTAAGGACGCAAAGAGAAATTTAAGCCTCTCGTATAAATAAACTCACGCAGAGGCGCAGAGAGCGCAGAGATATATTATCTCGAACAAAGCTCACTCAAACAAATTTTACTCTTTGAGATCCTTAGCGTTCTTTGCGTGAGGCTGTTTTCGGGAAGCTATTTCCTGACACAACAAAATCTCACCTCAGCGCCCTCTGCGCCTCTGCGTGAGATCATCCCACGTGTGAGTTTAATTTTCTCTTTGCGTCCCTCGCGTTCTTTGCGTGAGGCTATTTTCGAGAAGCTATTTCCTGACACAACAAAATCTTTCCTCTGCGACCTCTGCGCCTCTGCGTGAGTTTTTCTATACGAGAACTTAATTTCTCTTTGCGTCCCTCGCGTTCTTTGCGTGAGGCTGTTTTCTCGTGAGGCAATCCGAGAGGCTACTTTCTGTTAAATTAATTGAACGGTAGCCCGTGTAACCAATTCTTTACGTAACTTTGTGAAAACTAATTTCACCATGCATTCACGACAGGAAAAACTCGAAGCACTCGGACGCGTCATAGACACCCTCGACACGCTCCGTGTCAAATGTCCCTGGGATGCCAAGCAGACCAACCAATCCCTGCGACCCAACACAATCGAAGAGGTCTATGAACTCTGCGACGCTCTGATCAATGAAGACAATCCCAACATACGCAAAGAGTTGGGCGACGTCCTGCTCCACATACTTTTTTATGCCAAGATAGGCGAAGAGAAAGGCGAGTTTGACTTAGCCGACGTCTGTGATGCCCTCAACGACAAACTCATATTCCGCCATCCCCATGTGTTTGGCACTACCCAGGTCGACTCCACCGACCAGGTGTTACGCAACTGGGAAGAGCTCAAGCTCAAGGAAAAAGGGGGCAACAAGACCGTGCTCTCGGGAGTCCCCACCGCTCTACCGGCCATGATCAAAGCCGAGCGTATCACCGAGAAAGCCGCCAATGTGGGTTTTGACTGGCAAGACCGCAAGGATGTCTGGGCCAAAGTCACCGAGGAAATCAACGAATTTACAGCCGAGGTAATACGCGACGACCACGCCAAAATGGAGGCCGAGATGGGCGACATACTCTTCGCCATGGTCAACGCCGCGCGACTCTATGGCATCAATGCCGAAAACGCGCTCGAAAAAAGCAACGCCAAATTCATCGCCCGCTTCAACTACATCGAGCGACGGGCTGCCGAGAGCGGAAAACCAATCAAGCAGCTCACCCTCGGCGAGATGGATGCACTCTGGAACGAAGCCAAGAAAGCCGGACTCTGATCGCGGCCTCCGCCCCTCGCTCATCTATTTCAAGCCACCACTTCCACACCCTCGTCAACGCCGTGACCTACAACGACCTCAACGCCCATCCTCGCGACTCCCAGCTCGAATTTATCCCCGAGAGCCACACCTACCTCTGGCGCGGCAGGGAGATGAAATCGGTGACCACACTCATCGACGGCCTCTTCAGACCATTTGACATCAACGAGGCGGCTCTCAGAGTGGCCCTGCGGCGCGGAGTTGATCCTCAGACGGTCATCGACGAGTGGAACGCCAACGCCGAGCAGGCACGCTCGCTGGGCACCCGCATGCACGATCTCATCGAACACTACTATCTGGGCGACGACTCGGGCGACTCTACCGACGCAATGAGGCTCTTCAGAAGCTTCGCCCTGACCCATCGTCTGACCCCCTACCGCACGGAGTGGCGCATCTTCCACGAAGACTATGACCTGGCCGGCACACTCGACTTTCTGGAGATCACCCCCTCGGGCAGTTTCATTATCTGGGACTGGAAACGCTCGTGCAAACTTATCGAGCCCGACGGACGTATCATAGCCACCTCGCGCTACGGCTCAAAGGGCCTCCCCCCGATAGCCCATATCCCCGACACCCCCTATTGGCACTATGCCCTCCAGGTGAGCGTCTACCGATTTATCCTTGAAGACCGCTACGGACTCCCCGTCAGCGGCATGAAACTCGGAGTGTTCCACCCCTCCTATGAAGTGCCCTGGGAGATAGACCTCCCCTATCTCCATTCGGAGGTGACGGCCCTCCTGCGCTCCCACATAGCCCGCGTCCCGGCCCTCGCTACGACAATCTATTAACTCTCAACAATATCCATTCATCATGAAAACACTCTTCAAGTCAATGCTGCTCGCAGTCATGGCCGCCGTCATGACCCCGATCGGTATCGTGGCTCAGGAGGCCAATCCGATGCTCCAGCCTCTGCCCGTAGACCAGGGCGTGCGTATCGGTCATCTCCCCAACGGCCTCACCTACTACATCCGCCACAACGAAAACCCCAAGGGTCTGGCCGATTTCTACATTGCCCAGAAAGTAGGTTCGATCCTCGAGGAAGACTCCCAGAGAGGTCTGGCCCACTTCCTGGAACACATGTGCTTCAACGGCACCACCAATTTTCCCGACAATCAGTTGCGCGACTGGCTCGAAAGCATCGGCGTGAAATTTGGCGCCGACCTCAATGCCTACACCTCGATCGACGAGACCGTCTACAACATCTCAAACGTCCCCGTGGCACGCGAGAGTGTAGTCGACTCCTGCCTGCTGATACTCCACGACTGGGCTAACGATCTCACGCTCGACCCCAAGGAGATCGACAAAGAGCGCGGAGTGATCCACGAGGAGTGGCGACGCACCATGCAGGGCACCATGCGCATCTATGAGAAGATCCTCCCCGATCTGTTCCCCACCTCGCGCTATGGCTCACGCCTTCCCATCGGCATCATGGAGGTGGTCGACAACTTCCCTCCCCAGGATCTTCGCGACTACTACGAGACCTGGTATCGTCCCGATCAGCAGGCCGTAGTGGTGGTTGGCGATATTGATGTCGATGTCGTCGAGAACAAAATCAAGGAGATGTTCTCGTCGATCGAGATGCCTGCCGACGCCAAACCCCGTCTCTACGAGCAGGTACCCGTCCATAAGGGCTACCTCTTCGGCATCGGTTCCGATCCCGAGCAGAAGCAGCTCACTGCTCAGCTGACCATCATGCAGGACGTCTTCCCCGACTCTCTCAAAAACACCCCCTCCTATTATATCGACTCCTACGCCAAGTCGATGATCAGCGGTATGCTCAACAGCCGTCTGGGCGAGATCTCCTCCAAGCCCGACGCCCCGTTTGCCGCTGCAGGCTTTGGCTTTGACAACTATATCATCGCCAAGACCCGCGACGGTGTCACCCTCTCGGTTTCGGCCAAGGAGAAAGATATTATCGAGCCCCTCAAGGCCGTATATCGCGAAGTGCTCCGCGCCTCGCGCGGCGGTTTCTCCCAGTCGGAATATGACCGTATGCGTCAGAACTATCTCTCCCACTTCGAGCGCATCTATGCCAACCGCGACACCCGTCAGAACGAAACCTTTGTAAAGGAATATGTAGGCAACTTCAAGGATGCCGAGCCTATCCCCGGTCTCGAAGTAGAGTGGAATCTCGCACAGGAGATAGCCAATCTCGTCACTCTCCCCATGCTCAACTCTCTCATGGCCCAGGTTATCGTGCCCGACGGCCGCGCCGTAGTTGTCATGGCTCCCGAGAAAGAGGGCTATGTTCTCCCCACCCCCGAGGCTATCACCAAGGCTCTCGAGGAGGTTGACGCCGAGACTATCGAAGCCTTTGTGGACAGTGTCAAGTCAGAACCCCTGATCGCCAAGGCTCCCGTGGCCGGCAAGATCGTCAAGACAATTGAGAACGACA
The DNA here is from genome assembly GCA_014802105.1 of Bacteroides sp. Lineage (GTDB taxonomy): Bacteria > Bacteroidota > Bacteroidia > Bacteroidales > Muribaculaceae > Duncaniella. Next base: position 10,604 of record JAAVCX010000031.1, on the reverse strand, counting down.
AGTGGGGTACTACCGAATGGGTGCTCTCAAACGGTGCCCGAGTGATAGTGAAGCCCACCAAATACAAGGAGAGCGAGATCCTCTTCAGAGCTCAGGCCCTCAACGGTTTCGCCGACTATCCCGCCGAGTATGCGCCCACCATCCTCAACCTCGGCGCAATGCTCTCAAACTATGGCCTCGGCTCCTACAACTCCCGCGACCTCGGCAAGTATCTCGCCGGCAAGATGGCCTCGCTCGGTATCAGCATCAACTCCTACACCCGTGGTCTCTCGGGCAACGCTACTCCCAAGGATCTCCCGACTCTCATGGAGCTGATCTATGCAGCCTTTACCGACCTCACCTTTGATCCCGACCAGTTCCTGGCCTACCAGAAAGCCATGAGCGCCCAGCTCGCCAACCAGGCCACCAATCCCCAGTTCCTCTTCAACAAGGGTGTCATGGAGACCCTCTATGCCTCACCCTTCAACCGCGCAATGGACATCGAGACCCTCAACGCTGCCTCGCTCGATCTGGGCCTCAATATCGCACATGACGCTCTGTCTAATGCCGCCGACTTCACCTTCTTCTTTGTAGGTAATGTCGATCTCGAGACCCTCCGCCCGCTGGTAGAGACATATATCGCTTCGCTCCCCGGCAACGAGGCCACCGCCCGTCGTGAGGTCAAGAAGTTTGATCCCGCGCTCTTCGTGACTCCCGGCACCTCCGAGACCTCACTCACCGCGCCCATGACTACTCCCCAGACACTCGTGACCATCCTCGAGACCGGCGATCTCCCCTTCACCCCCAGCTCCTCTCAGATAGCTTCGATAGCCGGTCAGATACTTACCGCCCGTCTGATCAAGACAGTGCGCGAGGATATGGGTGCCGTCTATTCAATCGGTGCATCGGGTGGCGCCAGCCGCATGGGTCTGACCCCCTTCACAATCGGTTCGTCCTTCCCCATGAAGCCCGAGATGAAGCGTGAAGTGCTTGACTTCATCAGCTCACAGTTCAAAGCCATGGAGAGCGATGTCACCGCCGAGGAGCTCAACCCCATCAAGGAATATATGGTCAAGAGCATGACCGAGGCTTACGAGCACAACAATCCCTGGCTCGGTGCCATCATGGGATATGAGATCAACGGTGTCGACACCTTCAACGGCGCTATCGATACAATCAACGCCATCACTACCGACGACGTGATGAACTTCATGAAAGCCCTTAACGCTCAGGGCAACTACCGCGTGATCACCTGCGATCCCGAGCAGTAAGCCGAGGATACAGGATTCACATAAATAAAAACCGGAGATAAACACTTCATCGTGTTTATCTCCGGTTTTTATTTATGCCGGGTGATGGTGTGCCGTTGAACTATCACGGCAATCCAAGAGCAACCATTAATCTGTGTATCACCTTGACGGCTGAGAGTATCAGTTGACGGCTATACGCTTTGCCATAGTCGAGGAGGTGGCGGGTGTATCGCCCGAGGCCTCGGTCATCACCGTAGCGCGATAGACGTAGATGCCGCAGGGCACTCTCTGACCGGCATGGTTGGTGAGATCCCATTTCACCGGAGAGGTGAGATACATATCGGCGCGCCCGCGGGTAGTGTCGCTCCAGACGTGACGTCCCATGAGATCATATATATCTATCCTCACGCTGAGCATCGACTCGGGACGATTGTGGGAAATATAGAAATTAGCCTCGATGCCGGCAGGATTGGCGTCGGAGTAGACATCAAAGATCTTGGGAGCCTGCGAGGGATCGACACTGAAGTCAATCGAGGCAGTGGCCGAATTGCCTCCGACATCCCAGACCTTGAGCAGAGCAGAGTGAGATCCGGCCTCAAGCTCGGGTAGAGGATAGGCCAGCGAGCCCGAGGGGTCACCCGACTCATCGGGTGTGAAATAGTTGGAGACATCGCCGAAATAGCGTTTGCCGTCGATGGTTAGCGACATCTGGTGTCCTATACCTCCGAGCGAAAGATTGAGACCCTTGTCGTCGCTGACCGTGGCGAGTAGCATGGGAGTGGAGTTGACCACATCGCCGGTGGAGAAAGTATCATGATTGAGATACATGGCCTCGATGACAGGAGGAATATCGTCGGTCACGGCCTCTTCGTCGAAACCATAGACATAGAAATCGCGGTTGACACCGGCCGCCGTCAGAGACTTATCGTCGGAGGAGGCCGACATGGCCAGAGTGGCAACACGGAAATTGTCGCTCATATCGGGGGGCAGTACAAACGAGACACTCCAGCGACCGTCGGTCACACGGGCGCGACCGGTATAGAGCTGCTCACCCTTCTCGTCAAAGACGTAGGGATCGTCGACCTCGCGGCCGGCGGTAGTGTAACTGCGCTCCGCGTCATAGAGAGTGACGGTGATGCTGCCATTGAAGTCGGTAGCCACCGATCCGTCGCCGCGGGTCACGCTACCGCTCAGGCGTGTCGAGCCGAGAGCTTTGACAATCAGCGGTTGGTCGGCCTCGATGTCGGGCACCACTATCTCGCCGTTTATAGAGTCGAGGCTGACACTCATCGACGGGAAAGCTATGCGCATGGCGGGATCGCCGAGCAGTACATAGCGCAGCTTGTTGGAATCGGTGCCCAGACGGTTTTTGGCACGACGGAGCACCTCGCCTATTGGCTGGAGATTATGGTTGTCGTCAGTGGCAAAGAGCTCCTTGCCGAGAGCCGCTGTCAGCTCGCCGTTGCGCGAGATATATACGGGTCGAGTGGCCGAGATACCGCCTATGATACCGCCGGCCTCATCCATAGCCAGCATTTCGAGACCCGAGAGATCGTCGCCGTCCCAGTGGACAAAGCTACAGGTAGCACCGTAATAGAACGGATGATGACGCAGATAGAGCGCCGAGAGATCGGAGAGACCGAGGAGCCCCTCGCTGCTGTTGGTAGTAAGCGAGGAGTGACCGATGTAGTTCCACCACACCACGCCGTCGGAGAGCAGAGAGTGGAGCTTCTCGCGGGCACCTACGGCGATACCACCTATCAGAGGATAGTTGTCGATATATACCTTGTGGCAGATCATGTCGCGGCCGCGGGTGAAATCCTGAAAATCAGCGAGCATATTCTCTGACTGCGACATGTGGTCATTGTCGTTGCCGTTGTCGGCCACTATGACCATCGAACTGCGCCACTGGCCGGGAGTCGGAGAGGTCACATAGGAAACGAGCCTGTCGACATAGACCTTGGCATCTGACAGTGACCGGGCCGGAATACGGCCGACGGCTATCGTCATGTTATCGCCGGCAAAATTGAGGCCTGAATTATCACCGAGCACGCCGAGCGGATCGTCACTGCTGTAAGAGAAACTCTCCTGACACCCCTCGTCGGTCTGCCACAACGGCACGGTGGCCACTCGCGACGAGGCCATCGAGGAGGTGAGCCGGCGGTGATCGAAATGAGCGCTGCCAAAGAGCAGGGCGTATTTCAGCGAATGACCCGAGGCATCGCGGCCGCGGTCATAGAACATCTTGAGCATGCGACGCATGGCGTTAATGTCGGCCACACCGCTGCCAAACTCGTTGGCCACCTCCTCGGGGGTCACCACCAGCACCCTCAGAGAGTCGGGTGCCTGGCTATGGAGAGCCGCCACACGCTCAGCCTCGCGCAACAGCGCCGAGTGGGAGATGATCACCATATCGGGCACAGGCGCAGAGTGAATATCCTGGCATTTGATATTGCCGGCGAGTCGCGGCGAGAGAAACGACGCATTTTCATTCCAGGCCACATAGCGACGGCGTCCATAGTAGTCGTTGGTCCACGAGAGGGTCGAGCCGGCCGGGGAGCCGGTGTTCATCCTGACAATCCTGAGTGGATCGGTGACATCCCACACCCGGGTCTTCTCGCCGGCTCCGTCGAGACTCACCGAGGTGGTCGAGGCCGTGAAGTCGAGCTGACCGCCCGAGGGCAAGGCTATGTGACGCGGATAGCAGAGCGTGAGCGCATCGAGATAACACGACGATATAGTGCCGTTGACCGAGGCCGTGATAGCGAGATCTATCCTGTCGGCTCCGTCAAAGCGGCTGACCGTTGTCAGTGCCTTGGCTGGATCATCGCTCTTGGTGATGCGATCGGCACTCGAGGCCGGGAGGGTCTCTCCGTTGACACTGTATGTAAACTGTATATAACCGCCGGTCTTGCCTACAAAACTGCTGCGCAGGGTCACCTGCTCTCCGGCCACATAGCCGGGGAGAGAGAGTGAGAAGCGACGAGTCGGGGTGAGTCGGAAATCCTCACCTACCAGCTGATGGCCGGTAGCGGCGGGGCTGACAAGCTCGTTCTCGTGGTGGATCACCTCGGTAAAAGTCGTGGTAGGAGTGGCCGAGGCTCCCTGACGCCCCTCGAGGGGTATCTCACGCTCATCGGTGTCTATGTCAGAGAGGTAATAGTAGCCTTCGGTGGTGTAAGGGTTGAGAGTGCATCCGACGGTACCGTCAGAATTATAGGTCTCGGTCAGGGGGCCTACTCCATAGAAGACTATGCCGCGCGTGATGCGCTCGGTCTGCACCAGGGGCAGATCGTCGACATAGTTGGCTGCCGAGAGCTGATCAGAGAGTCGTCGGCCTCCGTAGCCGTAGACCTTGACCTTGGAGGGATTGCTGAAGCCCCAGGCTCCAAGCTGGGAGTCGGTGATGAGATGGAGACCGGTCTGAGCCACACTGATCTTGACCCAGTGTCCCGAATGGAGCACCGAGGAGGAGGCATAGAGATCGGTCGAGAAAGCCCTGGCCGGCACGGGCAGAGCCAGCGTGCAAAGCACCGAGAGCAGAGAGAAGAGAGATATATGTCGGAAAAGCTGTGTTTTCATCGGGCGTATTTTCACATGTATATAACGTATTACCGCCCCTGCTTATTGTATTGCAGCGAGAGTCAGCGGGCAATAGCTCCTCCGGCAAATTTTTCCCAATCTTCGGCCGAGTGAGGATAGACATTTATATCGACATCCGAGTCAATGCCGTTGACTCGGCCATGATGGGTGGCCTGCCATATATCAAATGATCCGTCGGGGATCGATCCAAGGGAACAGAGCCACAGGGGGTATCCCTCGAGCCGCCCTTTGATAAATCGTGCATAGCCCTTCTTGTTGGTATAGATCATCACACGATAACCATGACGCTCAAGATGCTCCACCATCTCGGTGAGCCGCTCGAGCACCAGGCGCGTGGCCTGGAAATTGGGATTTGTAAACTCCTCGATGTCTATCACCACCGGCAGATCGAGTTCCCGGTCTCTCAAGGAGTTGACAAAATTCAGGCCCTGTATGTAGCCCGGAGTGTCGAAGCGGAAGAAGTGATAGGCACCGACCTTGAGTCCGGCCTCACGGGCCATGCGCACGTTTTCGACAAAACGCCGGTCTTTGAAAGTGCCCCCTTCGGTGGCCTTGATCAACACGAAACTCACCCCCTCGTCCCTGACTTTACCGAAATCTATCTCACCGTTATGGGCACTGATGTCGATACCCACAATCTCATAGTCGGCAAATCCCGTGACACTGTGACCCTCAGTCCCGGTCGACCGCCGCCGGCCGCATCCGCTGACAACAGCAAGGAGCATGAGAGCTATAAACGGTAGAGATCTGAGACGTAACAGCATATAGATAATTATTCCGAAAGCTCGGTGAGGGTGAAGCGCGAACCGTCGTAGGTAAATTCCACCAGCCCCATGCCACAGAGACTCAGGGCTATCTCTTCGGCCATGGCGCGCGAGAGATGGGCGTCGATCATGAAGTCTTCGACAGTCACACCGCCCCGACGCGAAGCGAGTTCAAGCAAACGGCTGCCGTGGGGAGTGATCGTATAGGCCACGTGAGTCTCCGAGGCAGCTCTGCGCCACGACTCCACCATGAGTTCGGGAGCGACGATATTCTCATCGGCCACGCGGTAATAGGCGCGCATCAGTCCGCCGGTCTCCTTGACGTGGACAGGTCGACGGACAGCTCTGGCTATCTCTACGCGTATCACCGTGAGACCGCCCTCGGTCTTGAAAGCGGTGAACACCGGCGACTGAGAGGGGACGCAATACATCTCGGCGGCCTGCTCGACCACATATATATCCTCCTCGTTTCTCACTCCGGCTATCACCCCGTTGTCCTTGACACCTATGAGCAGTCGACCGCCGTCGTTGTTGGCAAAGGCCGATATACTCCGGGCGATCTTACGTGCGTCACTGACCGCAAACTTGAAGTCCTGATGCACATGCTCCCCCTGTTCGATGAGAGAGGCGATGTAATATTTGCCCTTTATGCCACGGAGATCTTTCACGCGGGATAGGACAGATTGGCTGGGGTGATCACGTCGAGCACCTCTGCAAGATAGGTGCGGGCAGCCGAGCGAGCCCCTTCGAGATCCATGAAAGAATAGTTGCCACAATCGCGTGGGGTGGCTCCGGGCACCTCTCCCTCAAAATCAGCGATCCACCTCATGGTCTCGCGCATGAGCGGAAGTATCTCCTCTGACGTCCTGGCCCCCTGGAGTATAAGATAATTGCCGGTACAGCATCCCATCGGGCCCCAGTAGACTACCTTATCCTTCCACTCGGGATGGTTGCGCAGGAACGTAGCGGCCAGATGCTCCATAGCATGGAGGGTCTGTGGAGTCAGCGGAGGCTGACGGTTAGGCTCTGTCATGCGTATATCGTAGGTCGAGAGCGTAAAGCCTCCGGGAGTGAGATCGCGGCGCGACAGATAGATGCCGCGCAGCAACCGATTATGATCGATAGTGAACGAGGGTATTTTCTGCATGATTGACAAGAGAGGATAAGGCGGATGTCTCAAAAATTATTGAGCAGCTTATTGACAAGACCAAACGAACGCACCGGTGCATCGTCCCAGAAAGATTCATACTGGGAGGAGTTGTCGTGGTGACACCAGGGAGTGTCACTGATCACTCGCATACATAGACAAGGGACACCTCTGAGGTAGGCGGCCTGAGCCACTGCCGAGCTCTCCATATCGATGGCCAGAGTGTCAGGGAAATGGCTGAGGATAGAGTCGACCTGCTCCCGCGAGGTAATGAAGAGTTCGCCCGAGGCTATCACGCCGCGCTTCACTTCATCTTCACCGAGGATAGCGTCGGCTGTCACGGTCGGAAATATGCGCGGACACCCCGGCACCTGTCCCCACTCCTCGCCTATACACCAGAAGTCATGATGGGCTACACCGGTGGCTACGACCGTGTCGAGCACGGCGACATTCTCTCCGGCACCGGCAGCCACGCCGGTCGAGATGAGCAGGTCGGGATGAAAGTTATCAATAAGAGTGACAGCTCCTATGGAGGCATTGACCTTACCGATGCCACACTCCATCACTGCCACTTCATTGCCACATATCGTGCCACAGTGCATCACGGCCTTGCCGGGAAGCTCTACTGTCGCGGCATCACCGAGCATGGGCAACAGAAGCCTGAGTTCCTTGCTCATGGCTACTATGATAGCGATCTTCATAGTTCAGGTCTCCGTATCAACTTTTACTTATAGATCTCCTTTTTGGCTGCAAGGAGCGTATTCTTCATGAGCGAGCAGATAGTCATGGGGCCGACACCTCCGGGCACGGGGGTGATATAGGCACATTTAGGTGCCACCGCCTCAAAATCGACATCGCCCGAAAGGCGGAAACCGCTCTTGCGCGAAGCGTCGGGAACACGGGTGGTACCGACATCAATGATTGTTGCTCCGGGCTTGACCATGTCGGCCGTCACGAAACCGGGCTGACCGATGGCGGCGATGATAATGTCGGCCTGACGGCAACGCTCGGCTATGTCTCGCGAGGCGCTATGGAGCACAGTGACGGTAGCATTGCCGGGATTGGCCTTCTGCATCATCAGCGAGGCCACGGGCTTGCCGACGATGTTGCTGCGGCCGAGCACCACACAGTCGGCTCCACGAGTAGGCACTTCATAACGGCGCAGCAACTCGATGATGCCTGAGGGAGTGGCCGATACATAGCAGGGGAGTCCGATAGACATGCGGCCCACATTGATGGGGTGGAAGCCATCGACATCTTTGCGGTAGTCGATAGCCTCGATGATCTTCTGCTCAGAGATGTGACGGGGCAGGGGCAACTGCACGATAAACCCGTCGACCTCGGGGTCGGCATTGAGGCGGTCGATGGCCGAGAGGAGTTCCTCCTCGGTGACATCATCCTCGTAACGTATGAGTGTGGAGCGGAAACCACATACTTCACAAGCCTTGACTTTATTTGCCACGTAGGTTTCTGAACCTCCGTCATGGCCTACGAGTATGGCAGCGAGGTGGGGTCGACGCATCCCCGAGGCGACCATCTGCTCAACCTCGGCGGCTATCTCGCGCTTGATGTCGTCGGCTACTTTCTTTCCGTCTATAAGGGTCATATTAGTATAGAGTATAGAGTATAGGGTATAGAGTATAGAGTATATAGAGAGAGAGATTTATCAGCGGCGCATGCCTTTGAGTCCGCGCATACCGCGCATGAGCGATGCGGGATTTTTGATTCCGGTGACAGCCTTCATCATCTTGCGGGCGTCGTCAAACTGCTTGATGAGCCGGTTGACCTCCTGAAGATCCGTGCCCGAGCCACGGGCTATGCGCTTGCGGCGCGAGCCGTTGAGTATCTCGGGGTGCTCGCGCTCCTCGGCTGTCATTGAGCTGATGATGGCTTCGATACCCTTGAACGCATTGTCATCGATGTCGATGTCCTTTATGGCCTTTCCTACGCCGGGTATCATGGCGGCGAGATCCTTGAGGTTGCCCATCTTCTGTATCTGATGGATCTGCTGGAGGAAATCGTTGAAATTAAACTGATTTTTGACGATCTTGCGCTGGAGCTCGCGTGCCTGTTTCTCGTCATAGGCATTCTGGGCCTTCTCGACGAGCGACACGATGTCGCCCATGCCGAGTATGCGGTCGGCCATACGCGAGGGGTGGAAGTAGTCGACGGCATCGAGCTTCTCGCCGGTTCCGACAAACTTGATAGGCTTGGTGACAACCGTGCGTATCGACAGGGCCGCACCGCCGCGGGTGTCGCCGTCGAGCTTGGTGAGCACCACGCCGTCAAAGTCGAGACGGTCGTTAAACTCCTTGGCTGTATTGACGGCATCCTGGCCGGTCATCGAGTCGACCACAAAGAGAGTCTCCTGAGGCTTGACAGCCTTCTTGATTGACTCGATCTCACGCATCATCTCCTCGTCGACGGCAAGACGGCCGGCGGTATCTATGATGACGAGGTCGTTATAGTTGGTCTTGGCGTGGCGTATGGCATTCTCGGCTATCTCGACAGGGTTTTTATTACCCTCCTCGGTGTAGACAGGCACCCCGATCTGGTCGGCCAGAACCTTGAGCTGATCGATAGCGGCTGGACGATACACGTCACAGGCCACAAGCAGCGGGCGACGTCCCTGCTCGCTCTTGAGTTTGCGTGCCAGTTTGCCCGAGAAGGTGGTCTTACCCGAACCCTGCAGACCCGACATGAGGATGACGGTGGGATTGCCCGAGAGGTTTACGGTAGCAGTCTCTCCACCCATGAGCCGGGCCAGTTCGTCATGGACAATCTTGACCATGAGCTCGCCGGGCTTGATGGCGTTGATCACGTTCTGTCCCAGGGCTTTGGTTTTGACCTCATCGGTAAACTGCTTGGCGACTTTGTAGTTTACGTCAGCCTCGAGAAGCGCGCGACGCACGTCCTTGAGAGTTTCGGCCACATTTATCTCGGTGATTTTGCCTTCACCTTTAAGTATCTTGAAGCTCCTTTCGAGCCTTTCGCTTAGATTTTCAAACATTGGTCAGTATTGGGTCAGTATTGGGGTGAGGTGGATAGAGTAAAGCTAACGTTGCCGATCAGATTTTCACCAGGCGGTTGGTAGCCGTGTCGGGGAAAATGACTTTGGGAGAGAAGCCGGCCGCCTCCTCGGGGGTGACGTGAGCGTAGGCCATGATGATAACCACGTCGCCAACCTGCACCTTGCGTGCGGCCGCTCCGTTGAGGCATATCACACCCGATCCTCTCTCGCCCTCGATAGCATAGGTATCGAAACGCTCGCCGTTGTTATTGTCCACGATATATACTCTCTCGCCGGGAAAGATGCCGGCGGCATCCATGAGATCACGGTCGATGGTGATTGATCCGATATAGTCGAGACGCGCCTGGGTGACGGTGACGCGATGAATCTTGGACTTGAGAATGTCTATGGTCATGCGAGGGGATATTTAATATTGTCAATGAGGCGCACTTCGCCACAGTAAACGGTGATGCAACCGACCACACCTTCACACTTAGACTCGCCGGCTACCGGCTGAAGGTCGACGGGATCGACGATCTCATAATACTCGACCTTCATGAAGGGATAGCGGTCGATAGTCTCTGTAACCCAGGTCTTGACCTGAGCGACAGTGAGCTCGCGAGCCTTCTCGAGAGAGGCGCGCAGGGTCAGGGCTATCACAGGCGCCAGAGAGCGCTGGGCGGGTGTCAGACGCACGTTTCGCGAACTCATGGCCAGGCCATCGGCTTCACGTTTGATGGGACAGTCGATTATCTCTATATCGTCAAAACCCTCAAGGGCGGCCATGCGGCGTATCACGGCTATCTGCTGGAAGTCTTTCTCGCCGAAATAAGCGCGGGTAGGACGTGTGA
>JAAVCX010000030.1 GCA_014802105.1 Bacteroides sp. | reverse complement strand
GAGTTGGACGAGTTGGACCAGTTGGACCAGTGGGACTGTCCTACCTGTCCTACCTGTCCCACTGGTCTCACCCGTCCCCCAGTCCCCACTGGTCTCACCCGTCCCCCCCAGTCCTCCCTGTCCCTCCTTTTCCTCTGCTTTAGTTTGAGTTTTATTTGAATATCCGTCGCTAATAATGTAACTTTGCACCTGAACCCTTAAATCATACGACACTATGTACAGTGATCCCAAAGAGTGCCTCTATTGCACCAACAATGAAACTCTCCACTCGCTCATGCTCCCTATCGCTGATCTGCGCGTGTCGCGCGCTTTCCTCTTCAAGGAGCAGACCTATCGCGGCCGTTGCCTTGTGGCCTATAATGGTCACGTAAATGACCTCAACGAGCTCTCTGACGAGGAGCGCAACGCTTTTATGGCTGACGTGGCTCAGGTGACACGCGCCATGCAGAAGGCTTTCAACCCCGAGAAGATCAACTATGGCGCTTATAGCGACAAGCTCTCTCATCTGCATTTCCACCTTGCTCCCAAGTATGTCGACGGGCCCGACTATGGCGGCACTTTCCGCATGAATCCCGGTGAAGTCTATCTCTCCGATGCTGAATATGCCGACCTCATTCAGGCCGTCAAGGACAATCTCTGAGCCCCTATTTAGAAATCCCCGCTTCACGATATGACCTTCACCCCTACGTGTCAGTCACGGCTTGCCGACGTAGTCACTCACCCCTGGCTGACGGTTTTTACAGCTACCTATAACCGTGCTGAGACACTGGGACGCACCTATAAATCTCTGTTGGAGCTGAGACGGCCTGTCGATACGGCTACGGGTAAAACAGAGGAGTTTGAATGGATCATCGTCGATGACGGGTCGGCCGATGAAACGCCGGCTCTTGTCGAGGGTTGGTGTCGCGACAACCTGTTACCTATCCGCTATTACCGTCAGAAGAACCAAGGTAAACATGTGGCGTTTAACAACGGTGTGGGCGTGGCTCGCGGATATATGTTTGGCGACCTTGACAGCGACGACACTTATCATCCCGATGCCTTCAAGGTGTTCTACGAGAGCTGGAACTCGCTGAGTGACGATCAGAAGGCAGTTTGTAAGGGTGTGACGGGCCGATGCGTGAGTCCCCACACGGGCGAGATAATCGGTAGCCGGTTGCCCTACGAGCCTTTTATCGACACGGTAATGGAGCTTCGCTACCGCTACAATGTGACGGGAGAGATGCGTGGTGTCATCCTGACAGATCTCATGAGGCGCTATCCGTTTCCTGTCATATCGGAGGGCTCGCGATTTTGCCCCGAGACTATAGTGTGGCTTGAGATGGCCCGGAAATACAAGGAACTCGTGGTCGACCGTCCCGTCCTGGTCTACAACGATGATGCCTCAGACGCTCTCACCAAAGGTAGAAGCACCAATCGTGCCCGCGAGAATTTCTTTCTCTGGAAGGCTATGGTCAATGAGTGTGCGCTGAGATACCTGCGCTACAACCCAAAGGAGATGCTCAAGGCGTTTGTCGGTATAAGCCGTGACGGACTGCTCACTTCGCGCTCACCTCGCGCTATCGTCAAGGCTGTTGACGGCTGGAGGGAGAAGCTCCTCGTGACTGCCCTGATGCCGGCAGGCGCAGTGCTCGCTTTGCTCAGGCGATAGGGCGCGTTTCAACAGATCATATCGAGAAAAAGCAATTTCCCCCTGCCACAGGCTTGCCGGCTTGTGGCAGGGGGAAATCTTTGTCTTTTATAGAGTTTTCAGGCAGCTCTGAAGCAGCCCGAGGGGTTTGTCGCAGGTGTCCGGCAGAGTGCTCGCCTGTGAGCCTGCCCGATTACTCAAACTCAACGAGGGGGGCATCGGTGCCGACCACCTGACCCGGCTCTACGAATACCTGGCGGATGGTGACGGCCTTCTCGGCAGTGACGTCATTCTCCATCTTCATGGCCTCATAGACGAGCATGGTCTGACCCTTCTCGAGACGATCGCCTTTCTTGACATTGACCGAGAGTATCTTACCGCCCATCGGTGCGCGGTAGACCTCGCCTGTGATGGGCTCGAAAGCCTGCTTCTCGGCGGGAGCCTCGGCTGCCTTCTCGACGACTTTGGAGGCGTGCTCCTCGTCGCGACGGCGACGCAGGAAGGGGGTGGCTACGTTGGGGAGAAGCTCCAATAGCAACTCCTCCTCCTTGTTGGAAGCCAAGGGCACGTCGCCATACTCGGGTATGGTGGGATTGGCGGGCTGTTTGTAGCTCGCCACGTCGTAGTCGCGCTCCTCGGGGCTGCCGGTGATGAGACGGCGGAACTCGGGATCGACGGCCACCGGAGTCTTGCCGTATTCGCCCTTTACAAGCGCTATGAACTCGTTGGTCTTGGTGGTGTAGTCGGGATTACCTTTGCGACGGTCGAGCGCGAGATTGACCGCCTGAGAGCCTACTATCTGGCTCGTGGGGGTCACCAGGGGGATCAGACCGGCGTCGCGACGCACTTTTGGTATGAGCAGCATGGCGTCCTCGAGCAGATCTTCGGCCTTGAGGGCCTTGAGCTGAGCCACCATGTTGGAGTACATGCCTCCGGGCACTTCGGCGTTCTTGACCAGCTCGTTGGGGGCCGGGAAGTTGAAGTATTTCTCGATGGCATGGCAGGCCTCGAGCATACCCTGCTCGTCGAGAGCACGTCCACAGGCGATGGCGCGGTCAAAAAGCGCATCGATTTCGGCCGGCAGGGTGTCGGTGAGCGGATTGAAGTCGACGGGATAGTTGTCTGCACGCAGGTCGAAGGGGGCAAGCGAGCGGCGTATCTCCTTGAGTTCGGCGCGTATCTTGGCCACGGCCTCCATGTCGGCCTCGACCTCGATGCCGAGTTTGCGGCAGAACACATATATGAGCTCCAGAGCCGGAGCGGCAGAGCCTCCCCCGAAATACCAGATATTGGTGTCGAGGATGTCGACACCGTTGAGCACAGCCATCAGCGACGAGGCCAGACCGTAGCCCGGGGTGCAATGGGTGTGGAAGTCGACCGGTACTTTCACGGCAGCCTTGAGGCCCGAGATGATCGAGGCGGCGCGTAGCGGAGTGACAAGGCCTGCCATATCTTTCAGGGTGATGATCTTGGCGCCGAGACGCTCCATCTCAACGGCTTTTTCAATGAAATATTCATCGGTGAAGATCTTCTCGGGCTGGCGTGATTTCTTGCCCAGCAGTCGCTCGAAGAAGCTTGTCTTGACGGGTTCGCTCTTGGGATCGACGGTGTAGCACACGGCGCCGTCGGCTATACCACCGAGATCGTTGATGAGGCGGATCGACTCGCGCACGTTGTTGATGTCGTTGAGCGCGTCAAAGATGCGCATCACGTTGAGACCGTTATCGATAGCCTCTTTGTAGAAGCCCTCGAGCACATGGGTGGGATAGGGTTTGTAGCCGAAGAGGTTGCGTCCGCGCGAGAGAGCCGAGAGGAGCGAGTGGCCTTTCATGACCTTGCTGACACTGCGCAGTCGCTCCCAGGGCGACTCGTCGAGGTAGCGCATCACCGAGTCGGGCACAGCTCCGCCCCACACTTCGAGGATGTAGAAACCGGCGTTGCGGTAGTAGGGGAGCAACCGGTCGATGTCTTTCTGAGGCATACGAGTGGCGAAGAGCGACTGCTGGCCGTCGCGCATGGTCAGGTCTCTGATTTTTAACTTCTTGGTAGCCATGGTGATAGATTTTGAGAAGGTTTGGATTAAAGGTGATTACAGCTATTAGATGATTATGTGTAAGTTGATGATTATCAGGTAGGAATTAGGATTGATGTCGTCGCGCAGGCAGGGGGAGAGAGGAATGTCAGTCGTCGCTGCCGGCCGGCTGATCGGGAGTGTCGTCGGAGTGTTCGCGTTCGTGACGCTCGTAGGCCTCGACGATGCGCTGCACCAGCGAGTGGCGCACGATGTCTTTCTTGCCAAATTCCACTCGTCCGATACCGGGAACATCCTTGAGCACCTTGAGAGCCTGAATGAGTCCCGATTTCACTGTGCGCGGCAGGTCTATCTGGGTGGCGTCGCCGGTGATAATCATTTTGGCGTTCATGCCCAGGCGGGTGAGGAACATCTTGATCTGGTGGACAGTGGTGTTCTGGGCCTCGTCGAGCACGATGACGGCGTCGTTGAGTGTGCGTCCGCGCATGAAGGCGAGCGGGGCAATCTGTATGGTACCCCCCTCCATGTATTCCTTGAGTTTGACGGCAGGAATCATGTCCTCGAGCGCGTCATAGAGGGGCTGGAGATAGGGGTCGATCTTGTCTTTCATGTCGCCGGGCAGGAAACCGAGTTTCTCACCTGCCTCGACGGCCGGGCGAGAGAGTATGATCTTGCGCACCTCCTTGTTCTTAAGGGCCTTGACGGCGAGCGCTATGGCGATATAAGTCTTGCCTGTGCCGGCGGGGCCCAGAGCGAAGGTCAGATCGTTCTCGCGGAAGCTCTTGACAAGCAGGGCCTGATTGTTGTTGCGCGGAGAGATCGGTTTGCCGTTGATGCCGTAGATTATCACGTCGTCATGCTTTGGCTCATTGGGGGTCTTTCCCTTGACGATGTCGAGGATCACTTCTTCGGTGAGCTTGTTGTAGCGCGAGCAGTAGTCCTCGAGTTCCTTGATTTTCTTTTCAAACTCGGCTGTCTCGGTCTCGTCGCCTATGACCTTGATGACAGAGCCTCGCGCGGCCATGCGCAACTTCGGGAAGAGGTTGCGTATAAGCTGCATGTTGGAGTTGTTGACACCATAGAAGCTGACAGGATCGACATTGTCGATTATAACGATACGTTCTATCAAGATAGATTGGGGGATTAGGAGGTTGCCGGGATGACAACCCTCAGGTATGACATTATTGAAAGGTTCCGGCAGGGTATCGGCCAGCGGAGGGAAGGATACCCTTATTTACTGTTCAACCTCCGGGAGTGTTTTATTGTTCAGAGGCAGGGTATATATCAGCGAGAAATTGGCAGTGATGGCACCGTTGCGTTTGCCGTAGCCGGGGATATACATCGGGTTGCCGTAGGCCGACGAAGACTGGTGGATGACCGAGTGGTAGAGCACGTTCCATCCGGCCGAGAAGTTGCGGAAGATCTTGACCTTCAGCGCGAGCACTATCTCGAGATAGCCGGCTGTGGCACTCTGGGTCGGCATGGAGTAGCCCGTAGGGTTGTCCCAATAGCCCTCGTCGACGGTGACATCGCTCACTGTCCACTTATAGGCTGAGAAACCATAGCGCAGGCCGGCCTGGAGGCGATAGTCGGGATTGGAGTTGTAGAAGAAGTTGTAGGAGGCTCCGAGTTTGAAATAGGGGGCAATAGGGGTTTTGTAGGTGAAGTTTTTATTGATGGGCGTGTCGGAGATATTGCCGAGTCCGACGGCAAAGAATGGGAAGTAGCGGTTGTGGAGACTCACTTCGCCCCAAATATCTCCGATGCCATACTTCTGGGATAGACACCTCATGAAGCCGTCCCAGATGTTCACACCGACGATAGCCTGATGGACCAGCGGATAGATCATCTTGGGCGGAGGGGGCAGCAGGGTGGAGTCGACATATTCGCGGCCGGTGACGGTGTCGACAGTGACGGTGTTGCCATTGGCATCGGTGGTGGTGACCAGACGCGAGGGGTCGATAGGCTTTTTGGTCAGATCGGTGACGGGTGCCGAGGTACCGGGCTGACGGGGTGTGACAGGTGTGACACGTCGCTGGGCGTTCAATCCGGTCACTCCCAGTGCCATCACGGCGAGCACTATGAGTAAGAGTCTCTTAAACATTGTCGTCCCCCTCCTCGGGATTTTCGTCGGGATTTTCGTCGCCGTTGTTGCTACCGTTGTTCTCGTCGCCGTTACCTTCGTCGCCGTTGTTATCCTCGTTATCGTTGTTGTCGGAGTTATCGTTGTCGGCATCTCCGTTGTCGTCGCCGTCGCCGTCGTCGGGCTGTGAGGATGTGCGGAAATACAGGCGCAGGGTCTCGCGCTCTATGTTGGTGATCAGCGAGTCGACCACACCTACCGAGTCGAGCAGCACGTATGTATGGGCCACTCGGGTGATGCGGTAGTGATACATCGCGCCACACTCCTCCGAGGCAAACCACGGGTGGCTCTCATAGTAGAAAGTCACCTGATCCTGTTGCCCTTCAAGTCCTGACTGATGGTAGGTGATATAGAAAGTCGTGTAGGGCTCGGAGGCGCGAAACGGCAGATAGACCTGGCTCACTGTAGCGCCCGGCGAGGCAAGAAGCGAGTCGTTGGGGGCTCCTGAGCCTCCTATGGCAATGCCTGAGAGACTGATGGCGTCGCCGGTGGTATAGGAGTATAGGCCGGCCAGCGGCAGAGAGTTCTGGTTGTCGGTACAGCCCGTGGTGTTGCACGAGGGGAGTGTCGCGGCTGTCAGAGCCGTGACCGCTATCATGAGGGGGAGCAGGTATCGGGAGGATTTATTCATCGTCGGGACTATGGACTGAGACTCGGGAGTCAGGCCTTCAGAGCGTTTCCTTGACTTCGTAGTGGTTGCGCGAGGGGGAATTGCGCACTATGAGTTCGCCGATGAACCCGGTGAGAAACAACATCGAGCCGAGTATCATCATGGTGAGCGAGAGGTAGAAATAGGGGGAGTCGGTGACAAGTATATAGGGGTTGCCGTGGGCCATGTCCCAGAGCTTGCCGAAGCCGATTACCATGACGGCTATAAGCCCGATGACAAACATCAGCGAGCCGAGTAGTCCGAAGAAGTGCATCGGTTTGGCTCCAAAGCGCGAGGTAAACCACAGGGTGGCCAGATCGAGATAGCCGTTGACAAAGCGGTCGAGTCCAAACTTGGTGGTGCCGTATTTTCTCGCCTGGTGATGCACCACCTTCTCGCCGATGCGGGAGAAGCCGGCGTTCTTGGCCAGATAGGGTATATAGCGGTGCATGTCGCCATAGACTTCGATATGCTTGACCACTTCCTTGCGGTAGGCCTTGAGGCCACAGTTGAAGTCGTGGAGATTTTTGATGCCGCTGACCCTGCGCGCCGTGGCGTTGAAGAGTTTGGTGGGGATAGTCTTTGAGAGCGGGTCGTAGCGCTTCTTTTTCCATCCCGACACGAGGTCATAGCCCTCGGCTGTGATCATGCGGTAGAGCTCGGGTATCTCGTCGGGCGAGTCCTGGAGGTCGGCATCCATTGTGATCACCACGTCGCCCTGGGCACGCGCGAAGCCGGTGTTGAGAGCCGGTGATTTGCCGTAATTTCGACGGAAGGATATGCCGTGGATGGAGGGGTTGTCCTTAGCCAGGTCTTGTATGACCTGCCAGGAGTTGTCGGTAGAGCCGTCGTCGACCATTATTACTTCGTAAGTGAACCCGTTGTCCGTCATGACACGGTCGATCCAGGCGGTGAGTTCGGGTAGCGACTCGGCTTCGTTATAGAGAGGTATGACTACTGAAATGTCCATCTGTCGTTATTTGATTGGTTTTGGGCTCCGACCTCTGAGAGTCGAGAGCAGGGCACTGATGATGAGTGATAGGAGCGAGCCCGAGACGATGGCGAGCATTT
Organism: Bacteroides sp.; assembly: GCA_014802105.1. GTDB lineage: Bacteria > Bacteroidota > Bacteroidia > Bacteroidales > Muribaculaceae > Duncaniella. The sequence goes on along the minus strand of JAAVCX010000030.1, from coordinate 80,719 downwards.
CGAGCTCGACGATCACCTGGATAGGGCGGGGCACGGCCCTGTTTTCAATCAGCCTCTCGGCCACGAGAGCGGCCTGATCTATGCCGCTGTCGGGCACGGAGCCCTTCATGGCGGCCAGCGAGGCGAGTTGGTCGGCGATATAAGAGGGATTGATCCAGGTCATATATACGGTGAGCACCAGACCGCTGAGCAACATGCCGCAGGCAAAGATCACCAGCCCCTGCATCCACAGGGCGGAGAAATGGCTTGCGACACCCAGAGCGAGCTGATAGCGTCGCAGATAGCGGTAGATGACAGCCGGGACGGCTACCATCATGGCCAGTGATACCATCGAGAGCACGGGCCAGGCCTGGGCAAAGATGGAGCAGAAGAACATGACCGTGAGGTAGAGGCCGAAGGTGAGGCCGTCATGAGCTCCGCGACGGTAGGGTGATTCTATCATTCCGACTAAACTGTTTATTCCCTGCAAATGTAATCAAAAAAAATTAATATACCACATCCTATATCATTCGCTAAAAAATAACTCACGCAGAGGCGCAGAGAGCGCAGAGATAGGTATTGAATCAAAAGTTGTTGACAATTCTCTCTATTCCGTCTCTCAAAACTTCGTGATTAAAGTTGATTAGAAGTCCCAATCGTTTCTTCGCAAGCTTAAGATATGTGTATAGCTGTTTACTATAGAGTGAATTATCTTTATCAGTAGCTTTCAGCTCAACTATAATTTCATCCTCTACCACTATATCGGCTCTATAAGCAGCGGAGATAATCAAACCCTTGTAAATAAAAGGAATTTGTTTCTCGCTTTCGACAGAGAGCCCCTGCATTTGTAACTCCAGTAATAGAGCCTGTTGGTAGGATGACTCCAGAAGTCCCGGGCCAAGAGTGCGATGAACTTCCATAGCAGCTCCGATGACCTTGTAAGACAAGGCGTTAAGTTCATCTCTTGTTTTCATGAATTTCTGAATTATGAAATGTTTATAATAAATATAGGATGATGTTTTTCAGAGTAATATACCTCTCTGCGGCCTCTGCGCCTCTGCGTGATTTTGTTCCGTGGACGTGAAATATATCTGTTGCGTTCTTGGCGTGAGACTTTATCGATCTCCCTCTGCGCCTCTGCGTGATTTTGTTCCGTGGAAGTGTTGGGCTATATGACAGGGTTATTTTCGGAATGAGTTGCGGATGTTGCGGCGGATGGCGAGGATATTGCCCGAGGTTATGGCCGCGATTATAGCCACGCCGGTGAGCAGCGTGGGCAACGGTGAAGTGGGTGTGAGTCCCAGCGAGACCAGGCTGTCGCTCCACAGCGACATAGCGCAGAGTACACCCGCCAGGGCAACTAAGAGGACGCCCAGATTGACGCCCGAGACGAGAATGATGTAATAGCGCGACACTTGTGAGGGGGTGTATCCGAGCCCCATGAGGCCATGTATAGCACCCTGGTTCTTTCTCAGAAGCAGGTAGATGCTCAGTAACAGAATGAAGAACGCAAGCAGGCTGATCAGCGCGCCGATGGCTATGACCACCGAGGTGACCAGCGAGAGGAAATAGGCGGCTTTGTCGGATGCTCCGCGGTCGCCGGCTATCTCATAGCCGTGGCTCTCCATATAGGCGGTGGCCTCGGGGTCACCGGCATTGGCGAGTCTAACGATCAGTCGTGATGGCTGTCGCTCAGGGCCTTCTCCAAACTCGCCGTTGGCCCATTCCATAAAGCTCAGAGGCACGGCTATGGTGTTGAGGCGCGACGAGAACCCGGCTATACGGGCAGGCAGCCACACCTGACGGCCGGCTCCACTGACACTGATGCGCAGGGGAATGGTGCTGATGACCTGCTCGGAGATCTGAGGCAGTCCGCGCGACGAGGCGAAGCCAAAGTTGTAGAGCGCGAGATACTCCTTGGAGATGATCACCGGCACCGGTAGGCCTGAGCCGGGGCGATAGTCCCAGCCCGAGGGGGAGATGTCGAAGAAATCGTCGGGGATCGACTCCAGAAACAGGGCTGTCGACATGTTCATTCCCGGCATATCTACGGTAGCCGAGACATTGAAACGGGCCGTGGTGAACGCGCCTACACCCTCGGCCCAGGGCTGAGCCTCAAGCTGCTCTATCTCCCGGGGGCTGAACGAGGCCTCGCTCCCTGACCCGAGCAGGCTGAGCCCCTCGACAGGCTTGGAGATAATCAGATAGTCGGAGTTGATAAACGAGTCGCTACCGCGTGAGGAGCCGGTGACGTCGCGGTAGAACTGCATGGCTGTCAATACAATGAGCAGACCCGTGAAATTGGCCAGCGCATATCCGGCGATCTGTCCGAAGCTGACGTTGCGCCTGAGCAGTCGGGTGACGGGATTGTTCATAGGCGTAGGAGGATGAAGTCGGTGAGCGAGAGCTGATTGCCTACCGAGGTCGCTATGACCGAAGCTTTGCGTTCGGAGGCTTCCTCGGCTATCAGAGTGGCCACAGCCCTATTGTTGCGCGAGTCGAGGTGGCTTACGGGTTCGTCGACAAGGATGAAGTCAAAGGGCTGACACAGAGCCCTGACTGTGGCTACCCTCTGTTGCTGGCCTATGCTGAGCAGCCCGGCCGGCACGCGGGCTTTGTGGCGCAGCTCGAGCCGTTCGAGCCGCTCGAGTATCTCGGCCTCGGAGCGATAGCCGGTGAGACGGTTCTTGAGCAGTATATTGTCCATTACCGTGAGCTCGGGAAAGAGCCTCATCTCCTGGGGCAGATAGGCCAGCGACGAGCGACGCAGCTCACACCATCGCTCGGGAGTGTAGCCCCTGACGCTCTCGCCGTCAAAGCTTATCAGGCCCTCATAGTCGATGCGCTCGCCATAGAGATAGGCGCAGAGCGAGGATTTGCCTGTGCCGCTCTCGGCCTCGATCATATATGAATCGCCCTTGCGGAACACCACTTCGTCCCTGAGCCACACTTCAGAGGTGGCGTGGAGCGCGCGGTCTTCATCGCGGCCAAACACTTGGGGCAACACTCGGCTTAGGGTGATTGAGCTGATCATAAGTCTCTTTTCAGTTGACCGAAAGCAGATAGTCGAGCACTCCGGCCGTCGCGTCGGTGCCGCTGAGTTTTATCAGGCCGTGTCCGGCATCCATACCCATCGTGAGGGTCAGTCCGCTCATCGAGGGGAACAGAGCTCCGGCATCGAGACTCATGGCTGCGTCCTTGTTGACAAAGATGGGGGCCAGAGGGTTGTTGCGGGTGTTGTCAAAGGGGATGGTCGATATGCCCAGACAACCGTCTACCTCGCCCATGTAGAACATGCCGCCATACTGCGGAAACGACATGATGCCCTGAGAGGCGTCCCACTCGGGAGTGATACCGCCGGTAAAGAGCATGGTGCGCACCATATTGAGGAGGGCTTCGATCTTCTGGCGCGGCATTCTGGCCAGCAGCAGGAAGTCGTAGTCGGCCATGACATCGGGATCGGCCGAGGCTTTGGGGCGCGCCGCCAGGAGCACGGTGCCGTCGATCGACCTGAGATAGGGAGCGGCTATCGACATGAAGGCCGCGCCTTGAAATCCGCCGGCCATCAGTGCGGTCTGCTCTATGGGTTCCCAATCAAAGTCGCCGTTCACGCCCATGGCTCCGACTAAGCTGAAGTCGGCCGGCACGTAGGCCAGCAGAGCGGGATTGATTCTCTGCATCCCCGGGGTCTTCACCGTGACTCCCGATGGGTCGATTTCTTGCCACTGGGCTTCAAGGGTTTTCTCCGTGCCTTGTGAGGCGGTGACTATCAGCCAGTTCTTATCGGCCGGCGATTTCTTGTCGGCGCGTTCGCTGCCGTTGATGCGTGAGATGAAGTCTTTCTCGATGGCAAGTCTCAGAGTGCCCTCCCGGTTCAGAGCCTGAGTGACACCATTGATGCGGCTCAAGGGCATTGACTCGGCGCTCTCGCGCAGGGCTCTGACGGCCTTGACGTTGGCCGTGGTGAGCCACACCTGATTTTTCACTGCCACGAGGCTACAGCCACCCAGAGCCGGCACTGTGGCGGTCTGATAGCCGTCGCGATTGCCAGTCCACTCCACGTTGGTGCCGCAGAGCTCCTTGAATTTCTCGAAGTCGCTGATATAGAAAGTCAGATAACCGTTGTGGGCCCCGTCGGCCATCAGTGCTACTTCGCTCATATCGGCCACACCTTCGTGGTCGAGCCGTGCGGCTACGTCGAGCAGATTGAGCTTCTGGCGTCCCAGACGGCTCTCGAGTGACCGGGAGACGGTGACACCTTTGTCGCCAAACTCCACCCCGGCGTCGGAGCACACTTTCTTGAGATCCATAAGCCCGGCGGCCATGACATCGGCCGGCACGGTGTCGAGCAGATTTCCGCGCTTCGAACATCCGCTGATGAGAACGGCGATCACCGTGACGATCACCGACAGCGTTAAGTGACGTATATTCATAAGTTTCAAGGTGATAACGGGTTGCCTGACAGGTCGCTCCCGCAGAGGTTTACATTAAGTGCAAACTTACTAACAATCGGCGTAATATCCAAACCCGGTCTGCGAAAATAATTTAGCTCAGAGCACTCTACGGTATATTTTCCCGGTCGCCACCGTGTTGGTCTCACTCTGAGGCGTAAAGTAGACAAGAGATTTAGAAAAATCGTGTAATTTTAAAATCGGATTTTAAATTTGCACAAATTTACGGTATTTTTTGATATACGGAATATACATTTTCATAATATTCTTGATGACGGGCTACATTATCGCACTGTTTCGGTGGTGTAGGGGGATTACCTTTGCAGGGTAATGATTGTTCACTTTGTAAAGTTACCGTTATGTCTATGAGTCTTAATGTGGTTGAAATGTCTGGAGATCAGGTGTCTGCAAGAAAAATTCCGAGCCGAGGGGAAACCGTGAAGGCGGGTGGAGGGAAGTCGCCTGCGTGGGATCGGCCCGTGTCGCGTAAGTTTTACGAGGGGCTGATGGTTCGTGTCGGAGAGGTGCTGACGGCTGTTTTCAGCGATCCGTCGCCCGAATATTTCCGCAATGTCAAGCGGATGATCGATTATTATCTCAATGATGACCTCGGGGCGTTGCCCGAGAGTCAGATACTCCCGGAGGCGAGGCTGATATTCCTGTCGCTCAAGGCTGAGATAGATCAGGCCCGCGAGCGTTCGCGCCGTGCCCGAGAGGCCTCACGCCGCCGAGGAGTCGCTCGCGGACAGAAAGACGATGGGAGGCCACGAGAGTCGAAGACTCAAATTGTGGGACAGGTAGGACAGGTGGGACTTGTGGGACAGGTAAGACAGGTGGGACAGGTGGGACTTGTGGGACGATCAGGGCACGGACGGGGAGCGTTTAGTTAATCTTTGCGTTTCTCCGCGTTCTTTGCGTGAACTTTAGTCTTGTTGCTTCGGCACAGTGATTTGGGTGTCGGTGAGGGTGAGGCGGCGACGGGCGACGAGTGAGCGGACGGCTTCGATGATTTCTGTATCGCTGAAGCGACCGCGCAGGAGCTCGGTCAGTTCTCCAACTCCGAAGCCCCCGGGATGTTGCCCGGCTTTGTAGAGGATGGTCTCCTCGAGCGAGGTGGTGTCGACAGTGGTGCGGGCGGCGCGTCGCCGGGCGCGACACACGTCGCATTTGCCGCAATCTTCGGGCGACTCTTCGCCGAAATATCTCAGCAGGGTGGCCGCTCTACATCCCGTGGAGGAGAATGTAAACTCTTTCATGGCGCCGATGCGTCGCTCCATGCGTTCGCGCTGGCGCTCGTAGACTTCCCGGGGGATGATGAGATGGCGCGGTTCTTCGCGCGAGGTGGGGTAGCAGAGGTAGGGTGTGGTCTTGCGCGGTATGTAGTGGAGCACATGCAGGCGTGTGAGCAGCAGCAACGATTGGTAGACCTGCTCGGTTGGGAGCATGAGATGGCGCGACATCACTACTTCCGACACGGGCACATAGTCGGCGAAAATGCCGGGATACTGCCTGAGCACTTCCTGAAGCACCTCCTCGTCGGGGCCCTCGAGGCGCAGGGAGTAGAGTTCATCGCGCTTCATGAGCATCATGAGCCGCGAGCGCGAGGTGGTCTCCTCCACATAGTCGAGATAGCCCGAGCGGCTGAGCAGACGCAGAGCCGAGTCGGTGGCCGGGGGTGGCAGCCGGTAGAGGTCACAGAATTGGGAGAAGTTAAACTCGTAGGTGTGGCCGTAGCCTGTGCCGACAGCTACGCTGAGGAAGTTGCCGGCCATCTCGTAGACGTGGCCCAGAAAGTCCTTGGGCGGGAAACTCTCGGCCACGCGCCGCGAGAGGTTGGCCTTGTCGCGCGCGTTGGCTATTACCACCGCGAGCGATTCGAGACCGTCGCGTCCGCCTCGGCCGGCCTCCTGATAGTATTCCTCGAGCGACGAGGGGAGGTCATAGTGGATCACGAGTCTCACGTCGGGTTTGTCGATACCCATGCCGAAGGCGTTGGTGGCCACCATTACCCTCACGTTGCCGGCTTTCCAGAGGTCTTGCCGCTCGTCTTTGTCGCGAGGGTCGAGTCCTGCGTGATAGGCCAGTGCCGTGATGCCGGCGTGGTCGATGAGGCGCGCGAGCTCGAGGGTGCGTCTGCGCGAGCGCACATAGACTATCGAACTGCCCGAAGTGGCGCGGAGCACTCTGAGCAGCATCTCCTCCTTGTTGTCGGCATAGCGCACTACATAGCTGAGATTGTCGCGTCTGAAACTTCGCGCCAGGACGTTGGGGGCGCGGAAACCAAGCTGAGCCATGATGTCGGCAGTCACCTCGGGGGTGGCCGAGGCTGTGAGGGCCAACACCGGCACTCCCTCGCCGATGAGTCGCCTGAGGTGTCGCAGGCGCAGGTAGGAGGGGCGGAAGTCGTAGCCCCATTGCGAGATGCAGTGGGCTTCGTCGACCACCAGGAGCGACACGGAGAGCGAGCGCAGCTCGGTCAGGAAAGTTTCGTTCTGGAGCCTCTCGGGCGAGACGTAGGCTATCTTGGCTTTGCCCAGGCGGCAACGGGTCATGGCCAGCTCGCGCTCGCGCTGGGTCATGCCCGAGTGGAAGAGGGCTGCGCGTATGCCTCGGGCGGCCAGGTTGTCGACCTGGTCTTTCATGAGCGAGATCAGAGGGGTGACCACTATGGTGACCCCCGGGAGCATCATTGCCGGCACCTGAAAGGTGAGGCTCTTGCCACCGCCGGTGGGGAGGAGTCCGAGCGTGTCGCGTCCCTCCATGACCGAGTCGATGATCTCGGCCTGGCGCGGACGGAAATCGTCATAACCCCAGTAGCGTCTGAGGACTTGGTGTTTGTTGTCGAGGCCGCTGTCAGTCATGGGAGATGCCACAGACCATGAGCTGCACCGAGTGAGTCCCTTTGCGTTTGCTCTCCTCGAGGGTGTAGCAGATGTCAAACGGCCGGCCCGAGTGTATATAGTCAAAATGCTCGGCGGCGTTGAAGGCTATTCCGTCATAGACCTTGCCCGAGGTGTCGTCGATAAGTTCGAGCTTGATGTGCTCGCCGGCTTTGCCTACGAGTTTGCTTGAGCCGAAGTCGGTGACCCGGCGCGTGCAGAACACCGGCTTGCTGTTGCCGGGCCCGAATGGATTGAACCGGTGGAGCAGACTCATGAACTCGGGGGTGATGTCGGCAAAGGTCAGATAGGCGTCGATGTCGAGCACCGGGGTGAGCTGGTCGGTGCGTATGTGGTCGCGCACATATTCCTCAAAGCGTCGGGTGAACTCGGGGATGTTCTCCTCCTTGAGCGAGAGCCCCACGGCGTATGTGTGGCCGCCGAAGGTCTCGAGCAGGTCACGGGTCGATTCCACGGCGCTATACACGTCAAACCCCTGTACCGAGCGCGACGAACCGGTGGCCAGGCCGTTGGCGTGGGTGAGCACTACTGTCGGCTTGTAGTAGAGCTCAGTGAGTCGCGAGGCCACGATGCCTATGATGCCTTTGTGCCAGTTCTTGTTGTAGATGACTATGCTCTTGCGTTTGGAGTGGCTGACGTCGCGCTCCTCGAGGATAGCGTTGGCCTCCTCGGTGATCTGCTTGTCGAGCTCCTTGCGGTCCTGGTTGTAGCCGTCGATCTCCCGGGCTTTGGCCATGGCTTCGGCCGAGTCGCGGCTCACGAGCAGGTCGACGGCTTCTTTTCCGCTCTGCATGCGCCCCGAGGCGTTGATGCGCGGGCCTATCTTGAAGATGACGTCGCTGATGGTGATCTCCTTGCCCGAGAGGCCACAGGTGCGTATGATGGCTCTGAGACCGATGTTGGGGTTGGAGTTGAGCCGTTTGAGGCCGTAGTAGGTTAAGATGCGGTTCTCACCGACCATGGGCACTATGTCGGCCGCTATCGAGACGGCCACCAGGTCGAGCATGCTGTCGAGCTCGCCCATGGGGAGCTGGTTGGAGAGGGCGAAAGCCTGCATGAGCTTATAGCCTACGCCACATCCCGAGAGATGGGGACACGGGTAGGTCGAACCCTCGAGTTTGGGATTGAGGATCGCGGCGGCCGGCGGGAGCACCTCGTCGGCCACATGGTGGTCACAGATGATAAAGTCTATCCCCAGGGTAGCCGCGTAGGCCACTTCGGCGGTGGCTTTGATGCCACAGTCGAGGATAATGAAGAGTGAGACGCCCCTCTCGGCGGCCATGTCGATAGTAGCGCGCGAGATGCCATATCCATCCTCTGTGCGGGTGGGGATATGGTACTCTATGCCGGAATAAAAGTTACGGAGATATTTGTAGACCAGCGCCACCGCTGTGGTGCCGTCCACATCATAGTCGCCGTAGACCATTATCTTCTCCTTGCCTCCCATGGCGCGGTTGAGCCGGTTGACGGCCTTGTCCATGTCGGGCATCAGAAAAGGGTCGTGGAGGTCACGCAGCGAGGGGTGGAAAAATTTCTCGGCTTCCTCGACAGTGCCTATGCCACGACCGGCCAGCAGTTCGCTAATCGGCGGCGTGGCCGCATAGCGCGAGGCCAGGCGGGCAGCTGCTTCTTGTTGGTCGGGTGTAAGGGGACAGTAATTCCATTTACTTGTCATTTATGTCGTTTTTTTCTTTTGCTAAAGCAAGAGGCTGCCGGGAATATCGGTAGCTAAGAGGCTGTATAATACGCCTTTTCCCCTCGGCGGCGCTGGTGGTGCGTCAGCCCAGGGGGGACAGAGGTGAGAGCCGGGCCGCGTGTACACACGAACCACTATCGGCAAAGTTAGGATTTTTTTGCCGAAATTACCACATAAAAAGTGTTAAGAGTTGCTCACATGGACATCCATCTGAGGGAACGGGAAGTTGATGCCGGCGCGCTCGGGAAGTTCGGTGTAAAAGCGCTCGTTGTAGCCGAAGAAGATGTCCCAGTATAGATCTTTGGCCACCCAGGCTCTGACCTTGAGAGTCACGGCCGAGTCGTCGAGCGATCCGACTACTACCACGGGAGCGGCCAACCCTGAGGCTGAGGCGGCAGCGGCGTCGACAATGCGGGGGTCGGCCGCAAACATGGCGAGGATGGCTTCGCGGGCACGCCCTACGTTGTCGCCGTAGGAGATGCCTATGTTCCATTCCACCCGTCGGTGGGTCTGAAGGGTGGAGTTGTTGATGGGCGAGGTCGAGAGGTCGCCGTTGGGGATGATGATGGTCTTGTTGTCGGGGGTGGTGATGATGGTGTTGAAGATCTCGATTTTCCTGACAGTGCCGGCAAAGCCCTGTGCCTCGATGTAGTCGCCGATCTTGTAGGGCTTGAGGGCAAGGATGAGCACTCCGCCTGCAAAGTTCTGGAGAGTGCCGCTCAGAGCCATGCCCACGGCTACGCCGGCCGAGGCGAAGAGGGCAAGAAACGAACTCGTCTCGATGCCCAGGATGCCTATCACCGTGATGATGAGAATGAAGTAGAGCACTATTCTCACTCCCGAGAGCAGGAAGGTGGTGAGGGAGGCTTCGGTCTTGTGTCTGGTGAGTATCTTGGAGACTACGGCATAGATGCGGCCGATGATAAATTTACCGACATAGAAGACCAGGATCGCGGCCACCAGCGAGATGGCGAAGTGGGCGAGATCGGTGGCTATGGTGTGGATCACCTGGTCAAACGACATGTCTTTGAGGGCCAGGATCTCCTCGCGGGGATCGGGCACAGTGACGACTGAGTCGGTTACTTCCTGTGGTGTCATATAGGAGTGGTTTGCGGGTTGGGGGATCGGGGACGATGGTTGCTGTCGATGTCAAGCCGGCAGGCCGGGGCCGGTCTGACGATTATTGCTCGGACTCATTGAACGCCGGGGCGGTAGATACTACGTCGGCCCACCATTGCAGGGTGTTGTAGCTGCGGTAATACTGGTCGGTGACATCGGTCATGCCGAAAACTCCGAGGCCACAGTAGCGGTAGATGTTGGCATTGCCGATCGCTTCGCTGGTGAAGTGGGAGCTAAGGACTGTGTTGCTCAGCTCCTGCCTCCAGGCGGTGAGCAGTTCCTGGGAGTCGGCGGGGGTGAGGAGCTCCATGAGGTCATCCATGTCGTAGGCTTCGTAGTCGCGGCTGTAACTCTGGATGCCTCTGACGGTGTAGGGCAGGGTCTCGACTTTGGCCATGATCTTGCGCGTGGCCTCGGCCAGGGCGTCGAGATTGTCGAGATTCACTACTGTCATCTGGCACTCCGAGCTTTTGGTGTAGCAGGTGCCGGTACACTCCTCGGCGTGGTTCTGGTAGTAGCGGAAGGTGTTGGCGGCCATAGTCTTGCACTTCTCCTCGTCAGAGAGAGAGTCGTCAAACATCACCGGGACATTCCAGTGGTAGGGCATCCCGTCGATACCCAGCTCGGTGGGCGAGGCTACGGCGAGGGGTGCCAGAGAACGCATCTCGTAGAGAGGCTCTACGTTGCCCATCAGGCAGCAGTCGAAATAGAGGAAGGCAAAGCGTTCCCCCTCGAGTGTGCGGGCCAGGGTGGGCATCGACATGCGGTAGTTGCCGTCCTGGCCAAAGCCACGGTAACGGTTGTCGTTGGGGCCTGAATTGCCGAGCCAGTTGTCGGCATGGCTCCAGAACACTATGCCATAGTCGTGGGCGGGAGCGAGCGATTTCATGTCGGCTATGACTTCCTGCATGCGCTCGGTGGTCACCGACTCACCCTCCTCGGAGTAGGTGTAGGTCTTGATGGTCTTGAGACCTGTGGCTGTCACGTCGATGAGCACGCAGGGATTGGTCTCGGAACAACGGGGCGGATTGTGGTAGACAAGCAGCCGGCAGTCATCGGGCAGACCGGTCGGAGTAGCCTTTAACATCTCCTGAAGGTCGGCCTCGTCGCAGTGCCAGTTTGTGCCGAGCGAATTGTTGGCTACCATGTAGACAAGGACGGTGCGTCGCCCCAAAGCAGGTGCAGGGGGAGTATCGGGCTCCTCGGTGCCCGGATTTGAGGGCTCGGGGAGGTCGTCGTCGCCACACGACACCATGGCGGCCGACATGCCGGTGATGGCCAGGGCCACTAAGAGACGGGTGGCGATAGTACGTAGAGAGAATATAAAGCAGTTCATTGTGTTTCCGGTCAGAGAAATTGATATTTAATACAAAGATAAGAAAAATTCCCCGATTATGCAAATGACCTCAGTGTGGCCGTGAAAAAATGTCAGAGGGCTTGAAAGGACAGATGTTTTGAGAATTGAAATAATGTGTTTTAACTAATTTTTACAACTTTTTTATCGTGAAAAACATTACATTTGCATTATCTCATGTGTGAACCGATTCCGGGCTGTTTCCGCGCAAGGAGTATGAGATAGGCCCGGGGCAGGCTGCTCACTCATGGGAGTGTCTGTGAAATATTTATTTACTAACGATATAAAGACCTTAAAAGTATGGAAAACGACCAGTTGATCAAGGAAGTTACCGCCAAGGCACAGGTGTGGCTCGGTGACGGATATGACGCCGAGACTCGTGCCGAAGTGCAGCGTATGCTCGACGCCGACGATAAGACCGATCTGATAGAGTGCTTCTATCGCGATCTTGAGTTTGGTACAGGCGGTCTGCGCGGCATCATGGGTGCCGGCACCAACCGCATGAATATATATACCGTGGGCGCCGCCACCCAGGGCCTGGCCAATTACCTCAAGGAGGCTTTCAAGGATCTCCCCGAGATCTCGGTGGCCGTGGGCCATGACGTGCGCAACAATTCGCGCAAGTTTGCCGAGATAGTCGCCGATATTTTCTCGGCCAACGGCATCAAGGTCTATCTCTTCGACAGCTTCCGTCCCACTCCCGAGCTTTCGTTTGCCGTGCGCCACTTCGGTTGCCAGAGCGGCGTCAACATCACCGCTTCCCACAATCCCAAGATCTACAACGGCTACAAGGCCTATTGGGAGGACGGAGCGCAGATCATCGCCCCCCACGACACCAATATCATCGACCACGTCAACCGCATCAAGAGCGTTGACGAGATCAAGTTTGACGGTGACAAGTCCAAGATCCAGATCGTAGGCCCCGAGGTCGACAAGATCTACCTCGAGAAGATCAAGGAGCTCTCGCTGAGCCCCGACGTGATCGAGCGTCACAAGGATCTCAAGATCGTCTATACACCTATCCACGGCACCGGCGTAGACCTGATCCCCGCCTCGCTCAAGAACTATGGATTCGAGAATATCATCCATGTGCCCGAGCAGGATGTCCCCAGCGGAGATTTCCCCACAGTCGAGTCGCCCAATCCCGAGGTGCCCTCGGCCATGGCTCTCGCCATCGCCAAGGCCAAGGAAGTGGGAGCCGACCTGGTGCTCGCCTCCGACCCCGACGCCGACCGTGTAGGTTGCGTGATACGCGACAACAACGGCGAGTATGTGCTGCTCAACGGCAACCAGATCTGCATGATCCTGCTCAACTACATCATCACCCGCAATCGTGAACTCGGCCTCATCAAGGGCAACGAGTTTGTGGTCAAGACCATCGTGACCACCGAGCTGATCAAGGACATCTGTGAGGCCAACAATGTGCGCATGTTTGACTGCTACACCGGCTTCAAGTGGATCGCGGCCGTGATGCGCGACAACGAGGATGTGCTCCGCTATATCGGCGGCGGCGAGGAGAGCTATGGCTTCCTGGCCGAGACTTTCGTGCGCGACAAGGACGCCGTGTCGGCCTGCTCGCTTCTGGCCGAGACCTGTGCCTGGGCCAAGGACAAGGGTCTGGACTTCCAGGCCATGCTTGCCGAGATCTACAAGACTTACGGCTTCAGTCTCGAGGTGGGCGTCTCGGTAGTGCGTCCCGGCAAGAGCGGCGCCGAGGAGATACAGGCTCTCATGAAGCAGTATCGCGAAAATCCCCCCAAGACTCTGGCCGGCAGCCCCGTGGTTCTGGTGAAAGACTATCTCAGCCTCAACGCTACCCACGCCGACGGCGGTGTCGACAAGCTCGACTTCCCCACCACCTCCAATGTGCTCCAGTATTTCACCGAGGACGGGTCGAAAGTATCGGTGCGCCCCTCGGGTACCGAGCCCAAGATCAAGTTCTATATGGAGGTGCGCATACCGATGGCTTCGGCCGACGACTATGATGCCTGCAAGGCAGCCGCAGCCGCCAAGGTAGAGGCTATCAAGAAGGATCTCTCGATCTGATCGACACCCGGTTTAACTGAAACATAATCACGCAGGAACCCGCCCGGGCGACGGATGCCCCCGGCATACTCCCCTCGCCGGGCGGGCTCCTGCCTTTTCTCCAATCAGGCGGAGCCTGCGCTATAAGCGGTCTCCCCGACAATCACTTACACCTCCAGTGCGTCTTGTCATACAGCGCGTCAGCAGCGCCTCAGTCACCATCGGCGGTTCGCTCCACAGCGAGATAGGCCCCGGCCTGCTCGTTCTCGTGGGAGTCGAGCAGGGCGATACACCCGACGATGTCACCTGGCTCGCAGCCAAGACAGCGTCGCTGCGCATCTTCTCCGACTCTGACGGCGTGATGAATCTCTCGGCTCTCGACACCGGCGCCGCCGTCATGGCTGTCAGTCAGTTTACTCTCACGGCCTCTACCCGCAAGGGCAATCGGCCCAGCTATTACCGTGCCGCCGGCCACGATGTGGCTGTGCTGCTCTATGAGCTCTATTGCCGCGAGATGGAGCGTCTCACGGGACGCCCGGTGGCTACGGGGATGTTTGGAGCCGACATGCAGGTCTCGCTCGTCAACGACGGGCCTGTCACTATTATCATAGATTCACGTCTGCGCGAATGAAAACTCCCCGACCCACTGCCACTCCCATCACTCTCGAGGATCTTCAGGCCATCGTAGACCGTTGGATCACCACCACGGGTGGAGGCTATTTCTCAGAGCTGACAAATGCCGTGATCCTCGCCGAGGAGACCGGCGAGGCCGCCCGTATCCTTGCCCGCCTCTACGGCGACCAGCGGGCCAAGCCTTCCGACAATTGCACGCTCGAGGCCCTGGCCGACGAGCTCGCCGATATAATATGGGTAGTCGCGGCCCTGGCCAATCAGACCGGCATCTCCCTCGCCGACGCTCTCAGCGCCAATATACTCAAGAAAACCACCCGCGACTCGACCCGCTTCTCCTCATCCCCCGATCCGGACTAACCCTGAGGGTGTGTCAGAAATATCCTCCCCGGCGCGCCGGGGCTCCGGAGTTGACACATTCTCTTCAATATATATCACAACAGGTTGCATAATCAACCGCCGCTAAGATTTACACTATGGACAAATACAACGAAGCTATCAAGCGCTCAGAAGTCTCGGTAGACCCCGCCGCTATCTCGGCCAATGTCTCGGAAATACTCGAAAAACATCTCGACGAGAACCGTCGTCCCGAGGTGTACCGCCGCATCTTCAACTCCATCGACCTCACCACTCTGCGTTCGACCGACTCCAATCAGACAGTCGCCGAGCTCACCGAGAAGGTAAATGCCTTTGAGGAGGCTCATCCCGATCTCCCCTCGGTAGCGGCCGTCTGTGTCTATCCCGATCTCGTGCAACTGGTGCGCACGGTGCTCGATGTCAGCTCGGTGCGCATCGCTTCGGTGGCCGGAGGCTTCCCCTCGGGTCAGACCTTCATCGAGGTAAAGGTAGCCGAGATAGCCCTCGCCATCTCGGCCGGTGCCGATGAGATAGACGTGCCTTTCCCCCTGGGAGCCTTCCTCGACAATGACTATGAGGAGGTGGCCGACCAGATCCAGGAAATGAAAGAGACCTGCCGGCAGGCTCCCCTCAAGGTGATACTCGAGACCGGCGCGCTCGAGACTCCCGAGAAGATACGCGACGCCGCTATCCTCGCGCTCTATTCGGGTGCCGATTTCATCAAGACCTCTACCGGCAAGGAGTATGCGGGCGCCAGCCTCGAGGCCGCCTACGTGATGTGTCAGACCGTCAAGGAGTATTACGAGAAGACCAATCGCATGGTGGGTGTCAAGATCAGCGGAGGTGTGGCAACTCCCGAGGAGGCTCTGCGCTATTACACTCTGGTCAGGGAGATACTTGGCGAGAAATGGGTCGAGAGCAACGAGCATTTCCGCATCGGGGCCTCGCGTCTGGCCAAAGGAATGCTCTCTGAGATCCTCAAGGAGCAGGAATAGTCCCGACAGGCTTTGACCATCACCGACAACGCTCTAACATTGGATAAACCGTTCAAGCAACATATATTTCAGTAAATGGCCTATTGGACTATAATCAACGGCGTGACAACCGGCCCTATGAGCTTTGAGGAGCTCACGAGGGTGGCCGGTTTTGGCCCCGACACCCCGGTGTGGCGTGAGGGACTGCCCGACTGGACCACAGCCGGACGTCTTCCCGACACCGCTCATCTCTTTAATCTGCATGGCTCAACCCCCTACGGCACGCCCTACTACGGCCGATCCGACGATCAAGGCTCTTATCAGCCCGCTTACGCGCCCGGGGGGCCGTCGCCCGCCCCTCAGCCCGTCGGCAACATGCCCCCTACCTATCTGGCATGGGCCATCATCTCAACCCTCTGTTGCTGTCTGCCGACAGGAGTAGTGGCTATCATCTATGCCTCCAAGGTGTCCCCTCTGTGGATGCGCGGCGATTATGCCGGTGCTATGGCAGCCTCGGAGAAGGCCGGATGGTGGGTCATCATCTCCTTTGTGCTGGGCTTCATCTGGGCCCCATTCTCGATGTTATGGTCTCTGCTCACAATGTGAACCGCGCCCTCATGGTGGCGGTGCCGCTGGTGGGCGTCGCCCTGTTGGTGATGTTGGCTTTGACCGACGCTTCCTCGGGTCTTTGGCCCCGCTGTCTCTTCCACACGCTCACGGGGCTTGAGTGTCCCGGGTGCGGGGCCCAGCGTGCTGTCCATGCTCTGGTTCACGGAGATCCGGCCCTTGCCTGGAGCTATAATCCCCTGCTGTTTATTCTCGCTCCGCTCATCCCGCTTATGCTCGCCACGGCTCTGATGCCCCGGCGACTGGGGCGACTGAGAGCCCTGCTTGAGTCGCGCGGCGCGGCTCTGAGCCTGTTATTCCTACTCATTATCTGGACTATCGTCCGCAATCTATATCTATGACCAAGCTCTCACGCAGTCAGATCACTCTGCGCTCTGTGCTCTTCCTTGCCTCGGTGGTGCTGACAGTCTATTTCCTGCCACGCAGCGATAAGAACCGCTATATCTACGAGGTTAACCGTCCCTGGAACTATGGGTTGCTCACGGCTCCGTTTGACATCCCTGTCCATCTCGACTCCCTGTCGAGCGCGCGCCTCAAGGATTCAATCGACGCGGCTTTCGAGCCTGTCTATGTGCGTGACCTGGCTGCTGAGAAGACTCTCATCTCGGAGTATACCACGCGTCTCAACGCCACTACGCTCCCCGATGTGAGCCCGGCTCAGAAAAATCAGATCATCAAGGCGGTGCGTCAGGTCTACGAAAACGGTATAGTCGATGCAGAGACCTATCAGCGCATCAGCGACGGAGAGTTGCCGGCGGTGCGATTCGTCCACGATAATGTGGCTATCTCGGTGCCGACGACTGAGTTTCTCTCGGCCTACCGTGCCTACGAGCATATCGACTCGGTGATGCGCCGGGGAAATATGCGCGGAGCTCTCTCGGCTACCCATCTGGCCGATATGCTTCAGCCCAATGTCACTCTCGACTCCCTCACTACCCGGCGCCTGCTCGACGAGGCCTATCAGAAAGCCACCGCTCCCGTGGGAGTGATACAGCAGGGTGAACGTATCATCGACAAGGGCGATATAGTCAACACACGCCTGGCCACCATCCTCGACACCTATGAGGAGATGATCGAGGAGCGCTCTGACACCAAGATCTCCCAGCATCACTATCCGATAGCCGGCCAGGCTCTCTATGTCATCATACTCATGGCGGCGATGTATGGCTATCTCTATATCTTCAGGAGGGAGTATTTCAACGACGACCACACGGTGATCTTCCTGATGTCGCTGCTGACGGTGTGTACGCTGGTGGCTTTTGCCATGCAGGCCACTTTCCGCTCAGGACTGTATATCATGCCGTTCACCATAGTGCCGATCCTCGTGCTGACTTTTCTTGACTCGCGCACAGCCTATTTCGCCCATATCATAGAGATATTGACATGTGCGATCGTCTCGACTTTCCCCTCTGAGTTTATCTTCGTGCAGTTTATAGCCGGCGTGGTGGCTATCGATTCGCTCAAGGATCTCAGCCGTCGTTCCCAGCTCATACGCACGGCCGCCCTGATCTTTGTGGCCTACTCGCTGGCCTATCTCTCGATGGAGATCATGTCGACCGGATCGGTGGCCAAGATCATGGCCCGTATCTATGGCTGTTTTGCAATCAACGCCATCCTTATCTCGTTCTCCTACACGCTGATGTTCCTGCTCGAGAGAGTGTTTGGTTTCACCTCGCGCGTCACTCTGGTGGAGCTTTCCGACACCAATAACCCCCTGTTGCGTGAGCTCTCCGAGCAGTGTCCCGGCACTTTCAATCACTCCATGGCGGTGTCCAATCTTGCCTCGGCGGCGGCCCAGGCTATCGGAGCCAACGTGCAGATGGTGCGTACGGGCGCGCTCTATCACGACATAGGCAAAATCAAAAATCCGGCTTTCTTTACCGAAAATCAGCACGGAGTCAATCCTCACGACGCTCTCGATCCCATCCAGAGCGCCAGGGTGGTCACAGGCCATGTCACCGACGGTCTCGCCATGGCCGAGAAGGCCAAGCTACCCCCGGTGATACGCGACTTCATCAGCCAGCACCACGGAGCCGGAAAGGCCCGCTATTTCTATAATACCTACGTCAACGCCCATCCCGGCGAGGAGGTGGATCCCACTCCCTTCAGTTATCCCGGGCCCGATCCACAGACCCGAGAGACATCGCTGCTGATGATGGCCGATGCCGTCGAGGCTGCCTCCCGCTCGCTCAAGGATAATTCACCCGAGGCTATCGCGGCCCTGGTCAACAAGATCATCGACGCTCAGATAGCCGAGGGGCTCCACAATCAGTCGCCGCTGTCGTTTCGCGACGTGCAGGCTGTCAAGGAATCGTTCATACAGCGGCTTCGCACCATGTATCACACCCGCATCTCCTATCCCGAGCTCAAAAAGTCGGCCCCCACTGCGGCGGCAGGCTCATAAGCGGCTAAGGGTTTGGGAAAAGTTGACAATAATTTCACGCCCGGCCCGAGCGTTAAAATAGAAAATTTTAGTTAACTTTGTGGAGAAATTAACTCCCCATCCTCAACAGTATTAAAATCGGTAACCGTTTTCAATTATTATAGATACTATGTCAAAGGTAACAGTAGTAGGCGCCGGTAACGTAGGCGCAACATGTGCAAATGTTTTAGTGACTTGTGGCATCGCCGACGAGGTAGTGCTCCTCGACATCAAGGAGGGCGTCTCGGAGGGCAAGGCCATGGACATCATGCAGACTGCAAGCATCCTCGGTCTCAACACCCGTCTCACCGGTGTGACCAACGACTATGAGGCCACTGCCGGCAGCGACGTGGTAGTCATCACTTCGGGTATTCCCCGCAAGCCCGGTATGACCCGTGAGGAGCTCATCGGTGTCAACGCCGGTATCGTCAAGAGCGTCACCGAGCAGTTGCTCAAATATTCGCCCGACGCTATCATAGTGTGCATCTCCAACCCCATGGACACTATGACCTACCTGATACACAAGACCAGCGGTCTGCCCAAACACCGCATCATCGGTATGGGCGGTGCTCTCGACAGCGCCCGCTTCAAATATTTCCTCTCCAACGCCCTGGGTGCCAACCCCACTGAGGTTGAGGGTATCGTGATCGGCGGTCATGGCGACACTACCATGATCCCCCTCACCCGCTACGCAGCCTATCGTGGCGTTCCCGCCAGCCAGTATCTCTCGCAGGAGACTCTCTCCGAGGTGGCAGCCTCGACTATGGTGGGCGGTGCCACTCTCACCAAGCTCCTCGGCACTTCGGCCTGGTATGCACCCGGCGCAGCAGGAGCTCAGATGGTCAAGGCTATCCTCCACAACGAGAAGAAGCTCATCTCGTGCTCGGCTCTGCTCGACGGCGAGTATGGCGAGAAGGATCTCTGCATCGGTGTACCCGCCATCATCGGTAAGAACGGTATCGAGAAGATCGTAGAGTTTGAGCTCAACGACGCCGAGAAGGAGCTCTTCCGCAAGAGCGCCGAGGCTGTCCACAAGACCAACGAGGCTCTCGCCGGTTGCTGCTGATCCGATAAGGAAGACTTCTTATAAATGACTATAAGGCCCCGTTCACAAAGATCTGTGGACGGGGCCTTGCTTGATATTCAGAAGTCGTCGAAAGCGAGGGGAAGGGTTGAGGCGACCGAGGGGAGGCGGTAGACTTTCTTAGTGCCTGCAAGCAGTAGCCTGATAGGGATGCCCGAACGCTTCTCATATTCCAGCAATGCCTGCCGGCAGGCTCCGCAGGGAGTGACGGGAGTCTCGAGAGGCTGACCGTCGGTATCGCGGGCCGCTATGGCTATCATAAGGAAGGGGATGCCGGGATATTGCGCTCCTGCATAATACGCGGCCGTGCGCTCGGCACACATACCCGAGGGATAGGCTGCGTTCTCCTGATTGGCCCCTCCGATGATAGTGCCGTTATTAAGCAATATAGCGGCTCCTACGCTGAAATGGCTGTAAGGGGAATATGAACGGTAGGTAGCACGTCGTGCGGCCTCACAGAGCGATTTCTCGGCCTCTGAGAGCTCGTCGGGACTCAGCTCCTCGACCCGTAGGATAATATCGTGGGAGATCATGATGGTATTTATTGGAGGATGGATATTCTGAGAGGGGGGGGAAGGTCGGTATCTGACATCTTGACATTTTGTCAAGATGACAAGATGACAAGATGATAAATTGTCAAGATGTCATTGCCTGTCGGGAGTCTCCTTTTCCTCTATCCTCTCAAAGAGCCTCATGCAGGAGTCTTCGAGGAGGTCGAGGACGAGCTCAAACCCTTCGGAGCCTTCATAGTAGGGGTCGGGGACGTAATCATAACGGGCCGTTGGAGCGAAGTATTCAGCCATAGCGTGTACTTTGGCCTGGGCCTCGGGAGAGGGGGCAAGTCGTCTCAGATCGGCCACATTGGCGTCGTCCATACCTATGATGATGTCAAACTCTTCAAAGTCGGCTTCGGAGACCTGACGTGCGCGATGGGTGAGATCATATCCGCGGCGACGTGCGTGGAGTCGCATACGGTGGTCGGGCAGATCGCCTATATGATAGCGACCTGTGCCGGCTGAATCTATCTTCCAGTGCGCGGCCACGCCCCTGCTCTCGACGATCGAGTGCATGATACCATCGGCCGCCGGCGATCTGCATATATTACCGAGGCAGACAAAGAGGACTTTATGAGTGGGAGTGGATTCTGACATGAGTGAAATTGTTGGGAGGTTGTTTAAAAACAAATGTAGAGCCGGAGTGTATGTGCTGTTGGACTGACCTGTTGATAATCACATAAGCCGTATAAATCGGGTGGTACAGACGATTTACACGGCTTAGTGTGGCTTATCATTTCCGCTGAGGGAAAGAGGTCTTACTCGAGGTCTTTGGGGATGGCAACGATGCGCAGGTTGACACCGTTGATGAAGTCGATGATCTCGTCACGCTCGGGGCTGGGGTCGACGTCGGCGGCTATGCGCTTGAGGGCGGCAAATACCGACGATCCCGACTGATAGAGGTGGCGGTAACACTTGGCGATGTCGTCGATGCGGTCAGAGCTCATGTTGCCATGTTTGCCCAGCAGATAGGCGTTGACGCCGAAGTAGCTGGTCGGGTTATGGGCCATGATGCAGAACGGGGGTACATTGCCGGTGATGCGGCAGCCGCCCTTGACGAGCACCCAGCGGCCTATGTGGGAGTTTTCGTGGATCACCACGGCCGACGACAGGATGGTACACTCACCGATCTCGACGTCTCCGGCTATCGAGACATTGTTGCCGATGACACACTTGTCGGCGATATGGGAGTCGTGGCCCACATGGGAGTTGGCCATGAGGAAGGAATCGGCTCCGATACGGGTGCCACCCTCCTCGGCAATACCGCGGTTGATGATGACATTCTCGCGTATCACGGTGTTGTCGCCCACAAAGCAGTAGGTGAAACCACCCTTCCAGCGGAAATCCTGGGGGTCGGCACCCACAATGGCACCTTGATATATTTTGCATCCCTTGCCCAGACGAGTGCCGCGTATGATGCTTGCAAAAGGCATGATCACACAGTTGTCGCCTATCTCCACATCTTTGTCGATAAAAGCAAAGGGATGGATCTTGACGTTCTCGCCTATCTTGGCCGAGGGGTCGATATGAGCTTTGTCGCTTATCATGATTGAGGTGATTTTAAGGTGAGATTAGCGGCCGCCTCCGAGGTTCTGGTAGAGGTTGATGAGAGCGCGGGTGGCGGCAAGGTTGGTGGAGATCTGAGCTGTCTGGGCGCTCAGGAGGCTCTGCTGGGCGGTGAGCACCTCGAGATAGGTGGTCGATCCGTCAAAGAGGAGCAGCTCGTTGGTGATGTCGAGAGCCTTTGACATGTCATCGACCTGCAGGGCGAGCCATTTCATTTTCTCGAAAGCGTTCTGATAGGTCACCAGTGCCTCGGTCACGTCGGCAGAAGCGCTCAGCAGTGTGTAGCGGAAGTTGTTGAGGGCCTGCTGTTGCTGAGCTTTGGCGGCCTGGAGACGGGCTATATTGGCTCCGCGCGAGAAGAGGGGCGCGGTGAGCGAGGCTCCGAGGTTGATGAACCACTCGGCGGGGTTCTTGATAAAGGTGCCGAGCTGGTTGGTGAAGCCGCCGTTGGCTGTGATGGCCAGGGTGGGATAGAAGGCGGCGCGGGCCGAGCCGGTGGCATAGTAGGCCACGGCGAGGGCCTGCTCGGAGGCTCTGACGTCGGGGCGTGCGGCCAGTTGAGACATGGGGATGTCGGTATTGGCAAACACGGGGATTTCGAGAGCTGCGCTGGCCGGGATAGCCCACTCCTGAGGCATGGTGTTGAGCAGGAGCGAGAGGGTATTGTTGGCGGTGTGGAGCGAGGTCTCGAGGTCGGTGATCGACGAGAGGATACTGTAATACTGGGCCTCGCTCTGTACCACGGCGTTCTCGCGCAGGCGTCCGGCCTCCTTGAGGTCACGCATGGTCTTGACGCTGGCTTCCCAGAGGGTAGCGGTCTCGCGCGAGAGCTGGAGCTGGCTGCGAAGTGCGGCGATGGTGTAGTAGGCCTGGGCTACGCCCGAGATGATCTGGGAGCGCACAGCCTGCTCATAGGCCTGAGCCTGCTCGTAAGAGGCCTGGGCACCACGCTTGGTGTTGAGTATTTTGCCAAAGACGTCCACTTCCCAATTGACAGCCAGGGGCAGGGTGTAGGTCCACTCGCTCCAGGTGTGGGTGAGGCCGTTGGAGGCGCGCTGGGCGCTGGGTGCGAAAGCTACCGAGGGGAGATAGCTCAGGCGGGCGCCGAGAAGCTGGGCATGGGCGATGTCGATATTGAGCTTGGCGTTGGCCAGGTCTTTGTTGTTGAGCAGGGCTTTGTTGATGAGGTCGGCCAGCAGAGGATCGGTGAATACGTCCTGCCATTTGAGGTTGCCAAGGTTGACTGAGTCGGGGGTCTGTTTGACGGCCTCGGCATATTGGCTGACGGTGGCGTCGTTGACCTTCTCGGGGCTGTACTTGCCGTAGATCCCGCAGCCGGTGAGGGCCGAGGCCCCCACCATCGCTGCGATGATATAAGATATTTTGTTGAGTTTCATTGAGAGTCGGGTGAAGAATTAGTTGGCCGAATACTGTTCGATCTCGTTCTCGATGCCTTCGTTGTCTGTGTCTTCCCATTTCAGAGGAGTGATCTTCTCCTGGATCTTCTGGAAGATCACGAAGAGGGCGGGCACGATGAGCAGCTGGAGTATCATACCGATGAGCATGCCGCCGATAGAACCTGTGCCGAGGGCACGGTTACCGTTGGCACCGGCACCGGTGGCGAACATCATGGGGAGCAGACCGATGATCATGGCCAGCGAGGTCATGAGGATGGGTCGCAGACGGGCCGAGGCTCCCTGGATGGCGGCGTTGACGATCGACATGCCTGTGCGTCGGCGCTCGACGGCAAACTCGACGATGAGGATGGCGTTCTTGGCAAGCAGACCGATGAGCATGATGAGCGCGATCTGCAGGTAGATACTGTTGGGGATGCTGAAGATCTGAGCGAAGATGAAGGTGCCCATGAGGCCGAAGGGGATCGAGAAAATTACGGCGAAGGGGAGAATATAGCTCTCATACTGGGCCGAGAGGAGCAGGTAGACGAAGAGCAGACAGAGACCGAAGATCACGGCGGTGGTGGAGCCTGAGCCGGTCGAGGCCTCCTCGCGGGTCATACCCGAGTACTCGTAGCCGTAGCCCGGGGGCAGAGTCTCGGCGGCTACACGCTGCACGGCTGCAAGGGCGTCGCCCGAGGAGTAGCCGGGAGCAGGCTGGCCGGTCACCGAGATGGACTGGAACATGTTGAAGCGGTTGAGCAGGTCGGGGCCGTAGACCTTGGTGAGAGTCACGAAGTTGGAGACTGAGGCCATTTCGTTGCCGTTGCGCACCTTAATGGCCGAGAGGGTCTCGGGCGACACTCGTGACTCGGGGCTGGCCTGCATCATCACGCGGTAGATCTTACCGAAGCGGTTGAAGTTGGAGATGTACATACCGCCGTAGTAGCCCTGGAGTGTAGTCAGAATGTCGCTGGGCGAGAGGCCTGCCTGCTTACACTTAGCGGCGTCGATGTCGATCATGTACTGGGGGAAGGTGGGGTTGAACGTGGTCATGGCCACCTGGATCTCGGGCTGCTGGTTGAGCTGGCCGAGGAAGCCCTGGACGATAGCGAAGAAGTCGTTGATGTCGCCGCCGGTCTTGTCCTGCATCTTGAGCTCAAAACCGTTGGTGAGCGAGTAGCCGGTGATCATAGGGGGCGCGAACATCACCACTCGGCCATCCTTGACGGCCGCTCCGGTCATCGCATAGAGCTTGCCCAGGATTGCATCGGAACTCTGGTCGGGGCGGGTGCGGTCATCCCAGTTCTTGAGCTTGAGGATGAAGGTACCGTAGGTAGCACCCTGACCGGCCATGAACGAGTAGCCGGCGATCTTCATTCGATACTCTATCTCGGGTACCTGAGCAAGGATGTGGTCTACCTGGTCGAGCACTTCGAGGGTGCGCTCCTGAGAGGTGCCCGGGGGCATGTCGATCATACAGAAGATTGTACCTGTATCCTCGTTGGGCACGAGGGTGGAGTTGGTGATACCCATGAGCCAGACGAGGATGGCCACGGCGGCTCCTACGATGGCAAACGAAGTGATCTTATGGCCGATGAAGAAGGCGGTGAGACGGTCATAGACGCGGAGCACACGCGAGAAGCCTTTCTCGAAACCGGCATGGAAACGCTTGCTGAAGATGCCGAGGATAGTGATGATGGCACAGACAGAGGCGATAGTGAGCTGGAGGGGTTTGTGGATATTATACCAGCCGAGCACCATGAAGGTGATGGTGGCTACCAGGAAGAGGCCGGTCACCAGCGGGGGCAAGTTGAGTGTGAAGCGTCGCTTGGCGTGGCCGATAGTGGCCTCGGCGGCTGCCGAGTAGGCTTTGCCCATACGCTCCTTGAGGGTGCTCTCGTCGCCGTGGGCCTTGAGGAACACTGCACAGAGGGCGGGCGAGAGGGTGAGCGCGTTGAGTGCCGAGAGGGCGATGGCTATGGCCATGGTGAGACCAAACTGACGATAGAACACACCGGTGGTGCCTGACATGAACGACACGGGGATGAACACGAGCATCATGACCAGGGTGATCGAGACCAGGGCGCCGCCGATCTCGCTCATGGCGTCGATAGAGGCCTTGCGGGCGCTCTTGTAGCCGACGTCGAGCTTGGCGTGGACGGCCTCGACCACTACGATGGCGTCGTCGACCACGATCGCGATAGCAAGCACGAGAGCCGAGAGGGTGATGAGGTTGATCGAGAAACCGATCAGGTTCATGAAGAAGAATGTACCCACGAGGGCCACGGGGATGGCGATGGCGGGAATGATGGTCGAGCGGATGTCCTGGAGGAACACATATACCACGAAGAACACGAGGATGAAGGCCTCGATGAGGGTCTTGATCACCTCATGGATCGAGGCATCGAGGAAGTCGTTGTTGTTCATGGGCACAGCGAAGGCCAGGCCGGCAGGGAGCTCTTTTTTCATCGAGTCGACTACCTTGAGACAGTCGTTAATGATCTGGGTAGCGTTGGAGCCGGCGGTCTGGAAGATCATACAGCTCGTGGCGGGATAGCCGTTGAGGGCGTTGTGGAAACCGTAGGTCACGCGGCCGAGCTCGATGGTGGCCACTTCGCCCAGGCGGAGTATCTCGCCGGTGGGCTTAGCTGCCACTACGATGTCTTCAAACTGCTCGGGGGTGGTGAGGCGTCCGCGATATTTCATGGTGTACTGGAAGCTCTGGTTGCCCTGCTCGCCAAATGCACCGGGAGCGGCCTCGATGTTCTGCTCGGCCAGCGCGTAGGAGATGTCGGAGGGTACCAGACCATACTGGGCCATTACTTCGGGTTTGAGCCAGATACGCATCGAGTAGTCAGCGCCGAAGCTCATTACGTCGCCCACGCCCGAGACACGCTGGAGCTGGGGGATGACGTTGATCTTCATGTAGTTGTCGAGAAACTCCTCGGAGTAGTTGCCGCTGGGGTCATAGAGGGCGATCGAGAGGAGCATCGAGGTCTGTCGCTTCTGGGTGAGCACGCCCACTCTGGTGACCTCGGCAGGGAGCAGGTTCTGGGCCTTGGCTACACGGTTCTGCACATCGACGGCTGCCATGTCGGGGTTGAAACCCTGCTTGAAGTATACCGAGATGTTGGCCGAGCCGGTGTTGGTGGCGGTCGACTCCATGTAGGTCATGCCCTCGGCGCCGTTGATAGCCTCTTCGAGAGGGGCGATCACCGAGTTGAGCACAGCCTGAGCGTTGGCTCCGGTGTAGGTGGTTGAGACGGAGATGGTAGGAGGTGCGATGTCGGGAAACTGGGTGACCGGCAGGGAGAAGAGTCCGATCAGACCCAGCAGGACGATGAAGATTGAGATCACCGTCGACAGCACCGGCCTGTTGATAAAGGTATCGAGTTTCATTGCTTGAAATTAAGCGGGATGAATGGTGAAGTTAGTTTTGGTGGAAAGGGTAGCGGAGAGGGGGGAGAGAGATGTGTGTGATGATGGTGGTTTCAGAGGCCTGGCTCTTTATTTGGCGGGAGCCTGGGCAGCGGCCTGAGCAGCGGCCTGGGCAGCGGGATCGACGGGGTTGATGGTCATGCCGTCCTGGAGCTTGGTGCCGATACCTTCGACGGCGATGCGGTCGCCGGCCTTGAGGCCCGAGAGGACTACAAATTTCTGTCCGTCGTCGGTGGATTCTACGGTCACGGGGGTGGAGACTACCTTGTTGGAGTCATTGACCACGTAGGCAAAACGGCGGTCCTGAAGCTCGAAAGTGGCCTTCTGGGGGATCAGAATGACTGCCTCCTTATGGTTGGGGATGATGACCTGACCGGTGGAGCCGCTGCGGAGCACTCCCGAGGGGTTGTTGAAGAGAGCGCGCACGCTCGAGGCACCGGTGTTGTTGTCGATCACGCCCGAGACGGTGGCTACCTTGCCCTCGACGGGGTAGATGGTGCCGTCGGAGAGACGGAGCTGAACGGCAGGCATCGACTTGATGGCGGCATCGACCGAGGAGCCTGAAGTCTGGGCCAGGTTGAGCAGGTCTTTCTCGGTGAGCGAGAAGTAGGCATAGACCTGAGAGTTGTCGCTGACGGTGGTGAGGGGCTGGGCCGAAGAGGGGCTGGCCAGGGAGCCTTCACGGTTGGGGATCTGGCCTACCACGCCGTCGCTGGGTGAGGTCACCACGGTGTAGGCGAGGTTTTTCTGAGCGTTGACCAGAGCGGCCTTGGCGGTAGCGAGCTGGGCCTGAGCCTGCTGGAGGGTATTCTCGGCGAGCTGGAACTCATACTGGGAGATGATGTTCTTGTCGAGGAGCTTGCGCTTGGAGTCGACGGTCATCTGAGCGGTGTTGACAGCGGTCTGAGCTGAGTTGACCGAGGCGCGGGCCTGGTCGACAGCTGCCTGAAACTGCACCTGGTCGAGAGTGAAGAGCACCTGGCCCTTGCGCACTTTCTGTCCTTCGTCGACATGTACCTTGGTGATGAAGCCGGTGACCTGAGGACGGATGTCGATGTCGGTCTTACCCTTGACAGTGGCGGGATAGGTGGTTGAGAGGTCAACGTTCTCGGGCGAGAGTGTGACGGTGGCAATTGAGGGAGCAGGCATCTGCATGGCCTGTCCTGACTTGTTGCCCGAGCATGAAGCGAGGGTGGCGGCGGCCACTACGGCGGCCAGACAACCCTTTGAAAGTGACGAGATGGATTTCATTGCTTGCGATGTCGTCTTAATGAATTAATTATTGTCGTTGTTAATGATTGTTTCGGTATGGAAAAATGCACACAAAGTTAGGTAGAAAATTTGTGTTTGTGGCAAAATAAGATAATTTAATTGAGTCGGATGGGTGTTTTTACCTAAATTAAATACATTTTGACCAATTTCGAGGCGTCGCTTGCCTGAAAGGGGGATCAGAACTTTTATTGAATAATCTCTAAAAGACAACCCCCGGCGCAGGGGGGTGCGACAGGGGCGATGAGATTTATTTTAATTAACGGAGGGAGCGTGAGAAAACCGTCAGATTTCTTCCCACTCGGCGTCAGAGACTCGAGGCTCGGCAGGAGTGTGGGCCTGGTTGCGGCCCGACGGGTTTGTCTCGGTCTCGGCCGTGACTTCTACGATGGTTTCCTGAAATTCGATATATTCGCCTTCATCGGCCGAGAAGATCTTGCGTCGGCGACGCGGGGGGGCGTTGTGTGGCTGACGGTCGTTGCGGTGGCCGTTGCCGCTGTCCTCGCGGGGGATGCCGTAGGCGTTGCGGATCATGTCCTCGACCTTGCGCTGGAAGCGACGGTGAAGGTAGCGGCTCAGCAGGGGCTTGACCACGAGCCAGAAGACATAGACTACGAGGATTGTAATAAAAAACGAAGCCATTTCAAGACGATGGAAGGGGAGAAAGAGGTGATAGTCGGAACCGGGATCAGGCGTTGGCTTTCTTGCCCAGCAGGGAGATGAGGATATAGAGGACGATAGTCCATGCCAGACCTGCCACGCCGTCGGTGATTACGAAGAGGATGGTGGCGGCTATGATCACATAGCGGCGCACATTGGAGCGGAAGCTAAGGTCGTGAAACTTAAGCGAGAACATTTTGATCTCGCTGACCATGAGCAGTGCTATGACAATGACAAGGGGGATGATCACCCAGTCGCCCGGATAGCCGTGGACGCGGGTCCAGCCTATGACTCCGATCCAGAAGATAGCGTTGGCCGGAATGGGGAGACCTATGAAAGAGGTGGTCTGGCGCGTGTCTATATTGAATTTAGCGAGCCTCAGTGCTCCCATGAGCGCGATGAAAATCGGTATCAGCGTCAGCGCGACGGGGCTGTCGTTGAGCCTCATGAGGTTCATGACCAGGAAGGCCGGGGCCAGGCCGAAGCTCACCAGATCGCTGAGCGAGTCGAGCTCTTTGCCCAGCGGGGAGTAGGCGCCGAGCAGGCGTGCCGAGAGGCCGTCACAGAAGTCAAAGACTGCGGCGGTGGCTATGAAGATGCAGGCCCACTGCTGGCCTGTGAGGGTGTCAAACACCGTGTCGGAGTGGAACGACAGGGTCACGGCTATGCAGCCACACAGGAGATTGAGCAGCGTGATGGTGTTGGGGATATATGATCTGATCTGTTTCACGTCGGTATTGTCTATTTAAGCCGACCTATCACTGAGACTCCGCCGGTGGTCTTGTCGCCTATTTTGACATTGATTTTAGCATCGAGCGGCAGGTAGAGGTCTACGCGCGATCCAAATTTGATGAAGCCCATGTGGTCTTCGATGTTGGCCTGTTCGCCGGGGTGGGCGTATGTGACGATGCGTCGGGCTACCGCTCCGGCTATCTGGCGCATGAGTATTTCCTGGCCGTTGTTGGCGCGTATGAGCACGGTCGAACGCTCGTTCTCGATACTTGCTTTGGGGAGATAGGCGCTGAGGAAGCGGCCGCGATGGTGACGCACCAGGAGTACCTGGCCGTCGACCGGAAACCAGTTGGCATGGACGTTGAAGACGCTCATGAACACCGAGACCATTCTCACTTTGCGACGCAACACCTCCGGCTCAAAGACCTCCTCGAGGGCCACTACAGTGCCGTCGACCGAGGAGACTATCACGTTGTCGCGGTCGCCGCGGAAGGTGCGCCGGGGTGAGCGGAAGAAATTGACTACCAGAAGATAGAGCACACCACACACTGAGCTGAACACGATGGGTATCTCGACAGGGCGTATGAACATCCAGGCCGACAGGTTGATGACAGCGAGCATGAGCAGGAGCACGATGAGTATGTTGGTGCCTTCGCGGTGGATCTTGACCCTCATGACTGGATTAGGTGACTGACTGTGTTTGTAATAAGATGGAGAGATCGTTTAATTTGCAAATATAGGCATTTTTGACCATATTCCCAAAGTCGTGTGCAATTATTTTGATTTGAGACGGAAAGGGAGGGTCGTGAGGGCATTTTGTCGCGTTGAGGTGTCGGACCGGTGGCAGATTGACGACAGAAAAGCGGGTATCTGACATGGTGTCGGATACCCGCTGTATATAATTAAGGTGTTAGTATGCCTAAGCTTGGCTCGCGGATCAGTCGATCTCCTCGTCAGCCTCGTAGCCGCCCATCTCGCGGATGGCGTTCTTGAGCATTACATACTGCTTGAAGAGGTGGTTGACGGGCACTTCGTTCTTGGTGTAGTCGTGCATGGGGCTCTTGAGGAAGAAGCTGAGGAAGCGCTGGATGCCGTGACGGCCTGCGCGAGCGGCGAGGTCGCTCAGCAGCACGAGGTCGAGGCAGAGGGGAGCGGCGAGGATAGAGTCGCGGCAGAGGAAGTTGATCTTGATCTGCATGGGATAGCCCATCCAGCCGAAGATGTCGATGTTGTCCCAGCCCTCTTTGGAGTCGTTGCGGGGGGGATAATAGTTGATACGTACCTTGTGGTAGTAGCCCTGGTGGCCGCCTTCCTCAGCGCCGCCGCAGTTGGCGCCGTAGAGGTCGGGCTGCTCCTCGGGCACGAGGATCGACTCGAGAGTAGAGAGCTTGGATACCTCCTTGGTGCGGAAGTTGGCGGGCTCATCGAGCACGAGGCCGTCGCGGTTGCCGAGGATGTTGGTCGAGAACCAGCCGTTGAGGCCGAGGCAACGGGTGCCGATGATGGGGGCGAAACCGCTCTTCACGAGGGTCTGGCCGGTCTTGAAGTCCTTGCCGGCGATGGGCATGCCGGTCTTCTCGGCAAGCTCCCACATGGCGGGGATGTCGACGGTGGTGTTGGGGGCACCCATGATGAAGGGAGCGCCTTCCGAGAGGGCTGCGTAGGCATAGCACATCGAGGGGGCGATGTGTTCCTTGTCGTCGGCCTTCATGGCAGCCTCGAGCTCGGCGAGGGTGCCGTGGATCTTCTCGTCAACGGGTACATAAACCTCGGTCGAAGCGGCCCAGAGCACTACTACGCGCTCTACACCGGTCTCCTTCTTGAAGTTGCGGATGTCTTCGCGGAGCTGCTCCACCATCTCCCAGCGGGTCTTGTCGGTCATGACGTTGTCGCCGTTGAGACGCTTGGCATAGTTCTTGTCGAAGGCGGCCTTCATGGGCACGATCTTCTCGAGCTCATCCTTGACGGGCTCGATGTCCTTGGCCTCGAGAACTTCGGCATAGACAGCGCTCTGGTATGCGTTGGCGGGATATACGTCCCATGCGCCGAAGACGATGTCGTCGAGCTTGGCCATGGGGACGATGTCCTCATATTTGAGATATTTCTTGTCAGCACCTTTGCCTACGCGGATTTTGTCATACTGGGTCATCGCGCCTACAGGCTTGGTGAGGCCTTTGCGGGCCATGAGGACGCCGGTCATGAAAGTAGAGGTGACGGCGCCGAGTCCTACTACGAGTACGCCGAGCTTGCCGCTGGCGGGTTTAACGGTAGAATTACTCATTGTTGATTGGGGAATTGTGGGGTTAGTTTTTCTATTATTTCTGTGTATCGGTATATAGGGGGAAGCCGCTGTCGCGGTATAGTACGTGAGGAGTCTGCACAATTCGACCTATATTTCGAGGTCAAAAGTAGTGGTATTTTTCCAAATGTGAAAAGTTTTTTACTTTAAAATTCCCTATCGTAAGTTAATTAAGGTAGAATTTGGGAATATTAAGTGAATATGTGTAAAATTATGCCTATTTAGGTGGTGTATATGTTAAAAAATATGCGAGGGCCGATGTCGTTCATATTTCGCGAGTGATGCAATTCTGTCGCGAGGACGGGGTGGAGTGGAGCTCGTCAGTGTCTGCATAAAAGCGAGCGAGCATCGGGCGGATGCCCGATGCTCGCTAAGGAATAGGGTTTATCGTGAGCGACATGTCGTCATCACGGGGTGGTGTCGACATGTGCTCTTGGGTCGTGTTGATCAGCCGAGGTGGGGGCCTGCTGCTACGAGAGCCTTGCCGGCCTCGTTGCCCTCAAACTTGGTGAAGTTCTTGATGAACATCTCGGCGAGTTTGTCGGCCTTCTCGGTCCACTCTGCGGGGTTGGCGTAGGTGTCGCGGGGGTCGAGGATCTTGGGATCTACGCCGGGGAGCTCGGTGGGAATCTCGAAGTCGAAGATGGGGAGCTTCTTGGTGGGGGCGGTGAGGATAGAGCCGTCGAGAATGGCGTCGATGATGCCGCGGGTGTCGCGGATGGAGATACGCTTGCCGGTACCGTTCCAGCCGGTGTTCACGAGGTAAGCCTTGGCGCCGCTCTGCTCCATGCGCTTAACGAGCTCCTCGGCATACTTCACGGGGTGAAGCGAGAGGAAGGCTGCGCCGAAGCAGGCCGAGAAGGTGGGAGTGGGCTCGGTGATGCCACGCTCTGTGCCGGCGAGCTTGGAGGTGAAGCCCGAGAGGAAGTAGTATTTGGTCTGCTCGGGGGTCAGGATCGATACGGGAGGAAGCACACCGAAGGCATCGGCCGAGAGGAAGATGACGTTCTTGGCGGCGGGACCGCGTGAGGGGCGAACGATGTTCTTGATGTGGTCGATGGGGTAGCTTACACGGGTGTTCTCGGTGACGCTCTTGTCGGTGAAGTCGATCTTGCCGTTGGCGTCGACGGTCACGTTCTCGAGGAGGGCGTCGCGGGTGATGGCGTTGTAGATGTCGGGCTCAGACTCCTTGTCGAGGTTGATGACCTTGGCGTAGCAGCCGCCTTCGTAGTTGAAGACGCCGTTGTCGTCCCAGCCGTGCTCGTCGTCGCCGATGAGGAGACGCTTGGGGTCGGTGGAAAGGGTGGTCTTACCGGTGCCCGAGAGACCGAAGAAGATGGCGGTGTTCTCGCCGTTGAGGTCGGTGTTGGCCGAGCAGTGCATGGAGGCGATGCCGCGGAGGGGGTTGTAGAAGTTCATGATAGAGAACATGCCCTTCTTCATCTCGCCGCCATACCAGGTGTTGATGATGAGCTGCATGCGCTCGGTGAGGTTGAAGGCCACGCAGGTCTCGGAGTTGATGCCGAGCTCCTTCCAGTTCTCAACCTTAGCCTTGGAGGCGTTGAGCACGATGAAGTCGGGGGTGAAGTTCTTGAGCTCCTCCTCGGTGGGGCGGATGAACATGTTGGTCACGAAGTGGGCCTGCCATGCTACCTCCATCACGAAGCGAACGGAGAGACGGGTGTCGGGGTTGGTGCCGCAGAAAGCGTCAACTACATAGAGGGTCTTGTTGGAGAGCTCCTTGTCGGCGATAGCCTTGAGGGCATCCCAGGTGGCGGGGGTGATGGGCTTGTTGTCGTTCTTGTAGCCCTCGGTGGTCCACCAGATGGTGTTCTCGCTGGTAGTGTCCTTTACGAAGAACTTGTCCTTGGGCGAGCGGCCGGTGTAGATGCCGGTCATTACGTTGACGGCGCCGAGCTCGGTCTCCTGACCTTTCTCATAGCCTTCGAGTGAGGGCTTGGTCTCGTCGATGAAGAGCTGGTCGTAGCTGGGGTTGTGGATCACGGTAGCGCCGGTGATACCATACTTTGACAGGTCAATTGTAGCCATTGTAACTATTGAACTTTAGGGTTATAATAATATGGTGATTTATGTTTTGTATATTCTGAACACTTTGGAGGCCTCGGGCCGAGGGGTCGGTCGAGGCGTCAATCTTCTTTTCCAAGTGCAAAGATAATCACTTTATTATTAATAAAAAATATAATTAAAGAAATTTTTCTTTAAAGATTATTTTTTTAATTTCGTAGCCGCGTCTGACCGATGGTGTGGGGGGTCGTGGCAGGGGCTATAAGCCGGCGGGCGTCGGGACAAAAGAGTCCCGGCGCCCGCCTTTATTAATTAATGTGTAAAAATCGGATCGAGATCAGATCACTTGCCGAAGAAGCGACGGTAGAGACCCTCGAAGCCTTTGCCGTGACGGGCCTCGTCCTTGGCCATTTCATGAACGGTGTCATGGATGGCGTCGAGGTTGAGCTGCTTGGCGCGGGCGGCGATGCGCATCTTGTCGGCGTTGGCACCGGCCTCGGCGGTCATGCGCTTGAAGAGGTTGGTCTTGGTGTCCCAGACTACATCGCCCAGAAGCTCGGCAAACTTGGCGGCGTGCTCGGCCTCCTCGAAGGCATAGCGACGGAAGGCGTCGGCGATCTCGGGATAGCCCTCGCGCTCGGCCTGACGTGACATGGCGAGATACATGCCGACCTCGGTACATTCACCCATGAAATGAGCGTTGAGGTCTTTCTTCATCTCCTCGTCGGTGT
Source organism: Bacteroides sp. (assembly GCA_014802105.1). Classification (GTDB taxonomy): domain Bacteria; phylum Bacteroidota; class Bacteroidia; order Bacteroidales; family Muribaculaceae; genus Duncaniella. Next base: position 46,430 of record JAAVCX010000030.1, on the reverse strand, counting down.
CTTTGGCTACGCCGATCACATGCTCGGTGACAAAGGTGAGGGGAGCCTCTTCATCGATTTCGTCAAACTTGCTGGCGGGAGCGCCACAGAGAGGACACTTTTCGGGAGCTGCGTCACCTTCGTGAACATAACCACAGACGGTGCAGATGAATTTCTTCTTCATAGATCAATAGTGTTTATAGGTGTTGTGAAAGATTGGTCACAAAATTAACAATTAGGCGTGTCACTGACAAGTAGTGGAGCTGAAAATTTCGGGCAAAAATTATCTGATGCCGCGGGTCAGCCCCCGGGGTAACCGAATTTTTTGTATAACAAACGCGACAGGGATTTTGTTCACGTGGGTGGCGTTTTAACTTACTTTATGTTTAGCCGGTCAAACTCCCGGGCCCGAGGGTATGTTATATTAGCAGGATTAGCTCCCTGACGAGGGGCTTCCGGTAAAACGATTAATAATTAAAAAGAATAAAGATATGAACTCTACACAGCAGAACATCGCCAATGCGGCCGGGGCTATATCCCGCGAGGCCGCTGAGGTAAGTGCCGAGGCCGCAAAGGTGGCCGGACAGGCTCAGGTCAAGGCCGCCAAGGAATCTATTCAGGATACTATCGCTCAGGCTAAGGACACTCTGGCCGACAAGGCCGGAGAGTATAAGGAGACTGCAGCCTCGACCATTGCGGCCGCTCAGGAGTCTCTGTCGGCTTCGGCCGAGCAGATCAAGGAAAAGGCTGAGCCTTTCCTGGATAAAGTGAAGTCGGCCGCCGCCAGCGCGCTCGATCAGATCGCCGACGGGGCAGCCTCGCTTTCCGATAAATTGAAGTAACCTAATACATAAATACACAATTACTTAATGCAAGAGCCGCGACAGGAGAGTGATTCCTGCCGCGGTTTTTTTTATTTCTGTCGGTCTGTCGATGGGGGGAGCGTAGTGGAGGCCGCTCAGTCCCGATCAGTCGTCTCGGGAGCCGGGGCTACCCTTATGAGGTCGAGGCGTGTGGCCGAGCGCTCGCGTATGGTGAAGGCGAGATCGTCGATGATAACCTCTTCGCCCTGAGAGGGGAGAGTGCCGGTGGAGTGGATGACGTAGCCGGCGAGGGTCTGGTATTCATCGCTCTCGGGGATGTCGAGACGATAGTCGTCGCGCAGGGTGCGCACTTCGATGCGTCCCGAGAAGTCATAGACTCCCGGGGTGATCTCGATGGCTGTGATGCCGTTCTTGTCGTGCTCGTCCTGGATGTCGCCGAAGATTTCCTCAACCAGATCCTCGAGGGTGACGAGACCTGCTGTGCCGCCAAACTCATCGACCACCACGGCCATGGAGCGTTTCTCGGAGAGCAGACGTCTCATCATGGTGTTGGCCAACAGGCTTTCGGGCGCATAGAGCACCTCTTTGATATGTTCTTTCCAGTCGCTGCTGGGGTCAAAGAGTTCCGAGACATGGACATAGCCCACCACGTTGTCGATGTCGTCGTGGTAGACGAGTATCTTGCTGCGGCCAGAGGTGGTGAAGAGTCGCGAGAGTTCCTCGCGGGTAGTGTCGTCGATGTCTACAGCCACGAGCTCGTTGCGCGGGGCCATACAGTCGCGCAGCTGAGTCGAGGAGAAGTCGAGGGCATTGTGGAAGATCTTGACTTCGTTCTCGACCTCGGTCTCGCGCGGATTGTCGAGATCGTCGATCTTGTTCTCGAGATAGTCGTTGAGGTCGTTGATCGAGAAGAGCTGTAGGGAGGAGTCGTTGCCTTTGATACCGGCCAGGCGCATGAGCTGTCTTGAGATCCAGGATGTGAAAGCCGAGACGGGATAGAGCACTATATAAAACAGATAGATCGGCAGGGCGGCCAGACGCAAGGAGGCGTTGGGGTTGATGCGGAACACTGTCTTGGGGATGAACTCACCGGTGAAGAGGATCACCAGGGTAGAGATCAGGGTCTGGAACAGGAGGATGAGTGCCTGGCTCGAGGTGACATAGCGTTCGATCCAGGGCTCGAGCAGGGCGGCGGCTCCCATACCGTAGATTACGAGCACTATATTATTGCCCACGAGGATGGTGGAGATGAAAAATTCCTGCCGGGCGTAGTAGTGGGAGATGATGCGGCTGATGAGGCCTCCGCGGGTGGCGTCGAGGCCGACTCTGACACGGTCGCTGGTGACGAAGGCTATCTCGGTGCCCGAGAAGAAGCCCGAGAGCAGTAGTGATCCGAGGGTGATGATGAGCCAGGTGGTCATAGAGAGTGTAGAGTGTGGGGTATGGAGTAAAGGAATTTTGTCGGGGCGCTATTTACCTTGGGGTATAGCGACGGTGTCGGCCGGGGCGGCGGTTGAGTCGGAGCTCTCGGCGCGGGGCTGCCGGTCGCTCTTGAACTCCGAGTCGCGGAAGATGCCCGAGAAAGACTTCATGCGATAGTCGGTCATCTGCTCGTTGGTCTCGAAGCCGTGGAGTCCTTCGAGCACACGGTCGGTCTGCTCGATGTGTACAAAGGAGTCGGAGTAGATCTTATGGGTGCGCTGGTTCCAGAAAAGCTGCTGGGTGAGTATCTTCTCGTTGAGGATATTGACTATGCGCACATTGCCGTCGAGGCGCCAGAGCTGTTGGTTTTTGTAGTAGATGGCCGAGTCGGCTCTGACGGTGGTCTCGGTGCGGAAGAAGTTGTCAAACTTCGTGAGGTTGAGCCCTTCGGGAAATCTCCACAGGGGGGTGTCGATCTCGTCGTAGACATACCACACGGGGGTGACAATGCGGTAGCGCGTGACGCCGGAGTCGCTGATGAGGGTCTCGACATCGCGTGTCACCATTGTAGGTATCAGGACAGAGTCGACCGACACGGTGTCGAGCTTGGAGTCTTCCTTGCAACTCGAGATGACCGGCATGAACGCCGCGCCCAGACTCAGGGCTATGACGGCGGGGAGCAGCCTCAGGGATGACAGATGACAACTCATGGATCGGGGAGCCTGAGGGAGCATCAGCGCAGCTGACGGTGGAAGAACCAGGTGGCGTTGAAGTTGATACCCAGAGTGACGTTGAAGTATTTCTCATTGACCAGCGATGCGGGCGAAGCGCTGCGGTTGAGATACTGGAAGCCCAGGTTGACAAGGGTCTTGCTCTGGGAGGTCGGGAGTCCGAGTCCACAGCTGACTGCCCAGTCATGGATGTGGTTGTCGCCTACCATGATGTAATCGCGGTTGTAGTAGAAGCCGGCGCGATAGGTGACGCGCTTGAAGTAGCTGCCTCGGGGATCGTGCATGTAGCTGCCGCCCAGGGCGACACGGAAACGGTTGTCAAGACGTGTCGAGGAGAAGTTTTCGATCTGGGAGTATTTGGCGTTTTTCCAGGGCTGATAGGTGAAGTCAAGCTCGGCGTGGATGCGGTTGTCGCGATCCCAGGCGATACCTGCGCCCCACGACGGAGCCATAGAGAAGTTGCCTTTGAGTCTGACTACACCGGGAGCCACGGTGTCGGGGGCGGTCGATGAGCTCTGGAGATACTTGAGCACATAGGTCTTGCCGAGCATGCTCTTGCCGGGATCGAAAGTCACGCCGAGGGTGATATTGTCGCGGCGGTTGATGGGATAGGTGTATTGGGCACCGAGACGGAAGTGGTAGTCCTGAACCTCCATGACCTGCTCGAAGACGGCACCCACGCCGGTCGAGGTGGTGGCATAGACGTCGTTGCCTATATTACCGAAGAGGTAGCCGACGTTGAAACCTGCCGAGAGGCCCTTGACGGGGCTCCAGGCTGCGCCGACATAGAGTTGGTTGATGCCTCCCGATCCCTGATGGGATGAATAGCCGTTGTTGACTGTCGAGCCGAAGGCATAGCCAACCGCCGAGTAGGGCACGAGGCCTATTGACATGCCGACGTTTTTGGCTACGGGAAACTGCATGGTGACGTAGTTGATGCCACCTCCCCAGTCTTTCTGAGAGCCGGAGTCGTCTTTGCGCCAGTAGCGGTTGACACTGACTCCGAGATCAAAGAGGAAGGTCATGGAGTCGGTCGAGGCGTATGCCGCGGGATTCATGGCGTTGACCTGCCGTCCGGAGTGTTCGGCATAGCCGGTAGAACCCATCTGGAGCTGGGAGGAGGAGGCGTTGTCGCTGAGTATTCCGTAGCCAAACTTGGAATAGGGGCTTGTTTCCTGAGCCGAGGCTGAGGTGCCACAGATTAGGGCGCAGAATAGAGTGGCTGCGAGGATGAGGTGGTTAGAGTGATTCATTGTAAAGCAATATACGGTTAAGGCCTTTGCTGACAAGGTGTTCGTCGACCCTGACGTCAAAGCCGCAGACAGGGGCAAGATGGTGGCCACACCCTCCGCCGAGCACCACCACGGTATCTTCGGGCAGGCGGGAGCGGTAGAAGTTGATGGAAGCCACTACCGAATAGACGGCTCCCAGGGCGATGGCGCGGGAAGTGCTGTCGCCGAAGAGGGCTCCGCTACACAGCTCGGGCATATTCTCGGGAAAGGGCACGAGCGGCAGGCGGGCCGTAAACTCATGAAGGGCGCGCAGCTCCATTGAGATGCCGGGCGCGATGTTGCCTCCGTGATACACTCCGTCGGCGCTGACATAGTCGTAGGTGACGGCGGTGCCGGCGTCGACCACCAGGATGTCTTTGCCGGGATAATCGGCCCATGCACCGACAGCGGCGGCGATGCGGTCGCTGCCGAGAGTCGAAGGGGTGGAGTAGGCGTTACTGATCGGCAACGGAGTGGCCGGAGTGAGCCGCAGGGATTTGGGACACAGATGACGCAGATGGCGCAGTATGTCGACATCCTCGCGCGTCACGGAGCAATATATGGCTCCGCTGAGGCGGCGTGACCCCACGAAGTCGCTCACCTTGCGGGGAGTGAGAGCGGGCTCCATGAGAAATTCCAGCAGGCGATTGTCGTCCCAGAGAGCTATCTTGGCTTCAGAGTTGCCTTGGTCTATGGTGAGGTAGTGAGCCATTGGCTATGTTTTGACTCGCAAAGATAGCAATTAGTTGTGAATTTTAACCTATGAACTGATCTAAACTAATTACAAAAAGTTAAAAACCAGAACTGAAATATTCGTTGAATTAACCCTTCGGATTGTTTTAGGCTAATTTCTTCGGTTGTATCGGTCACGATGGATCCCCATCTCTCCCTCAAAAACCTCAAAATTAGCTCCAAAACAATCTCGAATTGTTAATTTGTAATAAGTTTAGATCAGTTCAATAAAAAGTGTAAAGTATTGACTGTGGGGGGTAGAGATTTTTTCCGGGAGGGGGGTGAGGCAGGTAGCGGGGATGTTATTCTGATATGATGTCATCCGGATGATTGAGATCCCGTGATATTGATTCTATGGGATTGCGAGGCCGCCGAGGGGGTCAAAGGGGATTTTCATGAGGCGCGTCTCGAAGTGGAGATGCGGGCCTGTGGAGTTGCCGCTGTTTCCGCTCAGAGCTATGGGCTCCCCTGCCATGACGTATTGTCCGGGCGTGACCAGCGTCCGTGACAGATGGGCGTATCGGGTCTCGAGACCCCCTTCGTGGACAAGTGTCACGTAGTGGCCGTAGCCTCGGGGCTGGCAGTCGATACACTCGACTGTGCCCGAGAGGGCGGCTCTGACAGTGTCGCCGACAGCCATCGCGACATCTACTCCCCGATGAGGTCTGCCTGAGCTTTCGCGCCAGCCGTAAGGACTCGTGAGGGGGCCACAGCGACGCAGGTAGGTCATGAACAGTGCCGGATCGCCGGCCTCGGCTCCCGAGGCGGTGCCTGTGGAATAATAGTCGGCAGTGAGAAACGTCCGGGTGATGAATGTCAGGGATAAGGTGGATATTTTGGACGGAGCGACGTGAGAGACGGTGTCGTGCTTGAGGTGGCTGATCAGCGAGGCGAAAGGATTTTGAGAAATCTCTGCCCCTGAGGAGGCTTCTGCCGGGGCCGCGAGAGTGTCGGCGGCCGAGATCAGAGACTCGAGAATAGAGGCCTCGCGGCTCTGGGCCGGAGAGATCCGGGCCAGGGTCGCGAGGATGATGATCAACAGAAGTTTACGATACATTTTCAGTCGTGGAGTCAAGCGGCCGGAGTGTCGTCGGAGGCGTGGGCGGAAGAGTTCTCCTTTACGGCTGGCTTGCGGAACTTCTCCATGAGGGGCTCGCCCATAAGTATCCATGCCGAGCACAGCACAAAGCCCAAGAAGATAAAGCCGACGAGGATTATGGCTTTGCGTGGCTTAGCTGCTTTTACGGGCACTGTGGCCGGGGTGACTACGGCGAAGACAGGGGTGTTTTCCTGCACCTTTGCCTGGGCGGTCTGCACCTGTTGGGCGGTCTGGTTGTAGAGGTTGAAGGCGAGCTGGGCCTCATTCTGCAGTCGGTCGCGGGTGGTCTGGGCCGAGAAGAGCGAGAGGTTCTGGTTGCGGTCGAGATAGGCGGCGTAGTTCTGCTGAGCCTTGTAATAGGTAGCCTTGGCCTCTTCGTTGAGGGTCTCGATATATTTGAGATCCTGGCGTGCCTTGGTTGTGCGATAGTCGATGACAAATTCCTGAAGACGTGCCATCACGGTGTCGGCGAGCACGGCGGCCACCAGTGGATCCTGCATGGTCACATTGATGCTGACAAGCGAGCTTTTTGAGTCGATGGTTGTGGAGATGCGGCCTCTGAGAGCTTCGACAAGCCCCAGCTCCTGGGGTGTGAGCCGGAAATTGTCGAGAGTGTGGTCGGCCGACTGCTCATCGGAACCTTTTAGCAGGCCGATTAATTTTCCGGGCAATCCGAGAATGACGTTCCACCAGGGTGACGAGACCTCAGTCTGTAGGTATTGGATGACCGGCATCGTGACGGAGTCGTCATCGGCCAGCGGCACTCTGACGTCAAAGAGGCTGGTGATGAAAGGTACCGAGTTGACCACCTCGGGGTAGAGGTCGGGATTGAGGGCGTCAGAGGATGACGAGCCGGCTGATAGGCCTGCCATCGAGGCGAGAGCACCCAGGCTTCCCGCCGACTTGCCGTCTTTGATCTCGGGAGCCAGTTTCACGGTGGCGAGATATTCTTTGGGTATGCTGAAAGCTATGATCAGACCTATCACTGCACCGATGCCACACCAGCGCATGATTTTACGTCGGTTGTCCCACAGGCGTGAGGCGAGCTCGAGGAGATCGATCTCGGCTTCTTCGTCAGAGGTCGCGGAGACGGTATCGGGATTTTTATATTCGTCGTGCATGATGTTATGATGGGGTTAGGATCATTTCTTGAATATATTGGTGATTGTCGCGCCGAGGGCCGCTACCGACGAGAAGCTGGTGGCTATCGAGAGGATCTTGCTCCAGTCGGTGCCCGAGGTCTTGCTCTTGGCGGGAACGATGATCTGGCAACCGGGCTCGATCACAGTGTTGCGCTTGGCCTCGGCCACTTTACCGTTGAGATAGACCACAAAGGCCTTGTTCTTGCGGGCTGACTGGCCGTAACCGCCGGCCTGGCCAATGTAATATTTGAGATTTTTGCCCGGCTCGTAGACCACGGCGTTGGGGAACATCACCTCGCCCGAGATCTTCACTACGCTCTGCTCCTGAGGGATATAGAGCTCATCGCCGGGCTGCACCACCACGTCGTAGTGGGAGCCGGGGTTGGCGAGTGCTTTCTCAAGGTCGATACCGACATTGTAGGTAGGCGCGATCTCGATCTTGTTGAGCGAGATGGAGTCAGACATTTCAGAGGCAGAGTTGGCCATGGCCAGACGTATCACTTCACGGCGTGCCAGCATCTCGCTCTCGGAGAGCTTACGGCTGAGGTGAGCTCCCTTGATATATGCTCCGGGGATTGTGCCTCCGGCACGGCGCACGATGTCAGAGATACGCTCGTTGCGCTTCTCGATCACGTAATTTCCGGTAAAGAGCACTTCGCCGTTGACGGCAACTTCCTCCTGGGGGGAGTAGCCGGGCGAGCGACGCACTGTCACGAGGTCGTAGGGCTTGAGGATAAAGCCTTTGGCATCGCCTACAGCCAGACCGTTCTCGATCGACAGCGAGAAGATGTCAGAGAGTTGCTGAGTAGGGGTGGTGGTCGATGGGTCGGAGATGCGTCGGGCCACGTCGACACGGGCGGTGGAGGCTCCCTCGAGCAGACCTCCGGCCTGGAGGATCAGGTCTTCGAGGGTGGTGTTGACGGCAAAGGGGTAGGAGCCCGGACGGGCTACCTGGCCTGTGATAGTGAGTTGTCCGCGCTCCTCGATCTCGTGGATGCCCGAAATGACGAGCACATCATTGCGGCGCAGGGCTATGTCGGGGATCTGTTTGTTGAAGATGGCGTTGAGGTCGATGGCCTGAACTTCGAGCTCAAGGTTGGGCCCCTCGCGATAGAGGAGGGCTCGGCTGATATAGGCATCGTCGGTGAGGCCGTCGGCTTTGCGTATGAGGTCGCCGACAGTGGCCAGGTCGGAACTGATGGCGTAGAGTCCCGGACGATAGACCGAACCCTTGACCTCCACTCGGTTGGAGTAGCGGTCGAGGATAGTGCCGACCGAGATCATGTCGCCGTCCTTGAGACGGTAGGTGTCAAACTCGCCACGCTCGATGTTGAAGAGCTGATTTTCGGTGCCGTTCTGGCGCGAGAGTCTCACCATCTCCTCGTAGGCGTCGCCCGTGAAGCCTCCGGCATATTCGATGACTCGGCTGAGGGTCTCGTCGGGCTTGATCTCATAATACATCGGGCGCTTGACATTACCCGTAATGTCGACCAGCGACTCGTAGGTGGGCACGAGGATCATGTCGCCCTCCTGGAGGCGTATATTGCCCGAGGCCTTGCGGTTGAACAGGTAGTCGTAGATGTCTACTCCGGCTATCTTCTTGCCGTTGCGTATCACCTGGATGTTACGCAGCGAGCCGATGTCACTGATGCCACCGGCGCGGTAGAGAGCGTGAAACACTGTCGAGAACGGGCTCATGCGGTAGGTGCCGGGAGTGGCGGCCTCGCCGACGATCTCTACCTGGATGGTGCGCACCTGTCCCAGAGTGAGCTGCACGTCGGTCTGGGAGTCGTCGACTCCGGAATATTTATTGGCGAAGAGGTTCTTGATGTGACGGTTGGCCTCGGCGATGGTCATGCCGTTGAGGTAGACCGGGCCCAGTTGGGAGATCATGATGCTCCCCTCGGGAGATATGGTCTGTCTCAGATGATCCTCGCTGGCGCCCCAGATGTCGATGACCACCTCGTCGCCGGGGCCCAGGGCATAATTCTTGGGGGTGGCGATGTTGTCGCCGGGCTCAAAGGTGAGTGCCTGGGAGTTGAACACCTGGTGGCCGTAGATCTGGCGTGAGGAGACACGGTCGTCAACCCCCTCGTCGACCTCGCGCTTGATGTCGTTGAATGAATCGGTCGAGATATCTTCGGCCGACGAGTGTTGGCGCTCGCGCTCGAAGGCCTGGACATTTGAGCTGGTTATTTTTTTCTCAGACGCTTCCTCAGCTTCAAGCTGGGCCTTGATGCGCTTGGCCTGCTCGGGAGTGACACCTTTGGCCATGAGTTCCTTACCGATCTGCTGATCGGACTTACCGGCAGCCATCTGCTGTTTGATATATCCGATGACCTCCTGATCGGTCAGGGCCGAGGCCAGGAGGGATGTCATGCACAGGAGTGAGAGCAGAAATGATCTGAGTTTCATCTGAAAAGTGAAATATGGTATTGATTAACGTGTCACAAAATTAGTAAAATCACCCAACAATAGCAAAGGATTAAGGAAAAACTGCCCGAAAAACCACCGGGTGGTTATAGGTCGGGGTGAATGGTTTTTAAAGATACCGGAGGATTTCGGCTATCGAGCTGATCTGTATAGTCTCGGCCGGGAGCCGGGGCTGAGGTGATGCGGGATCCCAGGGGATGCCGGGCAATAGGGCGGTCTTGAAGCCGAGGCTATGGGCGGGAATGATGTCTTTGTCGATGCTGTCGCCTACCATGAGGGCCTCGGAGGGTGTGAGACGTGGATCTATCCGGCAGAGGGCTTCGGTGAAGATGCGCCGGTCGGGTTTACGCATGCCGGCCTCGCCGCTGTCGGTCACGGCGGAGAAGATGTTGAGGATGTCCATGTCGGCGAGCACTGCGCGTAGGTTGCCATAGAAGTTGGACACTATCCCTACGGGAACTTCGGCGGCAATGTGCTCGAGGATGGGTTTAACTTCCTGAATGTTGCGCTTCGCAATATGGTAGCAGTCGGCGGCTACATGCTCGCAGATGTCGGGCGGAAAGGGGGTGGAGAGAAATGTATTCTCAAGCGCGATTTTCTTGCGCATGAGTGAGAGGAAGTTGTCGTCGGCGGCCACGGCTCCCGCAGTGGCCAACGCTCTTTCAGCCAGGACGTAAATCCGGCGGAACTCTTCGTGAGGAATGTCGGCGCCGGCGGCTGTCCATGCGCGGCTGATCAGATGGCTCCAATGCTCGCCGGGAGCATCGAGGGTGCCTCCGTAGTCAAAGAGTATGCATCTGACGCGCTTGTTCATTGCCGGTAGCTGTGGATTTCATTTATCATCAGGCGGCAGATGCGTTCGTGACGCCGTATCATATAGACCCACACGAGATTGAGCAGGGTGAGCTCATAGACGAAGTATAGCCAGGGCTGACCGATGAAGAGGGTGATGAACAGACCGATAGAGCGCCAGTTGAAGGTGAGGATATTGGTATATTTCATCAGTGGCAGCGAGCGGCGGCGGAAGTCGGCTCTGAAACCGGCGGGTATTTTGCCGTCGGGCCAGCGCTCGGCCAGGGCTTGGCGCAGAGCCTGCATCCGGGGGGTCAGCCGCTCCTGCGATCGGGTGTAGGCGATGTAGACGCTCATGCAGAGGCGGCGGAAGAAGCCATTGCGCCAGGTCACTCCCGACTCCCTGAGCTGTCGGCTGAGACTCTCGGAGCTGTCGAGCTCGCTTCCTTCGCTCCCCTTGAGAAAATAGAGATGAAACTGGCGGTAGCAGTCGGCCGTGGAGGCTTGCTTGGCGTGGAAAAAACCGGCGACCACGGCTAAGACCCAGAGCTCCCAGGGGTGATCGTGAAAGAGGGGGATGGTGCTGTTCTCGCGGATGACGATAGCTATATAGATCGAGGCAAACCACAGGTCGCCGCTCACTCCGTCGAGTATGCGCCCGAGGCGTGAATACTGGTGAGTGAGGCGTGCCAACTGGCCGTCGGCGCTGTCAAAGGAGTTGGCCCAGATGAGCAATAACATACCCGCAACGTTGACCCACAGATCGTTGAAGCCGAAGCACACTCCGGCCCCGACTCCCAGAAAGATCGAGGCTATGGTGATATTGTTGGGCGTGATGCCAAGACGTGAAGCCAGTCGGGCCCACATATACCCGATGGGCCGGTAGAAGAGCAGGTCTATCCCCTCCTCGGTGTCGCCCGATTTGAGCGAGCGCAGATAGTCTTCGCGGGAGTTCACGCCGAGATATAGGCTTTGTATTTGTCGATGAAGTGTCGGAACGCGGTGAGTCTCATGAGGCCTGCTTCAAAAATGGCCCAGCCCAGAAGGGTGACGCCGATACCGGCGGCCACGTCGAGGATATAGTGGTGGCAGGTGTAGACGGCTGTCCACCAGATGCCGAGACAGATGAAAGCGAAGAGCACCCTGAGCCACACGCTACACCGGGCCCTCAGCGAGTAGATGAACGCTATGAGCATATAGGCCGCATGGAGCGAGGGCATTGCCGCGAAAACGTTGGAATTACGCGAATAGAGACCGTCAAAGATACCGACCCCCATCATGGCGTCCCATCGGCCGAGGCCGGCAGTCTCGCCGTGAGTGCCGGGTATGAAGTCAAAGCCGTGCATAGCCACATACCACGGCGGGGCGGCGGGATGGATATAGTAGCCTGCGAACCCCAGGAGGTTGACCAGCAGAAACACCAGCGAGAAGTGGAGATAGACCTCATACTGGCGGTCGAGATAGAGCCAGAGACCGAAGAGGATGGGAACCGGCACCCAGCACAGGTAGAAACATCCGGCCATGAAGTCGAGCACCGGGGAGGTGTGGAGCGCCCACCACTCGTTGGGGGTGACGATGACTCCGGCCACTTCAGATGAAACTGCGGGGAGGGTGATGCCGAAGAGCGACGACTCGGTGGAGTAGAGGCCCCGGATGTCGACGGGATTGACCTCATAGTTGGGCAGGATGTTCATCCAGTCGTAGGAGATGCCGAAGACTATGAAAGGCAGCAGGGCCACTACCAGCCGTCGGGTGAAGCCGGTGGCAAAGAGCATGACGGCCAGAAAGACGGCGATATAGAGGTGTTCGGGACGAAACCCCACGAATATGGCCGTGACAGCCAGCCATAGGGCGAGACACACCGTGAAGGTCACGGCCTCACGGGCCGTAGGCAGATAACGTGATTTCAGCATGCTGAAGGCCGGAGAGGGGGATTGAGGGGTGTTACTTGATGAGCTGGCGGCGGGAGTGTTCCACTCGGGCGAAGGCTGTGAGGTTGGCAAACACGGCGATGATGGTCATGGCTCCGATGAGGATCCAGGTGGCATCAAAATCAGAGGCTGATACACACGATCCCACTATGCCTGTGGCCAGGGCTCCGAGAGCGGTGACCACCACTCGCTCGGGACGCTGCATGAAACCGATCTTACACTCCAGTCCGAGGCCTTCGGCGCGGGCGCGCACATAGCTCACCATGATGGAGCCTACGAGGGCTATGAAGGTAATCAGCGCTCCGCCCACGTAGCCTGTCTGGATCAGATAGTAGGAGATGCCGCCGAGGGTGAACAGCTCGCAATAGCGGTCGAGCACAGAGTCATACATGGCTCCGAAGGTCGAGACCATGCCACCCAGGCGTGCTACCTGGCCGTCGAGCATGTCGAAGAGCGAGAACAGGATGATGATGGTGCCGGCCCAGGTGACCATGTCGTAGTTCATGTTGTAGGGCGACCCGGTGTAACCTGCCCAGACCAGCAGGGCCGCGGCGGCTATGTTGCCGAGCAGACCGATGGTGGTGACCATGTTGGGGGTGACGCCCATGCGTATGAGCAGGCGCACGAAAGGATTGATGACACAATAGATGCCCTGCTGCAGGGCGTCGCGTTGTGCTTTGGCTTGTTTTTTTATACTCATGGCTCAGTTAATGTTTCTTGGGAATGAAAAAGTTGACGATGGCTATGGCGGTGTTGTCGAAGCGCGTAGGCCGGTACACGAAGTAACGCTGGAGGGTGAAGTTCCAGAACCACGACACCAGCAGTGACACTGTTAGGGTCGAGACGGTGAAGATAGCGTCGGCCGTAAAGCCTAAGGAATGGAGGAAGTCCCAGTGGCTCAGGGCCTGGGAGGCAAAGGTGGTGCCATACATGTTGAGGAGCATCGAGCCGGTCCAGACGAGGGCATATTTGATGATGACGGCCTTGACATTCTGACCGGTGGCGTGGAAGGTGAAGTGGTAGTTGATGACGCAGTTGACGATACCGCCCACGATGGCTCCGCATGCCACCGAGAGATTGGAGCGGTAGAAGGGGTCAAGATGTGTGAACACGAGGGAGAAGAGCACGATGCGCACTATCATGTCGGTCCATGAGGCTGCCTGGGAGGAGACTATGGAGCGCAGGAAAGTGGTGATGAGTCCCTCGCCGTGGAGAAACCTGTCCTTGAGTCGGTTGATGCTTTCTGATGACATTTTTCTGTAAGGTCTTTATCGTAGCGGTCACAAAGTGAGGAGGAGCCTGTGTCACTTGCGCTTCTTTATCTCAGCGAGTATGGCACGGGCTATGACGGCCGAGGCCTCGACTCGACAGGGAGCGAAACTGGGCCAGTCGTTGAAGTCGATGATCGAGAAGGAGCCGTCGGGGGCTATGATGGCGTCGCCTCCATAGATGCGTATGTCGAGCAGGTCGGCGGCACGGTCACAGGTGTCGCGAAACTTATCGAGGTCAAATCTCATGAGATCTTTGTCGAAGTGGCGTGCCTTGTCGTCCCCCTTATAGGAGAAGCTTTTCTCGAAGTGGTAGAAACAATAGAAGTAGTCGGTGCCGCGCACTCCGTAGAATTTCACCTGGTCGCCCGAGAGGTGGCGGTTGATTACGGCTCGCTTGATGCCTCTCAGGAAGTATTCCTGAAGCACCTCCTGGGCCTCATCGGGATGGCGCACGTAGGTGACGTCTTCTTTATGCTGGGCGTATGTGTCGCCGCGCTTGATCCAGGCCTGCGACATGCCAAGGCGGGTCATCTGTTCGGTGACGGTCTGGTTGGTGTTGACTATGATGCTCTCGGGATAGGGGAAGCCCGAGCCCAGGAGTATGCGTGTCAGTCGCTCGCGGGTGCAGTTTTCCACTCCGTAGCCCGAGTTGATCACTACTCTTCCCTCCTCTTCCATAGCCTGGAGCACGGGAAACGAGCGCTGGTCGCGACACATGTGTATGACGTTAGGCTCGGTGACGGCTCCTGCTATGAGCTGTTCCTCCGAGTAGGTCTTTACGGCACACCCCCGCTTGCGCAGTTGCTCGCAGGTGAGGTTGATGATAGCTGCGTCGTTGCCTATGTGGTTGGGTGAATAGGCTCCGGCGCGGAGTATTGCTGCTATTTTTGTATCGGCCATGAAGGGTAATAGTGTAAGGGAAAGGGGGTAAAGAGGGGCTCAGGAGTGAAACAGCCTCCGGGCGGCATCGAGATCGCGGGGCCGGTCTACATCAATGATGACGCTGAAGGGATAGGCTTTGAGTCTGAGACCGTTGGCTATCAGAGCGCGCTGGAAGTCACGCATGCGTCTCAGTCCCCTGTCGTGACAATCGTCGAGCAGATCGAGAGCGCTCATGGGGAGCAGATAGACTCCGCCCGAGACATAGCGCGCATCCTCGGGAGGTGTGTCGCGGAAACCGGTGATCTCAGAGTCGCGGTCGACGGCTACCCAGAGAGGAGAGTCATCGTCGATATATGAGGTGACCGCCATGAGGCCGTCTATATCGTCTTTCTGATCGTCAAAGGCTTTCAGATAGGCGGAGAACTCCCGCGCGTCCCACACGCTGTCGACTGTCGTCAGGCAGAAGTGGCTGTCGCCACTCTCACGTATGGAGGGAGCCAATGCTCTGAGCGACTCCAACGACCCCTCGGTGAAGACGCTCACGAGATGATCGATCCCTGACAGGGAGGCATCGGCACCGTTCTCGCGGGCCCATCTCATGGAGTCGGGGTTGAGGATCACGCCAAGGCCGGTAGAGTCGTCACGGGCCGAAAGCAGGCTGACGAGCCTGTCAAGCAGTGAGGCGTCGCCGGCCTTGACGAAAGGCTTGGGGGTGGTGAGACCTTCGTCTTTGAGTCGGGAGCCGTGTCCGGCGGCAAGGATGGCGTAGTACACTGTGGGTCGGTTTTAGACGGTAGGCTCAGTCGTTGCCGCGGCCCCGGTCGAAGTTCTGGCGACGCAGGGGGTTGGCGGTAGCCTCGGCTTCGCGGCGTCGGTTGCGGTATATGTCTATGGCTGTGTAAATGGCCTGGCGCAATGACTGCGGGTCGGCTTTGCCCTGGCCGGCTATATCGAAGGCGGTACCGTGGTCGGGCGAGGTGCGCACACTCTTGAGTCCGGCGGTGTAGTTGATGCCGTTCTCCCCCTCGATGAGTTTGAAGGGGATGAGCCCCTGGTCATGATACATTGCCAGGACACCGTCAAACTTTGAATAGGCTCCGCTGCCGAAAAATCCGTCGGCGGGATAGGGGCCGAAGGCGAGGACATGTTTTTTATAAGCTTCCTCGATGGCGGGAGCCACTATCTCGGAGTCCTCCTTGCCTATCACGCCGTTGTCGCCGGCATGGGGGTTGAGCGAGAGCACCGCGATGCGAGGTTTGTGTATGCCGAAGTCGGCTGTGAGCGAGTGGGCGAAACGCTGTATGCTGTCGACGATCTTCTCGCGGGTGATGTCGGCCGAGACGGAGGCCAGCGGCTCGTGAATGGTCACGAGCGCTACCCTGAGGCGCTCGCCGGCCATGATCATCATGGCTTTGTCGCCGCTCTCGCCCAGACGGGCTTCGAGAAACTCGGTGTGGCCGGGGAAGTTGAACTCGTCGCTATGGATGGCATCTTTGGAGATAGGACAGGTGACAAGCACGTCGATGAGGCCTTGCTTGAGGTCGCTCACGGCCTGCTCGAGGGCGGCCAGAGCGGCCTGGCCCGAGGTGGCTGATACCTGTCCCGGCTCGGGCATGACATCCTCGCCTACCACATTAATTATATAGTTGAGATCTCCATCGGCCTGGTCGGCACCGGCGATGCGGGTGAATTTCACCTCGGGCAGATCCATGAGTTTGCGGTAATGGGCGGCTATTTTGGCCGATCCATAGACCACCGGGGTGCATATCTCGGCCAGTTCGGCGTTTTCGAGTGCCTTCAGGATGGTCTCGTAGCCGATGCCGTTAATGTCACCGTGGGTGATACCCACTTTTATTTTCTTTTGATCCATTGAGTAGTCGGGTGGGGGATTTCTAAGAGGGGGTTGCGGGTGGAACGGATGTTTTATTGCTGCGCTGACGACTTGTTCTTGCGCTGGGCCTCGATGATATTGGCTATGCGGTCGAAGTTTACTCCGAGATCCTCGAGCTCGTGGATCATCGACTCGGCGTCGCCCCCGAGATCTGAGTAGTCTTGCAGGAGATATACCAGATAGTAGGTCTCGGCAAAACGGTCGTTCATAGACAGGGTCGAGTATTGCCAGGGGGTGAGGCTCTGATAGTAGCGGGCGTTATGGCCGGCGCGGCGTATCTCGGCCTCAAGCAGGTCGAAAGCATGATGGAGATACTCGGGATTGTCGGTGACCAAGCCTATGCGGGCATATACCTGAGCCATCTTCTGACGCATCTGCAGGGCGTAGGGGGCGGCTGCCTCGGGGAGCTTCTCCTCACAGATCTTCATGAGCTCCAACGCTTTGGCATAGCGGTCGGCCTGGAATGCCTTGATCTCCTCGCTGTCGGCGAGCTCGGGATTTTCCTCGGCGGCCTGTGAGGCGAGTATGGCCTCGTTGACAAGGGCTGTGGCGGTCTCCACGATATATGTGCGATGGGTGGTCACCATGCGTCTCACAGTCTCGTCGAGATAGAGATCGCCGGGAGCGGTGACATTCTCGAGACCTCCCCAGCGGAATTTCTCGGTGATATTGCGATAAGCTTTGTCGAGATTGATGGCCAGGATGTCACGGCTGCTGTTCTCATCATTATATACAGGTGTAAACTCAAAGGCCATACCGGTGGAGCGCATGTAGGGCTGGAGACCGATATAGTAGTCTTCGGCAGGAACGGTCGAGGCAAAGTAGACGGGGCGCTTCCAGCCGTTCTTGACGCTCGAGTTGATGATGTCGAGTGTCAGCACCTGACTCAGAGTCAGGCCGCCTGTGCGCTGCGAAGCCACATCGTTGGCCATATCGACATCGATCACCGACGAGGCCTTGGCGGCCTCCTCGGGGGTGATGCGTCCCTGAGCCACAGCCTCCTCGAGATTGGCGGGCATATACATCCTGGTGTGGAGCATCATGGGCGCGTTCCAGGCGTTGCGGCTCGACGAGGGATCATAGAGCTGGGCCAGCGAGCTCTCGACGAGTACTGCGGTAGTGTCCTTGGCCTCGGGATGGTAGTAGCTGAAATTCATGCGGTCGTAGGCATAGTCGGTAGGCTTTGCCTGTACTTCTACGCCGGCGGCATTGTAGGAGGGGTGGGTGATCTGGTTGGCATACCAGTCGGTGGTGAGATAGCTGAGGTTGACCACCTTGACGTCGGTGCGGTAGCCCTCGACCTCCTGGGCATACCACAGGGGGAAGGTGTCGTTGTCACCGTTGGTGAAGATAATGCCGTTCTCGTCGACCGACGACAGATAGTTCATGCCGAAGTCGCGGGTGGTGTAGCGGCCTGAGCGATCGTGATCGTCCCAGGTCTGCGAGACCATCTGAATGGGCACGGCCAGACCGATCACACAAGCTAAGATGGCGGCCGTCAGAGCACTCTTGGACGAGACGTTGTCCTGAACGTTGGCCTCGCTCTCGGGAGCGGGTGCTTTAGTGTCTTTCTCGGCCTTGGGCTTGCGGCTGAGAGCCATGCAGATCAGTTGCCACACACCGGCCACACCCATGCCTACCCAGATGGCATAGGCATAGAACGATCCGGCAAAGGCATAGTCGCGCTCACGAGGCTGTCCGGGGGTCTGGTTGAGGTAGAGCACTATGGCGATACCTGTCATGAAAAAGAGGAAGAATATCACCCAGAACTGCTCGATGCCGCGCTTTGACACGAAGGCTTGCCATCCGAGACCTATCAGGCCGAGGATGAGCGGGAGCATGTAGAAGACATTGTGGCCCGGATTGCCTTCACCCTCTTCGTAGGGGAGAAGGCTCTGGTCGCCCAGACGGGCATTGTCGATAAACGGGAAGCCTGAGATCCAGTTGCCGCGGTTGACCTCGCCGTTGCCCTGGAGGTCGTTCTGGCGACCTGCGAAGTTCCACATGAAATAACGCCAGTACATGTGGTTGAGCTGGTAGACGAGGAAGAAGTTGAGGTTTTCGGCAAAGGTCGGCTTGATGCGGTCGACTTTCTGAAGGGGGTTGCCGTTGCTGTCGACATATTGGGTCGCTTTCACGGGTGTACCTTTCAGGCCTCCGATCCAGCTCGAATAGTCGTTCTTATAGGCTCCGCTGTAAATGCGCGGGAAGAGCATATTGAGCTCGGGCGACATGATGTAGTTTTTCTTGTAGCCCTGGAAGACGTAACGGTCTTTCTCCTCGGGCGAGGTCTTGGCCGTCTTGCTGTACTGGCTTCCACCTTCGTCATAGCGGGGCGAGAGCTGTCCCTGCGCATCGGCTTCATAGACTACCGACGAGTTGAGGGTCTGGCCATAGAAGAGCGGACGCTCGCCATACTGCTCGCGGTTGAGATAGGACGCCAGCGAGAAGACGTTGTCGGGAGCGTTCTGGTTCATCGGAGGATTGGCGTTGGAGCGTATCAGCAGCAGGGCATAGCTCGAGTAGCCGATGAAGATCACGAAGATGCTCGTCACCACGAGATTGAGCAATCTCACGGGTAGCTTCTTTGCCATCCACAGATAGCACATCGTGGCACCCATCACGATCACGGGGATCCACATGCTGTTGCCTATGAAGGGGATACCCGAGAGGAGGATGCTCAGTGCCACGCTCCAGCGTATGGCGCTGACGCTGCGCTGGAGATAGAGCTCGCGCACGGCCCAGATGAACGAGGCCACGGCGAGAATGGCATAGATGAGCACTCCGATGTTGTAGGAGAAGCCGGCAACATTGACAAAGAAGAGCTCGAAGTATTGGGCCACCTCGATGAAGCCGGGCACCAGACCATAAAGGATCAGACCTACCACCACGGCCGAGAGCGCCAGAGTGATCAGCGATCCGGTGGCTGTGGCCGACTTGCTGAGACGATAGTAGATGACCAGACCTATGGCCGGGATACACAACAGGTTGAGCAGGTGGACGGCGATGGATATACCTATTATATAGGCTATGAATATCAGATATTTGTCGCTGTGGGGCGTGTGGGCGCGGTTCTCCCATTTCAGGATGAGCCAGAACACGAGCGCCGTGCAGAACGACGAGAAAGCATAGACCTCACCCTCGACGGCCGAGAACCAGAAGGTGTCGCTCCAGGTGTAGACCAGGGCGCCACACACTCCCGAACCGAAGATGACAAGCATCTGCACGAGGCTCACCTCCGTGGCGTCGTCTTTGACTATCAGTCGCTTCACCAGGTGAGTCACCGTCCAGAAGAGAAGCAGGATGGTGCCCGCCGAGAGGAGTCCCGACATGGCGTTGACCATGAGGGCTACTTTGGTGACGTCGCCAAAGGCAAAGTTGACGAAGAAGCGGGCCGCCAGCATGAAGATGGGGTTGCCCGGCGGGTGGCCTACTTCCAGTTTGTAGCCTTGGGAGATGAACTCCGGACAATCCCAGAAACTGGCGGTGGGCTCCAGAGTCAGCATGTAGGTGACTGCTGCGACAAGGAAACAAGCCCAGCCGAGCAGGTCGTTGATGAGGTTGTAGCGTTTCATTTATCAGCCTTTGAATTTGATGATGCCCATGGCCTGGCGCACTTCGGCCAGAGTCTTGGCGGCACGCTCGCGAGCCTTCTCGGCACCCTGTCTTACAACGCGGGCTATGTAGGCCTCGTCGGCGCGTATGTCTTCGTAACGCTCGCGTATGGGTGTGGTCACTTTGAGGATATCGTCGGCCAACTGTTTCTTGAGGTCGCCGTAGCGTATCGAGCAGTCGGCGTAGGCATCGCGATATTGCTTCACTATCTCGGGGCCCGAGGTGAGCTCGAGCAGGGTGAAAAGGTTTTCGACAGGCTCGCTGACAGGCTGGTTGGGCTCCTTGGGGCCTTCATCGGTCTTGGCGCGCATCACTTTCTTGCGCAACACTTTCTCCTCGTCGACGAGATAGATGCAGTTGCCCTCGCTCTTGCCCATTTTGCCTGAGCCGTCGAGGCCGGGCACCTTGACCGAGTGCTCGCCGAAGTTGAAGTTCTGAGGTTCGGGGAAGAGGTCTACGCCATAGAAAGAGTTGAAGCGGCGGGCAAAGCGGCGGGTGAGCTCCAGGTGCTGTTCCTGATCTTTGCCTACGGGTACCTTGTGGGCTTTCTGTATCAGGATGTCTACGGCCATGAGGGTGGGGTAGGTGAGCAGGCCGGCATTGACGCGCTTGTTGGTCTCGGCGCCAATGATCTGTTTCTCGATGTCCTGGGTGTCGTCGGTGATACCGAGCTGTTTGCGTGCCTTGTCCTTGAACGAGGCGGTACGCATCAGTTCGCCTATGCCGACGTGCATGTTGAGCAGGAGGTACATTTCAGAGATTTCGGGCACATCGCTCTGCACGAAGATGGTCGATTTGTCGGGGTCTACTCCGGCCGCCAGGTATTCGGCAAGGATATTGCGCACATTCTCATGGAGGGCCTTGGGGTCGGGGTTGGTGGTGAGGGCGTGGAGGTCGGCTATGAAATAATTGCAGTCATAGTCGTCCTGCATGGCCACAAATTTGCTCAGGGCTCCATAGTAGTTACCGAGGTGAAGGTTGCCGGTGGCGCGGATGCCTGAGAGCACTATCTCTTTTTCTTTCATCGCTATGTGATGTGGAACTAAGTTACGGTGAGTGTGATGATGGTTGACGGCGACTGATCTGAGGATCGGCCGCGTCAGGATATAATTTCCTGCAAAGGTAGGAAAAATTTTCCACTCCCCCAACACTAATATTCACGCACGTACGAGAGCGGCCGACTCGGAGTGTTTAATTTTTTGGTAATTCCGTGGAAACGGCGTATCTTCGCCGATGTCATGAGATGCAGACACCCTCTTAGTGCGATATGTGTCGCGGCGGCACTCGTAATGTCGACCGGCTGTGACGGCCGGGGCGATGAACCGGTGCAGTCGCTGACTCAGGCGCGCGAGCGTTGCGAGGAGGCCGAGGCCTATCTGAGCGAGCAGCGTGTGCCCGAGGCTATGTATGCCGCCGATGAGGCCGCCTCGGCACCCGAGGCCGATGACGATGTGAAGGGTGCGGCCTATAAGATGATATCCCTCTGCCACTCTGCGGCCCATAACACAATCTCAGCACTATCGTTTGCCGAAATGGCACTCGGTTGCACTCCCGATGACGAGGAGGCGCAAGGTATCTATGCCGATGCACTCACTGACGCTAAGAGATATCGTGAATGTGTAGAGTATATCACCTCTCTCCCCTCGGCTCCCACCTCTCTGCTCCGGCGGCAGCTTCCGGCTCTGACGGGACTCGGCGAATGGGTCGGTGTGTTGGCGCTGTCAGACAGTATAGGCTTCGACCAACTCACTGACACTGAATTGCTCTACCGAGCCTACGCACTCGCGCGCACCGGGAGGCTCACTGATGATAGTCCCGAGCTTGAGATGCTCGCTTACTATGATGCCCCCCGGCACTACTCGCGTGAGGAGTTGCGTCTGCTCGCCGACATCTATGCCGCCTGTGGCGACCGCCCGCGTGCCGAGGTCATGGAGGAACGGCTCACGGCTCTTCAGGATTCGCTGATAACCTCGCTGTCCGAGTCGAAAGTCTACGAAGACCTCTACAATCTCGAACATACTCGTCGACGTGAGGAGGAGATGAAGGTGCGTAGTTCGGAGCTGCGCCTGCTTCTCGCCATGGGTGCGGCAGTGGTGCTTGCGTCGCTGCTTGGGGTGGTGATACTGGTGATGAGGTTGCGGGCCACTCGCCGCCGTGCCGAGACTGAGCGTGAATTGCTGATGCTCAACGATGAGTTGCGCCGACGACATGAGGAAAACCGCGCTCAAGAGACTTCGCTTGCCGAGATGTCGTCGAGGGTCGACCGCCTGTTCCGCGACCACTATGATGCTATAGAGATGGCTGCCAATCTGCTGCTCGATGCCTCGCTGTCGAAAAACTCCGAGAAGCGTATCGCTGATTCTCTCAGCGGCATCGTTGACGGCTGCCGTGAACCTAAGTTTCTCCGTAGTCTCGAACAGACCGTCAACACCTATCGCGACAATGTGATAGAGCGACTGCGCACCCAGTTGCCCGATTTGAGCGAGGCTGACATGACCATCATCCTCTATGCTGCCGGAGGTCTGACGCCCCGTGTGATGAGTCTGCTCACCGGCCTCACACCCTCTGCGCTCTACAACCGTAAGTATCGCCTGAAAAAGCGCATCTCGTCATCTGAAGTGGCCGATGCGAGGGAATTCATTCAGTTGCTCGAGCAATAGCTTGATAATCAGCGGTGTATTGCGATTTCTTGCGAGTGTGGCGTAAGTGGTTGATTGTCAGTGGGTTTTCATTCAGGAGAGATTTGGGAAAATCTTGAATGTTGTAATTGATGGATTGTCAGAGTGTTATGAATGGTGGGTGAGAGAATTTGAAAGAGCATTTTTCGCTGCCGATAGCTGGAAAGACTGTAACTTTGCATCATCGGAAATCACTCATTCTTCCATATAATCATCCTATGAAAAGATTTATTCTTCTGGCTCTGCTGATGGCCGCGACAGTCAGCCTCAATGTGCAATGCACCACCGTCGAAGCATCCGAAAAATATCCAGGTGATGAAGCCGCTTCGCGAGATCTGACGGAGCGACATCTCAAAATCAATAAATCATTCACGTCAGTGGAAGCAAAAAGCGGTGTGACGGTATTCTACACGGTGGGGAATTCCAACTCGGTGCGTATAGTCGGCTCTGAGCAGCTCGTGGATCACACCGTGGTGACCGTAGAGAACGGTACTCTCAAGGTGTATATCGAGCGCGAACTCCTTCCGCGCAACATGAATATCAAATCTCTTGCCGTCTACGTGACCGCGCCGGCTTTCCGGGAAGCCGGGATAAGCTCGGGCTCCTGCTTCACCCTGGCCACAGCCATGTCGATCTCCGATGATTTCACTGTGAGAGGTAGCTCGGGTGCAATTTTCAAGGCTGAGCATTCTCTCAAGTGCGGCACACTCGATCTTCAACCCTCATCGGGATGCATCATGGACATATCCTCGCTCAAAGCCAAGACGGCGCATGTCAATGCTTCATCGGGTGCGATAGTTACTCTCAATGGCGACGTGGCTACCCTCACGGCCCACATCTCTTCGGGGGCTATAGCCAAATTTACCGGGCTTAATGCTCATGAGGGCAGCGTGCATGCCTCCTCGGGCTCAATTGTGAATATAAAGAAAGGCTCCCTGTCGGTGAAAAGTTCCTCGGGAGCGATAGTAAACGAGAAATAATCGGAATACCCTACTCGTTGATAAGGCCTGCTTCTCGGTTTATGGGGCCGCTCACTTGGTGCGCGGGATCATGAGCGAGGAGTAGGCTGTTAATATGCCTCCGGCCAAGGTGAAGGCGAGCCAGTCGTTGCCGGCTCCCTCGCCGGGCTTGATGGGCATCCACAGGAACACTGCGCCGGCTACGAAGACCAGCGCGGCCCATACCTCCATCCTCAGCAGGCGTTTCAGGCGCAGGCTTGCGCCCTCGGGAGCTTTGGTGAGGAGTCGGCCGGCCAACAGAAGGGCGGCTCCGGCCGAATAGGTGATGGCCGCCGCCGTGCGTGGCAGGTGAAAGAATGGGAGAGCGGCGGCTGCGAGTATGATCAGTAGCCCTGCGATGGCAAGGACTGAAGCTGTGCGGTTGTTCATAGGGGAATTATTCTTCAAATAGATATACGTCTTCGTCGGGGTGTTGCATGTGGTGTTGCTCGCGCACGATGCGCTCCATGGTCTCGCGGTCGTTGCTGAGCGAGCGGTTGAGGTTACGGTAGTGTTCGAGAGTGTCGGTGACCTCCTCGATTCTCGATTTGAGTTCATCGATGCGTTTCTCCTGGTCGATGGTGCTCACGAGCGAGTTTTCATTGAAAAACAACACTATCGACAGCACGATCAGTGCTATCAGAAGTGTCAGCGACAGGTATCGTCGACACCAGACTAAAAATTCTTTCATGCTGCTAAAGAGATACTTGTTTCGGGATATGTTTTTCCCACAGTGAGGGGTGGCTGAGCAGGGCGTCGCTGACTCTCCGGGCCTTGTCGGGATGGCCCGGGTCAAGTTCCCGGCGGTGTCGGTCCCATGGCGAGAGGCCCATGCCTCTCCATTGCGCCTCGCCATAGAGACCCGAGGCATCGAGCAGGGCCGCGTGGACGTCCACCTGGCCTATCTCGGTAGAGTCCCGGCCAGCGTAAGGGGAGTTGATGATGATCAGCGGAGTGTGTTCGCCACGGTCGACGTAGGTCTGGCTCCGTGGTATCTCGCGCCGGCGTGCTCCGAAGGCTTCGTGATCGCCCGTGATGGCTATCATGGTTCTTTCTCCGCCCGGTCTCGATCTCAAGGAGTCGACGAGCCGGCCGAGGCAGTGGTCGACATAGTGTATGGAGCTGAGATATTCATGCAGGTTGTCGTCACACCCCTCTGGTCTGACGGGAAATCTGAACTCGGGCTTATAGGCGTTGAAAGGCGCGTGGCTCGATAGTGTCACCATTACGCCCAAGGCTCGGCCCTCGCCTGTCCAGTCTGGGTTGCCGGCTGTCAGTCCGAGCATGCTCGCCATCAGGTCTTCATCGTATGGGAGGCTGATCGAGGAGCCTGCCGAGTGGTCGGCTCTCAGGCCGAGCCGGTCGTTCATATAGATTGAGTCTATACCAAAGGCGGTGTCTATATTTTTCCCGTTCCAGGTCTCGGGCATGTCCGACGAGTAGAGATAGGATTTTATGCCGTGACGGCGGCTCTCGGTGGCGAGGGTCTGATAGGGGCGGTGGAGGCGGGTGTAGCTGAAGATGCCTGTCGTCGGGGGGTGCATCCCGGCGAGATAGAGCAATTGGGCATCGATCGAGCGGCCTGAGCGGGTCTGTGTCACAACGTTGGGGTTGTAGTAGACGGCGCTGTCGGCGATGAGACGGTTTAGCCGTGGTGTCACTTCGGCCTCGCCGAGTCTCAGCCCTATGGGCCATGACTCTAACGACTCCACGATAACCAGCAGTGTCCTCGAGGGATAGACGCGTGTGGAGTCGGCCATCAGCTCGGCTGCATAGCGCGACGTGTGGGCCTCGTGCAGTTGCATCCATCGTGCCACTTCGGCCTCGGTCTCGGCCGATAGGTTGTCGCTCTGGGTTGCTTCGTAGATCAGTATCGCAAAGGGGGAGTAGAGCGGAGTGAATGTGCTGAAGCGGGTGGTGCTTTCGAGGGCGTCGGCCACGCGTCCGCTCATCGGGCGTTTGCACAACACCATTATCCACCAGGCTGCCCCCAGGCCTAAGAGCGCGAGATAGACTCCAGGCGGCTGCCGGCGTGCGCGTTTGCCCCCCAGGGCTGCCCCGGCTATACCGGCGGCTATCCACACTGCCGCGAAGATCAGGTCGCTCCATCTGAGCGAGGCCGTGACGCTCGCCTCAAAGCCCCGCAGGTTGCCGGCCATCAGGTAGCACTCCGGGGGTATCTGTCTCATGAATGTGCGGCAATACATCAGGTTGGCGAGCAGAAAGAGGATAAACACCAGCAGTATCAGCCACTCTATCCACCATCGGCGGCTCACGACGGCTCCCGCGCTGACCACGGTGGGTATGATCAGCATGCTGATATAGGTGGTCTTGCCATGGATCATGGCTGAGAAGTCGGTAGTCAGACACCAGTCGATCACAAACCACCCGTAGACGAGAAACGACGCTATCCACCACGCCCCGAAGTAGGGCGTGAAATAGCGTGCCAATCCGCGCGGACTCTGCCGGTAGGAGCCTTTGCTATGGGGGTTGTTGATCGAGTAGTAGGATTGGGTCATGGCCTGTGAGCCTTGATGTGATGAATGTCTCCGCGGCTCTGTGGCCATGGTGTCTGATTGTCACTGGCAAAGATAGCAAAAACCTCCCATAAGCCCAAAAAATCTTCCCTCTCGCGGGCTCGCCGGACGCCCCGTGACGATTTCTTAAATTTTAACTAAAAGTTAAGTCTTTGACTGTCAGATGTGTCGGTGTTTATATATACTATATATTGTGGCGGGATATTGTGTATGTCGCTAACTTTTTGTAATTTTGAATAGTGAAAGAGTGCCAAAATGTGAGTTTTGGCTCCTTTTTAGTAACAACAGTGCAGGAATGTAATTAAACAACTTATTTAACCAATCACAGTGAAATGAAATCTGAACAGACTCTTACAGCCGTTGCAAGACGGTTGTTCAAGGCGTTGTCGGTGATGATGGTGGCTGTCATGGCTCTCGCCGCTTCGGCTCAGACTCCGGGCGGTACCGTCAAGGGTATAGTCCTTGATTCGACCGAGCGCCTGCCTATGCCCGGCGTCGCGGTCTCCGCAATGCAGGGTGAGAAGATGGTAGCCGGTACTGCTACTAATATCGACGGCGAATTCTCGCTGACGGTACCTTCGGGCGCTCAGCTCCGCTTCTCCTACATCGGCTATGCCACCCAGGTGCTCGCTCCCCAGTTTGGCAAGGATATGGAGATCGTGCTCGAGGAAAATGCCCAGAAGCTCGACGATGTAGTGGTCAACGGATACTTCACCCGTAACCGTAACACCTACACCGGCGCCGCCCGTACTCTCTCGGGCGACGAGATACTCAATGTGTCTGCTACCAATATCATGCAGGCGCTCTCGACCCTCGACGCCGGCCTCAATATCCAGCAGAACAACTCGGCAGGATCCAACCCCAATAATATCCCCGACCTGGTGATCCGCTCGACCACCTCTCTCTCGTCGGGCCAGGAGACCGGCCTCAACCAGCCTCTGATCGTGATCGACGGCGTGGAGAGCAATCTCCAGGCACTCTACGACATGAACATCCAGGACATCGACCGCGTCGATATCCTCAAGGATGCGTCGGCCACCGCCCTCTATGGTGAGAACGCCGCCAACGGTGTGATCATCATCCAGCGCAAGAGAGTGTCGCAGGCTCCTGTGCGCGTGCGCTACACCTTCACCCCTCAGATGAGCTTTGCCGATCTGTCGAGCTACGATATGTGTAATGCCGCCCAGAAGCTCGAGTTCGAGCGTATCGCCGGCCTTTACAGCCAAGGCAAATATCCCGACTCGTCGCTCTCTCAGTCAGAGATCGATAATATCTATTATCAGAAACTCGCCCTGGTCAACTCGGGCCGCGATGTGGACTGGATCTCCAAGCCTGTGCGCAACTCGTTCTCCCACACCCACTCGCTCTCGGTCAGCGGCCGCGGCTCGTGTCTCGACTATAACTTCACCGCCGACTATGCCGGTATCAACGGTGTCATGAAAGACGATGCCCGTAACCGTTACGGCTTCAATATCTACATGAGCTACCGCCACAAGGAGAAGCTGATCGTCACCCTCCGCGCCGATCACACCTCGCTCTCTACCGAGGCTTCGCCCTACGGCAACTTCGACGACTATGTGAAGATGAACCCTTACGATTCCCCCTATGACTCGCAGGGCAACTACACCAAGCTCCTCTCCTACAACATCGGCAACCCCCTCTATGATGCTACCCTCAGCTCTTTTGACAAGACCGAGGCACGCACTCAGAACGTCAGCCTCGATGTGCGCTACAATTTCAAGCCCAATCTCTATGTCACCGCCCAGGGTGCTTACTCCACCTCGCGCGGCACTTCCGACCGCTTCTATTCCCCCGAGAGCACCCAGTTTGCCTTCGAGACCAATCTCGGCCAGAAAGGCTACTACCTCAAGGGCAACAGCACTTCCGACAACTGGACCGGTAAGATCGTGGGCAACTGGATACAGCCCTTCGACAAAGAAGGCACCATGCTCACCCTTAATCTCGGATGGGAAATCAAGAAGCAGAAGTCGACAGGCTCCCAGCTTGCCGCCTCGGGCTTCCTCTCCGACGAGCTCAACGACATAGCCTACGCTACCAACTACTATAACTCGATCCTTCCCTACGGTAGCGAGGATCTCGCCACTTCGGTCGGTGGTTTTGCCGCTGCCAACTTCATCATCAAGAACCGCTACGTCATCGACGGCTCCTACCGTCTGTCGGGCTCCTCGAAGTTTGGCTCCAACAACCGCACCGCCCCCTTCTGGTCGGCAGGTCTCGGCTATAACCTCCACAACGAGAACTTCGTCAAGGATCTCGGCTTTGTCGACATCCTCCGTCTGCGCGGTTCTTACGGCTACACCGGTTCGGTCAAGTTCAACTCCTATCAGGCTATCACCACCTATCAGTATTCCACCGACTACCTCCACTTTGCCGGCGTCGGCGCTATACCTATCACGATGGCCAACCCCGACCTTACCTGGCAGACCACCAAGAAACTCAATATCGGTCTGACCTCGTCGCTCTTCACCGACCGTCTTAATATCAACGCCGACTACTATCGCGAGAACACCACCGACATGCTCTGCGACGTGTCGCTGCCCCCCTCCTCGGGTGCCGCTTCGGTCAAGAGTAACCTCGGTAGCCAGCGCTCATGGGGTATCGAGTTCAGTGTCTGGGGTAAAGTGCTGCAGACCCGCGACTGGACCTGGAACCTCTCGGTCAACGGTCTCCACTCCAAGAGCAAGATTCTCGCCATCTCTGACGCGCTCAAGCGCTTCAACGAGGAGAACGCCACTATCAACACCAGCACCTCTCCCCGCATCCAGTATCACGAGAACGAGTCGCCCACAGCTATCTATGCAGTGCGCTCGGCAGGTATAGACCCCGCCACCGGTAAGGAAATCTTCATCCGCCCCGACGGCACCTACACCTACGATTACAACGCCCTCGACCAGGTGGCCTGCGGCGACACCAATCCCAAGCTCCAGGGCACTTTCTCCTCGTTCCTGCAGTGGAAGGATCTCTCGCTCAACGTGAACTTCTCCTACCGTTTCGGCGGCGACATGTATAACTCCACCCGCATGGCCAAGGTCGAGAACGTCGATCCCAAGCGCAACGTCGATATACGTGCCTTCAACGACCGCTGGAAAAAGCCCGGCGACGTAGCAAAATATCTCGCTATCCAGACCGACGGCGGTCGCTCCTACACCTATACCGACCGTTTCGTCGAGAAGGACAACGAGCTCTGGCTCTCCTCTGTGACCCTCCAGTACAATGTGCCTCAGAGCTGGGTGACCCGCTACGGCCTGCAGCGTCTCTATGTCAGCGCCGGTGCCGACGACCTCTTCCGCATCACTTCTGCCAAGTATGAGCGCGGTACCTCCTATCCCTTCAGCCGCAACGTCAATCTTTCTCTCTCCGTGACATTCTAAACTGACAATCATCAATGAAAATACACAATATATTATCAGCAACTCTTCTCACCCTCGTTCTCGGCGTCTCCACGACTGCCTGCAACGACTTTCTCGACGTGAGACCTTCGGGCGAGAAGGTCGAGGGTGACCTCTTCGACTCCCCCAAGGGTTTCGAGGATGCTATCTACGGCGTCTACGGCTCGCTCGCCTCTGCTTCGCTCTATGGCGAGAGTCTCCTCTGGGGCCTCACCGACGTGATGGCCCAGGACTTCACCTCGGGAACCACCGCAATGACTGCGCTCTCAAAGTATGACTACGAGAACCAGTATGTGCGCGACCGTTTCAGCGGTGTCTGGACTGCCGCCTACAAGGCTGTCGGCTATGCCAACAATGTCATCAAGAATATCGACAACACCTCTCTATCGCTCCCCCACCGCGATGCCTATATGGGCGAGATGCTCGCAGTGCGTGCCCTGCTCCACTTCGAGATGCTCCGCCTCTTTGCCTCTACCGATCCCGCTTCGCGCGGCATCCCCTACGTCGAGACCTGGAACTTCTCGGTGAAGCCCATCCTCACGGTAGGTCAGGCCGCCGCGAAAATCGAGGGTGACCTCCTCGAGGCCGAGAAGCTCCTCGCTCCTGTCGACGAGCCCCTCATGAAGTATCCCCGCGACGACAACCAGTATGATAAGTTCATGAACTGGCGCGAGACCCACATGAATGTCTGGGCCGTGCGCGCTCTGCTCGCCCGCTTCTACTTCTATATGGGCGAGACCGACAAGGCCGGTGCCTATGCCGAGATGGTCATCAAGTCTGACGTCTTCCCCCTGGTTGACCAGACCGAGATCAAAGACTTCATCGCCGGAGTAATCTCTCCCAAGGAGACCATCTTCGGTGTCTATGCTCCCAAATTTATCGAAACCTGCAAAGACGAGCTCTACACCGTCACCAGCTATTCGGGCTATGCCCCCTACGACGATAACTCGGGTAGCACTCACGCCTATCCCTGGCAGAGTGTCTTCAACGAGGACAGAGCCTCCACTACTCAGGACTCGCGCACATCTCACTTCCGCCAGAGCAGCGTGCAGACCAAATACTTCAAGCTCGTCGACGAGGCCGGTATCAATAACAACAGCGTGTCCACCCGTTCTGAGATCAGCGGTGTCAACGTCATCCGCGTGCCCGAGCTCTATCTCATAGCTGCCGAGGCGTTCCTCGACTCCGATCCCCAGAAGGCACTCGGATACTTCAACGACCAGCTCACCTCGCGTGGACTCACCCCCCTCTCACCGGCTGTCACCCCCCTCACCGCCGATCGCATCTACCACGAGTTCCACAAGGAGTTCTTCGGCGAGGGTCAGCAGTGGTACAACATGAAGCGTCTGCGCAAGGACTTCGAGTCCAACTTCGAACCCCGCACCATTCTTGCCTCCGACGACATCTATGTGGTGCCCGTGCCCACCGATGAGTTTGAATATCGTCCCGAATAAGTCTCAACCCCGTTTTAATCTTTAATCAGCAATGAAAATTCTGCGCAAATTTATGGTCCTCGGGGCTGTGGCCGCTGTTCTCGCCTCCTGTAGCGAGAACGACTACATGGTCTACGACACCACCCAGAAAGACTCGGTTTTCTTCAACTACATCAACAACCGTAACGAGTCCGATTCCACCTACGAGTATATCTTCTCTTACAATATCGCCAATTCCTTCACCTTCACCCTCCCTGTCTCGGTGATGGGTTCGGTCAAGGACTATGACCGCGCTATCAAGCTCGAGATCGTCCCCGACTCCTCGACCATGATCGAGGGCACTCACTACGAGATCCTCGACGCTACAGTGCCCGCCGGCTCCACCGAGGGTCAGATCAAGATCAATCTCCTGCGCGACCGCGATCCCGAGCTCACCCAGCGTGCTGTCACTGGCCGTTTCGTCATCGGTGAGAACGACGATCTCCGCACAGTCAAGGGTTCGGTCTTCAAGATCACCTATTCCGACATACGTCCTACGGTTCAGCCCTCCTGGTGGCTCACCTACGGCCCGTGGCCGGTCTACTCTTTCGAGAACGCCCAGCTCTTCTTTGAATACTTGTACCGCCTGGGCCCCGAGGCCGATATCGACACCTTCAATAATTTGATAAAGACTTATGGAGACTATTTCATAGATGCGACCAATATCATGGGCCCTTTCACGAATTTCCCCGGATTTCTCCGCAACTATATCTGCATCCCTCTCCATGAAGATCACCCCGAGGTCGAGTTTATGAGCGACCCCGAGTGGTAATAGCGGTTTTGGTTACTAATCACCTATTCTAAAGTTTAGAACAAATGAAATTCAACAAGATATTTACTCTGGCTGCCGTCTCGGCGCTTTCGCTCGGCTTCTCGGCTTGTATAGACGACGAGAGTACTTATGGCACTCCCTCCGAGCTCCCCTCGCTGTCGGTAGCCACCGGTACTGATCCCGACAAGATCCCTGTGGTCAACAACTATCACGGCTCCGAGACAGTCATCGATCCCAAGATCGAGTATACCGGTACCAATCCTCTCTCCTACGAGTGGTGCATACCCTCCACCTCGAGAGCTGCCGATGGCTTTGAGGTAATCTCGACCGAACCCGTTTTCCGCTACACCTTCCCCTTAGGTGGCACCTATCAGGTGATACTCAACGTCACCGACGGCGAGATAGGTTTCTCTCAGGAGTATGAGGTAAACGTCAACCGCACCTTTGAGTCGGGCTACTGTGTAATCTCCAACAATGGCGCCGGCGAGGGCCGACTCGTATTCCTCAAGGACATGACTCCCGAGGAGCTCGAGGAGGGCATCGAGCCCATCGTGTTTGACGACTGTATCGCTTTCGTCCTTCCTGAGGCTCCTCACGAGCCTATGGTGGGAGTGCAGCTCATACATCCCTCATGGCCTATGGACGCAAAGGCCCGTCTGATGGTCTCGACCTCTAAGCGATGCTACTTCCTCGATCCCAATACATTTGCACTCGTCTCCAATATCGAATACCCCTCCGATTTCAATGCCGAGGTGCTTCTTCCCTTCTCGGCCGAGTGTGTGGCTCTCGACAGCAAGGCGCATCGTGCCGTCACTATAATGTCTGAAGACGCGATCGCCGTCGAGGAGACCTCCTGGAAGAATATCTCATACGACGGAGTTGCCATCAACACCTACGAGGCTTACGGCAATCTCAACAGCGAGATCGCCTACATCACCAAGAACCCCGCCTCGCTCAGCAACCGTGCTTACAGCTATGACACAGGTGCTTACGTCTACTCCGCTACCACCGAGCTCGTCAACGACGAGTGGATCGCCACAGGTGTGGGCCAGCAGAAAATCGAGTATGTCGACTATGGAGAGTGGGGCATCATACCGCAGGACGTCTACACTATGTACTCTCTCACCCGCGACAAGTCAAACGGTGACATTATCTGGAGCTGCTTCTCGGGTTTCAGTGCCTATGCTAATGGTGCTCCCTCCCTTCTTGGCCGTAAGGTTGTAGGTAATGCCTCCTCGGCTATCCCGGCAGTCGACTCCAATTTTGCCGCTTCGGACATTTATCAGCGCACCTACTACTACAACGGCAACCACGTCTACGTGATGCTCGAGGGCACCGATGGTATCAACGACCTCCCCTCTCCCTCCCAGTGGGCCCTCGAATACCCCTCTGACGAGGAGATCACCTTTATCGATGTCGACAAGACCTCGGTCAAGAATAGCGAAACGCTCATCGTGGCCACTGTCAATACCTCGACCGGTCGTGGCAATATATATTTCTACGATCCCCGCAATGTCCGCACCGACAATCCCGGTGCCAAGCCGTCCAAATCTTACCTTGACTGCGCTGACCGCATCAGCAGCGTCTTCTACAAGAAGCGTGTCTGAAATCAGGCGCTCCTAACACCATTGAAAATCAAAGTTTTTAGTCCCTTTACGAAATGAATTCATTCAGAAAACTCATTTCGACCGTGTGCCTGTGCATGGCCTTTATGGCCGGTGCTCAGGCACCTGTCGTCTCTTTCCGCATCTCCGAGTCGCCCTCCGACAAGCCTTTCTCGCTGGCTGTGCGACCCGTGGGCAACAATGATCCCAACGCCTCTGTCACCATGGCGGCTCCCGACAATCAGGGCCTCTACACTTCGCCGATGATTGCTTCGCCCTACGACCTCTACACCGTCTATGTCTACAACACCGAGGTTCCCTTCCAGAGCCAGACCACTGCCTACATCCCTGCGGCGCGTCTCGACGCTGACGCCCCCGTCGATCTCTCGATCGCTAAAGACGGCCTGATAAAGGTCAACCTCGGCGATGCCGCCAATAAAGACATTGCAGCCTGCACCGAGGCCTACACGGACTTCTCGCGCTCTATCGGCGAGTGGTCGGTGAAGTCCGACTCTGCTCAACTCCTCTCCCGTCTGCGTGCCTATGAGGTCGTGGTCGACTCGGTGCTCAAGGCTGACCCCGCCCCGGCCATAGTGGAGCAATATCTGCGTCTCTCGGCCTATTCGGGAGCCTCTGACGCCTATCGCATGGTCATGCATTTACGTCAGCGCGCAGGATTGACCACACCGGTCAACTCCTCTGACTTTCTCCCCGCGGCCAACACTATCCTCGACAACGACCTGGCCGCCTCCTTCCCGTCGACCCCCGTCAATGTTGGCCGCTCCCTGCGTGGCACGCTCCCCGAGAAGCTCACCGCCCTGCGCGAGCTCTACACCAACAAGACCATCATCGACAAGGTCACCGATGATCTCGTCAGCAACTATGTGACAAGCTATAAGCCGGCCGAAGGTCTGCAGCCCGGACTCGACATGCTCGCCGACCTCCAGAGCCGTTTCGGCATCTCCTCCAAATGGGCCGAACAGCTCAAACGCTCGGTGGTCACCCTCCCCGGCGCACTCTTCCCCGAAGATGTCACCCTGATCGATGTCGAGG
This sequence comes from Bacteroides sp., assembly GCA_014802105.1. GTDB lineage: Bacteria > Bacteroidota > Bacteroidia > Bacteroidales > Muribaculaceae > Duncaniella. The sequence goes on along the minus strand of JAAVCX010000030.1, from coordinate 11,891 downwards.
GCAATCCAGTGCCCTTCTCCAGTTTCCATGGCAAATGGATCTATATCGACCTCTGGGCCTCCTGGTGTGGCCCCTGTGTGCAGCAGATACCCTATCTCAAGGAACTTGAAAAGACCCTGGCCGACGCGCCCGTCAATTTTGTCTCCATCTCGATCGACTCCTCGCGCGACGCATGGCTCAAAAAGGTCAAAGACCTCGAGCTCCACGGCAATCAGCTCCTCGATGCCTCGGGCAATCTCGCACGCATACTCAATGTCAGCGGCATACCCCACTTCCTGCTCTACGACCCCCAGGGCAAACTCTACCGCTACAAGGTCACCCGTCCGTCCCAGCCCGAGACCCTCGAGCTTCTCAAGAGCCTAAAGTAACCCATTCAAGGGCTTTAGGGCCCACAAGGCCCTAAGGCCCTTGATTGCCTTTACTCCCCACCCGAAAAAACCTATGCTGAAAACTTAGGCTCGTAATTTAAATCCCGAAGCTATAATTTCTATACTTTATATTAAAAATATCCATGAAAACCCAGATCATCGAGTGTGTCCCCAACTTCAGCGAGGGACGAGACCATGCAGTTATCAAGGCCATCACCGATGCTATCGAAAGCGTCAAGGGGATCAAACTCCTCGACGTAGACCCCGGTGAAGCCACCAACCGCACAGTTGTCACCTTTGTAGGCGCTCCCGCCGACGTAGTCGAAGCCGCCTTCCGCGGCATCAGACAGGCAGCTCAGCTCATCGACATGCGCAATCATCACGGAGCCCATCCACGCATGGGAGCCACCGACGTGTGTCCCCTCATCCCCATCTCAGGTATCACCCTCGAGGAGTGTGCCGAGCTTGCGCGCACTCTGGCCAGGAGAGTGGCCGACGAGCTCGAGATTCCTACCTATTGCTACGAAGCCGCCGCTTTCACCCCCGAGCGTAAAAACCTCGCCGTGTGTCGCGCCGGTGAGTACGAGGCTCTCCCCGAGAAAATGAACCATCCAGGCAAAGGCCCCGACTTCGGCGACCGCCCCTTCGACGAGAAAGCCGCCCGCACCGGCGCAACCACTATCGGAGCGCGCGACTTCCTCATAGCAGTCAATTTCAATCTCAACACCACCTCGACACGCCGGGCCAACGCCATCGCATTTGATGTGCGCGAGAAAGGACGACCCGTGCGCGAGGGCGGACGACCCGACGGCAAACCCCTCAAGGACGAGAACGGCAGACCACTCATGCAGCCCGGCACCCTCAAGGCCACCAAGGCCATCGGCTGGTTTATCGACGAGTATGGCATAGCCCAGGTGTCGATGAACATTACCGACATAGCCGTCACACCCCTCCATGTCGCTTTTGACGAAGTGAGCCGTGCGGCAGCCGCCCGCGGTCTGCGTGTCACCGGCACCGAGATAGTCGGTCTGGTGCCCAAGCGCACACTCATCGAGGCCGGCCGCTACTTCCTGCACAAACAGCAACGCTCCACGGGTCTCCCCGAGAGCGAGATCATACGCATGGCAGTCAGGTCGATGGGCCTCGACGAGCTTGCTCCCTTCAAGCCCGAAGAGAAAGTCGTCGAGTATCTCATCGCTCCTAATGAACCCGGCAAGAGCCTCACAGGCCTGACCTGCGCGGAGTTTGCCTACGAGACAGCCTCCGAGTCGCCCGCGCCCGGCGGAGGATCCATTTCCGCCTATATGGGTGCGCTCGCCGCCGCCCTGGGTACTATGGTGGCCAATCTTTCTTCCCACAAGGCCGGCTGGGACGACCGTTGGAAAGAGTTCTCCGATCAGGCCGATCAGGGTCAGGAACTTGTGGAGCGTCTGCTCCATCTCGTCGATGAAGACACCAAGGCCTTCAATCTCATCATGGACGCCTTCAAGATGCCCAAGTCGACCGACGAGGAGAAGGCCGCCCGCGCCGCTGCTATCGAGGCCGCCACTCTCTATGCCACCGAGATACCCCTCGCCACCATGGAAGCCGCCGCCGCTACCATGCCGCTGCTCAAGTCGATGGCTTCGACCGGCAATCCCGCCTCGGTCAGCGATGCCGGAGTAGGTGCTCTGGCCGCCCGTTCGGCTGTGCTCGGAGCCCGTCTCAATGTGCGCATCAACGCCGCTCAGCTCCACGACCGCGCCAAGGCTGAGCAGCTGCTTGCCCGTGCCGACGCCATAGCCGCCGAGACTCTCGAGGCCGAGGCTGCCGTGCTCGCCGTGGTTGACGAAGTGCTCGCGCGCTAAGTAACTTATCCCTAACTGACCTTATTACTGACCATGACTAAAGAAGAATTCCGCTCGGCGGTGGCTGCCGGTATCCCCGATAAGCTCCCGTCCCCCCGTCCCTACGATCCCAATGTCAACCATGCGCCCCGCCGCAAGGATATACTCTCCCCCAAGGAGAAGCGTCTCGCCCTGAAGAATGCCCTGCGTTATTTCCCCGAGCATCTCCATGCCGAGCTCGCTCCCGAATTTGCCCGGGAGCTCGAGACCTATGGTCGCATCTACATGTACCGTCTGCGCCCCGACTACGAGATGTATGCCCGTCCCGTCGACGAGTATCCCGCCCGTTCGCGCCAGGCGGCCGCTATCATGATGATGATCCAGAACAATCTCGATCCGCGCGTGGCCCAGCACCCTCACGAACTCATCACCTATGGCGGCAACGGAGCCGTGTTCCAGAACTGGGCCCAGTATCTCCTCGCCATGAAATATCTCTCTGAGATGACCGACCATCAGACCCTCGTCATGTACTCGGGCCACCCCCTCGGTCTCTTCCCCTCCCATCCCGACGCTCCGCGTGTCATCGTCACCAACGGCATGGTGATCCCCAACTACTCCAAGCCCGACGACTGGGAGCGTTTCAATGCCCTCGGTGTCTCGCAATATGGACAGATGACAGCCGGTTCCTACATGTATATCGGCCCTCAGGGCATAGTCCACGGCACCACCATCACCGTCCTCAACGCCGGTCGACGCCGGCTCCCCGAGGGGCGTCACGACCTGGGCGGAATGCTCTTTGTCTCGGCCGGTCTCGGCGGCATGTCGGGAGCCCAGCCCAAGGCCGGCAATATAGCCGGAGTAGTCAGTGTCATAGCCGAGGTCAACCCCAAGGCTGTGGCCACCCGTCACTCCCAGGGCTGGGTCGACGAGGTCTACACCTCGCTCGACGAGCTGCTCGAGCGTGTCAAGACTGCCCGGGCCAACCGTGAGGCCGTGTCGCTCGCCTATCAGGGCAACGTGGTCGACCTCTGGGAGCGTCTCGCCGCCGATGGTGTCGAGGTGGATCTCGGCTCTGACCAGACCTCGCTCCATAATCCCTGGGCGGGCGGATACTATCCTGCCGGACTCTCCTTCGAGGAGGCCAAGACCATGATGGCTGCCGATCCCGAACAGTTCAGGAAACATGTGCAGGAGTCGCTGCGCCGCCAGGTGGCCGCCATCAACACCCTCACCGGCCGCGGCATGTACTTCTTTGACTACGGTAATGCCTTCCTGCTCGAGGCTTCGCGTGCCGGAGCCGACATCCTCGCCCCCGACGGCTCCTTCCGCTATCCCTCCTACGTGCAGGACATCATGGGCCCCTCGTTCTTCGACTACGGCTTCGGGCCCTTCCGCTGGGTGTGCTCCTCGGGCGATCCCGCCGACCTGGCCAAGAGCGACGAGATAGCTGCCCGGGTGCTCGAGGAGATTCTCGCCGAGGCTCCCGACGAGATCAAGGGGCAGTTGCGCGACAATATCCACTGGATACGCGAGGCCGGCCGCAACAAGCTCGTGGTGGGTTCTCAGGCCCGCATCCTCTATGCCGACTCGCTCGGACGCACCCTCATAGCCCGGGCCTTCAACGACGCTATCGCCCGCGGCGAGATCTCGGCACCCATCGTCCTCGGCCGCGACCACCACGATGTCTCGGGCACCGACTCCCCCTATCGCGAGACCTCCAATATCTATGACGGCTCGCAATACACCGCCGATATGGCTGTCCATAACGTCATCGGCGACTCCTTCCGCGGCGCCACATGGGTGTCGATCCACAATGGCGGCGGAGTAGGCTGGGGCGAGGTCATCAACGGTGGCTTCGGCATGGTCATCGACGGCTCTGCCGACTCGGCCCGCCACATAGACGAGATGCTCCTCTGGGACGTCAACAACGGTATAGCACGCCGTAGCTGGGCCCGTAATCCCGGAGCTATCTCGGCCATCAAGCGCGAGATGGAGCGCACACCGCTCTTACGCGTCACTCTGCCGAATATCGCCGACGACGCCCTCGTCGACGCCGCCTTCAGCTGACCGGCCCGGCCCAATCCAATCCAATCATCAATCATCCTTAAATCATCAACTCATCATGATCCATTATATAAGTCCCGAGCGTCTCACTATCGAGCGGGTAGGGGAAATCCTCGACAAGAAAATGACACTCGCCCTCAGCGACGAGTCGGTAGAACGCATCAACCGTTGCCGTCAGTTTCTCGACGATAAAATCAAGGAGTGTGACCGCCCCATCTACGGTATCACTACAGGCTTCGGCTCACTCTGCAATATATCCATCGGGGCCAACGACCTGGCCACGCTCCAGGAAAATCTGGTGAAGTCTCACGCCTGTGGATGTGGCGACAAGGTCGATCCGCAGATTGTCAAGATCATGCTCCTCACCAAGATCATGTCGCTGTCGTTCGGCAACTCCGGTGTGCAGCTCTCGACAGTCAACCGTCTGGTCGACTTCTTCAACGAGGATATTCTCCCCGTGGTCTATCAGCAGGGATCGCTCGGAGCCTCGGGCGACCTGGCTCCTCTGGCCAATATGTGCCTGCCCCTGCTCGGTCTGGGCGAGGTCATCTATAAGGGCGAGACCCGCCTTGCCGCCGAGGTGCTCGTCGAGAAGGGCTGGGAGCCGGTCAAGCTTGTCTCCAAAGAGGGTCTGGCTCTGCTCAACGGCACTCAGTTCATGTCGTCCCACGCCGTCTATGCCCTGCTGCGCATACATAGGCTGAGCGCACTCGCCGACAAGATCGGCGCCATGTCGCTCGATGCCTTCGACGGCCGCATAGAGCCGTTTGGCGATGAGGTCAACGCAGTGCGACCCCATCCCGGCCAGCTCGCCACGGCACGTGCCGTGCGCCGTTGGCTCGAGGGCAGCGAGCTCATCAGCCGCCCCAAACAGCATGTGCAGGATCCCTATTCCTTCCGCTGCATGCCCCAGGTACACGGAGCCGCCAAAGACGCCATCTCATACGTCACCGACGTGATCGAGACCGAGATCAATTCACCCACCGACAATCCCACCATCTTCCCCGACGAAGATATTATAGTCTCGGCCGGCAACTTCCACGGAGAGCCCATCGCCCTGCCTATGGATTATCTCACCATCGCCGTGGCCGAGCTGGGAAGCATCTCCGAGCGTCGCATTTTCCGTCTCATCTCGGGAAGCCGCGGGCTCCCCTCCTTCCTGGTGGCCAACCCCGGTCTCAACAGCGGTTTCATGATCCCCCAGTATGCGGCCGCCTCTATAGTCAACCAGTCAAAGGGGCTCTGCTGGCCCACCAGTTGCGACACCATCCCCTCCTCTCAGGGCCAGGAAGACCATGTCTCGATGGGCGGCAACTCGGCCACCAAGCTCTGCCGCGTGGTCGACAACACCGAGCGCATCCTTGCCATCGAGCTGATGAACGCCGCCCAGGCTCTCGACCTGCGCCGTCCGCTCAAATCGTCGCCCGCCCTCGAGCAGTGGCACAGTGAGTATCGACGCGTAGTCCCCTTCATCATCAACGACACCGTCATGGCACCCCTGATCGCCGCCTCGGTCGATTTCTTACGCAATAATCCCTGATCATGCTGATTATCAATATAGGTTGTCTGGTGGGAGCCGACCGCGAGCGTCGCTCCCACCTGCGCGGCCCGGCCATGAAGGAGATCGACACCATTGCCGACGCCTGGCTGCGCACTGACGGAGAGCTCATCGCCGACTTCGGCCCCATGAGCCGGGTGCCCGCTCCGCGCGAGAACGAAGAGGTGGTCGACGCCGCCGGCGGTTGGCTCTTCCCCTCCTTCTGCGACTCCCACACCCACATCGTCTATGCCGGAAGCCGCGAGATGGAGTTCATAGCCAAAATCAACGGCCTGAGCTATGAAGAGATAGCCCGTCAGGGCGGAGGTATACTCAACTCGGCCGACCTGCTCCACGCCACCTCTGAGGAGGAGCTTTATGCCCAGGCCATGGAGCGTGTCAACGAGATCACCGCCATGGGCACAGGATGTGTCGAGATCAAGAGCGGCTATGGACTCACCACGGCCGACGAGCTCAAGATGCTGCGCGTCATAGCACGCATAGCCGGGAGCACCCCGATGAGGGTGAGGGCCACCTTCCTCGGTGCCCATGCCGTCGGACGCGCCTATAAGGGCCGTCAGAGCGACTATGTCACCCTGGTCTGCGACGAGATGATCCCGGCCGTAGCCGCCGAGGGACTGGCCGACTTTGTCGACGTCTTCTGTGACGAGGGTTTCTTCACCGTCGAGGATACCGACCGCATCCTCACGGCGGCCGCACGCTACGGACTGCGCCCCAAGATCCATGCCAACGAGCTCGCCGTCTCGGGCGGAGTGCAGGTCGGAGTGGCCCACGGTGCTCTCTCGGTCGATCATCTCGAGCGTATAGGCCGCGAGGAGATCGACCTGCTGAGCCGCAACTCCACGGTGGCCACCATGCTCCCCGGTGCTTCCTTCTTTCTGGGCATGCCCTACGGGCCGGCCCGGCAGGCCATAGCCGAGGGGGCTGTCGTAGCCTTGGCCTCTGACTACAATCCCGGATCGTCCCCCTCGGGAAATATGCGCATGGTAATGTCGCTCGGATGTATCAAGATGAAGCTCACCACAGCCGAGGCTCTCAACGCCACCACTCTCAACGGAGCCTACGCCATGGACTGTGGCCGTGACTATGGCAGCATAGCCCCGGGCAAAGTGGCCAATTTCTATATCACCCGTCAGCTCCCGTCGCTCGACTTCTACCCCTACGCCTACGCCACCCCGGTGATACGCAAAGTCTATCTCCGGGGCTCCGAGATTAACACCTGATACCCCCCGCTGCTTATCATGAAACCACTCCTCTATCTGTTGGCCTCCCTGACCGCCGTGTCGGCCTTGGCCACCTCCTGTGCCACGCGTGGCCGGCTCACCGCCGATTATGAAGTTGTGCCCTTGCCCGCGGTGATAGAGCCTGTCAAAGGCGACAGCTTCGTGCTCGGCCCCTCCACGGTGATTGTCTACACTCCCGGCGACAGTGTACTGGCCTCTGACGCACGCCTGTTTGCCGGCTATCTCACTCAGCTCACCGGCCTGACCCCAAAGGTTGAGCCGGGCACCCCCGGCCGAGACCGCATAGCACTGCTCGCCACTCTCGACGGAGATAACCCCGAAGCCTACCGGCTGAAAGTGGGCGCCGATGGTATCACCGTCAACGGCGTCTCGGCTGCCGGCACTTTCTACGGGCTTCAGACCCTGCGTAAGTCGATACCCGTGGCCGGCGACAATAATGTGGTTTTCCCCGGAGTGACTATCAGTGATCAGCCGCGGTTCTCCTATCGCGGAGCCCATCTCGACGTGTGCCGACATTTCTTCCCGCTCGACTCGGTGAAGACTTTCATCGACATGCTCGCGCTCCATAATATCAACACCTTCCACTGGCATCTCTCCGACGACCAGGGCTGGCGCATAGAGATCAAGAGCCGGCCCGGGCTCACGGCTCTCGGTTCGGAGCGCACGGCCACCGTCTTAGGCCACAATTCCGGCAAGTATGACTCGATACCCTACGGAGGCTTCTTCACTCAGGACGAGGCCCGGGAGATAGTGCGCTATGCCGCCGAGCGACATATCACCGTCGTGCCCGAGATCGACATGCCCGGCCACATGCAGGCCGCCCTCAGGGCCTATCCTCATCTCGGATGCACCGGGGGCCCCTACGAGGTGTGGCGAGACTGGGGTGTCAGCGAGGAGGTGCTCTGTGCCGGCAACGACTCGACCTATCGTTTCATCGACGATGTGTTGGGCGAGATTATCGATATTTTCCCGAGCCGATACATTCACGTGGGTGGCGACGAGTGTCCGAAGCTGCGTTGGGAGCAGTGTCCCAAGTGTCAGGCGAAGATAAAACAGCTCGGCTTCAAAGCCGATGACGCGGGCACTCCCGAGGAGAAACTCCAGAGCCACCTGATACACCACGCCTCGGAATTTCTCACCTCTCACGGACGCAACATGATAGGCTGGGACGAAACTCTCGAAGGCGGACTCGCCCCGGGTGCGATAGTCATGTCGTGGCGCGGACAGGGGGGAGGCATAGAGGCTGCCCGCAGGGGCCATGACGTGATCATGACCCCCAACGATTACTTCTACTTCGACTATTATCAGAGTATCGACCGCGACCGGGAGCCCGACGCCATCGGCGGTTATGTGCCGCTCGAGAAGGTATATAGCTTCACCCCTGTGCCCGACGAGCTCTCTGCGGAGGAGGGGAGCCATATAGTCGGTGTTCAGGCCAATCTGTGGACCGAATATATCCCCACATTCTCTCAGGTGCAGTATATGGAACTGCCGCGCATGGGAGCGCTCGCCGAAGTGCAATGGAGCGATGCCCCCAAGGACTACGAGGAGTTCACCCGACGCCTGGCCCGCCTCATCAACCACTACGAAGCGGCCGGCTACAACTATGCGCGCCATCTCTATGACGTGACGGGCGACATCACCCCCGACATCAACGCCCGCGCCCTGGCGCTCACGCTCTCTACCGTCGACGGCGCGCCCGTCCATTACACCCTCGACGGCTCCGACCCCTCGGCTGCTTCGCCGCTCTACACAGGCCCCGTCATGCTCGGAGCCTCGGCCGACATCAAGGCTGTGGCCCTGCGCGGCCAGGAAACAAGCAGGCCCTTTACGGCCCGGGTCAATTTCAATAAAGCCACCTGTTGTCCCGTCACGCTCGTCACTCCGCCTCACCCCCGTTATGCCGCCGGCGGAGGAGCCATACTGACCGATGGCAAGCGGGCCCGAGGCCCCTACCATAGCGGCGAATGGCTCGGATATGCAGGTCACGATCTCATAGCCGTGGTCGACCTCGGCCGGCCACAGCAAGTGAGTCGCCTCACTATCCACACCAATGTCGAGACCGGGGCCTGGATATTTGACGCCAGAGCCATCAAGGTGGAAGTCAGCGACGACGGCGGGAAATATCTCCAGGTAGCCTCCTGCGACTATGGGCCGATGACCGAGGGACGCTCCTCGACCGAGACCCACACCTTCGACTTTCCACCCGTCGAAGCCCGCTATGTCAAGCTCACGGTCACCCCCGAGGCCGCCATCCCCTCCTGGCATCCCGGCGCCGGCGCCCCCGGCTTTGTCTTCATCGACGAGATCGAGCTCGACTGACCCCCTCCTGACACCTTGTCAAAATGTCAAATTGACAAGATGACAAGATTACAAGATGTCAAAATGACAAAATGACAATTTGACCCCCCTCCCTATGGCTATCAGATTTACCTCGGCGCCCTCCTACTTCTGGCTCAATGCCTGGGTGCTCGCCAATATCATAGAGCTGGCCACACAGCGCTTCTGTGATCGCTTTGTCGATCATAGGATCGACCCAGGTCACCGCCTCTTCGACCAGATGACCCAGGCCGCGCGCTCCATCCGAGCCAATATAGCCGAGGGATCGGGACGCCATGAAACCTCCCTGGAGACAGAAATGCGTCTGACCGATGTGGCCCGCGCCAGCACCCACGAGTTGATGGGCGACTTTATGAACTACATGATGAGACACTCGCTCGCCCCGTGGCCCACCGACGACCGCCGTTTCCTGAGTGTAATAAATCTGCAGCTCGAGAAACCTGTCTATGGCGAGAACTTCATATCTGATGCCATAGCCCATATCGCCGCCCAACAGGCACGTTTTGACTGCTTCCTGGAGCGTGGCAGTGACTCCGATGCCTGCAACTGCCTGGTGGCATTATGCTTGAAAATCAACGTGATGCTCACCAGTATGCTTGCCGCTCAGCTACGCGACTTCAGGCAGCAGGGAGGCTTTACCGAAAATCTCACCCAAAGTCGTCTTCAGGCCCGCAGAGAGCAGGCCGACGCTCAGGGAGCCCCCGCCTGCCCCAAATGTGGAAAACCTATGCTCAGGAGAATGCAGAAGAAAGGGCAGGGACAGGGACGCGAGTTCTGGGGATGCAGCGGCTTCCCTGGATGTGACGGCCTGCGTCCGCTACGATAGTCAAGGCCGGTTTGACATCTTGTCAAAATGTCAAAATGTCAAATTGACAAAATGTCAAGATGTCAAATCCATCTCTCAAGGGAAATTTTTTTGCAGGTATTAAGATAAAATTTGTATCTTTGCAGATGTTAGACCCTTGTTTCAACCGACATCGGCCGATAGACACCAATCCGTCTCACCTCAAATCTCTCTACCGTTAAAATCAACACATATATATTTCCATCAATATCACTATGAGCAAAGAAAAAAAATTTCTGACTTGTGATGGTAACCAGGCAGCTGCCCACGTGAGCTATATGTTCTCGGAGGTAGCCGCTATCTATCCCATCACCCCGTCGTCGACTATGGCTGAATATGTCGATGAATGGGCTGCCGCAGGGCGTAAAAACATCTTTGGCGAGACTGTCCTCGTGCAGGAAATGCAGAGCGAAGGCGGCGCCGCAGGTGCTGTTCACGGTTCTCTCCAGGCCGGTGCCCTCACCACTACCTACACCGCTTCTCAGGGTCTTCTCCTGATGATCCCCAATATGTATAAGATTGCCGGTGAGCTCCTCCCCTGTGTGTTCCACGTGTCGGCCCGTACACTCGCTTCTCACGCTCTGTCGATCTTCGGTGACCACCAGGACGTTATGTCCTGCCGTCAGACCGGCTTCGCCATGCTCGCCGAGGGTAGCGTACAGGAGGTCATGGACCTCGCAGGTGTAGCCCACCTCGCCACCATCAAGAGCCGCGTGCCCTTCCTCAACTTCTTTGACGGTTTCCGCACCTCTCACGAGATCCAGAAGGTCGAGGCCATGGACCAGGACGACCTGGCTCCCCTGGTTGACCAGAAAGCTCTGGCCGACTTCCGCGCCCGCGCCCTCAACCCCGGCAACCCCGTAGCACGCGGCATGGCCGAGAACGGCGACGTCTTCTTCCAGCATCGCGAGAGCTGCAACGAATACTACAACCGTGTGCCCGAGATCGTCGAGGAGTACATGAAGGAGATCACCCGCATCACCGGTCGCGAGTATGGCCTCTTCAACTACTACGGCGCTCCCGATGCTGACCGCGTCATCATCGCCATGGGCTCTGTCACCCAGGCTGCCCAGGAGGCTATTGACCACCTCACCGCCCAGGGCGAGAAGGTAGGTCTCGTATCGGTTCACCTCTATCGTCCCTTCTCCGCCAAGCACTTCCTCGCTGCTGTCCCCAAGACCGCCAAGCGTATCGCTGTGCTCGACCGCACCAAGGAGCCCGGCGCAAACGGCGAGCCCCTCTATCTCGACGTGCGTGACTGCTTCTACGGCCAGGCTGATGCTCCCGTCATCGTGGGCGGCCGCTACGGTCTCGCTTCAAAGGACACCACCCCCGCTCAGATCATCTCGGTGTTCGAGAACCTCGCTCTCCCCACTCCCAAGGATCACTTCACCGTGGGTATCATCGACGACGTTACCTTCACCTCGCTTCCTCCCAAAGAGGAGCTCGCTCTTGGTGGCGAAGGCACATTCGAGGCCAAGTTCTACGGTCTCGGTGCTGACGGTACTGTAGGTGCCAACAAGAACTCCGTGAAGATCATCGGCGACAACACCAACAAGTACTGCCAGGCTTACTTCGCTTACGACTCCAAGAAGTCGGGCGGCTTCACCTGCTCTCACCTCCGCTTTGGCGATGTGCCCATCCGCT
>JAAVCX010000029.1 GCA_014802105.1 Bacteroides sp. | reverse complement strand
GTCATCAGCCGTGAGCGTCTGACTTCGCGCCTCCATTCAGTAGGTGAGAAGGGGGTTCTCGGCGGTTCTCCGACAGGTCTGATCGGCAAGCTGCTTGGAGCTTTTAGCTATATTGACATTGCTCTCTTAGCCTGGAAATTTGGCTCGCGCATCTTCAAGTTCACCCGTGCTCTGCGACGGTAGTCAGGGCGATGTCGTGGCTTTATCACTGATCTCCTCTTTTCTGTTACCTTGAATTACACAATAGCAACTACTCCAACAATATGAATGATTATTCAGAGGTGAGGCTTTCGCTCGATCCCTGTAATGAGACAATGACCGATATTCTTGCGGCTATGCTCTCCGAGATCGGTTATGAAAGCTTCGTGCCCGATAACGAGGGTCTCACGGCTTATATCCGCAAGGAGGATTTTGATGCCTTGGCACTCGATCAGATAATTGAGAATTTCCCTATGGAGACCACTGTGACCGAGACCCATACCGTAGTCGAGGGCCAGGATTGGAACGAAGAGTGGGAGAAGAACTATTTCAAACCTATCGTGATTGACGATCTGTGTGTCATACACTCGACTTTCCATAAGGATATTCCATCATGCACCTATGATATAGTCATAGATCCCAAGATGGCTTTCGGCACAGGTCATCATGCAACCACGACTCTCATATTGCGACGGTTGCTTAATCTTGATCTCACGGGGCGGAAGGTTGTCGATATGGGTACCGGCACAGGTATTCTTGCCATACTCTGCGATATGAGGGGAGCTGCCTGTGTCGACGCAGTGGAGATCGATGAGTTTGCCTGTGAGAACGCCCGTGAAAATCTGCGTATCAATGGAACTGCCAATGTGACACTGCATCACGGAGATGCTTCGGTGCTTTCCCGGATCAGGGATGTCGATCTTTTCCTTGCCAATATCAACCGCAATATCATCATAGCCGATCTCGCGGCTTATGCCGATACTTTGTCGCCGGGTGCCGAGGTGATACTCAGCGGTTTCTATGAAGAGGATATACCTGTTATCATGAAGACGGCCGAGGTGGTGGGGCTCAGCTACGGCGATCACACCGTTCTCGACCGATGGGCGAGCCTCAGACTCGTCAACAGGCAATGATGGTAAGCGTTAACTCACCGATCGACATTTCGTATATGAGAGGGATATTACTGACACTTATGCTCTCGGTTGTCGTGGCTTTTGGCGCGGTCGCCGATGATGACCGTCACTTTATCTGGGGTGCTGAAGCCGGGACAGGTATAGACATGGGCGGAGACAATATGTCGACCATCAATCTCAGGGCTCTCCTCGGTTATTCGGGGCCTTATATCGAGGTAGCCGGTATAGGTGCCGGAGTGGATATGGTCATGTCAAATTCCACCCGCATGTATCCTGTCTATGCCCATCTGAGATCTTCTTTCACCCGCAAACCCTCGTTGCTGTTTGGCGATCTGAGAGGCGGAATTGCATTCAATCAGATACCTTCGGTCGGCGAACGCCGTAGTTTTTTCCTTCAGCCGGGTGTCGGCATACATCTTGCCACCGGAGCGACATTCTCGTCTTATCTGACGCTCTCCTATACCTACAACTCTCTTAGTTTTTATGGCGACAAGGCCGATTCAATCATTCACGGCCTCAATCTCGCCACGATAGCGATAGGTGTCACATTCTGATGTGGCATCCTTCCCATGCTTTTAATCAAATGTACCGGGGCCGGGATGTCGTGCATGGTCATTGTGTATGTATGATCGGCCGACAAAGGGTTGCCACGCTCCTTTCAGATGATCAGTTCACCATAGGGTTCTGGGGATGATATAGCCAGCCACGGTAGTCGGCACCCAGCGAACGCACTATGTTGTGCCAGGCAGCATCTCCTGTGCCTCTCAGCAACTGATGGGGCGACTCGGGCATCTCGGCAACAGTCCAGACGTTGCGAGCCAGTTCGCCTTCGAGCTGTCCGGCTTCCCAACCGCTGTAACCTACAAAAAACCTTATGTTGCCGTCGAGCTCATAGCGGTCATTGACTATCTTGAGCATAGCGTCAAAGTCACCTCCGATCCACAATCCGTTGCTCAAAGGCTGAGTGTCGGGTATCAGATCGCCCAGAGTATGGATGAAAAAGAGACGGTCTTCACCTACCGGCCCTCCGCAGAACACGGGTATGGGTTCTGTCACGGTGATACCCTCGACGAGATCCTGGAGTTTATAGTCGGTCTTGTTATTAAGCACGACTCCCATAGCGCTTTTCCCCGGCTCATACTCGACCAGAGAGATCACTGCGTGATTGAAATACTCCTCGCGTAAAAAAGGCTCGGAGACCAGAAGGGCTCCCGGGGCCGGAGCTGATACGGGAGGTATATCTATATTAAACAGTAGATTCTTGTAGTCCATAATGCTAAATCAATTCACGTGAGGTGTGTATCTTTTTAACAATCGGGAGTGGCAAAAAGATTTTCGGGAGAGACAGTTAAGACTAAATGTGGATGGGGTAGGGAGGAGTCAATCTTCGAGGGCACTGCCTATGAGGGTGGCCGAACTTGCTGAGGAGATCCTGACCCTGACGGTCGATCCTATGTGTAGCGACGGTATGCGGTCAAAGACCACGGTCTTATTCTGTTCCGTGCGACCTACCATCTGGTCTTTGGAACGCTTGGAGACTCCCTCGACCAGTACTTCGAAAGTTTTACCTATGTCGCGCTGGTTTGACTCGAGCGACAGACGGTTCTGAAGGGCGATCATCCGGTTCAGTCGTTCGATCTTGACCTCTTCAGGGATATTGTCGGGCATGATGCGCGAGGCCTGGGTGCCGGGTCGCTCCGAGTATTTAAACATGAAAGCCGAGTCAAAGCCAACCTCTTCCATCAATGAAAGCGTCAGTTGAAAGTCCTCCTCGGTCTCGTTATGAAACCCGGTGAAGAGATCGGTTGTGATACCGCAGTCGGGGAGACGGCGGCGTATCGCGGCTATGCGGTCGAGATACCACTCTCGGGTGTAGCGGCGGTTCATGAGGCGAAGCACCTCATTGCTGCCCGACTGCACCGGCAGGTGGATGTGACGGCAGATATTGGGTCGCGAAGCGATCACGTCGATGATCTCGTCGGTCATATCCTTGGGGTGGGAGGTAGTGAAGCGTATCCGCATATCGGGAGCTGCGTCGGCAACCAGAGCCAGCAGGTCGGGAAAAGTGACGGGGGTGCCTCCGTCGGCAGGCTCGTAACGATAGGAATTGACATTCTGTCCCAGCAGGGTGACTTCACGGAAACCGCGACTACGCAGGTCGGCCAACTCCGAGAGTATGCTCCGGGCTTCGCGCGAACGTTCGCGACCGCGGGTGTAGGGCACGATGCAGTAGGAACAGAAGTTATTACATCCGCGCATAATACTGATGAAACCGCTGACAGTGTTGCCCGTGATGCGGGCCGGGATTATGTCACGGTAGGTCTCGGTAGTGCTGAGCTCTACGTTGACGGCCTTTTCGCCGGCTTCAACGGCGCCAAAAAGGGCCGGCAGATCGAGATAGGAATCAGGGCCGGCCACGAGGTCAACTCCATGGTGCTCGATGAGGTCTTCCTTAACTCGCTCGGCCATACATCCTATCACACCGATGATGAGTCGGGGCAGCTCACGCGAACGTTTGCGCCTGAGAGAGTTGAGAAAAGCCAGGCGTGAGAGTATCTTTTGCTCGGCATTGTCGCGTATCGAGCAAGTGTTGAGAAGCACTGCATCTGCCTCCTCGAGGGTAGGGGCCATGTCATAGCCGACGGTTTCCATCACTGAAGCTACTACTTCGCTGTCGGCTACGTTCATCTGGCATCCGTAGGTTTCGATATATAAGGAGCGGTTGGATTGCATATAAGGGGCTTAAATCTTTTGGAGTTACTTTAAAAAAGAGTAACTTTGCACAAAACTTTCCACAAAGTTACGAAAATATTCTCAATGGAGCGCATAATATTTTTTATACTGTTTACGGCAGTCTTTGTGATTGTCAGAAGTTGGCAGGCTCGGTCGTCATCGGCCGGGACAGCCGGTAAGGCAGCTCCCCGAGGCAATGGTAATTCCCGGCCGGCAGGAGTGCCGTTTGCCGGATATGCTGAGCGACTTTCCTATGGGTCGCGTCATGAAGCAGCGAAGGAAGTACCCGCAGTTTCCTCGCCACGGCCGGTGGCCCCTGAGACTGAGGGGGAGTCGGTGACTGGATATATCCCTGTGTCCCGTAGCGAGGGCAAAGCTGCCAATCTCCGGTCGGCTGAACCCAAAGCTACCGGAGATGAATCCACCGGGTCGGACGACGATCACTACTCCCGATGGCGACGTGCCGTTATCGACTCCACTATCATTACCCCGCTTCAATAATTAGCAAAATCTTATATCATCGATAATAAAAACTAAAAATCTATAACCATCACAATGAGATTTCCTATTATTACCGCTGAAGAAGCTGCCGAGCTCTTCTACAACGACTGTAATTGCGGCTTCTCCGGTTTTACCGCTCCCGGCGCACCCAAGATGGTGACCCAGGCGATAGCCGCCAAGGCCGAGCGTCTTCATGCCCAGGGCGAACCGTTCAAGATCAATATTGTGACAGGAGCGTCAACCTCCGACAAGTGTGACGGAGTGCTTGCCCGTGCCAATGCTATCGGTCGCCGTA
The DNA here is from genome assembly GCA_014802105.1 of Bacteroides sp. GTDB lineage: Bacteria > Bacteroidota > Bacteroidia > Bacteroidales > Muribaculaceae > Duncaniella. Next base: position 50,379 of record JAAVCX010000029.1, on the reverse strand, counting down.
CACCCTATCAGAATCACCCCGATCTGCGTAAGCGCATCAATAGTCATGATGCCCACTACTATGATCTTCATCTCTCGGAGACAGCCCAGAAACTCCGCTATGGTTTTATCGGTGACATAGATATAGCTATCATCGAGGTCAGCGACATCAAGGACGACGGCACTGTCGTTGTCGGTACAGGTGTTGGCAATGTCCCGACAATTGCCAAGATGGCCAAGCGTATCATCATAGAGCTCAACGAGAAGCTTCGCCATGCCCTCTATGGTCTTCACGACATCTATCTGCCTCTCGATCCCCCCAATCGTCGTGAGATACCTATTTTCCATGCCAGTGACCGCATCGGTTCTCCCGTGCTCAAGCTCGATCCCGAGAAGATCGTGGGCGTGGTGATGAGCGACAGCTACGAGGGTGTCAAGCCTTTCACTCCGCTCGACGAGACCACACAGATGATAGGCGCCAACGTGTGCCGTTTCCTCATAGGCGAGATGAAGGCCGGTCGCATTCCCTCCACGTTCCTGCCTATCCAGAGCGGTGTGGGCAATGTGGCAAATGCCGTGCTCTACGGTCTTGCCGACGCCAAGGAGATCCCTGCTTTCGAAATGTATACTGAAGTGATCCAGGATGCTGTGATCGACCTCATGAAGAAGGGCCGCTGCAAGTTTGGCTCTACAAGCTCGCTCACTGTCAGCAACGAGGTCGAGGAAGAGGTGATCAGCAATATCGACTTCTTCAAGGAACACCTTGTGATCCGTCCCGTCGAGATCTCCAACAATCCCGAGGTGATACGCCGACTCGGAGTCATAGCCATGAACACTGCGCTCGAGGCTGACATTTTCGGTAATATCAACTCGACACATGTGACCGGCACCCGCATGATGAACGGTATCGGCGGTTCGGGCGACTTCACCCGCAATGCCTACGTCTCGATCTTCTCATGTCCCTCTATCACCAAGGAGGGCAAGATCTCCAATATCGTACCTATGGTGTCGCATGTCGACCATACTGAACACTCTGTCGATGTCATCGTGACCGATCAGGGCATAGCCGACCTCCGTGGTCTTGATCCCGTGCAGCGTGCTCATGTGATTATTGACAATTGCGCTCACCCCATGTATCGCGAGCTTCTCCGCGACTATCTCAGGATGTCGACCCGTGGCGGTCAGACTCCCCACACTCTTGAGGCTTCGCTTGCGTTCCACACCGAGTTCCTCGCTTCAGGCGACATGCGTAATGTCGATCTCGGCAAATATACTCGCTGAGAAAATTGCTTCTGAACTGATATAAAACAATCAAGCGCGTCGGTCAGGATTATTATCCGGTCGACGCGCTTGATCGTTTATTGTATGGGAGAAGGGGTCAGGAGTCCATAAACACGAGATAGACGGCAATGATCAGTAGCGAAAAAGCCAGGAAATGATTCCAGTGGAGAGCTTCGCCTTTAAAAAACAGTATCACGAAGACCGAGAAAATTATGAGTGAGACAGCTTCCTGTATCACTTTGAGCTGGAGGAGCGAGAAAGCACCGCCGTTACCGTTAAAACCATATCGGTTGGCCGGAACCATGAACAAGTATTCCAAAAGAGCTATCCCCCACGAGAGAAGTATAACTATATAAAGTGGAGTGTCGGAAGTGATTACTTTGAGCTGCTGGAGTTTCAACTGGCCATACCAGGCAAAGGTCATGAAAATGTTGGACACTACCAGGAGTGCCACCGTAAGCCATCCGTTCATAATAGGGAGGTGAAATGTGGAGGGATTGTCAGGTTTTCTACTGAATATCTATAAGCTTGTGGGTTTGGAGCGATAGTCGCCAGTGGGGATGAGCGAGAATGTAGCTGACGGTCTCGGCCGTGTTGGAGCAACTGCATGGCTGGAGAAAATAGTGGGTAGCCATGGGCATTGACAGAGCGATCTGCTCCACATCCTGACCGAGATAGACGATTTTGATTTCATCAATACGCTTGAGCCTGCACTCCGCTCCCTGCTTGGGTGAACATGTAACCCAGTCGATCCCTTCGGGCAGAGGGTTGGTGCCGTTGGTCTCGACCTGTATAAAGTATCCGGCCTCATGAAGAGAGTCGACTGTCGTCTCGTCGAGCTGCAGAGACGGCTCGCCTCCTGTCACCACAAGGTGTCGCGAGGGATATGCCGAGAGTCGTGCCAATATCTCTGCAAATGAAAGCTCTTCGCCATCATGATGGTCGGTGTCACAGAAAGAACATTTCAGGTTACATCCGCTAAGTCTCAGGAACACTGCGGGAGTCCCGGTGAAGTATCCTTCGCCCTGAAGTGAATAGAATATCTCGTTGACTTTCATGGATTGCTGGTGTCAGATGTCGTTGAACGGCAAAGAGGATGAAACACTGTCGTCGATATAGGTCGCGACATTGCCCTCGCTCTCCTTTACATCTACCCGGTAGCAGGAGGATATGCGATCACAGATCCAACGTGCTATATTCTCGGCAGTTGGATTGAACGGCAACAGTTCATTGAAGTTGCCGTGGTCGAGATAACCGGCGATCTGCTCCTTAATCAGTGAGAAATCAGCCACCATGCCGTCGGCATTGAGCTTGGAGGCCCGGCAGTGGACGGTGACAATCCAATTGTGGCCGTGAAGACGTGAGCATTTGCTCTCATACGAGAGCGATAGCCTGTGACATCCGGCTATTTCAAATGTCTTGGTGATATAATACATTGTGTCGTTAAGTGTCGTTGGATAGATTATCTGAGGGGATGGAGACCATTCTCCGCAGCTATGCGATACATCAGCTCGAGAGCACCTTCTCGGTCTCCGGGGGCTATCACGCCGTCGAGGATAGCATTCTTCAGGGCGCTCTTGATCTTGCCTACCAGCGGGCCCCCCTGGATATTGAATATCTCCATTATCTCGTTGCCATCGACCGGTGGCTGAAGGTTGCGTATCTCGTCGCGGGCATTGAGATCAGAGATTTTCTCACGCACTACGGCCAGATTTCCCAACAGCCGCTTCACTTTCTCTCGGTTTTTGGAAGTGATGTCGGCCTCACATAGAGTCATGAGATCCTCCAGATCGTCGCCGGCGTCGTTGATGAGGCGTCTCACGGCCGAGTCGGTGACTTCGTCTTCAACGAGCGCGATAGGGCGCATGTGGAGCTCCACAAGTTTCGCCACATATTTCATCTTCTGATCCTGAGGCAGGCGCATGCGACGGAATATGCGAGGTATCATTTTGGCCCCGAGGAAATTGTGGTTGTGGAAAGTCCAACCCGTCTTTTCGTCCCAACGTTTGGTCACGGGTTTGGCTATGTCGTGCATCAGAGAGGCCCAGCGCAGCCACAGGTTGTCGCTCTTCAAGGCCACTTTGTCAAGCACTTCCAGGGTGTGGTCGAAGTTGTCCTTATGAGCGCGGCCGTTTACCGTCTCGACACCCTTCATGGCTTCCAGCTCAGGCAGTATGAGGGGTAACAGGCCGCTTTCGCTGAGCAGCCGCCACCCCATTGACGGCCGTGGGGATGCCATTATCTTGTTGAGCTCATCGGCTATACGTTCGCGCGAGATTATCTTGAGACGCTCGGCGTTGCGGCGTATGGCTGCAAATGTCTCGGGAAGTATGACAAACTGAAGTTGCGTGGCAAATCTCACGGCTCTCATCATTCTCAGCGGATCGTCGCTGAAGGTTATATCCGGGTCGAGCGGAGTGCGCAGTATCCCGGCCTTGAGATCGTCGAGACCGTCAAAGAGATCGACCAGTTCGCCGAAGCCTTTGCGGTTGATGCGCAGGGCCAGGGCATTAATGGTGAAGTCACGTCTCGAGAGATCCTCTTCGAGAGTGCCGTCCTCGACGATAGGTTTACGGGAGTCGCGCTGATATGACTCCTTGCGTGCTCCGACAAATTCGAGTTCCATATCCCCTTTTTTGACCTGGGCGGTTCCGAAGTTTCTGAAAACCGACAGGTGAGTGCCGCGTCCCAGCCGAGTTGCCACTGTTTCGGCAAGTTCTATACCGTTGCCTACGGTGACAAAATCGATGTCTTTGGACTGTCGGGCGAGAAAGAGGTCACGCACACATCCACCCACGGCATAACAGGGGCGACCGATGGAGTCGGCCGCCTCGCCTATGGCATGATAGAGTGGAGTGTCAAGATGAGAGAGTACTGTGTCGAGGCTTCTCAGATTCATTATGGGAAAATATGATATTACGAAGTGACTAACTCAGGTTCCCGACAAAGGAACAGGTTTAAATGACTTCTATCTGTCGAAATAGATGATCTCCTCCGGGGCATCGGTGATCCGCTCGGCTGAGTCAGAGTGAACTATATAGGTGTTTTCGATACCTACGGCACCCACGGTTGGAATAACAAATTTAGGCTCGAGCGCTATCACATTGTTTTCCTCGATGATGTCGCGCGAACGTGGAGCTATGACCGGGAGTTCGTTGATCTCGATGCCCACACCGTGGCCTATGAAGCCTGCGTGCTGGCGGTGGCCCATATAATAGGCTTTGAGACCGGCCCGGGTGACTATCTCCTCGGCCCGTTCCCACAGGCTTTTGGCCGGTGTGCCGGGACGCATCATCCCGGTGAGTTCGCGGTGTATGTCGATGGAACACTGATGGGCTTTCAGCGCGAGCGGCTCGATAGTGCCGAGCGCATAGACTCTGGTCATATCGGTCATGTAGCCCGTATAGTTGCCGTTGATGTCGACCATCACGGTAGTGCCGGGGGTAATGAGTGTCCCGTTGGCACCGACGGGAAGCGATGGATCCATTCCGGCTCCACCCATAGCGAAGTCGTAGGGGGACGGGGCGTCGGCATTTGCTCCGGCAAGGATATTTCCCATATAGAGCTCCATGCTGTCGCCCGAGATGCGGAACTGTCCGAGACACCCCTCCATGCGGCTGATGTGTTCGATTTCTACCTGCAGCTCGAAGTCGCTCATGCCCTCGTGAAACAGGCCGGGTATCTGGTTGTAGACATGTGTCTGACGTGCTCCCGACTCGCGTAGCATCTGCAGGGCCGATGGCGGTTTCACGGCTCTCACCTGTTTCATCATCGGGGAGGCGTTGACAGTCTCGGCCTCGGGGAAGATGGCAGCCAGGCGTGAAGCGGTAGAGTAGGGCAACACATCAAGCTCCAACCCCAGCCGCTGCGGAGGCATCATACCTATCGCGGCGGGGATCTCTTCGGGTTTGCGTATATAGACCACTCCGTCGCCTTCCATTTCAACCGGGCGTCTCACAAAGTATATCGGCAGTCCCTGCCGAGGTATATAGATGTATCCGGCAAAGACGCGCCCTGTGAGATAGTAGATATTGGAATTGTCGGCAAGCAGCAGGGCGTCGATTGACTCCTGTTCCAGCCGGCGGCGTATATTGCTCAGGCGCAACTCATAGTCTTCGCGGCTCCAGACCACAAGTTTCAGTTTGTCACTCATCGCTCAGTTCTTTAAGTTGTTCGGCCGAAAGGCGCTTAAGGGTCACTACCGGCTTGGCAGAGGAGTCGAGCAGTGAAGCATTGTCGTCATTGGTTCCTTTGGCTACGGTAGCTACATTTTCCATGGCCACCAGGAACTGACGCTCGGTGGCCAAGTCGGGACACGACATACGTGTGGTCACCAGATTGCGGAACTCTATGCCGTCGCCCTTGTCGAGATTTACCACTATCTCGCCGTTGAGCAGATTGCATCCGGCGTTGCCGTGGACTTTATGCTCGTCAATGTCAAGCACTATGTATATGTTGGCAGTGACAGGTTCACCGTCGATCGAAGTCACTTTCCAGGCTCCGTTGAGAAACGCCAGTCCACGTTTGCGCAGTTTCATCACGTCCTTGCCCGAGGCCGAGTTGAGCGTAATGTTGGAGTCGTCGGCCACGGTGTAGCCCGCGGCTTGACCCAAAGCCTGATTGACGCTGAACTCGTAGGGCGCGTCGGGACACGCTCTCAGCGACGAGATCATTTCGCCGGCCGGGATTATGCGGTTGCCGCGTATGTTCCACACTCCGTTGAGATAATTGCAACCGTTGTAGCCGATCACTTCGAGCATACCTTCACCTTTGGGGGTCAGAGTGAGTTTGGGATGATTTTCGCCGTTTACCACTACTTCCTGGCCAAGCACTTCGGTGATTGACCATTCTCCCTCGAGGGGTTTCAGGGAAGTAGCCTCATCATCGGCTACAGTTGACTCAGTTTCGGTGACGGCCCCGACGGTCTGCTCGGGCTGAGGCTGCTGAGGTTTCTTGTCGGTCACCTTGCTGAGAAGGCTACATGAGGTTGTGGTGATTGCCATTATAGATAGTGTGACAAATAGTGATCGATAATCCATAATTAAGTTTGGTTGAGAGTGTTGTTACATAGTGTCAATAGGTCGGGCCGGATGGCTTGACCTTTTAACAATAACGTCTGACACCGGTAAATGTGCGGTCATCAGGCTCACAAAATTAGCTAAATCCCCGCTAATTTCAAAACGTTGGCTTGATTGTAAGGCTGAACTCCTTTAGCTTTACGCACGTTATACCTTATATAATATATAATCCCGATAAAACGTTTCTTCAACATGCCACGTATTGTAATTATGGGTGCCTCGTCGGGCATAGGTCTCGCCGTCGCCCGGGAATTTGCTTCAAGAGGAGTCAGGGTAGGTCTTGCCGCCCGTCACACATCGGCCCTCAGGGCCCTTAGGGAGGAGTATCCCGACGCAGTCGAGTATGAGTCGATCGATATAACTCACAACGATGCTCCTGCAAAGCTCGCTCAGCTCATAGAACGCCTCGGAGGTATGGATATTTATTTTCATGCCGCCGGTATTGGCTACGATAACGACGGACTCGATCCTCACCGTCAGGCCGAAATCTTCTCGGTCAATTCGGGCGGTTTCGCCCGTATGCTCGCCGCGGCCTACGGCTATTTCCGTGACTCACATCGTAGAGGCCGCATCGTGGCTGTCACAAGTGTGGCGGGTACAAAAGGCATTGGCTCTATGGCTGCCTATTCGGCGTCTAAAGCTGCCGCCTCGGCCTATATGGTTGCCCTTGAGCAACTGGCCTATTCCGAGGGAGTGGATGTGACCTTTACCGATATACGTCCCGGATGGATACGCACTCCATTGTTGCGTGACGACACTGTCTATCCGATGGAAATGTCTCTCCCGTATGTGGTTCCGCTGATTATCCGTGCCATAGTACGCCATCCGCGTGTGGCTGTCATCGATTGTCGCTGGAGACTTGTGGTGGCTCTCTGGAGCTTACTTCCTGATTGTGTGTGGACTCACATTGATATTCCGTTATACCACAGCAAGAAACCATCTGCTCCTGCCACAACAGGTTTGCCTTCCTGAAAGCTGACGGATTGACTTGATGATCCCGGTATCACCGATTGGATATTTTCTATACTCTCCCCCTGCTTCTCGACTTTTCGAGCCGGTTATATGACTAATAAGACTACTCTTAAAGTTAAATAATGTTAATCAGGGGGGGGTAATTTTTTTGCTCGTGTTTCAGAATTGCGGTTATAGATACTTGTAGTGATGATGTATAAGGGGGGATCCTGTTTTTAGTGTGTTTTTTAGTTGATATGAAGTGGATATGGGGTTGGAAATACTTGCGTATATCAGAAGAAATGAGTAACTTTGTATAAAAATTTGTTGATTTACTTAATTTTCCAATATGTATAATCAAATCAATTACACATCCGGGCAGATGTCGCTACGGCTATCTGTCAGATGGTGAACGAGAATTATTCCTGACTGAGCGCTTAATGATCCCCTAAAGAGTAGGAAGAGAATAATTTCATCATCCCCCCGAGACTTTTTTTGTATGACACCTGTTAGATGCAGGAAATTACTATATTAGCACATTTACAGACAATCATCAAACAATGAACTTGATTAAATCAAGAGCAAAGTATGCATCCGTTACACTAAGGACACTGGTTCTTGTGGTGATGGCTGTGTTCTTTATGCCTGACGCGCGAGCTCAGTTTGCAGCCAAGACCAACCTGCTGTATGACGCTACCACTACCCCCAACCTCGGAGTCGAACTTGGGGTCGGGCAACGCAATACCGTCAGCCTCGTGTATGGTCTGAATCAGTGGAAATTTGCTCATGGCTCACGCAAAGCCATGCACTGGGTGCTCATGCCTGAATACCGTTGGTGGACATGCTCTAAGTTTGACGGCCACTTCTTCGGCGTTCACGCTATGGGCGGACAGTTTAATGCAGCCAACATGAATATACCTTTCCCGGGAGCTTTTTTCGGCGGCGAGAATATAGCCAAGGGCCTCCGAGACAACCGCTATGAAGGCTGGTATGCCGGCGGCGGTGTCACCTACGGCTATCAATGGGTGCTCTCGCGCCACTGGAACCTCGAGGCTGAAGTAGGCGTAGGCTACAACTATGTCAACTACAAGAAGTTCCGCTGTGCCGAATGTGGCGGTAAGATAGGTGAAGGCCACACCAATTATGTAGGTGTCACTAAGCTTGGCCTCTCGTTCATATACATATTCTAATATTTGAAAGAGATGAAACGCAACATATACATTTCCCTCTTTGCGATGTTACTGGGGGTGACTTCCGCTGCCGCTGACGTTACTCAGGGTATCTCCACCCGCAACGTGGCTTTCGGCCGATCGGGCGGTAAGGTTCACGTCACTGCTGACGTGGTGCTCGACTCGCTCAAGCTTAAGTCCAACCAGCAGGTGTTCATGACTCCCGTTATCACGGGTGACGAGGGCCACTCAGCCGTGCTCCCCACCGTGCTCCTCACGGGTCGCGGTATGCACTATGCTTACGAGCGCGGCACCATGCGTGACCTCAAGACCTATCGCGAACGCTACAATATCGCCCGCGAGCTCCGTCGCGTCAACGGCTCTGCTCAATCGTTTGACTACTCGGGCAATGTCGACTTCGAGCCCTGGATGCGCGCCGAGCGTCTCTCGCTCTCATTCCATTACGACTCCTGTGGCTGTGGCGTCTTTGCCGGATCGGCAGTGGTGCCCTCGGTCGACACTATCCTCAATCCCGTCAGCAAGATGCACGTAGCCTACATCACTCCTCGAGTCACCGATCTCCCGGTCTCGATCCATGAGGGTGTGGCCCGAGTGCAGTTTGAGGTCGACCGCACGGAGCTTCACGACTCCATCTACCGTTGCCGCAACGGTCAGCGCCTCGACAACCGTCAGCAGCTCAAGGTCATCTACGACTCTATTGAATATGCTCTCACCGATCCTAATGTCGAGATCGCCAAGATACAGATCATAGGTTACGCATCTCCCGAGTCGCCCTACGAGCACAATAAGGAACTCGCCACCGGCCGTTCCCACGCACTTGCCGATTACATAGGCAAATATGTAGGACGCAAATACCGGATCTCCCCCGAAGTGGCTGATTTTGACGCCGTGCCCGAGAACTGGACAGAATTCCGTTCCCAGGTGGTCGACGCCAAGGATATCACCGAGCAGCAGCGAGCCGACCTTCTCGAACTCATCGACCGTCCCGCTTTCTCGCCGGCCGACTATGATGCCAAGGAGCGCGAGCTCAAGACCTCGCCCCGTTTCCGCGATCTTTACCGTACCAAGATACTGCCACAGTGGTTCCCCCACCTGCGTGCCACCAAGTTCCGCATCTCTACTCGTCTCAAGCCCATGCCCGACGAGAAGCTTGCCGAGATCATAACATCCTCTCCCGAGAAGATGTCCCTCAACCAGATGATGCGTGTGGCCCGTCTCTACCCCGAGGGATCTGAGGCCTTTGACAAGGCTATCGCCACTGCCCTCAAGTATTATCCCGCCAGCGAGGAGGCCAATCTCAATGCCGCTGTCTCGGCTCTGCGTAGCGAGGACTATCAGCGTGCCGCCGCTCTCCTCGATCATGCCGGCGACTCCCCCGAGGCGGTCAATGCCCGAGCTGTCGTCATGGCCCATAACGGCGACTTCGACGGAGCGCGCCGACTCCTTGAGACTGTTTCCTCTCTGCCCGAAGCTCAGAAAAATCTCAGCCTCCTGGCCGACGAGTGATGTCAGCTCTCATCAAGTGTCGCTCCATCGACTGCCCGGCGGGGGAAGGGTCTCCCCTGTGGGCAGCCTGGCCGACATGACTTTCTATCAAGACCATCAGGAGCTTATTAAGCTCACGACTATAAGAAAATCAAAACTTTAACCTCTACTTCTCAAAAAAGACACAGAAAAAACTGACTTTTATCTTAACCATCTGTAGAGCCTCATCAAAGGTTCACACCTAATTTGACCTTTACTTTATTGAAACAAATAATTTTATCTACATCAATAACAATGAAATTCAAGCACTTATTTGTTAGCACCCTTCTCCTCGGAGGTGCTATGGTTTCCTGCTCAGACGACATTGACGTTGCAAATCAGGGCCCCGGTCAGATCCTTGAGAACGAGACCACTACTTTTGTGCGTGTATCTATCGTAGGTGAGGGTGTCGGTTCGATTGGCCGTGCTACCCCCAATGAGCCCGGATATGAGGACGGTACCGCCGACGAGAATGCCGTCAACTCACTCCTGCTCACCTTCTTCGACGCCGGTCGCAACTATGTTGGCCGTTCGGTGGTTGACGTTAAGAATGCTACCGTCAGCGACGGTAACGGCAACACTGTCGAGAAAATGATAACCGTCATCGCTCAGGTCGACCTTCCCGAGAATATCAACTATCCCAAGTATGTGATGGCATACGTCAATCCTACCTCTGCTTCGGGCGACCTCGGCACCGAGAAGCTTGAGGACGTGATGGGTTATGTGCGTGGCCGCAACACCGTCTCGGCTAACGGTTTCCGCACTATGAACAACTCGGTATTCTTCAGCAACACCACCGGCAATTCTCGCTATGCCACCGAGGTTGACTTCAAGACCAACTTCTTCGAGTCCTATGCCGATGCGGCAGCTGCTGTCAACGCCACTGTCGAGATCACTGTGGAGCGTATGGAGGCCAAGGTGCGCACAAGCATCGACGACATCAATGTCGAGCCTTTCCGCCCCGATAACTCTCTCGATGCCGCCGACGACTACTCCATGACTTTCGTTCCCGAGGCCTGGTTTGTCAATGCCACCGAGAAGCGCTCGTTCCTCGTCAAGAACTACCGCACCACCCGTCAGAACTACACTGCCAATATTCCTTCTGCCGACATCGATTTCGGCTACAACCTCGCTGCCCTCAACCGCGCTTTCGTCAACTCGGGTCAGCCCGCCGGTTTCACCGTCAACGACTTCGACAACCAGCGCTCCTATTGGGCTATCTCTCCCACCTACTTCTATTCTGATGTTGACAACACCGACGGTATCTATCCCGATGTCAGCTATGACGTGAAGTATGGCGAGAATATCAACACCGCCGGCAAGGACTACACTCTCCAGTATGTATCCTACACCGATGCTGTCAATGCCTACAACAAGGCTGAGGACACCAATTATGTGAAGTTCAAGAACGGTGTCAAGACCCACGAGTATGTGCTCGAGAACACTCAGAGCATCAACACCCTCCGTGGCAACGACGCCAAGGCTTCGATGACTTCGGTAGTGGTCTGCGGTCACTACGTGATCACCAAGAACGGCGTCACCGTCTTTGACGGCTCCACTCCCACCGGAGGCACCCCTGCCACCAACACCGCTTTCTATGTGCGTCACGAGGCAAATGGCACCAAGGTGATCATGCTCTCCGACAATGAGGCCAAAGACTTCTTCCTTGAGCGTTCGGGCAGCACCTTCTTCGTGCGTTCGCGCAATGCCGACGGCTCTCTGATCACTACCGTCCAGAAGGATGCCGAGGGTAACGATGTCACTGTCTACTCTTATGAGGCTGTACGTGCCGCTCACCTCGATCCTGCAAGCGAAAACAACGAGCACCATGTCGACTATGGCATCTCTTACGATGACTTCAGCCTGGTTTACCCCACCAAAGCTGTCACCAACGGCATCGTGCAGTCAGAGCAGTGGCGCACTCTCGGCGTGACTCTGACCAACGGCAAGGCCAGCGACGAACTTTATGTATTTGACTCGGCTACCAACACCTACAAGCCTCTCAACGATCTTATCGCCAATACCGAGGAGTGGGCCGACGAGCTTGAGCGCATGTACTCTTCGTTTGGTGTGCTCGAGAAGTTCCAGGCCGGCAAGGCTTACTTCAACGTTCCTCTCAAGCATATCTGGGGTAACCTCGCTTCGGCAAGCAATACCTTTGAGGCCGACAAGGTGCGTCTCGGTGACTATGGCGTTGTGCGTAACCACATCTATGATCTGACCATCAACTCTATCAAGGGGCTCGGCACCGGTATCGGCGACATCCGTCAGCCCATCGTGCCCCCCACCCAGAATGAGCAGTATTACATCTCCACCCGTCTCAACATCCTCAAGTGGCGTGTGGTAGGTCAGTCAGTCGATCTCTGATCCCGGCCAAGCCCCGATTACCGACTCTCATCATGAGGAGCCGTCATCCCACGACCCCTCAGGATTTAAAACCTGCATTATCAATCTCTCTCCTCTACCGTCCGGATGCTGTCGCCGGCGATCACGACAGCGATACCGGTTCTGACCTCCGGGTCGGAACACCATCCAAAAAGCGGGAGCCCGAGTCGGGCTTCCCCTCGGCCAAGACTCCCGCTTTTTTTCTTTTGACATCAACGAGCACCCTCCACGACGCGGTGCCATAACATAACCACTACTATCATGATTTCGGTTAAGAAACTCTTCAGCTACATAATCCTTGCATCAGTCAGCCTGTTGACTCTTGCCTCCTGCAGCGCCATGACCGAGGAAGAACCCGACTGTAACCCCTACTACAAGGTGCGTTTCCGCTTCGACATGAACATGCTCTTTGCCGATGCGTTCTCTACCCAGGTAGGCGAGGTCGACCTCTATGTCTTCGACAAGGACGACAACCTTGTATGGAAAGGCCACGAGGAGGGAGCCCCCCTGGCTCAGGAGGGTTACCTCATGGATCTCCCCGTCAAGCCCGGCGACTACACTCTCATAGCCTGGTGTCACAAACGTCACGAGGATGCCGCCGGCTTTGATCTCTCGGGTGGCGACAACCCCACTCATATCACCGATCATTTCAAGATGAAGATGTTTCGCGCTTATGAGAACGATCTGGCCCACTCCTCGACCGATCTTCACGCCCTCTTCCACGGCAAAGTCTCGGTCAATCTGCCCGACACCTGGGGCACCCATGTGGTGACTGTCCCTCTGGTCAAGGACACCAACACCATCCGCATCCAGCTCGTCCACCTCAGCGGCAAGGAGATTAAGAGCAGCGACTTCGACTTCAAGATCACCGACAATAACGGCCATCTCGCCCATGATAACTCCATCCTCGACGATGAGAATATCGAGTATCGTCCCTGGAGCAAGCGCGAGGGTCTCGCCGGCACGGTGCTCCCGATTATCAACAGCGGCCGCAACTCTGTCACCCCCATCCCCGGATCAGACAATTCATCGACCGCTCCTGTGGTTCACTCTATCACGGCCGAGCTCACCACCTCGCGCCTCCAGACCTCCCAGACACCTATACTCACCGTCATACGCAAGAGCGACAACACCCCCGTCGCTACCATCAACCTGCTCGACTATTTCCTCATGGTCAAGGGCGAGTATAACCGCGCTATGGACGACGACGAGTATTTCGACCGTCAGGACGAGTATAACATGACACTCTTCATGCACGACGACGGCTCATGGTATAAGGCTGTGATCGATATTCTCCAGTGGCGTGTGGTGCGTCAGTCTTCAGATCTCTGATTTTTTATAACCCCCTAACTCCTCTTTTACTATAATGATACTTCTTAGTCGACGACATATACTTCAGATCCTCTCGGCATGGGTGATAGCCCTGTGCTCGCTGATGGCTGTCGGGTGTGCCGACTCTCACGAGGTTGTGGAGGATCCCGGTAAGATCGAGGTCTATAACGTAGAGTTTCGCCTGAAGGCCGGCAATGCCGTCCCCTCTCGTGCCACCGAGGAATATGGCACTTCTGAAGAGTGTTATATCGATCTTGAAAATCTCAAGGTGCTTATCTTTGACGAAAACAAGACCCTCAAGCAGGTGCTCTATGACAACGGCGAGATGGACGACGTCACCTCGCTGATGCTCACCGGTCTGGGCGACTATGTGCTCCGCACCAAGCTCGATCCCGCCGATTACAATCTGCTCTCCAAGTTTGCCGTGGTAGCCCTCGCCAACTGGCGTAGTCTCGACGGCGACACCAAAATGAAAAGCAATTGGAACGGCATAGTGATAGACAAGACTCAGATCGGTATACTGACTATCGACGATCTCGCTACCATGACCTTTCAGCTTAACCCTGTGGCAGACGTAGACCCTCAGCCCGATTCATGGATCCCCGGCGACGGCCGTTGGATCCCCATGTTTGGCTCGCGCTTCACCTCCCTCGCCGGATACAACACTTCTCTCTTCAACGAAGGCAACCCCATGCCCATCCCCGATGTCAACCTCGTGCGCGCTATCTCTAAGATAGAGATCACAAATCTCGATGTGTCCGACAATTCGCCCGTGATCGAGAGCATAATGCTTGACCATCGTAACACTGTGGGACGTCTGATGCCTGACTATAACTTCACCGGGGCAACCTCCAACGTGACCTCTACTACGATCCCCGTCCTCCCCGGCGCCACCACTCATGACATACCTTTCCATCGCCAGGGAAATCTCTATACACTCTATCTTCCCGAGATGGATCTCCCCAATGCCGCCTCGCGTCAAGCCATCCGTGTCAATCTCAACATGGACGGTGTAAAATATCAGAGATGGATCTATCTTGCCGATTATTTGGCTGACGGTACGCCAAATCTGACAGGCCCATACAATTCCGACTGGGATGCCGTCAAGCGTAACTACATCTACCGTTACACTCTTAATCTCAATTATAATTTGGATCAGTCGATTGGTGTGGTTGTGACACCATATAATTCTGTGGTTCTTGGCCCGATATTTGGTCTCGACGATCCTGAATCCAACGATTAAACCAACTCTATCCTCTTTTCCAGCATGAACAGGATTTTATCATATATATCATTAATCTTATCATCATTACTCCTGCTCCTTGCCTTCACAGCTTGTGAGGACGAAAAGTTCTACGATGATTCTTACGTTGGAGAGGGTGAGGCTACTCTTTCGGCTGAGGTTCTGTTCAAGAACTTTGTCCCTGCCCTTGATGATAATTCGCGTGCCGTTAAGGGTACCGCTCTCGATGGTATTGACAATCTCTATCTCTTCGTCTATTCCTCCAACGGTCAGGAACTTCTGTATAATCCGATTTTCAAAAAAGGGGAGGGGCTCAATGTCACTAATGACAATTACTCTACTCCTTCTGACGGTTCCTATCAGCCCTCAGGATCGGTGTCTCTTCCCACTCAACAGGGTTCTTTTGAATTTAAACTACCCTTTGGCAAATACAAGATCTATGCCGTAGCAAATGTGCGTCCATCCGATGCCCATCTGCTTTCGTTTGATAAGATGACTACCGAGGACGATCTAAAAAAGGTTTCTTTTACTTGGAACAATACCGATGTCACCGATAATGGCCAGATGTTTGGCGTGTTCACCACCAAGGAGCTTTCTCAGTCGCCTGCTGCAGTTTTCAATGCCGAGCCCGTGACGATTGGTCGAGAGGCCGTGAAAATTCGTGCCTGGCTCCGTCGACTCGCGTCCAAGGTCACGGTGGCTTTTGATGCCACCGATCTGCGCGATAATGTGCGTATATATATTAAATCGCTTCGTATCAAGGATATTCCTGCTTCATGTGTGGTTGGTATGGATAATGTTCCATCGACTAATGAGCAGCTGATCACCGAGGGTGATTTCATCAATTACACCCGCGAGGATCGAAATAGCACAGACTTCAACTGGTCAGATAAGACTGCCGGTCTCAAGCTCTCTCGTGGTGTCGTGACCGGTAGCAAGGATCATGCCAACGATGATGACAACTCGCTTTTCTTCTTTGAGAACGCTCAGGAAGACAAAACCAATGACCCAAACAAGTCGTGGTATCACAAAATCCAACCTGCCGATAAGGTCGGAACATCGATCAATACTCCTGAGCCTGATCCCGACCATGCTTCCGGGATAAATGACTATAAAGACCGAATGCCTTACGGTACTTATATTGAAGTCGAAGGCTACTATAAGAGTGATAACGTTGATCAGCTTGGCGAGGGTAAGATCATCTATCGCTTCATGCTGGGCAAGGACGTGGACTACAACTATGATGCCGAGCGCAATTACCACTATAAACTTACTCTCAAGTTTAATAACTGGGCCAATGACCCCGACTGGCACATTGTTTACTCCCAGCCGACCCCCACTGTGATCACTCCCAACATCTACTATATCTCCTATCTCTATAACCAGCAGATGGGTTTCCCCGTGCGTGTCACCACCCAGGATGGAGGTAGCGCCACAGAGTACACTCTCCGTGCCGAGATCATTGGCAACAACTGGGGTCCCACTTCTGATGACCCTGAAAATAATGACACTGGTCATGGTGATGTGCCCGATCATTTTGTGGGAGCCGTGTCTGACCCTAATGCTTTTGCCTGGAATAAGCCCGTTTTTGACGGAACAGGGTCTTATAAAAATGAATATTCTGCTCAGGATGTCGAGATCTTTGGAAAGAAGATCAAGGTCGGAGCTAACCATGTCGGTTTCCTTACCCTCCGTAAGAATCAAAAGACTGTCGTAGGTAACGGCCGCGCTTATGCTGATGAGTCTACACGTCAGTTTCTTAAGGATATATACAATGGTGAAAACAACGATGAAGTTACCTCTCCTCGTTGGTGGGCTGAGTATCCTCTTGCCTCTATCGGTCAGAATAACGTTTGCGGTAGTGCCGCTGATGGACAGTACATTGTCACTCAACACACCGATGGCTCTGTGACCGCTAAAGTACCCATGTTTACCCGCGCGAAGGAGATTGTGCCTGCTTCTGACTTCACCGGAAATAATCCTTTCGAAGCCTATATGCGTGTCGCGTATGTTAAATTCACGCTCTATAAGACTAATGATCCCACTAAGACACCCGTTGAGTTTAGAGATATAGAAAATCCTGACACACGTGTTAAGGAACGTGTCGTGCCGATTTATCAGGTGCGTCGTATCAATAATCCTAAGGCTATCTGGCGTAAGTCGGGTAGTACCGAGCCGTTCCATGTTAAGCTGATGCATCGACCTGACGCTGCTTCTACCGGATTTACTCCTGTCTCGTCCCGTGGTCCCTGGCGCGCTTATATTCTTCAGGATCCTAAAGGTATAGTAACCCTGTCGTCAGGAAGTCAGACTATCACCGGTAAGATGAGCATGGATGAAAACGATGAGCCTACGGGTAAAAATATGATTTCCGGTAATACCGATGACGAGACGATTGAGTTCACCTATACTCCGAGCGGAGCTGACGGTTGCGCGATCATTCGTGTAGACTATCACGATTATACTTGTCACCACCTGATCTACGTACGTAGCGGTTATGACTATGGTGTTAAGCTGGGTAATGCTATGTGGAGTTGTTACAATGCTTATGCTGTTCAGGCAGTAGGTCTCGTCGAGAATGCTGATAAAGTTTCGGTAGAGGTGACCAAACATCCATTCTCTATAGGTACCTTCTATAAACGCAATGACTATACCCATGGCATACTTGAGAGTAATGTCAAGAACTTCGGTTGGCTTGCAAATATCGGTCAATTAGAGACCATAAGTCTTGAATCTGGAGCGAGGAAAACAAGTACAGCCAATTGGGGTGGTTTCTCAGGCTACGCGTGGAGTATGAGTGGTGCCTCAGTCGCCAATCGCTGGCAAAGAGCTAAAAATAGCTGGGCTTCTACTTGGGAACCCACTGATGATAAAATTGATGACCTTGCACTCCCCACCTATGATGACTATTATTCTCTGATTGATAACAATAATTCCCTATCCGGCAACATTGAGTTTGGTTATGGTATAGCATACACTGACGGAGCTACTGAAGTTGCTACCACTCTTGATAATGCCTATGGTTTCACCGACTTTGATAATGATGGCAATGCTGATGCCGGCGCTGTTGTAAATGGTCAAACCAAGGGTATGAGAGTCTGCATAGTCTACAATAAGACTAACGGAGACCAGATTGTTCTCCCTCTTGGCACTGAGGGTCAGGGTCGTCGTCCTCGTAGAGTAAATTCTGGTGGTAGTTATGATTATAACTCAGGCGAAGCTGGTTCTCTGTCTTATACGGCTGCGAAGGGTGTGTTGAATAGCCCTCTTGTAAATATGTATCGTCCTATCACCTATAATAACTATCGCAATGCCGGCGCTGTATATTGGATACGCAAGCCGGAGTTGCGCAAGCCTAATGAAGACGATGGTGACTGGTGCACAGCTTGGGATATCAACTATAACAATGTGGTGTTCAATCACTATGATTATGGAACACTTTGGAGTAATCATTCTGTTAATGGTGCCTGGTCTTCATCAAGCGCCTCCGATGCCCTTCCTATGCGATTCATCTACAAGGAATAAACCGTTCTACAAGAAACAATTTGATCTTACAAGGAATAAACAGATCATACCACCGGTAAATTGATCCTTTAACACACACTCACAATAACCACCGCGCCCTCACGACATCATCCTCGTGAGGGCGCGGTGGCTTTATATCAGGAATTAATGAGATTTGAAAGGGCATATATCGGGCAGATCTTTACACATCTTACGGCATCATCACTTTCACGATCAATGTATTCAAATTGATCGAAATTTTCAAGCGAACATCTGATCGCTGATGAGAGCCCTTTTTCTCGCATGAAGATCCATAGGCTTTTCATCCCACCTTTTGTGCTTGCCTTAATAGGTCATCAATAACTTACTATAGTTACAATTAGTGCAAATATAGCAATAATTATCAATATTTCAAATTGTTATAAATGAATTTGTAAAAATCCAAACATAAAAACGGCTGAAATTTGTAAAAATCCAAACATTTAGCTCAGGGCGAGGCTATTTTTTGGTGATTGCCTTGAGGGCTTGGGGCAAGAGGGGCAGGGTGGGGTCGAGGAGTATGACCGAGGGGTCTTTGCTCAGCCACAGGAGCTGTTTCTTGGCATAGACCCGCGTATTCTTGGCTATGCGGCTCAGAGCTGTAGCGCGATCCATAGTCCCGTCAAAATAAGCAAACATCTCCTTAAATCCCACTGTGTTGAGCGAATTGAGACCACGTCTCTGATAAAGCCTCCGCGCCTCGGCCTCCATCCCTTCGCGATCCATAAGCTCCACGCGACGGTTGATGCGGTCAAACAGTGCCTCACGGCTGTGATTGATAGCCAGTTTGACCACCTGGAAATCGCGCTCCACCTTGCGGCCAGTCAGCAGAGAGGAGTAGGGCACACCGGCCTCGATCGACACCTCGACGGCATGTATCAGCCGTCGAGGATTAGCACGATCGACACGCCCGAGATACTCGGGGTCGAGCTCACTGAGCTTTTCTATCAGCGCGTCCAATCCCCCCTGCTCATAGAGCGCGAGCACTTCGGCTCTCACCCTCTCGCTCACCGTGGGGAGCTCGTCGATGCCGTTGGTCACCGCGTCGATATACATCATCGACCCGCCACACATCACGGCATAATCGCTGCGCTGCCATATCTCTCGGAGAGCCTTCAGGGCATCCTGTTCGTAGCAGGCCGCGCTGTAATAGCTCTCCGGCTCGAGCACACCTATCAGATGGTGCCTGACACGGGCGAGCTCCTCGGGCGTGGGGGCGGCTGTGATGACGGGCATCTCCTTATAGATTTGCCGGGAGTCGGCCGACACTATTTCGGTGGCCAGACTCTCGGCAATCTCTATGGCGAGTCCCGTCTTGCCGCCGGCCGTAGGGCCGGTGACTATGACGAGAGTTTTCATTCGGTCGGGTGATAGAATTTTAAGTGTTGTTTGTACAGTCGGGACAGGTAGGATAAGAGCTTTACTTATCTCTCACCTACTATGCGGGCTATCTCGACTATCACGTCGGTGGCCTTTTCCATCGAGGGCACGGGCACAAACTCATAGCGTCCGTGGAAGTTGAGACCTCCGGCAAAGATGTTGGGGCAGGGGAGTCCCTTGAACGAGAGCTGGGCTCCGTCGGTGCCTCCGCGTATGGGCTGCACTTTGGGAGTCACTCCGGCATCCTCCATGGCCTTGATGGCTATGTCGATGATGTGCATCACAGGCTCGATCTTCTCGCGCATGTTGTAATACTGATCGTTGATCTCGATCGATGCACATCCGGGAAACTCGTTGTTGACCTTGCGTGTGAGATGTTCAAGCTCCTTCTTGCGGCGCTCGAAGCGGTCGCGGTCGTGGTCGCGGATTATGTAGGTGAGCACGGTCTTCTCGACGGTGCCCTCGAAGCTCACCATGTGGTAGAAGCCTTCATAGTCCTCGGTGTGCTCGGGGGTCTCCCAGCGGGGGAGCATGATGGCAAACTGATTGGCCACACGTATGGAGTTGAGCATCTTGTGCTTGGCATAGCCGGGATGAACGTTGCAGCCCTTGAAGGTGACTCGGGCCACGGCGGCGTTGAAGTTCTCATACTCGAGCTCGCCGATGGCGCCGCCGTCCATAGTGTAAGCCCAGTCGGCAGCAAAACGCTCCACGTCAAACTTGTGGGCACCCTTGCCTATCTCCTCGTCGGGGTTGAAGGCGATGCGTATATCGCCGTGTTTGATCTCGGGATGAGCCTGAAGATACTCTATGGCTGTGATGATCTCGGCGATTCCGGCCTTGTCGTCGGCTCCGAGCAGGGTGTTGCCGTCGGTGACTATGAGATCCTGACCGATATAGTCGTTGAGCTCGGGAAACTGGCCCGGCGACAGGACGATCCCCTCGGCTGAGTTGAGGGTGATGTCACCCCCCTGATATTTCTCGACGATGCGGGGCGAGACGTGGCGTCCGCTCATGTCGGGCGACGTGTCGAGATGGGCTATGAAACCTACGGTGGGCACCTTGCGGCCTTCGATGTTGGAGGGGAGAGTGGCCATAAGATAACCGTTGTCGTCAAGCGAAATGTCGCTGAGCCCCATGCCGCGGAGCTCTTTCTCGAGATGCTCGGCAAAGACCATCTGACCGGGGGTCGAGGGGGTCATGTTGGTAAGCTCGTCGCTCTGGGTGTCAAACTTGACGTATTGAAGAAATCGATCGACTACTGTCATGGTAGATATTATAAGGTGATTATTGTATTTTATGTGCTTGAGCGGGTGGTTTCGCGATGCAAAATTACTCTTTTTTTCAGAAACTCACCACATAAAGAGTTTTAAAAACTCCGAGGGGCGAAATCATTCATTCTTCGGGTCGGGTGAGCGAACTTTCGCTGCACCCGGGGCGTTATAATGACAGTAATTTAACTAATGAGAATAACCATGGATTTTATTTCTGACGACAAGCTCGTGATAGTCGGCGCGGCCGGCATGATTGGTTCAAATATGGCCCAGACTGCGGCCATGATGCATCTCACCCCTAATATATGTCTCTATGATACTTACGCTCCCGGTCTCGAAGGCGTGATCGAGGAGATGCGCCATTGTGGCTTCGAGGGTGTGAACTTCACCGCCACTTCTGATGTGGCCGAGGCTTTCAAGGATGCAAAGTATATCATTTCGTCGGGTGGCGCAGCCCGTAAGGCAGGAATGACCCGCGAGGATCTGCTCAAGGGTAATGCCCAGATAGCCGAGCAGCTCGGCAAGGACATCAAGACTTATTGTCCCGATGTGAAACATGTGGTGGTGATCTTCAATCCCGCCGACATCACCGGCCTTGTGACACTGATCTATTCGGGTCTGAAGCCCTCTCAGGTGTCGACTCTCGCAGCTCTCGACAGCACCCGTCTGCGCAGCGAGCTTGCCAAATATTTCCATATACCCGCCGATCAGGTGGTCAACTCGCGCACATACGGCGGCCACGGCGAGCAGATGGCTGTGTTTGCGTCGACATGCACGGTGGCCGGTCAGCCTCTGTCTCAGATCATCGGCACCAAGGCTCTCCCCGAGCAGGAGTGGGAAGAGATGAAACAGCGTGTGATCCAGGGTGGTAAAAACATCATCGACCTGCGCGGCCGTTCTTCGTTCCAGAGCCCGGCTTATGTTTCGGTCGAAATGATAGCCGCGGCTATGGGTGGCAAGCCGTTCACTTATCCTGTCGGCACTTATGTCGACAACGGCGATTACAACCATATCATGATGGCTATGGAGACCACCGTCGACAAGAACGGAGTCACCGTCCATCCCGTCGGTGGTACACCCGAGGAGAAGAAGGAGCTCGATCAGAGCTATCACCATCTCTGCACCCTGCGTGACGAGGTGATCTCGCTGGGCATCATTCCTCCCATCAAGGACTGGAAGTCGATCAACCCAAATCTCTGAGGATGAGGATCTGTCTGATATAAGTAAAGTAAAAAGTAAGTAATCAATATAGTCAGTTGTCGGGCCTGAGGCCTGATGACTGACTTTTTTTCATGCCATTTTGGTCATGGCCAGGGTGTAGACGCTGAGTCGTGCGGACGGGGCGGCCTTGTGTATGGTCTCGAGGGCCGAGTGGAGGGTGGAGCCTGTGGTGATCACGTCGTCGATGACGAGCAGATGGAGTCCGTCGATCGAGGCCGGGTCGTCCACACGGAAACGGTCGTCCGAATTTAGACGGCGTTCGCGTGCATTGAGTCGAGTCTGTGTGCCGTGCCATCTGCCGGCGCGCAGATTGCCGGCTATCGCTATGCCTGTGACCTCGCTGAGTCCGCGGGCTATCTCGTGAGACTGATTGTAGCCTCGCCGGTACTCTCTCAGCGGGTGGAGAGGGAGCGGTATCAGCAAGTCTATATCGTCAAAGAAACCTTCGGCCAGTAGTGAGCGTGAGTGATTGCGAGCCAGTGTGCGCCCTATCCGGGGCAGTCCGTGATACTTGGTGTCATGTATCAGAGACACGTAGGGACTGTCGTGCTGATAGTAAAACATCGATATCCCTCTCTCGACTCTGAATTTCATCGATGCCAGCCGGTCGAGCATCTCGTTGTCACGGTAATCGTCGAAAGACGGACGTGGCAGCGACATCAGGCAATGCAGACACATCACCTCCTCGCCGTCGACAAGCACAGAGCCGCAGACGCTGCAACGCTCGGGCACTATCACGTCTACCAGGGCGCCACCCAGCGTTTTCAACTCAGCGAGCCATCTCCTGAATGTGTCGGCAAGCGGCATCGTCAGTCATCAATGAGTATTTCTGACTCCTCCACGTTATCGTATGCCTCGAGCTCCTCCTGAAGCCTGGACAGTTCTGACTTCACAGCCTCGATGACTATTGTTGTCTCGAATCCCTTTTGCACCAGGCTGCGCATTATCTTCATGCGGGTAGTATAGTCGGGCATTTCACCGTCGAGCGGCCTCAGTTGGGCCGAAATGAGGCGGTTCAGGGTATCGCGATATTCGTCGTCGTCGATATTCTCCAGGGCTGTTTCGATGATCTCGCGCGGGAGCCGCTTGGCCATGAGCCCATTAAAGATTTTATAACGGCCCCATCCCGAAAAACATAATTTGTCGTGGGTGTAAGCGTGGGCATAGCGTTGGTCGTTGACAAACCTCATCCGTTTAAGCTCCCTGATCACACGGTTGGCATTGGTTCGGCTCACGCCCCAACGCGACATTTTATTGAGCAGGTCGGGCGTACACTGTTCGCTGCGCTCACACAGTGAGGCACACCGCGAGAGCGCCTGGGAATAGTCGATAGTTTTGCGGGATTTTACGGGGGGCATGTGATTGTCAGATTGTATAGGTTAATAATGTTGAGCGATTCTTGGAAATGTTGATTCAGTCGGCCGGCTTGAGAGCTTTGACGAAGCGCTCGCGCCCGTGCATATCCTTGAGGGCTTCGACTTCGGTCCAACCGTCATCGGCGAGCATGGCGGTCAGCTCTGAGACATGAAGCGGATTGATCTCGAGATAGAGTCTGCCTCCGGCTACTGCTAGGCGTATCCCCTCGCGCGAAATGGCACGATAGAATTTCAGTGGATCGTCGTCGGGCACAAAGAGGGCCGAGTGGGGCTCATAGTCAAGAACATTGGCACTCATCCCGGCTTTTTCGCTGTCGCAGATATAGGGGGGATTGGACACGATAATATCCATCGAGCCTTCGGGCAGACCGACTCCGGCGAGCAGATCGCCTTGTTGAAACGTGATCTTGACCTTGCAGTCGGCGGCGTTCTCGCGTGCTACCCGTAGAGCTCCTGCCGAAATATCGGTGGCTGTGACCCGGGAGAAGGGGAGGGCGCGGGCCAGAGCTATGGCTATGCACCCCGATCCGGTGCAGAGATCGAGCACCTTGAGGTCGCTTCGCCCGGCATAGTCGTCGTTGATGATGTCAATGAGTTCGGAGGTCTCGACTCGCGGTATCAGCACGTCGGGTGTGACCTTCAGGGTCAGACCGTGCCAATAGGTCTCACCGAGTATATACTGTATAGGCTCATTGTCGAGCAATCGGTCGATGACACCCGAGACATTGTGGATGAGCATCTCTGAGGCCTCCTGATCGCTGCGAAGCATCATGTCGGTGCGACTCATGCCGGTGAAATGTTCAAGCGCGGTGCGCACGAGCCAGCGGGCCTCGCTCGTCTCATAGAGAGGCGAGAGCCGGTCGATTGAATTGTCAGTCAGTTGGCGTAATGTCATATAGCTTGGGTTTTATTGGCCGACGGAGTCGATCAGAGGTATTTCTATTGTGAAAGTGGTGCCTGCACCGAGTTCACTCCGTTTCACATAGATGCGACCGTCGTGATACTCCTCGATGATGCGGCGTGCCAGAGTGAGACCGAGCCCCCAGCCACGGGCCTTGGTGGTAAATCCGGGATTGAAAATGGTCTTCTGGTGCTTGCGTGAGATGCCTTTGCCGGTGTCGGTGACATCGATTACGGCTAGGTCTTTTTCGCGATGGATGTCTACATTGATAGACCCGTCCCCCTCCATGGCGTCGACGGCGTTCTTGATGAGATTTTCCATCACCCATTCGGTCAGCGGAGCCGAGAGCCTGACAGTCAGTGGCTCAGGAGAGGGGGTGATGGTCAGCGAGATGCGTCGCGAGATACGTGTCGACATATACTCGGCGGCCCTCAGAGCCGTTTCGTTAAGGTCGCCTGTCTCCATCGACGGCCTGGAGCCGATTTTGCCGAAGCGGCTGGCCACGGTCGAGAGGCGGCGCACGTCCTTGTTCATCTCGGCCACCGTGTCCTTGTCGACACCCATTGACTCGAGCAGCTCCATCCAGGCCATCAGCGAGGAGATCGGTGTGCCGAGCTGGTGGGCTGTCTCCTTTGACAGTCCTATCCACACCTTGTTCTGCTCGGCCCTCTGGGTCGACGAGACCGCATAGTAGACAATCAGAATGAAGGCTATGAGCACCACTACCTGAATATAGGGATAGAAACTCAGGGCTTTGAGCAGACTCGAGTCTTCGTAGTAGAGCCTCTGACTCTCGCCCCCTTCCATGTCGATGATGATCACGTTGGGGGTGGCGCGCAGCTTGTCGAGTTTCTTATTCAGAAAGTCCTGGTTGCGGCTACTGATCTCGAGCGGCGAGAGCGAGTCTATGGCTTCGGGGAGTGAGAAATTGCGGTGGAGCAGTATATTGCCGTCGTTGTCGGTGAGGAGCACGGGGATGTTGCTGTTGCTCTCGATGATCGACAGCAGGAAGTCCATGGTCGACGCCGAGGCTCCGTTTTCGGCTCCTGCGGCCGAGACTATTTCCCGGGTGGCATCGGCCCACACCTGCATGCGCTCTCTCTCCTGGGCCGAGAGATCTTTGACCAGGGAGTCGGAGAAGTAAAGAAATACACCGACGACAATCACCGACACCATCATGAAAGCTATGGTGCCCAGGCGACGTATCTCATAGATGTTTCCTTTGATCAACATATTCAGGGTGTTCGGTAGCTGTTGTCGGCCTCTGACGCTCGAGAGGTGGACGGTCGCGAGGTTATGGTCTGAGAGACTGGGCAGGGTAGGCCACCCGGCCGTCGTGACCGGACAATCCCCCCGTTTTTATAATATAGGGACGCGAAATCTCGCGTCCCTATAATTATCTGACGGAATCAGTGGCTTATTATTTCAGAGCGCAGCCCTTGCATTTCTCAGAGATCTCGGTGAAGAAGTCGTTGCCCTTGTCATCGACCAGAATGAATGCGGGGAAGTCTTCGACCTCGATCTTCCAGATGGCTTCCATGCCGAGCTCGGGATACTCGAGGAGCTCGACCTTCTTGATGCTGTTCTGTGCCAGGATGGCGGCGGGGCCACCGATTGATCCCAGATAGAAGCCTCCGTGCTTGTGGCAGGCATCGGTCACCTGCTTGCTGCGGTTGCCCTTGGCGATCATCACCATGGAGCCGCCGGCGCTCTGGAACTGATCTACATACGAGTCCATGCGTCCGGCTGTTGTGGGCCCGAACGAGCCTGAAGGCATTCCTTCGGGAGTCTTGGCGGGGCCTGCATAGTAGATGGGGTGGTTCTTGAGATACTCAGGCATAGGCTCACCCTTGTCGAGACGCTCCTTGATCTTGGCATGGGCTATGTCGCGACCCACGATGATAGTGCCGTTGAGTGAGAGACGTGTCGAGACGGGATATTTGGTGAGTTCCTCGAGTATCTCCTTCATGGGGCGGTTGAGGTCGATCTTCACCACTGCTCCCTCGCCCTGCTTGCGATATTCCTCGGGGATGAGTTCGCCGGGATTGGAGTCGAGTTTCTCTACCCACAGACCCTCGCGGTTGATCTTGGCCTTGATGTTGCGGTCGGCCGAGCAGCTCACTCCGATGCCTACGGGGCAGGATGCTCCGTGGCGGGGCATACGTATCACGCGGATGTCGTGAGCGAAATACTTGCCGCCAAACTGTGCCCCGAGACCGAGTTTTTCGGCTTCGACCTTGAGCTGACGCTCCAGTTCGCGGTCACGGAAAGCATGACCCAGCTCGTTGCCGTGGTCGGGCAGGGTGTCGAGATATTTTACTGAGGCTTTCTTGACCACCTCGAGGTTCTTTTCGGCCGAAGTGCCGCCCACAACGATAGCGATGTGGTAGGGGGGGCAGGCCGCGGTGCCGAGGCTCTTCATCTTCTCTACAAGGAAGGGTATGAGCGTGGCGGGATTGAGGATGGCCTTGGTCTCCTGGAAGAGATAGGTCTTGTTGGCCGAGCCGCCACCCTTGGCTACGAAGAGGAACTTATACTCGTCGCCCTCGGTGGCGTGTATATCGATCTGGGCCGGGAGATTGCAGCCGGTGTTCACCTCGTCATACATGGTCAGAGGTGCGTTCTGGGAGTAGCGGAGGTTGTCGGTGGTGTAGGTCTGATAGACGCCTTCCGAGATGCGCTCCTCGTCGTTGCAGCCGGTGAAGACATTCTGACCCTTCTCTCCGTGACAGATAGCTGTGCCGGTGTCCTGACAGAAGGGGAGCTGACCTTTGGCGGCCACTTCGGCGTTGCGGAGCATGGTGAGAGCCACGAATTTGTCGTTTTCTGAGGCTTCGGGGTCGCTGAGTATGCGGGCCACCATCTCGTTGTGCTCGCGGCGCAACATGAAAGCGTTGTCGTGGGTGCAGGCGCGGGCCAGCACGGTGAGAGCCTGAGGATCTACCACGAGAAACTCGTGGCCGCCCCAGTTTTCAACCTTGACGTAGTCGGAAGTAAGCTTATAGTATTCGGTGGTATCGGGGCCCAGAGGGAACATTTCCTGATACTTGAACGGTTTGGTTGCCATAGATTTGATCAGAGTTTTAGTTATATTCCTGCCATGACTTGATGGTGATGTCCTCCTTCTTCATGGAGGTAAAGGCGTCGATAAAGGCGCTCGCCAGACGGGCGTTGGTGATCAGGGGGATGTTATGGTCGATGGCGGCGCGGCGTATGCGGTAGCCGTTGGTGAGCTCGCGCTTGGTGTGGTTCTTGGGGATATTGACGATGAGATCAAAGCGATGATCGGCGATCATCTTCATGACATTGTCGTCGGCATCGGCACACTCGTCGGGCCAATACACGGGGGTCACGGGCACTCCATGCTCCTTGAGGAACGCTGCGGTGCCTGCGGTGGCATAGATAGAGTAGCCGGCCTCGGCCAGACGTCGGCTGGGCTCGAGCAGGTCTACCTTGGAGCGGGCGGCTCCCGAGCTGAGCATGATGCCGCGGCGTGGGATGTTAAAGCCGGTGGCAAGCATGGCGTTGAGCAGGGCCTCGTCGAAGTCCTCGCCGATACAGCCTACCTCGCCGGTCGACGACATGTCGACACCCAGCACGGGGTCGGCTTTGTGGAGACGCGAGAAGGAGAACTGTGAAGCCTTGACTCCGATGCGGTCGATGTCAAACGCCGACTTGTCGGGCTGCTTGTAGGGGGCGTCGAGCATGATGCGTGTGGCCGTCTCGATGAAGTTGCGCTTGAGCACCTTGCTGACGAAGGGGAACGAGCGCGATGCGCGCAGGTTACACTCGATCACCTTGACCTCATTGTTGCGGGCAAGGAACTGTATGTTGAAGGGGCCCGAGATATTGAGTTCGGCGGCGATCTGACGGGCTATCTTCTTGATGCGGCGGGCGGTTGCGAAGTAGATCTTCTGGGCGGGGAACACCAGTGTAGCGTCGCCCGAGTGTACGCCGGCAAACTCGATGTGCTCCGAGATGGCATACTCGACTATCTCGCCGTTCTGAGCCACGGCATCAAACTCTATCTCCTTGGTGCCCTGAAGGAACTGTGACACCACCACGGGATACTCCTTGGAGACGTCGGCGGCCATCTTGAGGAAGTTGGCGAGCTCCTCATCGTTGTAGCAGACATTCATGGCTGCGCCCGAGAGCACATAGGAGGGGCGCACGAGCACGGGATAGCCTACCTTGTCGACAAACGAGCGCACATCGTCGAGACTCGTGAGCTCCTGCCAGGCGGGCTGGTCGATGCCGAGACGGTCGAGCATGGCCGAGAACTTGTTGCGGTTTTCGGCGCGGTCGATCGAGATGGGCGAGGTGCCGAGGATGGGCACTCCCTGGCGATGGAGCTTCATAGCCAGATTGTTGGGTATCTGACCACCTACCGAGACTATCACTCCGCTGGGCTGCTCCAGGTCGATGACGTCGAGCACACGCTCAAACGAGAGCTCGTCAAAATAGAGACGGTCACACATGTCGTAGTCGGTCGACACGGTCTCGGGGTTGTAGTTGATCATTATGGATTTGTAGCCGAGCTTACGGGCTGTCTGCACGGCGTTGACCGAACACCAGTCAAACTCTACCGACGAGCCGATGCGATAGGCGCCCGAGCCGAGCACGATCACCGACTTCTCATTCTTATAGTAGTTGACGTCGTAACCCTCGGCGGCATAGGTCATGTAGAGGTAGTTGGTCAGCTCGGGATGCTCGCTGGCCACTGTGTTGATGCGCTTCACGGCGGGCACTATGCCGAGAGCCTTGCGGCGGGCTCTCACCTGGAGGCCCTCCTTCTCCATGTTGCCCTCGGGGTTGAGCACGAAGCGGGCTATCTGGAAGTCGGAGAAGCCGAGCACCTTGGCCTGGCGCAGTATATCAGAGGGGATGTCGTCGATGGAGTTGTAGGTGCAGAGGAGGTTCTTGAAGTTGACGATATTGCGCAGACGCTCGATAAACCAGGGGTCTATCTTAGTGAGCTCACAGATGCGCTCGGTAGTATAGCCCTCCTCGATAGCCTGGGCTATGGCAAAGATGCGCAGGTCGGTGGGGCAGGAGAGCTCCTTGTCGAGATCGTCGAAGTGGATGCCTTCGTTGCCGACAAAGCCGTGCATACCCTGGCCGATCATGCGGAGACCCTTCTGGATCACCTCTTCAAACGAGCGGCCGATCGACATGATCTCGCCTACCGACTTCATGCTCGAGCCGATCTCGCGGCTCACACCGACAAACTTGGTCAGATCCCAGCGGGGTATCTTGCAGATCAGGTAGTCGAGCGACGGTGCCACGTAGGCCGAGTTAGGAGTGCCCATCTCGCCGATCTGGTCTAGAGTGTAGCCCAGGGCGATCTTGGCGGCCACGAAAGCCAGGGGATAACCGGTGGCCTTGGAGGCGAGGGCCGACGAGCGCGAGAGGCGGGCGTTGACCTCGATGACGCGATAGTCGTTGGTCTCGGCATTGAAGGCATACTGTATGTTACACTCACCCACGATGCCGAGGTGGCGTATACACTTGCGTGAAAGTTCCTGGAGCATCTCTACTTGCTGGGGTGTCAGCGAGCAGGTCGGGGCCACGACGATCGACTCGCCTGTGTGGATGCCCAGGGGGTCGAAGTTCTCCATGCTGGCCACGGTGAAACAGTGGTCATTGGCGTCGCGTATCACCTCAAACTCGATCTCCTTCCAACCCTTGAGCGACTCCTCGACAAGGATCTGGTTGGAGAAAGTGAAGGCGCTCTCGGCGAGCTTGATAAATTCCTCCTCGTTGGCACAGATGCCCGATCCCTGTCCGCCCAGAGCGTAGGCCGAGCGCACCATCACGGGGTAGCCGATCTCGCGGGCTGCCTTGAGGGCGTCTTCCATGCTCTCCACGGCGTGACTCTTGGGTGTCTTCATGGGTATCTCGTCGAGCTTCTTGACAAAGAGGTCGCGGTCCTCGGTGTTCATGATAGCCTCGACGGAGGTGCCGAGCACTTTCACGCCATACTTGTCGAGCACACCGTTGAGATAGAGCTCCGTGCCACAGTTGAGGGCTGTCTGTCCGCCAAAGGCGAGCAGCAGGCCGTCGGGGCGCTCCTTCTTGATTACTTCTTCTACAAAATAGGTAGTGAGCGGGAGGAAATAAACCTTGTCGGCTATGCCCTCCGAGGTCTGGATAGTGGCGATGTTGGGGTTCATCAGCACAGAGCTGATACCCTCCTCACGCAGGGCTTTGAGGGCCTGGGAGCCGGAGTAGTCAAATTCGCCGGCCTGGCCGATCTTAAGCGCGCCTGATCCGAGCACGAGTACCTTCTGCAACTTTTCTTTCATGAGATACTATGATAGGGGTAAAGAATGTGAAACGTTGGTCACGACAAAGGTAAGTATTTTTTCTGAAAAATTTTTACGTGGGGTGTATATTTGTCTTGGGGCAGATCGGCTTTTGTCTTTTCGTGTCGTCTCCCGACTGTCGCTCCATATATTATACATACAGTAGCCTACGCTCCATATATTCTCTATATAATATAAGGTATAGTGTCTTGCCGGCGGTGTAGATGCTCAGGTTACAGTTTTTCAAAAATAGGGGGGGGTAGTTACGGTTATTTGTGAAAACGGGCTTATTTTGATGAAATGATAAGAAAACCTCATAATTTGTTAACACTATTTTGCATAAAATTCTATAACTGACACGTAAAAAATGTATAATTTTGCGGAGTCTTTCTTATTGTCACGTTTTCAATAGTTTTTTTAGGCTTTTCTCTTTCCTCACGTCTTTTTTTTGATAAAATAACTGTTAATTATAATTTCAACTATTTTCACAGTCAAGTATGAAAAAACTGTTACTACTGTTTGTGGCAGTCATGACTATGACACTCAGTGTCAGCGCGCAGAATCAGCGTGTGACCGGCATAGTCTTTGGCGATGACACCGGCGAGCCGCTGGTAGGTGCCACAGTGGTGGGAGTCGGTACCAGTGAGGGTACTCTCACCAATCTGGATGGAGTCTTTGACCTGCTCCTCCCTATGAATGTGAAACAGATTTCTATCTCCTATGTGGGTATGAAGACCGAGGTGGTCGACATTACCCCCGGACAGATGTCTGTAACACTCGCAAGCGACAACAAACTCGACGAGGTTATCGCTGTCGCTTTCGGTACGGCCAAGAAATCGGCCTTCACCGGCTCGGCCTCGGTGGTCAATGCCGATGATCTCAACAAGCGTCTCTCGAGCAATGTGGCCAACGCCCTGGTGGGTACAGTGCCCGGTCTCCAGATGCGTGGTGCCAGCGGTGCTCCCGGCAGCAACGACGGCAAGATCAATATCCGCGGTATCGCTTCGATGTATGCCTCGACCGATCCTCTCGTGATCGTCGACGGTTCTCCCTACACCGCTTCGCTCGCCAATATACCTCAGGGTGACATCGAGTCTATCTCGGTGCTCAAGGATGCTGCTTCGGCCGCTCTCTATGGTGCCCGTGGTGCAGCCGGTGTGATCATCGTGACCACCAAAAACGGCTCGGCCGAGCGCTCAAAGGTCAGCGTCGACATGAAGTGGGGTGCCAACACCCGCGCCGACCGCGACTATGATCTTGTCACTGATCCCGCCGAGTATTATGAGGCAGCCTATATGTATTGGAACAACTACGCTACCTCTGCCGGTCTCTCCGGTGCCGCGGCCAATAACTGGGCCAACAACACCATGATGAACTATCTCGGCTACAATATCTATAATGTACCCGACGGCGAGAAGCTCATCGGCCTCGACGGCAAGCTCAATCCCAATGCCAAGAAGGGACGCACCTACACCGCCGCCAACGGCGAGACCTATTATCTCACCAACGACAACTGGAACGACGAGGCCTACCGCACAGCTCTCCGTCAGGAGTATAACGTCAGCGTCACCGGCGGTAACGAAAAGTCGTCGTTCTATGCTTCGGCCGGCTATCTCGACGAGGGTGGTGTGATCGAATACTCCTCCTACCGTCGTTTCACCGGTCGCCTCAAGGCCGACTACAAGGTGAAGCCCTGGCTCAAGGTCGGTGCCAATGTGGGCTACGTCCACTCCTCCACCGAGTCTACCCCCAACCTCGACCAGTCGTCGGGTGCCGGTAACCTTATGTACTACACCAACAACATCGCCCCGATCTATCCCGTCTATGTGCGCGTGAAGGATGCCAACGGCAATATCGTGATCAAGCAGACAGAGCATGGCCCCATGTATGACTATGCCCGTCGTCCCAACGGCTACGTGTCCGCCACCAATGCCTCCAACGTACTGTCGCGTCCCTTCGCCCCCGGCGAGAACCCTCTGAGCAACATCCGCTACAACAACAACAATCAGTATGGCAATCAGCTCAACGCTACGCTGACCGCCGACATTCAGATCACTTCCCACCTCAAGGCCAACCTGACCAACAATGCTATCTGGGGTCTGACTGAGCGCAGCGATTATCAGAACCCTTATTTCGGTTCCAAGCAGAGCGTCAACGGCGAGCTCCTCAAGAGCAACACCAACTCCTATCGCTCCAACTTTATCCAGACCCTCACCTACACCAACCAGTGGGGTGACCACTCTCTGACCGCCCTCGCCGGTCACGAGTATTACCGCGAGCAGACCAAGTTCCTCTCGGCTACCGCCCAGGGTGGTTTCACCCCCGATGTAGAGGAGATCTACGCCTTTGCCTACAAGCAGACCTCCAACAGCTACTCATCCAAGTATAATGTGGAGGGTTTCTTTGCCAGCGCCCAGTATGACTATGACGGCAAGTATTTCGCCTCGGCTTCCTATCGTCTCGACGGCTCCTCCCGTTTTGCAGTCGGCAAGCGCTGGGGTTCTTTCTGGAGTATCGGTGGTGCTTGGCTCGTCAACAAAGACTTCACCCGCGAGGTCAAGTGGATCGACCAGCTCAAACTCAAGGCTTCGGTGGGTCAGCAGGGCAACGACAATATCGGTAACTTCGCCTACACCGACCTCTATCAGCTCAGCCCAAGCTCTCAGCTCGTAATGGCTCCCTCGTTCTATCGCATCGGCGAGAAGAGTATCACCTGGGAGAAGACCACCAACTGGAATATCGGTGCCGAGTTTGCTCTCTTCGGCAACCGCCTCAGCGGTGGGGTAGACTTCTATTACAAGAAGACCACCGATCTGCTCTTCTGGCTCAATGTGCCCGAGTCGATGGGTTCGCGCGGCTACTACGGCAACCTCGGCGATATACGCAATATGGGTGTTGAGGCTCAGATCAACGGTGCTATCATCCGCAACAAGTCTGTAGACTGGAGCATCAACCTCAACTTCACCCACAACTCCAACAAGATCCTCAAGCTCCCCGCATCCCAGGTGCTCGACAAGGGCGGTTTCGCTATGAGCGACGACGCCCGCGTGCTCCAGAACTGGTATCGTGTAGGCGGTTCCATGTATCAGGCATTCATGATCGAGCCCGCCGGTATCGACGAGAATGGTCAGCAGCTCTTCTGGCAGGACTCTGATATCTGTGACGTCAACGAGGAGGGTCAGGTGGTTTCCGACATCACCGTGCCCGGCAAGAAGCGCGACCAGACCACAACCGACCCCAACGCCGCTACCAACTATGTGCAGAAGACCTCTCTGCCCTGGCTCTACGGTGGCTTCGGAACCACTCTCAACGTCGGTCGTTTAGACTGCTCGGTGGCTTTCGACTATCAGCTCGGCGGTAAGATCTACGATACCCGCTATGCCGGATATATGAATCCCTCTAATGTCGAGGCCGGAAGTAATATCCACCGTGACTGGATCAAGTCTTGGAATCCCGACTCCGAGACCGGCTCTCTCCCCGTGTGGATGTATGGTAACAGCTACGCCAATGCCCAGAGCACACGCTTCCTCACCGACGCAAGCTATCTCAACTTTGCCAACTTTACCGTGGGTTATACCTTCCCCTCGTTTATCCCCGGTGTCGAGAAGCTCCGCGTGTATGCCCAGGGTGAGAACCTCTGCTACTGGAGCAAGCGCAAGGGTCTCGATCCCCGCTACTCGTTCACCTCGGCTGCGAGCATAGCTGCTTATAACCCCATCCGCACTATCTCGGGCGGCATCCAGGTAGTTTTCTAATATTATAAAGCGACAATCAGATATGAATTTCAAATATATCACACTGCTGCTTCCGGCCATAGCTCTCACCGGCTGTCTTGAGCAATATGATCCAGCTCAGACCTATGTAAGTAAGGATCAGGTGCAGAATGCTCCCAACTCGGCCGAAGCAATCGTTGCGGCTGTCACCAGTGATGCAGTGGGACACTGCTGCTATGCATCCTATACCTATAATTATGCCTGGGATTTCGGCCTGCCTGCCCAGTTTATCGCCCGCGATGTCGAGGGTCAGGATATGACCGGTATCAACAGCGGCTACAACTGGTTCTCATCCTGGGAATATTGCGACGTGTCTCTCAGCCCCGGTTATGCTTTATGCCAGGTACCCTGGACTGTCTATTACAGCTGGATCAAAAACTGCAACTCGGTGCTGACCGTGACTACCGATGATCCCGACGAGGGTAATGCAGCTTATGCAGGTATCGCTCACGCCATGCGTGCCTACTATTACATGGATCTCGCCCAGATGTTTGCGCCTCAGACCTATCTCGTCAATCCCGACGCTCTGACAGTGCCTATCATCACTCAGAACACCACCAAGGAGCAGGCTGCCAACAATCCCCGCGCCACCAACCGCGAGATGTGGGACGGCTTCATCATGAAGGATCTCGACCGCGCCGAGCGTGAGCTCAAGGGCTACACCCGTTCCGACAAGACTGTTCCCGATCTCTCGGTGGTCTATGGTCTGAAAGCCCGTGCCTACCTCATCATGGGCAACTGGGCTGAAGCCGAGAAGTATGCCAAAATGGCTCAGACCGGCTACACCCCTATGACTGTCGAGCAGTTTAACAACCGCACCACCGGTTTCAACACCCCCAACCAGGCCTGGATGCTCTGCATGCAGTATCGCGACGATGACCGCAATATCACCTGGAACGACGGCGACGCTTCGTGGGGCACCTGGATGATCACCGAGCTCACCGAGGCTTGCGGTATGGGTTATGCCTCCAACTATGGCTATCCTTTCCATATCGACCGTCACCTCTTTGAGACTATCCCTGCTACCGACGGTCGCAAGGATGCCTGGATCGACTTCAAGGTGTGGGAAGATCTCGAGGCCGCATACGCCGAGAATGAATATGCCGAGGGCGACACCGATGCTGTCAAGGCTGCCAAGGACGAGGCTGTCGCTGCCGCAGAGGAGGCTGCCCTCGAGTATGTGCGCGAGCACAACTCCGACTACCCCGAGAACATGGTGTTCAAGCCTGTCGATGGTTATGACTGGGGCTTTGCCGGTATCTCCGTGAAGTTCCGTCCCGCCGGCGGCAATGCAGGCTACAACAACCAGAATATCGGTTATGTAGTGGCAGTGCCCATGATGCGTGTCGAGGAAATGATGCTCATCGAGGCCGAGGCTGCCGGCATGCAGAGCGAAGGCCGTGGCCGTCAGCTCCTCGAGGCTTTCGGTAAACTCCGCGACCCCAACTACGTGTATGGTCAGCACCAGGAGACCTACAACAGCGACTTTGCTACCGCTTTCCAGAACGAGGTGTGGTGGCAGCGCCGAGTAGAGCTCTGGGGCGAGGGCTTCTCTACCTTCGACATCAAGCGTCTCAACAAGGGTATCATACGTTCTTATCCCAATACCAACCACATGCCTCTCGGCCGCTGGAACACCAACACTCCTCCCTCGTGGATGACCTGGTGTATCATCGGCACCGAGGCTAACTATAACAGTGCTCTGGCCGGTAAGAACAACCCCATCCCCGTGCGTCCTACTGTCGACTCGCCCGAACACATCTTCTAATCCCCCCTCTGACTGATAAATATTCCGGCCACGGTATCTTTCCCGATACTGTGGCCGGGATTTTTCATCACGAGAAAAAACCTCACGAGAAAGAGCCTCACGCAAAGAACGCAGAGCAACGCAAAGGGAAAATAAAAAACTCACGCAGAGGCGCAGAGAGCGCAGAGTTTTTTTATTATTTAGCGATTATAAGACTTATACGACTTATAAGATTTATAAGATTTATAAGTCATATAAGTCGTATAAGTCAAATAAGTCGCATAAGTCATATAAAGAAGAATAAAGTTTTTGCAGGACACAAGTCTTCCGCAAGACTAAAAAAATCCTCTGCGCTCTCCGCGCCTCTGCGTGAGATTATATTTTCCCTTTGCGTGAGATTTTCATCCGAGAATTTATTTTCCCTTTGCGTTGCTCTGCGTTCTTTGCGTGAGGCCTTTCTCATGAGGCTCTTTTTCTGAAATTTTTGAAAAAGTCATGAAAACTGTTTGGTGGTCTCGGAAATTCTATCTACCTTTGCAGTGCTAAACGAAAAACGATAAGCTTTCGATTAGCATAGACCTCACTTATATTAATAAGGAAAGTTGCCGGAGTGGTCGATCGGGGCGGTCTCGAAAACCGTTGTGCCCTTACGGGCACCGGGGGTTCGAATCCCTCACTTTCCGCAGATGAAAGGCTGTAAGTCGGAGACTTACGGCCTTTTATCGTAGGGAAGGGAGGAGATGAGAACCCCCGGAGGGGTTCGTCACCGCGCAGCAAGAATCCCTCACTTTCTGCAGAAGAAAGGGGATGTTTCATAATCATGAATGTAGGGACATGGCGTGCCATGTCCGCCGATGTATGCAGATAATTATCACGTGTTTGCATTTTGCGGACATGGCACGCCATGTCCCTACATTTGCTTTTTTGACACGGTGCCTTTGTGTTTTTTGAGCGGCTCTCTGCGAGAGCGTTTTATGACGAAATAGCTGTTCTCGTCTGGGGTGATGTCAGTGTCAGGACGCGCCGGGTCGAGAGGGTAGGGATAGGAGATAAATCATAGTTTAAAGGGTAGGGTTTAATAAAATTTTTCACAAGTGTTAAAACTTTAATTGTTAACAAGAATTAACAATTGGGGGGGGTAATTTGTTAAATAATATATAATTTTGCCATCATTTTACTGAAGATAGTGCGTGTAGTTTATGTCGTAAATTCATGCTTTCTGTCTATTAATCTGATTTACGGCTATTATGAATCTAATATATAATAAGGTATAAACCTGCCCATGAAACATAGAGTAGCTATTTTGCTCGCCTCATTGTGTGTCTTGGCTGTTTCTGCTCAAGACCAGGCCGACTCTACAAAAATATACTTTGAGATAGGTCACCGACAGTTCAATCCGCGACTCGGGGATAACGGTAGATCGATGGATCACTTTGTCAAATCGGTGAGCAAGGCAAAGGAGGCCGATGATATAGACCATATCCTTGTCAGTGCCTACGCTTCGCCCGACGGGGCTAACGAGGCCAATGAGCGTCTCACCCGCTATCGCTGTGATGAGGTGACCAATTATATTGTCAACTCGACAGGCATCGATCCCGATGTGGTCAAGGCTGTGCCCGGTGGCGTGGCGTGGGACGAATTGCGCGCTATGGTTGCCGATACTCCCGATGTGCCCGACCGACAGGCTGTCCTTGAGATCCTCGACAACACTCCGCTGTGGGTCACTGATGCCGACGGCAGAATAGTCGACGGCCGCAAGCGTCAGCTCATGGCCCTCTCGGGAGGCAAGCCTTACCGCTGGATGTTTACAAACCTGTTTCCTCGCCTGAGAACAGCCGTAGCCGTCTCGCTCTATCTCAAGAGCGACATACGCGCCGCCCGTGATGCAGCCGTAGCCGCCGCTCAGGCCGCCGCCAAGGCCGCAGTGGCCGCTTCGGAGGCTGCACGTGTGGCCGCCGAGGCTTCAGAGGCCGCTTCCCATGCCACCTCTGATATAGCCGAGGCTCTCAGAGCCGCCCGCGAGGCCGCCGAGAAAGCCGAGCGTGCCGCCGCTGAGGCTCAGGAGGCTGCCGACAGGGCTAAAGCCGCAGCAGCTCAGGCCGTGGCCGCCGCCGAGGAAGCCGCCGCCACCGACGAGTTGCCCCGGGCTCGCTCCAAGGCACGCGAGGCCGAGGATGCCCGCATGGTGGCCGAGTCGGCCCAGGCTGCCGCTGAGGCTTCACTTTCGGCCGCCCGCGCCGCCCAGTCGGCCGCCGAGGCTCTGGCTGCCGCCGCCGCTCAGGAGGCCGGCGAGACTGAGGCCGAGGCGGTGGAAGAGGCTGTGGAGCCGGTTGAGGCTGAGCCTCTCCATAGGTTTGCGCTCAAGACCAATATGCTCTACTATGCTGCCCTGATGCCTAATATCGAGCTTGAGATGCGTCTCAACTCCTCCTGGTCGGTGATGCTCGAGGCTAATCTGGCCTGGTATAAAAAAGACTCCAAACACAAATATTATCAGCTGTTCATGGTGTCGCCCGAGGCCCGCTACTGGCTCCCCAAGGGCTCAGTGTGGCACGGCATGTATGTCGGCGCTTTCCTTGGTGGCGGCATTTATGACCTCGAGAACGGCCATAAGGGCTATAAGGGCGAAGGTGGTCTGGGTGGTTTCTCCTTCGGCTATATGTGGCCCGTCTCACGCACTCTCTCTCTTGAGGCCGGTCTGGGAGCAGGCTATCTCTACACTCGCTATAAGGAATATGTGCCCTACGACGGTCACTACCTCTATCAGCGCACCAAGACACTCAACTATTTCGGCCCTCTCAAATTGAAGTTTGCCATAGCCTGGCGCTTCAACGACATCAATAAATCCAAGAAAGTTTCCAAGGCTCTATGAAATTTTCACGCATACTTTCCCTCTCATTGGCTGTGGCCTCGCTGGCGACTTTCTCCTCGTGTCGCAAGGAGCTTTGCTACAACCACTTCCGCACCGCTTCAGTGTCGCTCGACTGGGAGCAGGAGTGGGAGCGCGACTATGGCATGAACCATCTCTCCACCTGGGATCACTCGCTCCACGGTTTCAGCTACGAGTCGCTGCGCCCCGATATGCCCTCGTGGGTCACGATGGTGCGCTACACGGGCGGCGGTAATCCCTACGAGTTCTATATGCCCGTCAACGGTGACGACGTCAACGTGGGTGAAGGCTCTGACCACTCGCTGCTTTTCTACAATAACGACACCGAGTATATAGTGCTCTCCGACATGGCCTCGGTGCCTCAGGCACGTGCCACCACGTCTTCGCGCTCACGAGCCTCGCTGGCCACCATGGAGTCGCGCTATCCCGCCTTCCGCTCGGCCAATCCTCCCGATGTGCTCTATGCCGCCTATCTCGAGAAAGCTCCCGAGATCAACATCCACGAGGTAAAACCTCTTAAGGTCAAGATGCAGCCGCTGGTCTACACTTACGTCATCCGCTACGAGTTTGACTATGGTCAGCAACACATCTCTCTGGCCCGCGGTGCTCTGGCCGGTATGGCCGAGAGTGTCTATCTGGTCAATGGCGTGACCAGCGAGGATGGAGCCATAGTGCTATATGACTGCGACGTGACCACCTGGGGTGTCGAAGCCCATGTGCGCACTTTCGGTGTGCCGGGTTTCCCCGACGAATTTTATGGCCGCTCGTCCAACTCTGTCTCGCGCGCCGAGCGTCCCTATACGCTCAATCTCGAGGTGCGTCTTCGCAACGGCAAGACTCTCGAGTGGGACTTCGATATAGCCGACCAGATCGCCAAGCAACCCCGCGGAGGCGTGATACGGGTCTCGGGTATACATATCGACGACTCTGAAAACCGTTTTGACTCGGGTTTTGACATCACTGTCGACGACTGGGGCGACGAGGCCGATATCGAACTGCCAATGGATCGTCACTAATTTGTAAATACACTTATAACCAACCTTTTTCTAATTTTTCTAAATTAACCAACCAATGAAAAAAGTATTCTTTTTCCTGGCTGCCGGTGCTATGGGTTTCACTGCCTGTACATCCGAGGATGTGGTAGATGAGAGCGTTCAGTCCAATGCCATCGGTTTCCAGAACGTTGTCACCAAAGAGTCGCGTGTCGTTAATTCTGACAATTTCGGCGCTTTCCATGTCTACGGCTATTACACAAAGAGTGTCGAGGGCAGCGCTGATCCCACAGTCGTCAGCGTGTTCAACGGTGAGACTATCCTTAAAAACGCCGCAGGCGATGCCTGGACCTACGACAACACCCGCTACTGGGTGCCCGGCGGCCGTTACTTCTTCTATGCTTACAGCTGTGAGAACATGGAAGCTCCTACCGGAACAGCTGTGTTTGATCTCGGCGGTGAAACTACCGCTGACCGTGCTCTTTGCCTTAACAACTATGTGCTCCACAATCATGACCTCGTCTATGCAGAGCAGGAGGGCAACGCCGGTGGCGGTATCGTGGGTAAGGAGCAAGACAATGAAAAGGTCAGTCTCAACTTCTCTCATATCCTGTCGCGTGTGCGCGCTACTTTCAAGAGCGATTTCGCTCCCGGCTATCAGATCAAGGTTTCCAATGTGAAGCTCGTGGGTGTACGCAACGAGGGTAACTTCGCACCCAGACCCTCGTATGCCTGGTCGTCGGTTGAGTATAATCCTGCCGGCTCTCAGCCCGAAGTGGAGTTCACCATGTATGTCGATACCGAGAACGGCAACAAAACGCTTGACGTAGCCACTGCCGCCGTTCCTGCTGTCGGAACAGAGGGCGAAGAAGGCTATCAGGCTGCTGTCGCTGCAGTCGATGCCCGCACTGCCGCCAACTATGTCATTCCTTTCAA
The DNA here is from genome assembly GCA_014802105.1 of Bacteroides sp. GTDB lineage: Bacteria > Bacteroidota > Bacteroidia > Bacteroidales > Muribaculaceae > Duncaniella. The sequence continues at coordinate 9,079 of JAAVCX010000029.1, read as the reverse complement.
CTACACTGAGAATAACGTTAAGCTTGTCTTTGAAATCGACGTAATGGATGCCGACGGCAATGTCGTGTATGAGCAGACTATCACCGGCACCTGGAAGCCCAACTGGGTTCTCGGTAAAGCTTACAACTACGTGATCACTATCTCGGGAACCGAGGCCGGTCTCGAGCCTATCGAGTTTGAGGTCGTTACCGATGCTATCGATGCCTGGGGCAATGCTGCCGATATGGTACCCGGTGAGGAAGACTTCAAGATGGAGTTTGAGTCAACCGCTAAGGAATAATCAGTCCGCTTTTATAAGATAATTCCAACTCTCACAGGTCTGCGCCGCCACGGCGCAAGTGATGGCGCAGACCTTTACTCTCCAACTGCTGCGACACTTCCGGCTCTCTCTCCATTCAACCGACATTTTTCAACCGACGCTCCCATCCGCGTCACTAACAATCTGCTCTCTCTCCCGCCGGCCGGCGCTCTCTCCCGCGTCACCACCACCACACGACTCTCCCTCCTCCACCCCAACCGACATCTCTAATAGAAATAGAATCTCTATACTCTATACCATATACCCTATACTCTATACTCTATACTCTATACCCTATACTCTATACCCTATACCCTATACTCTATACCCTATATCCTATACTCTATACTCTATACTCTATACCCCATACTGATATTATGTTACACAAGCTTACCCCATATATTCTGGCCGGCATACCGCTCGTAGGCTCGTTGAGCGCTTGTTCATCGGACTCGGCCGATCAGCCCCGGCCGACCGACAGAGCCGATCTCAACTTCAGAGTCGCCGATGTGGCTTCGCGCTCAACCCTGATCAACGGCGACAATCTCACCGGCCACAGCTTTACCGTGTGGGGCGACATGGTGTCTAATGACAATGTCGGGTCTTCGGCTCCGATCAAGATTTTCGACGCTACCGAGGTCAGCTACTTCGGTTCGGCCTGGACTTACGCCGACAAGCAGTATTGGTATCCCGGAAATACCTACTCGTTTGTGGCACTGTGTCCCTCGGGACTCGTCGAGGCCACATACGAGAATAGCGGTTTAAGTTTCCCTTACGTTTATCCCGAGTCTTACGATCAGGTAGAGGATCTCATCGTAGCTACCCATTCGCGCAAGTATGATGCCGGTAAAGGCCTCAATACGGTCGATTTCCGTTTCTCCCATATTTTCTCGCGCCTCAACTTCGTGGCCACCTACGACAATTCGTCTCCGGCCAATTCGGGCGTGACCATCAACTCCATCGCCCTGCGTGGTGTAGGCACCGCCTCCACTTTTGCCACCAGGCCCCAGCCCTTGGCTTCGAGCGAACCTGTCGGCACAAAGACCGACGATGCGGGCGTGGCCTCAGGCTCGCTCTGGAGCACCCCGACCGCTACGGGCACTATCTTTGAGTTCAACGATCTGGACGTGAAGCTCGACGCTACCGCCGAACACAGTCGTCACGAGTTCTTCCCTGTCGCCACCGATCCTCTCATGGTCATCCCTCAGACACTGACCAGCGACGTGGAGGTTGTCATAACCTATACCCCCAGCAATCAGGCTCCCAAGGAGGTAGTCTCCTATCTGCTCCACACGGCAGTCGCCAGCCATGACGGACGCTGGCTCCCCGGCCGTAGCTACACCTACAGCTTTAAGGTCGGAGCCGATGAAATAATCATTTTCAACACTCCCGAAGAGTCTGGCTGGAATGACAGCGAAGGCGCCAACTTCATTATTATCTGATACCTCTATCCCCCTTGTGATAACAGACTATGAATATACAGTACAGTCACTTGATCCCTGTGGCGCTTGCCACACTGTTGACCGGAGCCTGCTCCGACTCTCAGACTGATGTGCCGGTTCCTGTGGCCGATCCGGCCACTTATATAGCTTTTGCTCCTCCGACGCTCAATCTCAACGCCACTGTCGGCGACTTCGCCTCCAATGATAGCCGTCAGTCCTCGAGGGCCGAGGCCGGGGGAGTAGGAGAGTTTCAGGTGTGGGGCTTCTGCCAGGGTCGCAACGCGGCCAATACCGGCGAGCAAGCCTCGACCGCAGTCATGGACTGGAACACTAAGGCCGGCTATTTCCTCAACCGTGATCGCGTGGCCGACCTCGTCAATCTCAATGGAGCGACAGTCAGGACTGACGGCAGTTATGCCGTCAACTACACCGAGTGGAACTCCAATGACAATGCCCTCCACTCGTTTATAGGTGCGTCCGGCAACGCTACCTTCACCATGCAGCCCTCGGGAAGCACCACTTTCGGCGACAATAAGTCCAAGGGCCCGAGTCTGAGGATACAGCTACCTATGGAGGGCGGTAATCTCGATACTCCCCGTGAGCTCAACGATCAGCCCGATGTAATGATCGCGGCCACGTTTGACAGGAAGAGCGGCTCGGGATATGTGCCGATGTCGTTCATGCACATCATGACCGGCATACGCTTCAGGCTTCACAATCACTCCAACAAAAATCTGACCCTGACAAGTGTCACTTATAGCGGTAAATTCTTCAACAGGGCTTTCTATGACTTCTCTACCGACTCGCCCGTGATGAGCGTAGACGAGTCGTCGACCTACTCGGGCACCTTCAGGATGATCGAGGACGTGCAGACTATCGCCGCCAATTCGTCGGCCTATATGAATAATGACATGGAGCGTATCCTGATGTTGCTCCCCAATCCGGCCGGTACTACCGACGACACCGACGAGGAGTATGTGCTCGGTAGCGACAAGAAGATCACCGTGACCTATCGTCTCGACGGCGACACCGAAGACCGCACCTGGGTACACAGCAATTTCACACTCAGCTATCTGCCTCAGCCCAATACACGCCACACAGCCAACCTCCACTTCGTGGGCGACGAGTTTGTGATCGTGTTTCAGGACGACAGTTCCAAAAACTGGCAGAACGGCTCAGACGCCTCGCTCACTATCAAATAATCAACTCCAACACTATTTAAGAAAGTTATCGTGATGAAATTTTCAGCACTATCCTATATCTCCTCTCTTGCTCTCGGAGCTATGCTGACAGGTCTTGTCTCATGCTCTGACGAGATCGTGGCCCCCGCTGCCGGCGGAGATCAGCCCAGAAGCGGCGGCATCAATTTCCTGTGTGCCGACATGCTAGAGGTCAACTATGGCTCCTCCCGGTCAGACTCGCGTGCCGTAGGTAGTAAAGACCCCAGGGAGAAGGAAGTACACACCCTCCATGTCTTTTTCTTCAACCCCGACGGTGATCACGAGCTGCTCACTCCCAACTATGATAATCTTGAGCATGTAGCCCCTTACAAGTTTATCACTGAGGGGGGCGGTTTCCTGTCGTTGCCCGAGACTGAAGGTACTCAGTCGCTGTTTCGCGACAAGAACGGTAACGAGATTGACAAGGTGTTGATCGTGGCCCTGGCCAATATCGATGCGACCGATGACGCAACCGATGCTGAGGATGTTGCCAATCAGTTCTATACCGAGTATTCTCGCGAGGGTAAGATCCAGCAGGCCTCGCGCTCGGCCGGAGGTGATCCTTACGAGATAAAGTCGCTCTCCGATCTTGAAGCGTGGACTTACTATCCGCGCATGCGTATGGACGATCAGACCGAGGAGGGCGACGTGACCGGTCTCCCCGAGGCCGGTATGCCTATGATCTGCACCGGTCAGGTGGTCGATCTTAAAGACCGTTCGTCGCTCATAGTCAATATGGTCTCGATGATGGCCAAGGTTAATGTTATCGTGAAGCTCAACCCCGATCAGTCTACCTCCCAGTTGCCTACACTCGAGATCACTTCTTACGGTGTGCGCAACATGCCTGTGGCTGTGCCTTTTATCGCTCACACAGGTCTCGGCTCGGGACGTCCCGACCGGGCAGGCGATTTCGAGACCTGCAAGTCTCTCTATGACGTGACCTCTGAGCCCATGTATCATAAGGGCGGCACGGGAAACAGCGGCGATAGCGGTGAGGGGTGTGATCCCCTCGATCATGAGTTTCTCACCGTGCTGTCGACTCCGAGAATCATCAACAAGGACTCGGATCCCGAGAAGTTTAAGTTCACCTATTATACCTACGAAAATATCAATGTACCCGACTATGCGGCTACCCGTATAAACCATCCCGACAGCGCGATGTTTGTGCCCGATGGTGCCGGTTTTAGAGTCAGGTATCCCTATGGCGTGAAAGATTCCGCTGACTATCAGCGTTGGAAATCGACCCTCGCCTATACCCACCGAGCCTCGGCTCTCGTGATCAAGGGTACTTACACCACCCATCAGAACCTCCGCTACAAGGCTCAGTTTACCGTCTATCTCGGAGCCGATGCCGACAAGGATTTTATGGTGAAACGCAACCATCAGTATGACAATACGATCTCTATCCACGGTCTCGAGTATATACGTAACTCTTCCGACGATGTCTACAACTTCGACGGTCGAGTGAATGTTGTCGACGACAACCCGTTCTATCTTGCGATACTCAACGAGCGTAAGGTCGATGCCCATGCTTCGGCTCTCCCGATGGATGTCTGGTTTATGCTCCGTGAGGATGGCGAGGGCGGTCTTGTGGAAAATCCCGATTGGGACACCAAGATCAAGTTTACCGTGCGCGATCACGAGAATGTCGACTGGATCAGAATGGAGATGGTGCCCCGTGCCACTATGGCGTCCACCGATTTCCAGCCCGGAACAGGCATCAGGGACTATTTCACCGATGATCTCGTCAGCAGGGAGCTGGCCGATAATTGGGAAATAGAGATCGACGGAGAGAGTGACGGGTCTCGTTCACGTATCTATTTCTATATCGACGAGAATGTTCCCGCCAACAATAACCCCACTAACTATGGCGACCGCATGGCCACAATCGACATCAAGTACACCCGCACCGATGCCGATGGCAATGTCGAGACGCGTGAACGTACTCTCGACATAGAGCAGCGTTCGCTCGTCAAGGGCACTTTCACTCGTGGTAATCAGACATATACTACTTGGATAGAGTATTACGAGGAGTATCTCGAGCACTCTGATCCTCTTGACCAGCACCTGGCTCCCGGCGAGCTTTACTCGGGTCTGCCTTGGGGTGTGAGCGGAACCAGTTACACAGACTATTATAATCAGCTCGATAACTATACGGATGGATTTGCCGCGACCAACAGTATCGTCACAAATAACGGCACTGCATCTCTGAGCACTGTCAAACTATATAACACCGAAGCGCCCCAGTCGGCTTTCCACTACTGCTACGGTAAGAACAAACGCTCCGACAGTACAGGGGCCACGTCAAAGGGTGGCAGCTCCACCGGATGGTATCTTCCCGGCATCAGTGAGCTCGAGGCTGTCCTGGTCAACAATTACCGCGACTTTGAAGAGTTTCAGAATTATTTCTATTGGTCGGCTTGTCCTGCGAAAACCCGCCGAATCCTTACACCCATCGAGGATACTACAAGAGCGCGAGCTACCAAGGTAATCAATCCTGAAGCTACCACCGATGAAGGAAAATATGCACAAAGTGGAGCACTCGATAACACTAATAACTATTCTGATAATAACGGGACTGGTGGTAAAGCTCCCCGAGGAACTGCTCTGCGAGTTAGAGCATTCTACAAAGCGCAGTGATCGGGGCATTTAGATAATATATTTTGTACTATAATAACTGTATGTTTAACTCCATTAACCTAAACTATTATATATCAGAGTAAGGTCATAGACCTTGCGACCGAGCTTTTTTTGTTGATTTATCGCTTTGAGGTGTGCTCCACTTACCTCAAAGCGATTTTTTATATACCCTCCCGAGAAAAGGCTCCCGAGAAATGGCTCACGCAAAGAACGCGAAGAACGCAAAGGGAAAATTAATCTCACAGGAAAATCTCACGCAGAGGCGCAGAGAGCGCAGAGGATTTTATTGATTATATTTTTAAGTTTTGCGATAGACTTGTGTCCTTCATAAGCCTTATTCTTCTTTATACGACTTATATGACTTATGTTACTAATAAGTCTTGATAAGACTAATATGTCTAAGTCTTATATAATTCTAAGTCTTATATAATAATGTATAAGTCTTATAACCGCTCAATAATAAAAACCCTCTGCGCTCTCTGCGCCTCTGCGTGAGATATTTATTTCCCCTTTGCGTTCTTTGCGTTCTTTGCGTGAGCCATTTCTCGTGAGCCCTTTCTCGTGGACTTTTTTTCTTTGCGCTAATGAAAATGTTGCAGAAATATTTGGATATTAGAGAGTAAAGCTTTAACTTTGCGGTCGATTTAGCCTCCCCGGGCTCGATTAAGTGCAGATCGAGTATCCGCCGCCCGAAGGTATAACCTGTAACACAATAATTTAAATGTACGCTATCGTAGAAATCCAGGGACAGCAGTTCAAGGCCGAGCCTGAGAAGTTCCTGTATGTTCACTATCTCGGTGACGAGCACAAAGAAGGTGACACAGTCGAGTTTGACCGTGTACTCCTCGCCGAAGCCGACAACGCAGTTAAGGTTGGTGCTCCTACCATCGATGGAGCCAAGGTGGTTTGCCAGGTTCTCGAGCCCCTCGTAAAGGGCGAGAAGGTAATCGTCTTCAAAAAGAAGCGCCGCAAGGGCTACCGTCGCAAGAACGGTCACCGTCAGTGCTTCACCAAAGTATTAATCAAAGAAGTAGTTGCTTAACCCCCTAAATCAATAAGTAAGAAATGGCACATAAAAAAGGTGTCGGCAGTTCTAAGAACGGCCGTGAGTCAGAAAGCAAACGACTCGGTGTAAAGATTTTCGGCGGTCAGGTATGCAAAGCCGGTAACATCCTCAAGCGTCAGCGCGGTACTGTTCATCATCCCGGTCTGAACGTAGGTATGGGTAAGGATCACACCCTCTTCGCTCTCATTGACGGTGTAGTGACCTTTACCATCGGTAAGGAAGGCCGCAAGTTTATCAACGTCAAGCCTGCTGAGGCATAAGACCGAGATAAAGCTCAAGCAAAGAGAAATATCTCCCGCAAAGATCATAGGGACACAAAGCTAAAATCTATAGCTTTGTGTCCTTTTTTTATCCACACGAGAATCACGAAAAGAACCTCACGCAAAGAACGCAAAGGGCGCAAAGGGAAAATTATATTCACAGGAAAATCTCACGCAGAGGTGCAGTGGTCGCAAAGGGAAATAAAAATCTCACGCAGAGGCGCAGAGAGCGCAGAGATTTTATTGATTAAATTTTTAAGTCTTGCCGGAAGTCTTATGTCATTTATATGACTTATACGACTTATATGACTTATAAGTCTTATAACCGCTCAATAATAAAAATCCTCTGCGCTCTTTGCGCCTCTGCGTGAGATTTGCTTGTGAGGTTATATTTTCCCTTTGCGTCCTTAGCGTTCTTTGCGTGAGCTATTTCTCGTGAGGCTCTTTTCCTCAGGCCGTTCCCGTAAAGTTGAAACTTTTTCCCGGAATTGTGCAACATCCGCAGGTCTTTTGTTTACTATCTTTGTATTGTTGTAATGACAACACTGATTCATTAAATCAAGACTTCAGATTATGGATTTAGCACATTTTTTCAGCTCTTTGCTCGGTATAGTCAACGAGATGTCCCCCTATATACTGCTCGGCTTCCTGATAGCCGGACTGCTGCAGGTCTATGTACGCCCCTCGGCCATGTCGCGCCATCTCTCGGGTAGGGGTGTGGGGCCTGTTGTCAAGGCTGCACTCTTCGGCATACCTCTGCCATTGTGTTCGTGTGGCGTACTCCCTACTGCCGTAGCTCTGAGCCGCCGCGGGGCTTCGCGTGGAGCCACCACTTCATTTCTGATTGCGACTCCTCAGACCGGTGTAGACTCTATCGCCGCCACCTATTCGCTTCTCGGACTACCGTTTGCACTCCTACGGCCCTTAGCCGCACTGGTGGGAGCTACCTTCGGAGGACTGGCGGTCAGTCGTTTTGCCGAGGATAAATCTCAATCGGTTCAGACTTCAGATGCCGGGGTTGCGGGTAGCTCGTGTAAGGGATCTTGTGGTGCTGAAGATGACTACTCGGGATTGTCGACCACTGGCAAACTGCTCGCTGCCGTGAAGTATGGTTTTGTCGATATGGTGGCGAGTGTAGGCAAATGGCTGATGATCGGTCTGATAGTGGCGGCACTTATCACTGTGTTGGTGCCCGACGAACTGTTTCTCTCGCTACGCCGCTATCCTCTGCTGGCTATGGGGGTGATGATCCTGGTGGCTGTCCCGATGTATATATGTGCGACCGGCTCGATCCCCATAGCCCTGTCGCTGATGATGAAAGGTCTGAGTCCCGGGGTAGCTTTCGTGTTGCTCATGGCCGGGCCGGCTGCCAATTTCGCTTCAGTAATGATACTCGGACGCACTATGGGTCGACGTGCCACCTCGATATATGTCGGATCGGTGATAGTCACCGCCGTGGCTTTCGGACTGCTGATAGATTATCTGCTCCCTGCCTCTTGGTTTATGCCCGAGAAGATGATGGCCCACGCCGGTTGTCACGGAGCCGACGGTTGGCATTTTCCCATATTCCCGACACTATGTTCGGTTTTGCTGATGGGGCTACTGATCTATGCAGCGATAAAGAGCCGTAGTCAACATAAACATTTTGAAAATCATATAGAAAAAGAAATCATGAAACAGCAGATCCAGATTACCGGCATGGCTTGTGAGCACTGCCGTTCTACCGTTGCCAAAGCGCTTGCATCACTCCCGGGAGTGGAGAGCGTGGACGTAAATCTCTCGACGGGAATAGCTACTGTCGAGGGGGATGTAGATCTCAAGGCTATCAACGAAGCTATCTACAACGCCGGCTTCAATGTGAAGTAACCCTCCCGGAAATGAGTCTCACGAGAATGAGTCTCACGCAAAGAACGCGAAGGACGCAAAGAGAATTATAATCACACAGGAAAATCTCACGCAGAGGCGCGGAGAGCGCAGAGGTTATTTATTATTGAGCGGTTATAAGACTTAGATATATTAGTCATATAAAGACATATAAGTCGTATAAGTCGTATAAGTTGTATAAGTCATATAAAGGACATAAGACATCCGCAAGACTTAAAAAATTTAATCAATAAAATCTCTGCGCTCTCTGCGCCTCTGCGTGAGATTTT
>JAAVCX010000028.1 GCA_014802105.1 Bacteroides sp. | reverse complement strand
TGGGCTAATTTCTTCGGTTTTATCAGTCACGATGGAGCCCCATCGCTCCCTCAAAAACCTCAAAATTAGCTCCAAAACAATCTCGAATTGTTAATTTGTAATAAGTTTAGATCAGTTCTTCAGAAAACTATATGCAAAGTTACACCAACCACCGAAATTTCACAACTTTCCCAACAAAATTGCCGATATTTGAGAGACGAGAAGTCCCCTGCCCGACTCATCCATCTGCCGCAATCAAAAACGCCACCCGGTTTCCGCTAAAGAACCGGGTGGCGCTATGATCGGGAGCTAATGGCTATACTTTACGCGCAATACTCGATATTTCACTTCTTGGCTGAGTCATCAAAAGGAAGCGAGGGGGAGTCAGCCGATTTCTCAGCAGGCTTCCCGACAACCTTTTCGGGCTTAGCCACAGCCTTCCCGGCAGCAGGCTTCTTGGCGGCAGCTTTCTTTTCAGCCGACTTGCCGGCTACTTTTTTCCCGGCTTTGGCGGTCTCTTTTTTAGAGGTCTTGGCAGGCTGGGCTTTTTCGACCTTGACCTCGGTCTGCTTCTCGCGCAGGAGGTGCTCCTCATTGAAGTGCTCGATATTCTTGCGCATCGACTCGGCTTCCTTGTTGAGAGCTTCGATCTCGCGCTCCTGATTGCGGATAGTAGTGAGCAGCGAAGAGAGTTCCTCGTTGTCGATGCTCATGGGATACTGCTCCTCGACACGCACGATGAAGTCGGCAAGCACATTCATGTAGTTGGTGAAAGCTTCAAAAGGAGTGTCGTAGGGGGAGAAGCTGGAGTGAGTGCCGTTTTTGGTCGACATATAGAAGAAGTGGTCGGCACTCTGCAGACGCTCCCAATCGAGTTTGAGACGACGGTCTTCACAGAGGCGCACACGCTCGCTGACACTGTAGAGCTTGTTGAAGGCCTCGTTCTGGAGCTGGTTTCCAAGCCAAGCCGAGGTGTCGCGGGCCTCGTCGGCCCAACTGATGGGATGGAGCACAGGGAGCACATCGACAGCCTTGAGTTTGCTGATGACCTCCGAGGGGGTCCAGAAACCGATACCCTTCTCGGCGGCATAACGGGGCAGAGCCTCGAGGAACTGGAAGATACCGCTCTCGCGAGGCTGGAAGTCGCCGAAGACCTCGAGATTCATGAACAGGTTGATGACCTGCTCGCTCTCAGGGGTAGAGGCGATCCATGAGATGTATTTGTCGGCGGTGAGGGGATATTCGTCCCAGGAAGTATTGGAGAAGCGCTCGGAGATGTCGTCGGAGAACTTGTCGTTCTTGAGGAGTATCTTCAGTTCGGGAGCCGAAGCGGCCGAGTAGACATAGTTGGGCGACTTCCAGCCGAGTATGTGCTTGGCACCCTCGGTGATCACGCCCTTATAGCCCATAGCGAGGATCTCGGGGGCGAGGTCGTCACAGTAGATGAGCTCGGTGTTGCGGAATACTTTGGGTTTCTGACCGAAGAGGCGCATGAGCTTGGTGTCATGGTTGCGCACCTGTATGGCAAACTCCTCGGGGTCGGCCAGCGAGGCGAGCGAATGGGAGTTGGTCTCGGCGAGAAACTCTACACATCCCGTGTCGGCAAGCTTCTTAAGCAGGTCGATGAAATCGGGTACATACTGTTCAAACTGCTCGAGGGCTGTGCCGGTGACCGAGATGGCACACTTGAAAGCACCCTTGGAGTCCTCGATCATGCGCAGGAGGGTCTGGGCAGCGGGTATGTAGCTGCGTTCGGCTATACGGGTGATGATATCATCGTTGGCGAAGTCGTCGTAATAGTAGTGATCGTTACCTATGTCAAAGAAGCGGTATCTCTTGAGACGGAACGGCTGATGGATCTGGAAATAGAAGCAGATTGCTTTCATATCTGTATTGTGAGATTGTTTTATACTTGATTAAGTGATTAGGAGCGGCCGAGCACACGGTTGTAGATGTCTATGACTTTACGGCCGGCTTTGTCCCAGGTGATCTGATTGACCTCGGCGAGACCATCCTCTCTGAGCTGGTTATACATGGCCGGATAGGTGACGATCGAGTTGATGGCATCTGCCATGGCATCGATGTCCCAATAGTCGGTCTTGATGACGTTGTTGAGGATCTCGGCACAGCCGCTCTGCTTTGAGATGATCGAGGGCACACCCATCTGCATGGCCTCGAGAGGCGAGATGCCAAAGGGCTCCGACACCGAGGGCATCACATAGACGTCGCTGGCCTTGAGCATCTCGTAGACCTGTGACCCTTTCTGGAAACCCGGGAAGTGGAAACGGTCGGAGATACCTCGCTCGGCGGCCAGGAGTATCATCTTGTCCATCATGTCGCCCGAACCGGCCATGACGAAACGCACGTTGGGATTGTTCTTGAGCACCTTGGCGGCAGCCTCCACAAAGTATTCGGGGCCCTTCTGCATAGTGATACGTCCCAGGAATGTCACCACCTTATCCTTGGAGTGGTGGTCGGGGACATCCATCTGCTCGGGAGTGAGAGGAGTCACGGCGTTGTGGACTGTGGTGACCTTGGCCGGGTTGATACCATAGTTGTTGATGACGGTGTCGCGGGTGAGATTGCTCACACAGATGATGTGGTCGGCATGCTCCATACCATCTTTTTCGATACCGAAGACAGTGGGATTGGGTTTACCTCGCGAGCGGTCAAACTCCGTGGCATGGACATGTATCACCAGCGGCTTGCCACTCACCTTCTTGGCATGGATGCCTGCGGGATAGGTGAGCCAGTCGTGGGAATGGATGATGTCAAACTCGAGAGTGCGGGCCACCACTCCGGCACAGATGGAGTAATTGTTTATCTCCTCGACAAGATTGGAGGGATAGCGGCCTGAAAATTCTATACAGCCGAGATCGTTGGTGCGTATATAGTTGAAATCGGCATAGATATGGTCACGCAGTCGGAAATAGAGATCGGGACTCATGACCGAGCCTATGCGCTCCTCGACATACTCGCGAGAGACATCGCGCCAGCACACGGGCACCTGAGACATGCCCACTATCTGAGCGAAATGCTTCTCCTCGTCGCCATAGGGCTTGGGTATCACAAAAGTGATCTCCATATCGCCACACTCCCACATACCCTTGGTGAGACCGTAGCTGGCAGTACCGAGACCGCCCAGGATGTGAGGGGGGAATTCCCACCCGAACATTAATGCTTTCATTGATTACTGTGAAGAGGGAGGTGGTTAATCCATTATAAATTTCTTGAGAGTGGTCAGAGTGCGCAGCACCTCGGCCACGTTGGTGACATGGCTGATCGCGCCTCGGCCTACGTAGGGAGGATTGCCGTCATAGAGCTGGGAGAGGGAGCCGATACAGCCCTTTGACATCTCGTCCTCGAAACTGATGAGCATACGGTCGATATAGTTGACTCCACTCATGCCGAAGACCTTGAGATAAGCGTCGGCATAGAAGCCCATGAGCCAGGGACGCGCCGGGCCGTTGTGGAGAGCCATTTCGCGCTCTTCGGGCGAGCCCTGATAGGATGGACGGTAGCCGAAGCTCTTGGGCGAGAGGGTGCGCAGGCCGTTGGGGGTGAGCAGCTCGCGGGTGACAATATCGAGCACTCTCTTGCGCTGACGACGGTCGAGCGGCGAGTAGTCGAGGCCGATAGCGATAGCCATGTTGGGTCTCACCGAGGGATCGGCATAGGTGCCGATAACATAGTCATAGAGATAGCCGTAGTCGTTGAGGAATGTATCGACAAAGGGTTTGGCCATCTTGTCGGCGAGTTCCTGATAGCGAGCCTGCTCCTTTCCGGTGGTAAGACGTGTGGCAAACATCAGGGCGTTATACCACAGGGCATTAAACTCAACCAGATAGCCGTTGCGCGGCACGATGGGGTGTCCGCCGAGCGAAGCGTTCATCCACGACATGGGTTTATCGGCTCCGGCGTAGGTGGCTACCAGGCCGGTCTCGGCGTCAACCTGAAGGAAAGGATGCTTGCCCGAAAGGATGAAGTCGATGATAGTCCTGACATCGTCGAGATAGCGGGCGGCCGCGTCCTCGCGCGAATAGGCTTTGGAATACTGCTGTATAGCCCAGAGAGCCCACAAGGGCACGTCGGGGAGATCTATACCCTGGATGAACGGCGAGAGCTGGCCTGTCTTCATGAAGTGGTGGAGGGCATCGAGGGCCGTTGAGGCTATGTTCTCGAAATCCTGACGGTGGTTGATAGCGATGGTAGCACCCGGAAGAGCCATGAAGGTGTTGCGCGCGATTACCTTGCCCCAGGGATAACCCGAGATAAGATACATGTGATCATCGTCCTTGAGATAGCACTGCTTGACAGCATTTTTCAGGCAGTTGAAGAACGAGGTGCGATTGGTGCGCTGAGCTATCTCCTTCTCATAGCGGCGGGTAAGCGTCGAGGGTTTCACCTCGTCGAGGCCGGCCGAGAATATGAGGCTTTCGCCCTTTTCCAGAGGCACGTCGAAATAACCCGGCACCCAGAGATCTTCAGTGTAAGGCACCCCACGCTCCAGATCCTTGACATATTCAAAGCCGTTATACCAGTGAGGATCATAAGTCCAGGTCGGTTTGCGCGAGAATTGCATGAAGAGACGTGGATAGCCATCATAGAGACAGGCCGAGACGCCGTTCTCACACTCGGGTATCTCGGTGTTGATGACGTCGTTGGCCACGCAGAGCTCATTGGCGTCACGGAAAGCCAGCACGGGACGAAATCTCAGCGTTGTAGGCGAATGGGCCTCCTCGAGGGTGTAGCGTATGAGAATACGGTTCTCGTTGGAACTGAAGATCTTCTCCTTGGTGAGGATCACTCCGCCCACTCGGTAGGTTGTACGCGGCACATTCTCACAATCAAACTCACGGATATACTTATGGCCGTTGGGGCTCATGACTCCGCCACTGTAACGATGGAGTCCCAGATTGAAGGGCACTCCATGCTGATAGACGGTCTCGTCAAGCGATGAGAGCATCACGTGCCAGGAATTGCCCAGCTCAGGCACGGGCACCACCAGCAGGCCATGCTGCTTGCGGGTGTTGCAGTCCACGATGGTGGTGCAATGATAGGCTCCCGACTGATTGGTGCGGAGCATCTCCTTGGGGAGTGACTGCTCCAGGTTTATCATGAGGCTCTTATCAAATTTCAGATAGCTCATTGACTTTTATGTTAAAGTTGTTAGATACCAATTAATTAAAATCTGATGCCGGGACAACTGAAGAACTCTTCAGCAGCCCCCGAGGAGTGAGACAAGTCCCGCTGCTTCAGGCATGCGAGACCGCTTGCAAGGAGAGTAGAGTCGTGAGAGAGTCGGAAGCGCAGCATGTCCATAGAAAACTCTGCTACTACTTAAATGCACGAATTTAGCCTTTTTTCACGGAAGTAGCAAAACATCGGGAATTTTTCTACGGATGTTTGACAATTGATTTAAGCAACTATGTTGTTAAACATGTTTTTTCGTGCTCTGATACTCCCTTTATCTAAATTTCATTTCCATTCAGGCTCCTCTTCAATGCTCCTGTATTATATTTAATGTCCCGGACACAAGTAAGGTTGTCTAAGACTTGCATTTTAACTCAGAAAATTTTACATTTGCGATGCACAAAATCATCAACGCAGCCCTGGTAGACAGTCTAAAAAAACAGTCCACCTGACCTGAGAGCGAACCTCGGGCCTCTTGGCGGCGTTTCACTTCTGATTAATAACATACTTACAAACTTCCATCCCTAACAATTACAATGAAAATAACTTTCCAGGTTAACTACCACACCCGTTGGGGCGAGAGCCTCTACGTCAGCGGCGAGCCCGAAGCCCTCGGAGGAGGCGACATCTCCAAGGCTGTTGCCATGTCGCTCACCGGCTCCCAGACTTGGAGCGTCACGGTGGAGCTTCCCGACTCGCTCGACGTGGTGACATATAACTACGTAGTGTGTCGCGACGATGGCTCCTCGCGCCGCGAATGGGGAAAACCCCGCCGCCTCGAGCGTCACACCTCCACACCTTATATATATGTAATCGACCGCTGGCAAGACCAGCCTTGGGATAAGCCCTATTATGCGGCAGCTTTTACCGACTGTATATGCCAGCGTAAAGACCGGGCCCCTCAGGTCGAGGCCGAGAAGGGATGTCTGACCCTCACGGTCGATGCCCCCATGATCGCCCCCGACGAGGTGGTGGCCGTCAGCGGTGAGTGTGGCTCCCTGGGTAAATGGGATCCCTCCAAGGCAGTGCGCATGAGCGATGCTGACTACCCCACCTGGAAAGCCAACCTGCCGCTTGCCGAGCTCTATGACGGAATGCAATATAAATTTCTGATCATCAAAAAGAACAGCGGCGACGTAGTGGCATGGGAAGGGCGCGACAACCGAGTGCTCTCTCTCCCTGCCGACCTCGGGGCCGAGAACTCGGTGGTCGATGCGGGCCAGCGGCTTGTCAACCCGCTGACACCCTGGCGTGGCGCAGGAGTGGCCATTCCGGTGTTCTCCCTGCGCAGCGATGAAGACTTTGGTGTAGGCGACTTCATGGATCTAAAGAAGATGATCGACTGGGCGGTGGCTACCAGACAAAACTTCGTGCAGGTGCTCCCCATCAACGACACTACTATGAGTCACACCTGGACCGATTCCTACCCCTATAACGCCAACTCGACGTTTGCCCTCCACCCCATGTATCTGCGCCTGAGCGCGATGGGACGTCTCAAAGACGAGGAGCGCCAGCGCTACTACGACGACCTCGGCCGTGAGCTAAACCGTCTGTCTCAGGTAGACTATGAGGCGGTCAATAACGCTAAAAATGCTTTCACGCGCGAGCTCTTCGCTCAGAACGGTGCCACCGACATGGCCACCCCCGAGTTCCGCACATTTGTCAAGCGCAATGCCTCATGGCTGACCCCCTACGCCGCATTCTGTGTGCTCCGCGACAAGCACCACACCCCCGACATGAGTCAATGGGGAGACTATGCTGTCTATGACAAGGAAAAAGTGGCGGCTTTCATTGAGAAACATCCCGACGAAATCAACTACGTCTACTATCAGCAGTATCACCTCGACCGCCAGATGCGCGAAGTCCACGACTATGCGCGCGCCCACGGCGTAGCCATCAAGGGAGATATACCTATCGGCATCTCGCGCACCAGCGTCGACGCCTGGATCTCGCCCCGGCTCTTCAATCTCGATTGTCAGGCAGGAGCTCCGCCCGACGACTTCTCGGTGCTCGGTCAGAACTGGGGCTTCCCGACCTACAATTGGGACGAGATGGCCAAGGACGGGTTTGCCTGGTGGAAAGCCCGTTTCCGCAAGATGGCCGAATATTTCGACGCCTACCGCATCGATCATGTGCTCGGTTTCTTCAGAATATGGCAGATACCAATGGACGCCGTCCACGGATTGCTGGGCGTGTTCAACAGCGCGCTGCCTTTCAGCCCCGAAGAGCTGCGCAACAGCTATGACTTCTGGATCGACACCTGGCGTCACACCCACCCACAGATCTTCGAATGGATGCTTCCCGAGTTTTTCGGCGAGTGGGCCGACGAATGTCGCGACCGCTATCTGATAGCCGAGGGGGACGGACGCTACCGTCTGCGCGAGGAATTTGACACCCAGCGCAAAGTCGCCGACCATTTCGCCCGCATGGCCGAGCAAGGGGAGTCCTCAGACAAGGACGAGCGCATCTGCAACTCCCTGATGGGGCTCATCGACGATGTGCTCTTTATCGAAGACCCCTACCGCAAGGGTACCTTCCATCCGCGCATCTCGGCTCAGTACACCTATCAGTACCGCATGCTCAACGACTATGAGAAGTGGTGTTTCAACCGTCTCTACAACGACTTCTTCTATCGCCGCAACAACGATTACTGGTATGACAAAGCCATGTGGAAAATGCCTCCGCTCATCGAGGCCACCGATATGCTCGTGTGTGCCGAAGACCTCGGCATGATCCCCGCCTGCGTGCCGGCAGTGATGAACGCCCTGCAGATACTCGTGCTCGAGATACAGCGCATGCCCAAAGATCCCGCCACCCCCTTCGGCAATACCTGGAGCTACCCCTACTACTCGGTATGCACCACCTCTACCCACGACATGGACGGTATACGTCGCTGGTGGGAGGCCGATCGCGAAACCACACAACGGTTCTACAACGAGGTGCTCCGCGAGCCGGGCGAAGCTCCGCTTTATGCCGAGCCATGGGTGTGCCGCAAGATCGTGCAGATGCATCTCGACTCCCCCTCGATGCTCGCTATCCTACCCCTTCAGGACTGGCTCTCGACCGACGGAGTGGTGCGCCGCAATGACCCACGCGAGGAGCTGATAAATATCCCGGCCAATCCGCGTCACTACTGGCGTTACCGCATGCACCTCACCCTCGAGCAGCTCCAGCAAGAACACGAGATGAACAATAGCCTGCGCGAGATGATCCGTCTCTCGGGCCGAGGCTGAGTCCCTTATCAGCCGGTCCCGGCCAGCTCGCAAAGCGATCTATCTCATAGATAATAGCCTCACTCGAAGGCACAAAGAACGCAAAGGTTTTATGATTGGAGAAGCTTCGATCTCCATTTTATTAAAAACCTTTGCGTTCTTTGTGCCTTCGAGTGAGGCTTTTATTTTCGAGGAGTGAGATCAGTTGATGAAGTCGACCACCACACCCATCAGGAAGCGGCTCGGATTGAGTGGATAATGAGGCGACGAGAAGTAGTTGTTGCCACCGAATTTTCCCTGATTGATGTGAGAGAACAGTACGAAAAATCTGGCGCGGTCGAGCTTCATGTTCACGTAAGCGTTGACAAACGGATAGTTGCCACACTTCACCTCATGCTGATTGTGGAAGGTCATGATTGCAGGCTGATAGGCCGGCGCATAGTAGGATGAATAGTAATTCATATCGGCTCCGAGCTGGACGTCGAGCACTTTGGCCACCTTGAACAGCAGATAGAGATTGGTGTTGAGCGCCAACTGAGGGAGGGGCAGTGTCCAGGAGTCTGACGAACGTTGCCAGGTAAGCACATTGTCCCAGTGCAGTGCCCGCCACGCAAGGTTCTGCCTGAGCCGCGCACTGACTACCTGGATACTTCCGGCATCCTGAGCCGGCAGAGCCTGCTCGTCAAAATAGATCATGTTCTGGATATTCTCTACCCCCACATCAATATTTGTCGAAGTCTGGGGCACATTCAGCACTCCGCCAAAACGCACCTTGCGAGTCTTGCCGAAATCATTTTTCCATATAAAATGGTTGCTGACATAATTGTTGATCAGAAACGGAGCGGTAGTGTTGCTCAGATGACCGTAGGCCTTGAGACTGACAGTGTCGCCAAAGAGTCTGATATGAGTCGATATGTTACCGTCGGCTATGACTTCACCGGCAGCCGGCCCTACGAGTCCGATCTTGACAGTTCCTTCATAGTTGAGCACACTGCCCTGCTGCTTGGTGAGCTGAGCTCCGACATATACGAGGTTCTGTCGGGTGCGTCCCGGCATACGTGTCTCAAACGGATATGGGGTCAACCCCTCGGGACGGTCGGGCCCCGAGATAGGGATGGTATCGGTCACCTGATCGTATGTGCGCATCTCGTGAGTAATGAAGGCCGACAAGCCGGCTTTGGCATACTTGTTGAAACCCTCGAGCAGCGACACTCCGAGTGTGTTTCTGAGCCAGGTCTTTTTGGTCATACCCATCTCGGTCACTTCGGGATTGATATAACTGTTGGCCCAGAAGTCGGCATCGGCCGAGTTGTAGTCATAGAACCGATGACGGTCGTTACCATAAGAAAATGTCCAGATGAAACTCGACACCGGCACATATTCGCGTGCCACCACCGAGTCGGTATCAACCGAGTCGCGTGTCTCGCGCCAGAATCCCACCTTATACCTATGATTCATATAGAACTCCTTGCCCATCACCCTCGATCGGGCTCCGAGCAGATTGGTAGGTATCTGTTTAGGATTGATCTTAGACATACCGCCCTGTATCTCGGCCGGATCTATGATATAGAGGTCGTCGGTGATACCGCCGTTTTCCTGCATCAGCGATGTGTAACTATATGTATATCCCTGAAATTCATATCGGTCGCCCATATATGACCCGAAGAGATTCCAAGAGAAGGTCTTGGCCGCCTGATTGGCATAGGAGCCTTTTGAATAGGGGTAGTCGACTTTGAGACCGACCTCACCCTTTGGGGAAAAATTGCCCGAAAAGAGAAAACGCAGCCAGTCCTGGGCAATCTCGCGCCCACCGCCGGTGTTGTAACCAACGATCGACATCGGTATACGGGAGTTGTAAAATCGCTGAGTCGCCTCAGAGGGTAGCCAGTAACGCTTGGCATCCTTGAGGAAGAAATCGCTTATAGGCTCCTGATCCATATATATCATGTTCTTACCGGCCGAGGCCTGATTACCCGTAGTCACGAAAGCCTCGCTCACAGCCGATGGCACCGCTGTGCGGTAGTAATTGAGCATAAGTGTATCGATCGGTGCCGGATGATGAAGTCCCAGCGGCTGGAGTATGCTCCAGGCATAAGATGGAGCCACAACGGGATATTCGGCTCTCAGAGTCGCCCCCGATAATGCCAGTAATATGAATAAGGTGATAATGATGCGATTCATGCGGGCAAATTTACGCCAAATTATGCACAAAAAAAAATTATCCGTCGTCACGACGAATAATCTTCTTACCTTAAATCTAATACCATGAAAAACTGTTACAAAGGTATGGCAATTATATGGATCTGCAAATTATTTACATAGAAAAAGTGTTTCTTTTCACAATATTTAACTCGAGCCATACTTTTTGATAAATTTTATGTAGTCAAAGTGCTCTTATTTGCTAAAAATTCCTTACTTTTGCAAAAAAATAAATATCGTCAATACATTTAGGTTCCCGTTCCGGCCCTCAGCTATGTCGAGACAGCCGGTTCACTCATGATCAATTAATAAATAGTCACGACTCATGAAGTCACTCAAATTTATAATGATTGGATCGCTGGTGATGCTCTCTTCGTCGCTTGTCTGGATGATGAGTGGTTGCTCGTCCAGCCCTGTGAGACAACCTATTGTCACAGTCAGCATAGAGCCTCAGCGGTTTCTGCTTGAAAAGATAGTCGGCGACCGTGTGCAGGTGAGAAGCCTGCTCACCGAGGGGGCCAACCCCGAGACCTACGACCCCACGGTCACCCACATGTTCAACCTCGGCAATTCACTGGGCTATCTCAAGATCGGAAACATAGGTTTTGAGGCCGCAATCGCCGATAAGATCAGCGAAGCCAATCCCGGTCTCCCTATCTACAACACTTCAGAGGGCGTAGTCCCAGTCTACGGCACACACACCCACGGCAATCATGTCCACGAGAGTGTCGACCCACACACATGGACATCGGTCAAGAACGCCCGGATCATAGCAGCCAATATGCTCTCGGCAATGAAAGAGATCGACAGCAACAATGCCGCTTATTATCAGAAAAACTATGAGAGGCTTGCCCGTCAGCTCGATTCGATCGACTCGGTCGTGACGGTACGTCTGGCTCCATGCCGAGGCTCGATATTCATGGTGTGGCACCCCTCGCTGAGTTATTTTGCCCGCGACTACGGGCTCACTCAGCTTGTGATCGGCAATGCTGACCATAAAGAAAGCTCCATAGCCTCGCTTAAAGAGTCGATCGAGCAGGCTCGCAACCGTGGCGCGCGTCTCTTCTTCTTCCAGAAAGACTTTGACAGCCGACAGATCTCGGCCATCAATGCCGAGCTTCAGGCCGACGAGGTCGACATCAATCCTCTGACCTATAATTGGGACGAAGAGATCATAAAGATAGCCGACGCAATCGCGCTCCACGCCGCTCCCGACAACCATAATATCACAGCCCTATGAGCGAAGCCAACTCTTCCGGGCGCCAGACCCTCATCTCCCTGCGCGACATCTCGCTTTATCGCGACCGGAGGAATGTGCTCAAGGATATAAACTTCGACATCAGGCGCGGTGACTTCGTGGCCATCACAGGGCCCAACGGCGGTGGCAAAACAACCCTGCTGCGCATAGTGCTCAAGCTTCTCAGCCCCTCGACGGGATCGGTCACTTACTATGATCGGTCAGGCCAGCCCACCCGACGGCTGGAAATCGGTTATCTCCCTCAGAAAAACATGATAGACTCACGCTTCCCCATCACAGTCAGCGAAGTGGTAGCGTCGGGACTGATGGGGAGCGATCACCAGGTAGCCGAGACTGCTCAGGCTACCCGATCAATGATCGAGACCGTCGGCCTCTCTGACCATGCCGACAAATGTATAGGTGAGCTTTCGGGCGGACAGCTTCAACGCGCTCTGCTCGGCCGTGCTCTCATATCCCGACCCGAGGTGTTGGTACTCGACGAGCCCCTGAGCTATGTCGACAAACAATTTGAAGCCTATATTTACCGTCTGATGGAGGAGCTTTCCCACTCTATCACTATCCTGCTCGTCTCTCACGAGATGTCGACCATCGCCGGTATAGCTAACCGCCATCTCATTATCGATCACACTCTCCACGAGTGTCACTCAGCTCATCATCACGTGCATTATGAGTGCGAAGAGGGATAAAACGCCTATCCCAATGATTTAAAGGTTATTTAACGACCTCTTAACAAGATATAGTTAAGCTTCCTGTCACGCATGATCACTTTTCCCAACGCTAAGATTAATCTCGGTCTCGACATTTTGCGCCGACGCCCCGACGGCTATCACGATATATCCACCGTTATGGTACAGGTGCCCTGGACCGATATTCTGGAGGCCGTGCCTGCCCGAGGATGTGGGACTACACTGACCGTGTCGGGCCGTCAGGTAGATTGTCCGCCCGAAAAAAACCTGGTCGTGAAAGCCTATAGAGCTCTCTCCGCCAAGGTTCAGCTACCCGATATTGACATCTATCTGCGCAAGATCATCCCCGACGGCGCCGGTCTCGGAGGGGGTAGCGCCGATGCCTCTTTCCTGCTCACCATGGTGGCCCGGATGGCCTCGCTCAATATATCAGACCGTGAGCTGGCCTCATTAGCGGCAACTCTCGGAGCCGACTGTCCCTTTTTCGTCTACAACCGGCCGATGCTTTGTACCGGCACCGGCACAGAGATGACCCCTATCGACGTGCCCTCTCTCAACGGCCTGGGCATACTCATCGTCAAGCCACCGGTCAGTGTGCCTACGGCCCTGGCCTACTCGCGCGTCAGTCCCGCCGAGCCCCGGTTGTCGGTAGCCGAGATACTCTCCCTGCCACCCGAACAGTGGCAGGGCCTGCTTAAGAACGATTTCGAGCCATCGGTCTTTACCGCCTATCCCGAAGTGGCACGTGTCAAAGAGTCGATCCTCAGCCTTGGCCCCGTCTACGCTTCCATGTCAGGATCGGGAGCTGCCGTCTATGGCCTCTTCAGGAGTGACAAATTGTCAGAAATAACCCCCGGTGTCCTCTCCGGGCTCTTTGCCGGATGTGACACTTTTATCGGAATGTTGGGTCTCGGGTGAACGCTGTCGCCTCAGTTTTGTTGTAAAAGTATAAAATATCCCTCTGCCCGACAGCTGAAGGGATAGAATGGCAACGTTTTTGCTAATACTATATAAAAATATTCACTGTCATGAATAACAATTCACATACACCCTCAGAAAAGGACACAAAGATACATCTCGAGGATCCCGATACCGAGATGTTTGACAACGTTCAGGAAGCAGCCGGCGAGACCGACTCTCAGCTCGACGAGGCCAACGATATGCTCAACAACGAGATCAACCAGGTAGACGCGCTCACAGCTCAGCTTGACCAGGCTAAGGCTCAGGTCGAGAAGGAGAAGAAAGAGTATCTCTTCCTGATGGCCGAGTTTGACAACTTCCGCAAACGCACACTCAAGGAGAAAAGCGACCTGATCAAGAGCGCAGCCGAAACCGTGATCAAAGGCCTCCTCCCCATCGTCGACGACTTTGAACGTGGTCTCCAGGCCAGCGAGAACTCCCAGGATCCCGCCGAGATACGCAAAGGAATGGAGCTCATCTACCAGAAGCTCATCAAGTATCTTGAGCAGAACGGAGTGAAAGCCATCGACTCGACCGGCAAGCCCTTTGATCCTGAGCTCCACGAGGCCATAGCTATGGTACCCGCCCAGAGCGAAGACCAGAAAGGCATCGTGATCGACACCCCCACCAAGGGTTACACTCTCAACGACAAAGTGATACGCCACGCCAAAGTTGCCGTGGGTCAATAAAACTCTAATAAACTTTACTCATGGCAAGCAAAAGAGATTACTACGAGGTGCTCGGAGTCGACCGCAATGCCGACGAAAAAGCCATCAAGAGCGCCTATCGTAAGAAAGCAATACAATATCATCCCGACAAAAATCCCGGCGACAAAGAAGCCGAGGAGAAATTCAAGGAGGCCGCCGAGGCTTATGACGTGCTCTCCAATCCCGAGAAACGTGCCAAATATGATCAGTTTGGCCACGATATGGGCCCCCAGGGCTTCCCGGGTGGAGGTGCAGGTGGTTTCCATGCCGGAGGCTTCACCATGGAGGACATCTTCTCGCAGTTTGGCGACATCTTCGGCGGAGCTTTCGGCAATATGGGTGGCTTTGAGAGTGCCGGCGGGCGCACCCGTCGCCGTCAGCGCCGTGGCACCGACCTGCGCATCAAGATCAAGATGACTCTGGCCGAGATTGCCACCGGTGTCACCAAGACCCTCAAGATCCCTACCCTCGTTCCCGACCCCTCGTGTAAAGGTACAGGAGCCAAAGACGGCACCGCCTTCAACACCTGTCCTACCTGTGGAGGCTCGGGTCAGGTATTGCGCCAGCAGCAGACCATGTTTGGCATACAGCAGGCTGCCGTCGAGTGTCCCCAGTGTCACGGCGAGGGCAAGATCATCACCGAGAAATGTACCCACTGCCACGGCGAAGGCGTAGTGCGCCGCGACGAGACAGTCTCCTTCTCTATACCTGCCGGTGTCGAGGATGGCCAGACCCTCACCCTTCGCGGCAAAGGCAACGCCGCCCCTAACGGAGGTGCCAACGGCGACCTGCTGATCGTGATCGAAGAGGTCAAGCACCCCGAACTCATACGTGACGGCAACGATGTGGTCTACAACCTCATGCTCGATCTCCCCACCGCTATTCTCGGCGGCTCGGTGGAAGTACCGACCATCAACGGCCGGGCCCGTATGAAAATTCCCGCAGGCACCCAGCCGGGCAAAGTGTTGCGTATGCGCGGCAAAGGTCTCCCCTCTACCGACGGCTACTCCACAGGTGATGAGCTGATCAACGTGATGGTCTATATCCCTGAAAACCTCAACGACACCGAGAAGGCTGCCATCGAGTCGCTTCGCGATAAACCCGGAGTGACACCCGACGAGTCGACCAAACACCGCATCTTCTCAAAACTACGCCACATATTTGAATAATACTTGAACAATACCTCTTTCCCTGAATGTGAATAAGGACAAGAAGCGTACACTCGAACTGCTCGCCCCCGCCAGGAATGACTCTGTTGCCATCAGTGCCATTCTTGCCGGGGCCGATGCCGTATATATAGGTGCTTCGAGCCATGGTGCACGCCGCGTAGCCGCCAACTCTATCGACGCCATCCGCCGCGTGGTCGACACCGCCCACCCCTATCGGGCCAAGGTCTATGCGACGGTCAATACACTGGTCTATGACAATGAGCTCGCCGATGTAGAGCGACTGATCTATCAGCTCTACCGGGCCGGAGTGGACGCTCTCATCATCCAGGATCTCGGTCTGCTCAGACTCGAGTTACCACCTATCGAGCTCCATGCCTCGACCCAGTGTGACATACGCACTGTCGAGAAAGCCCGTTTTCTGGCCGACGTGGGTTTCTCGCGCCTGGTGCTACCGCGCGAACTTTCTCTCGACGAGACCCGTGCTATCCATGAGGCTGTGCCCTCCACCGAACTCGAAGCCTTTATCCACGGCGCACTCTGCGTCAGTTACAGCGGCGACTGCCGGGCCAGCTTTATGACCTGTGGCCGTAGCGCCAACCGCGGAGAGTGTGCTCAGATATGCCGTCTACCCTTCACACTCACCGATCCTCAGGGCCAACCACTCGTCAGAGACCGACACCTGCTCTCGCTCCGCGATCTCAACAGATCTGACTCCATTGCCGAAATGGCCGCCGCCGGAGTCTCATCGTTCAAGATCGAGGGTCGTCTCAAGGACGAAGGCTATGTGCGCAATGCCGTAGCCTGGTATTCGTCCATCCTTGACCGGGTGGTGGACAACAGCGGAGGTCTATATCAGCGACAGAGCTTCGGTCGCTCACGCCAAGGCTTCACCCCCGATCCCGAGCGATCGTTCAACCGTGGCTTCACCACCTATTTTCTCACCGGCCGGGCCCCTTCCTCAGGGATTGCTTCGCTCGAGACACCCAAAGCGATAGGTCGCCCCGTAGGCACCGTGACCCGCTGTGACCGCCGGTCTATCACCGCCCGACTCACCACCACTCTGGCCAATGGCGACGGCCTCGGCTATTTTGACAATTCAGGACGCTTCTGTGGGTTCCGTCTCAACCGCGTAGAAGGATCTAAGCTCTATCCGGCCACTCCGCGCGACATCCCTCCAGGCACCCTGCTCTACCGTAACCGCGACAAGGAGTGGGACGACATCATAACCTCGGCCAAAGCCTCACGCACCATTGCCATAGACATGTTGCTCGAAATGGCCGGTGACACCCTTGTGCTCAGCCTCAGCGATGAGCGTGGCCTCAGAGTAAGCGCCACCCTTCCCGACCTCGATCTCTCTCAGGCCGTCACCCCTCAGGAGACACCGCGCCGCCGGATACTTGAGAAACTCGGCGACACTATCTACCGTCCGCGCCAGGTCAGCGATCTTGTGGGCCCGCTCTTTATCCCTGCCTCGGCCCTGACCGCCCTGCGACGTCGGGCCGTGGAGCTGCTCGACAAGACTGCGGCAGCTACCTATCGATTCCGCTACCGTCTGCCCGAGAAGGCCGATGCGCTCTATCCATCAGCCACGCTCACCATGCGCGACAACGTGGCCAACCGCGCGGCCACCGAGTTCTACCTCAGTCATGGTGTCACCTCCATTGCTCCGGCCGTCGAGACCGACACTCCCGCCGACAGTGGCAAAGGAGTCCACGTCATGTCGACCCGCTACTGTCTGCGCCGCGAGCTTGGCCGATGTCTGCTCACCCCCGAGGGTCGCCGATGGGGTGGAGGAGGCTCGCTCTACCTTGTCGCCACGGGTAGCGACCAACGCTTCAGGGTCGACTTCGACTGCAAGCGCTGTGGCATGGACATCTTCACCACCACCGGCAAAGAGTAGTTTAAATACCCCATACACCCACGTTGCCGGATCAAAATTTTGCCCCACTATTGGGGATTTTTATCACTAGATAGCCCCATAATCAACACTTTTTATTATCTTTGCAAAAGGATTAGCAAAATCAACGGTGAAGCGTTGCCGTGAGTTAATCCATATATAATTTAGGTGTTATTGAAATTTTATCTTCTGTTATCAAACTTGGCGGTTTATAATGCAGCGAAGATGAGATTGGCAATAGCATCTGCATCGGTAGCTTATACCCTGTCGTGACCGACAGCTTATATAGCTCTATCGGTGTGGGGCTATTGTTTTATCTGCTGCATAGGTACGCCAAGACCTGATAACGGGATAAAACAAGATACATTCCTCACACCTTTTTTGTATCCATACCTAACCTGTCCTGCGGGGAATGAGAGGACAATGGAAATTTATAATACATGAACAAATCTTTATTTCTTAAACAAGCAATTTCCAATCATTTGGAAAAGTATTTGAAGATTGCTTCCAAAGTTAAACTACCTGAATGGGATTTTACTCTGATGGAAGTGCACGATGGTGACGTAATTCTAACAGATGAAACTAAAACAACTGGCAATATTGTGTTTTCAATGAACGCTGAGATTTTAATTCAAGATCCGGCAAGTAAAGTTTCTACTAAAAATAAAGGCCGTTTCGTTGGAGTTGCCGACACTAAGGAATTTCGAGGAGGTATCGATGATAACGGCAAACCTTTAATGCTGCCGGAAGTAATCTTTATTGATATTCAAAGCATCCAATTAGTATAATATGTATAGTCATCACCTTAATCAGCGCAAAATCAGTATCATTTTGTTCTGATTAAGGTGGCTTCATATTAACTTAACTAACCATGATTCATTTTGAATAAATATATGAAAAATATTACGAAAATTCTATTATTTACGTTCTCCTTCCTCTTTTCCTTGTGTGCTCATGCTTATGATTTTGAAGTAGATGGCATATACTATAATGTCGTTTCGTTTACTGACTTCACTTGTGAGGTTATTTCAGGAACGAATAAATATTCAGGGGATGTCGTCATTCCCTCAAAAGTGAAATATAACAATAAAGAGTTAAGTATAACAAGGATAGGCAGATCTGCTTTTATGTATTGCGATAAGCTTACTTCTATTGTTATTCCCAATTCTGTTACAAATATAGGAGTGGATGCTTTTTATCAATGTTCTTCTCTTACATCAATCGTGATACCTAACTCTGTTACAAGTATCGGATCATATGCTTTTAGAGGTTGTTCTTCTCTTACATCAATCGTCATACCCCATTCTGTTACAAGTATAAAAGAATGTACTTTTTTAGATTGTTCTTCCCTCTCATCAATCGTGATACCAAATTCTGTTAAAAGTATAAAACACCAAGCTTTTAAATGTTGCTCTTCACTCTTATCAATCTACATACCTAACTCTGTTGTAGACATAGAGGGCGAGGTTTTTGATGGTTGTGGGGTAAAATCCCTTACTATTGATTGTAATACAGAAGATTGTTTTATTTCCGTAAATTGGTTTGATTATTTAGAGGATCTCACTCTTGGTAAACATATTAAAAGTTTTCAATCAAATATTGGTTACATTGATACACTGACCAAATTAGTCTGTCATGCCACTACTCCTCCGACGGGAATTTCCGCTGTTAATAAGCAGTATATGGATCTGGAGGTGAAGGTGCCGAAGGGGTGTCTGGAGGCATATCAGAATGCCGAGGGGTGGAAGAATTTCTGGAATATGAGTGAAATGGAGGATGATGAGTCGGGAGTCGAGACCGTGATAGCCGATACTCCCAAGGCCGAGATTGCCCGTTACAATCTGCAGGGGCAGATGGTCGGTGACGACTACCGAGGCATGATCATAGTCAAATACTCTGACGGCTCAACTGCAAAAATGATTAATCAATAAGAAAATATATCTTATAATTTCCTCAATCCACCACTATCGTTCCACTGATGCGATAGTGGTGGTTTGTAACTACAAGTTCTCCCGCTTGAATATCAATATTGTCGATTGATTGAAAGTAATCGGGATTTATCGAGAGTAAGCTTGACAAACTCTTTGTGAACCATCGTGGCTTAGAGACGTTATAAAAGCATAAAAAACGTTTCAACCCATGATCACTCTCGACATTATCCCGAGCCACACTCTTGCTCAATGGCTTCTAACCAACATCCACCATCTGCTCGACATCATCGGTCTTTCCAAAGACAAGAATACCGAGGAGATACTCTATGTCGCTATTATAATATTATGTGCTGTCGGCATAGGCTGGATACTCAGTAATATCATACGTCTGCTGGTGCGCAAGATCATCATGGTGCGCAATGCCGAGCTCGGCCAGGCTCTGGTCAAGCGCAAGGTGCTGAGCCGCAACGCAGCCATCATCCCTCCGCTGGTAGTGCTGGCGCTGATACCGTTTGCCTTCATAGGCACATCGACCCTCAGCACCGTCATCATGAGATCGGTCTTGATCTACACCGCCATAATCGTGTGCATGGCCATCTGCACCGACCTGTCGTTTGTCTGGGACAATTTTGAGAAAAAACGCAATTCCCGCAACCTCCCTCTGCGCGGTATCCTCGACACTATCATAGGTATACTTTGGGTGGTCACCATCATCATCTGTGTCTCGATCATAGTCAACAAATCTCCCGTGGCACTTCTCACCGGCCTCGGTGCTTTTGCCGCAGTGCTGATGCTCGTGTTCAAAGACAGTATCCTCGGACTGGTGGCCGGACTTCAGCTCTCCCAGAACGATATGCTTCATGTGGGCGACTGGATCGTGGTGCCCTCCACCCCGGCCAACGGTATAGTCATCGATGTGTCGCTCACCACCATCAAGGTGCAGAACTGGGACAATACGATCATTACTCTTCCCCCCTACACACTTATCTCAAGCTCTTTCCAGAACTACCGCGGCATGACTGACAGCGGTGTGCGTCAGATCGCCCGCTCGGTACTGATCGACACCTATTCAGTCAAACCTATCAGCGAGACCGATGTCGACTCACTCGCCACCAAATTCCCCATCATCAAGAACTATGTCGACAAGCTGCGCAAGAACGGCAATATCTTTGATCCGGGACTGGCTACCGTCAACGGCACCATCGATACCAACCTGGGACTCTTCCGTGCCTATCTCTGTGAATGGCTCCTCTCCCATCCCTCCATCTCGTCCAAAGATCAGATACTCGTGAGACTGATGGCCCCCAACGAGTATGGCACTCCGCTTCAGATATGGTGTTTCACCTCCACCAACGCCTGGACTGCCTACGAGGCTATCCAGAGCGCGCTCTTCGAGCATATCAC
Organism: Bacteroides sp.; assembly: GCA_014802105.1. Classification (GTDB taxonomy): domain Bacteria; phylum Bacteroidota; class Bacteroidia; order Bacteroidales; family Muribaculaceae; genus Duncaniella. The sequence goes on along the minus strand of JAAVCX010000028.1, from coordinate 163,133 downwards.
CGTCACCGCACCGCTCTTCGGCCTCAACCTCTACGTATATAGTTCAGGCCAGGATGCCCTGACCGTCAATCTGCTGAAAGACTCCGACGCTTCCGCTTCCCCGTCACAAGCACAGTCACAGCCACAAGGATAAGCACCACTCCGGCTGCCACACGCAGGGTCATCACCTCGCCAAATACAAGCACACCTACCGCCACTCCGGTAACAGGCTCGAGTGCCCCAAGTATCGACACGGGCACCGAGCCTATTATCTGTACAGCCAGGGCCACCGTGAGGATCGACACTATGGTAGGGAATATCGACAGCCCCAGAGCACAACCTATAGAAAGAGCGTCGGCCGGAACAGGCTGAAGCTGAGTGAAAAACCCCACCTTGGCTATCATCACTATATTGCCGAACAGCAACGACCAGAAGGTCAACGTGAGACCCGAGAGTCGCGACAGAGAGGTCTTGTTGATCAGTATCATGTACAGACCATAGCTCAGCGAGGCGGCCATCACCAGAGCCACACCGACAGGCGAGACGTATGCACCCTCGCCTGGATTGCACAGAAACACCACGCCTGCAAGCGAGATAGTGATCGATACCACGGTGCGCGCCGAGATGCGCTCTCTCCAGAACACCCACAGCAGCAAAGCTATCATCACCGGCTCGACAAAAAGCATGGTCGAGGCGATGCCCACATCCATATAACGGTAGGCCTCGAAAAGTCCGACCGACGACAGTCCGAAGAGTATCCCCTCGGCAACAAGCAACATGGCCTGGCGGCGTGTCACGCTGAACGACGAGCGCTTATACACCATGATCAGACCGAGAAGAAGTGTCGCTATTATATAACGGTAAAACAAGACCGACCCCACACTGAGCCCCTTTTCGTAGAGCGGGACAGCAAACAGAGGGTTGGTGCCATAGCTCACGGCCGCAACCGCTCCGAATATATATCCTTTAGTTAGAGAATTCATACCTTTATGACATAATTAACTGAAGCGGCTCACCGGCCGCTTCAGTTTACACCACAAAGTTACACTTAATTGCTCTAACTGCAAAACATATCTTCCGGCGACAAGACCGTTCTCAATTCCTGTTACCCTTAAACAAGATATTCAAGGGGGGGCTAAATATCTCTGATGAGAACTTTTCTTACCGAGCCGCCGGATCTCCATATATAGATCCCGGGAGAAATGCCCGACCACGCTCCAAACTCTATATTCTGTTTTACAAGAACACCATTGAGGGAATAGAGATTTCCTGTCGAGGATAACTGATCGACTGAAATATCATCAAATTGGGATTGAGAGATACCTTCGGGAAATAGCGGCAATGACGGAAACCAATAATTCATTATCATTTCGTAGTCACGGATTTTCTCGCCTTTTGGAGAGTAGAGTCTCGTAATATAGGTCGGAGTTCCAAATTCATGATAGAGTGCCATATAAATCTCGTCTGTCACAGGATGAACGCCTAAAGCACATCCATAGAGTTTCCAATTGGCTCCCTCTTTTTCCAAATCTATAAATAACGATTGCTCGTAAGTATCACAGTCAAATTTGTAGATTTTAGTACCGGTAAACCATCTGTTAGGGCCACCTTTCCAATAAAGACAATTCTGAACAGTCGAAGCTACAAACGCATCAGGAGTCCACGCATACCATGAGTTGGACGGAGGATACATACCCTCGGGAATATCTATTATCCCGTAGGTCAATGTCAGGGGGTCAACCTTGACGATATAGTTCAGAAAGGTGCCCGTTCCCTGAAGGTTCCCGGCTACCGAAAGCCACAGATTACCATCCTTTGACTTAACTACAGAACCGATACCGGCACCTTTCTGCACTATATCCATCGAGATAACATCGACGACCTTATCCTTATCGGGATCCACTACAAGCAGGCCATATTGCTGATGAGCGATAAAAACTTTCCCGGCTGCCGACACCATCATTCCCGACTGTCCGTGATAGAGCGAGCCGGTCGGGTCGGTATTGGGCTTATCGTTATCTCCCCCGGCATTGGGATTGGCCGAACCTTCAACCTGGCCGGTCACTGTGTAAGTGTCCAGATCGAAAATCCACACACCGTTGCTTGTAGAGATATATCCTTTATGAGCATCGACACCCAGAAATCCACGGCCGTCACATTGAGCTCCCGAAGGATCTATCAGACTCTGCTGATGGAGTATTTTCATCGTTTTTGCATCGGCAACCGTGATTCTACCTCCCGTGACCGTGGCACCCGGATCTTTATCTTGCTTTGCTATGAGATAGAGCCGGCCGTTCCAAAGCGCCCCATACTGGTTGGTGCATCCAAGCTCCTTACCGGGGTTTTCAGTCTGGATGATGCGGTATTTCCAATATATACCCTCGGGATCATCGGGCAAAAGATAGTTGACGGTAGAGTTCTGGTGCCCATACCAGTCTTCATTTACCCAGATTATTCCCTTGGTATAATCAGCCTCTTGAGCGGCAACAGTACAAACCATTGCCGCTAAAGAGGTGAAAATATTAAATAGTAACCGTTTCATTAACGTATCACGATTTTGGCTACCGTTCCGTCAGAGCCATGAAGCACATAAACGCCTGAGGGGAGAGCGGTTCGTGCCACATATTGAGACTCATCCACATTGATGACCAACACTTTGTCTCCGACGAGCGAATAGAATTCAAATGTCTCGCCGTCAAAGCCACTGAAGATAATATCACTACCGTTGCAGACCACACTCTTTGCCGAGTCTGCATCAAGGCCGGCTATACCGGTGGATACATCCACACTCACATTCACCTTCTTGGTGTTCATCCTTCCGTTAGACTCAGCCGCCAGGACAAACGATTTGTTTCCAGCAACTTTGGGACTGACCGTCAATGTCTTGCCTTCAAGTTTAATCTCGGCACAATCCTCAGTCTCGGGAGCTCTGGAGAGCGTCGATACAGGTTCCTGAATCGAGAGACGGATATTGCTGTCGATATTATCCTTGTCAGTGACGGCTTCAGACAGATCTATCACAAGATCCTCCTCGCCTTCCTTGATACTGATATCTTCAAGAGAGAACTCGACATCATGCTTGTCAGGGAGTATCGGCAGTGACTGGAACCAGTAATAGGGATTAAGCTTGATTGTATTGGTGATCTTGCCGGTAGTTCCATCTACAAAGTGAATCCAATGATCACGATACTGACCGCTGGCCGCTCCTTTCACTCCGGTCATAACTATCAGACGGTTGTTTCGCGGGTCAAATATAGATGTACCATAGTTCATCTGCTCGACCTCCTCGCCAAAACCGTTTATCCCCATAACACCGGCCAATGAGAAGAAAGGCTCGATTGCCGAAGGATCGTCGGTCTTAGGATTGAAGCGGTAGTAGTAAGTTCCACCACCAACGATAGAGCCGGCTCCTGTGGTGAACCAAAGATTTCCGGTAGTATGGTCGCCTTTGAATGCCGTAGAGCGCCATGCTCCCCAGCCACAGGCTACAGTGCCGATCTCAGCGGGCATATCTATACGGGCGGTTTCTTCTAAACTCTCGGGATCGATGCCCACGAATACAGAATGGCCGTCGGTTATCGTGGCATACCAGACGGTACCATCGGCAGTCTGGGTCACACCCTGGGCATTAGCGTCGTCGATTGTCTTTACAATCTCGTCGGATAGAGGGTCTATACAGAGAATACCGGTATTCTGCATCACGGCATAGACATATTTGCCGCCGTTGATAATATCGCCCACCTGACCGCTATACAGGTCAGCTCCATCGCTCGATGCCAGATGCCCGATTACTTCAGGGTTCTCGACATCTGAAATGTCAAGCACAAAAATACCGCTGCTCGTCGAGACATAGATTTTATCGGCTGTCGCACCGGCTACCGCACGTCCGTCGCCACTTACACCATTATAGGTGGGTCGATTGTAGTATCCGCCTATTCTCTTCATAGTTGCGGCATCGGCAATTACCACACAACCACCGCCACGGAGCACGTCTCCGCCGTCGTCGGGCTGTTTTGATATCACTATAAGTTTATCGTTCCAGATAGTACCATACTGGGAGGTACATCCGAATGACATACCCGGATTTTCACGCTCGTAGGCCTGATAGATGATTTCATTGGCCGGAGTTATATAATTGAGACCGCCGTTAGTGTGGCCAAACCACTCCTCGTTAAGAATGATAGTGCCGTCAGTGTAGCCTCCGGCGATGGGTGTACGGTCGCTCTCAAGCACATTGACTACAAAATCTTTCTCATAAGCTCCGTCAGCCGACGCTACATGCACTTTAGCAGGATGGTCGCCTGTCGGACGATGGCCCGAGAGCTCGAAAAACTGTACTCTGGTACCGTCATTATCCCAGAAATTCACTTTATAAGTCGAGCAAGTATAGTCGTCACGATCGGTTCCGTTGTCAGTGACAGTGATTGTAACGTCCTTTATGTCGGCATTTTCGGGTAAGACCACCGGACGGAGACCTACAAGTTGTTTTACATAGACGTTAATGACACCGTCCTCCGTGCCAGGGCCAAAGTTGACGCTTGTCACGGGATTTAACAGCTTACAGTTAAGTGTAAATTCAGCTGTGACAGTATTATCATTACGAGGATAGACCGTCACTTTCGTAGAACCCTCCTGTGTCTTGGTTTTCAACCCGGACGCATCAGAGTAGGAAGCTAACGAAGTGTCATCCACAGTCACCGACACGGCAGTGTATGTGGCATTGACCGGTAGATAGTCATACTCCAAAGCAACCTCCTTATTGAGACCTGAATTAACCTCTGCCTGCTTCATCGTGATAGAAGTGACGGGGATCTCGGGAGCCTCGACATTAAGAGTCATGAAATTGCTCTCATAATATCCGTAGGTACCGTACATCTGAGGGCGATAGCGCACGTAGGTAGTGCCGGTAGTTCCCGTAAACGTGGGTTTTGCATTGAAGGTACCATCCACTAAAGTGTAAGGCGTGATTATTATAGTACGATCCAGCCGATAGGTCTCGTTGCTCGAGGAAGCCTGCCAGTTGGTAGTCGAGTTGAGCTTACCCTCAGGCACCTGAACGAAGCAGGGAATAACGCTACCTTCGTCGCTCAGCTTCACAGTCATTTCATCGGGAAGCCAAACACCTACAGCCTCAGGACCGGGAATATAGAAGAAGTAATCACTTTCCGACGCATCCAAACCGTCCTGAGAGAGTGTAAGCACAGTGGTGGCCCCATCGGATGCCAACAAAGACCCGCTTACAGGATGCAGTTCCACATTGCTGATATCGGCATTGTCAATCTGAGTATCGCCATTGAGATCGAACGAAACGGTTGGATTACTGTTTACAATCCCACCCTTCACTCGCTCGTCGGCAGCCTCAACAATTCCAAATGCTTCCATGGCCGACAGATCTGATTTGTCAGATTTTACACCATAGACAAAATTATCAATGCGATCCTTGACATTGCAACGGATCACCAACAGGTAGCTTTCAGAGCCTTCGCCGACAGTGTAGCGCACCTTTGTGAGGTCAGGCGTACCCGCCATAGCAACTGCTACCCCCGACAGAATGGAGGCAAGCATTACAATAAACTTTTTCATCTGCAAAATATTTATTAAAATATCATTCTCTTTTCCACTTTTTTGCCTTTACGCACTATGTAGAGTCCCGGAGCAAGATTCCCGGCACTGACACGTAGTCCGGCAGGAGTAAAGTATTCCTCGGTGTATTCATTTTCTGATATTGTCACCGATGGTATCGCCGATTCTGCTGCAGGCTCACAATAAACATACATATCAGCATTGTCAGAGGGCGCAGTGCCTTCACCGACACCACCTACTTTCGGGCTGTCAAACATCGTGAACGACCACCCGTCCACGCAGCCGTCAGAGAGTTGCCGTCCCGTGAAACCTGTACCGCTATACATCCATTCGGTGGCAAGCCCCGAGATTGTCCAGTAGCTCCAATAGCCGGCATACCACGCAGAAGTCCACCATCCATACGTCCAACCCTCGTCGGTCATATCCCAACAGTCGTAGTCGTAGGCCGGATAGCCATAGGCGGGTTGGTCGAGAGGATGCTGTATGTAGTGGGAGCCTGAGGTCAACGCCTTTTCTATGGCTGCCGCGCATATTTCAGGAGTGTTGTCGCCGGGGGCCTCCTTCTGCCCGAAAAACGAGTTGGTATTGTAGTAGTCAAAATTGATGAACTCATAGTCAAGCGCCTTCTCAAAATCAAAGTAAATATACTTGAGTATTTTGACAGCGTCGCCCACACCGATGCCACACACTGTCGATCCATATTGACCGGTGGTCTGGGTCAACAGCACTAGATTATCGGTGTTGCCACAGATAGCTTTGAACATGTCTTCGCCGGTAGGCTTCTCGCCGTCCTCCCAGCGATAACCCCACACATACACTTTGGGATCGGAAGCTCCCGCGTCATTAGTGATTGCAAGCGCAGCCCGGTTTGGCCCCGAACCGGTCCATGACTTGATTTTGTCGAAGTCGATCGGATGAGCCGCAGCTATCGTCGTGCTGACACCGATGACCAGTGAGAATAACTCTTTTCTCATGATTGGTTTGTTATATTGTTGTTGATATTCATTCCAATGGACTTGGTATTGTGGGGAGAGAGATGTGGAGATCCTGAGCACGGCTGAGCTCAGTGGAGGTCTCTCCGAGCCATCCGCAATACTGGTTCACACCGGTGTAGACCCTGATAAAGTCAGCTCCGGGCAGATCAACAGGATTGCCATCAGCATCAACAGCCCAAGCAATATCAAAGGAGTTCAGATCAGGGTATTCGTTAGGATGATTGTCCACGTAACCCCACGGATAACTGTATAAAACAAAATAACTGCCGTTGCCGCTTAAATCCTCGGCGTTGCCGTTAAGAACAGTGCCCGAGAAAGAAATTTCATCGCTATTTATCCATCGGGGGAAATAATCTTGGTTGTGGAATATATTTTTGGCTATATATCCTTTTTGACCGGCATTATCGCGCCATGCGATATAATAAATATCGTCCAGACTATTATCCTCGTCAGCCACTATTTCTCTATTAGGGTCAGGTCGTCTGTATGTAATAGAATAGGAGTGGCGTGTGTCTGCGGAATAATATTCACTGCCTGCGAGCTCATACCACTCGTCATCGGGCAGGCCGTTACAGTTGGTATCGTAGCTGACCATTACGATACCCGGTTCTGCTGAACCACCTTTCTTATCAGGTTGCAACAGCTCGTAGAAACAGTTGCCCCAGATTCTGAAATCTTTTTCGCCGGCCACGTTGATAACAGTATGGTCAAAGCCAAAAGTCACATAACCTCCATATCCGCCCAGTGTTATCATTATATCGTTAGTGCCCGATATAGATTCTTCCACTTTCTGAAGTATGGACTTGTAAGTATCTCCTTCCTCATAACGAGGCATTTCGTTAACAAACTGACCCGGAGCGGGGCAATACTCATAAACCTTTGATATATAAGGACTGTATTCAATCTCCTCATGAAGCACATGTATGTCGAATGAAAAGTCGTAAGGTGTCTCGGAATCTATGATTTTGAGCTCTATACGATAATCTCCCTCCTTCTCGGCAAGAAAGATGTAATCCTTGGCACGGCTTACGCATACTCCGTCCACATACCATTCATATTTCTCACCTGTCAGTGCCGGATGCAAATCAAGTTTCTGCATACGGGCTATATAATAGACCTCATCGATACCGAGATTGACCATCGGAATTTCATCGCTACATCTGCAAAACAGTAACGCTGAAACAATCGCTAAAGCTATCTTCTTCATTTTGTCAGAAATGTTATATGGGCCGGAATATCACCGGTGCGCACGCTCCATTTTTTATACCCGTCGCGACTAAAACAATAGAGGGTACCTGATGAAACATAATTTTTAGCATCAGTGACGAATATATCGCCGGTTTCGGGATGGACGGCTATTCCGTATGGAATTGTTATATCCTTTTCCGTGCCATCCTTAATGAAGCTATCTGAGATAATTTCTTTTGTACGTATATCGATAATCCCATAGGTTACGGTATTGGATGCTGTGTAATTGTTCCATTCCGTAGCGTAATAATACATCCTGTCTTCATAAAACGCCATGTTAGAGCAAGCCACTGCAATAGTGTCGGTCACAACCATCTGGTTGTATCCCGGCTTTTTCTGCATCACATACAGCCGTGACGGACGATACTGGTAATCACCTCGCGAGGTTATCCACAGTTTGTCATACTTATCCTTTTTGAGTCTGTGGAGATTTATTCCGACAGGTATTTGCTGTACCTGCTTGAAGTCTACCATCTGAATTACTGACACGGTGTTGTCATAGTTGGGGGCTCTATAACCACCTGAGTTTGCCACATACATATAATCGTCGACTATTTCCATCTCCTCGGGCTGATAGCCTACGGAAACTTTCCGGGTCACAGCAAGAGAAAGAGTGTCAAGCTCATATACCGCTCCTTTGGGTGCATTGGGATCTATCAGCACGGGGCCGACATAGGAACTGACGTAGGCCTTTCCGCGGTGAAATCTGATATATCGACAATTGGGAATATCTATATGACCGAGTGAAACACCGGAATGGGAATCAAGAACTTCGACTTTATGCGAGCAGTTGACCACAACATAGAGCTTAGAGCCATAGATGCCTATATCGTTACCCACATCTCCAAGCTCTTTTATAACATTAGGGTTCCTCTCGGCATAGAAGTTTCGGGAATAGAGTCCTGTACAATAATCATAATAGTCAAGCGTGCATTTGTTTGAACCCATATTTCCTTCGTTGACAAGATAGAAACCACGGATGTCGGATTCAGATCGCTCATCGCCGATGATGTCATACTCCGTGGGCACCACAAGTTCGTCCTCCCGACAACTTGTGGCGACCATCAGGAGCGGCAGAAAATATAAGAAAAAATATTTGTTTGTCATATCTCCACAGTTATGGTAAACCTGTAATTACGTTTAGGCATAGGGTAGTTAAGAATTACATCATAATCCTGGCTAAGAAGATTATTAACCTCGATCAGTCCTCTCAAGCCGACCCTGCCGAGTTGGAAATCCTTACTCAGCGATAGATCAGAGGTATACCACGGTTGTGTATAATTATATCTGATATTCTCCTGCTGATTATATCGTTCGCCTACATATATCCATGAATAATTTAGCCCCCAGCCGCGCCATTGAGCGTTAGCAACCGCCGCGCCCGAGTGACGTGGGATATACGGGATCTGATCACGATAATAATTATCGGCCGGATTTGTGACATCTATAGCCCGCTGGAACGTGTACTGTCCTCTCAGAGTAAAATATAGATCCTTATATGGATTAAGGGTAAGCAGCCCGGTCAGATCGATACCTCTGATATCCACAAGCCCGAGATTAAGCATTGTCCATCTGAACTGTTGACCTTTGGGATATGCCACAATCTTATCTTTCACCCGATTATAATAGACATCAGCACTCAATCGGGCGTTAGATATGACTCTGTTTGAATTGTGATCATACACCAATCCGATATTATATTGGGTGACACGCTCAGGCGAAAGCTTGGAGTTGCCCATGTCGGCATAATACAAGTCGTTAAATGTCGGCATCCTGAACGAATGTTTATAGAACATACGTATAGAAAAATCCTTATTACGCAGAGGATAACCATTGACAAATACCGCCGGTGTAAATATATGTTTATCCTCGGGTGCCTGCTGGCCTTTTATCCTGTCGTGAATAAATGTACCCATGGCACTGGCCTGCAACTTGACACGATTGAAATCCAAAGCGGTGGCCACCGACAGATATTGGGATACACGGTCAGGCTTGACAAAATCATAAACGTCTGCGTCGAGAGTATTCCACATGAAGTCATAACTTCCCGAAATGTCCCAGTATTCATTTACGGAATACTCGTTTGCCGATGAAAAATAGACCTCCTTCTGTCTATACAGATTATCGATCTTCACTTGTTTATCATCATTATTGACGTAATGAGTGCGATAAAACGCATACTTCAGATTGTTCAACGTCGTGAACTTTCCAAAATACCCTGTATAACGTCCCTGCACAAAGGAGTTGGTATCCCACAGACGTTCACCTCTGCGCCACACATTGTTTACTATCGCGCCCGGAACACCTCGCTCCGAATTATAATTGTAGGCCTTGAAATTCCATGAGCCGGATTGAACGGCCCCATGCACATTCAGCTCTATACGGGTAGCGTTTATGTCACCGTTCTCTCTGACGGCCGTGGTGTCATAAGCAAGTTCGCCGGCAGGATTGACACGACGATACCTGAATTTATATCTGCCGCTTGAATTGACCCATTCCGTACTCAATGACGCCGACACCCGTTGGCTAAGTTTGAGCTCTACAAGTGCCGATGGATTTAATAAATCAAAAGACCCGGTACGGATAGTTGCACGCGCATGATAATACTCCCCGTCATTAAATACGGGAGTGCGCGTCCTCATATATATAGTTCCTGCCGATCCAAAATCTTTGGCCGGTTGCAATATCTCGCTTTTCTGTCCATTATAGAGTGACAGCGCCTCCATATTATCAAGGGAGAATTGTCCCAGATCTATCTGACCGTTCTGAGCATTACCGAGTTCGACACCATCATACACAACACCCGTATGATTAGTGCCCATCGAGCGGATGTTGACTGTCTTGATACCGCCGACACCACCGTAGTCCTTCACCTGAACTCCTGAGAAATAGCGCAACGCGTCTGCAACACTATTACTGTTTAATCTATGAAGCTCCTCCCCCGACAGGGTCTGTACCGGGATAATGTCTGCAGTAGATTTGCGACCGGTCACTATGACCTCATCGAGCTGTCGGGATAATGTATCTCTTGGCTCGACTGCAAATGCCTCAATAGTGACTGACCAGAGTATCACTAAGAGAATCTTATATTTCATACTTCACGTTAGAAGGTTAATACTCAGAAAATAAATTCCCGTCTGCGTACTAACAGCATGTACACAGACGGGAAATATGTATTAACCTCCTAAAGAGAGTCAAACTGACCTATCAATCCCGAAACAGGATCAATATAAGCTGCCCATAATCCCGTAGGCACATTCTTGTATACGGCAAAGGCAGGTCTTCTGACTCATCCCATTCCATTACGTCTTCTCAAGACTATAATCGTCTCAATGACTTTGTGTAACAGATTTTGGTATAGGATTCACAGCAGCGGGTACTGTCCCGGATTTACACCGGATTCCCTTTTAAATCTCCTGAATATAAGCCCTGTATTACCAAGACTGCTATTCAATTTCTCACTCTTGAGAATTAGGAGATACCATTGCGACTGCAAAGTTACATATTATATTTCATCCAATCACCATTTCAATCCCTAAATATTTCCACGCCAAGTAAGATTTTGGGGTAAGATCTTACAAAATAAGGTGTTAGGATATTTTTACAAGTCAGCATCACATCGTTTGAATTATGTCCAGGCCATGATCTAACTCTCCATGAACGGACGCATGAGGGCGTTGAGCTGCTCATGCTCCACGAGGAAACCGTCGTGGCCAAAGGGCGAGTGTATCTCCTCATATCTGGCTCCGGGGATACGCGAGGCGAGGATCTTCATGTCATCGGGAGGGAAGACGATGTCGGTGGTCAGACCTATCACGAGTGTGCGGGCCTTGATGGCAGAGAGAGCCTTCTCCATGCCGCCACGTCCGCGCCCGACGTCGTGAGTGTCAAACGAGTCGAGTATCGAATGATAGGAATAAGCATCAAAACGTCTCACAAGCTTCTCTCCCTGATAGCGCTGATAGGACACAGCCCGTCGAGGAGCCGGATATTCCTCCTTGTCACGCTGGGTGAGATTATAGCCCGAGGGACCGCGATAGCTCAGCAGACCTATTGCGCGTGCGGCGGCAAGACCGCTCTGAGCCGCATCGGCCCTGCGCTCTCCCCACGAGGCATCGGCTTCGATACACATGCGCTGGCTCTCATCGATAGCTATGGTCCACGGCGTAGCGACTGCATCGGTAGCCATAAGCGAGAGACGCTCAAAACGCTCAGGCTCCATGACTGCCCATTCCACTGCCTGAAATCCTCCTACCGAACACCCCACAAGGGTGTGGATCTTATCGATGCCGAGCGCATCGGCAAGCACCCTGTGGGCATTGACCATGTCGCGTATGGTATAGGCCGGGAAGTCGCCGTAGTAAGGCTCGCCGGTCGAGGGATTGACATGAAGCGGCGAGGTAGTTCCGTAGGGTGAGCCGAGAATATTGGCACAGATTATAAAATATTTCCCGGGATCGAGAAATTTACCCTCCTCGACTGTGTGAGGCCACCAGTCGGGTACATCTGAATTGGCCGTCAGCGCATGACACACCCACACTATATTATCACGACGCTCATTGACAGTGCCGTAAGTGTGATAGGCGATAGTGAGCTCGGGGAGCACCCCTCCGGGCTCAAGTTCAAATGGTTCGTGATGATGATAGGTGTGTTTCATGAAACGTGGTCAATCTGTTAAGCGACTATTGTAACCGATACTTGCGACTCTCTCTCAGAGAGTCCCCCGGTCAGACCATCGACGCTATGATCTTCTTGATGGAGTCGGCCAACGCGTCGGCCTCCTCCATAGTGTGGGCCTCGGAATAGATGCGTATGATAGGCTCGGTATTTGACTTGCGCAGGTGAACCCACGAGTCGGCAAAGTCGATCTTCACTCCGTCGATGTCGGTGATCTTTTCTGAAGCAAAGTGTTTCTTAACAGCCTCGAGTATAGCATCGACATCGATCTCGGGGGTCAGCTCAATTTTGTGTTTGGCTATCTCATAGGCGGGATAGTCCTTGCGCAGCTCGCTGACACTCTTGCCGCTCTTGGCCAGCAGAGTGAGAAACAGAGCTACCCCGACGAGTGCATCGCGTCCATAATGGGCAGCCGGATAGATGACTCCGCCGTTACCCTCTCCGCCTATCACGGCTCCGGTCTCCTTCATGAGCGTGGTGACATTGACCTCACCCACGGCAGCAGCCGCATAGGTGCAGCCGTGGCGCTCGGTGACATCCCTGAGCGCGCGCGAGGAGCTGAGATTGCTCACAGTCGAGCCGGGGGTGTGAGAGAGCACATAGTCGGCTATCGAGACAAGGGTATACTCCTCGACAAACATGCGCCCGTCCTCCATGACAATGGCGAGTCGATCGACATCGGGATCAACCACAAAGCCCACATCGGCACGAGAATCGGCCATGAGCGAAGAGATCTGAGTCAGATTTTGAGGTATGGGCTCGGGAGTGTGGGCAAAACGGCCGTTAGCCTCACAGTTGAGTTCAATGATATTCTTCACGCCGAGAGCTCTGAGCAACCGGGGGATCACTACACCACCCACCGAGTTGACTGCATCGACAGCTACCGTGAAATCAGCCTTGGCGATAGCCTCGGTGTCGACCAGATCAAGAGCCAGCACCTGCTCTATATGGCGGTTATCCCAGGTATTGTTGTTGTAGACATGGCCGAGCGAGTCGACATCGGCAAACGTATAGGCTTCCTCGGCGGCTATGCGGAGCACCTCGCGACCCTGCTCGTCGTTGAGAAACTCACCGTTCTCGTTGAGGAGCTTGAGAGCATTCCACTGCTTAGGGTTATGGCTGGCTGTGAGGATGATACCTCCACAAGCCTTCTCGCCCACGACAGCGAGCTCGGTGGTAGGGGTTGAGGCGAGACCTATGTCGATCACATCCATACCCATAGCTGTCAGAGTTCCGGTCACCAGGTCTCTGACCATCTGACCGCTGAGACGCGCGTCGCGACCCACCACTACCGTGTGGCTGCCGCGGGTAGAGATACGGGATATAAGAGTTGCGTAGGCTGCTGTAAATCTTACTATATCGAGAGGCGAGAGACCGTCGCCGGGCTGTCCGCCGATGGTGCCACGTATGCCTGATATTGACTTGATGAGTGACATTGATGAAAAAATATTGGTTGAATGTGAGGAAAATCTTTAAGAGGATTTCTAAAAAACATCCTCCAAGTGTAGAGGAGTATTACTCGTCGAGACCGGCGGGTGCATAATATGACACCGTGTAAAGGAACGGTATCACGTAGCTCATCATGGCTGTGGGGCCGGCCTGTGACTTGAGGACGATATTGACCTTACTGTCAAAGCCCAGGAGCTTGATGGGTATCTGTATACCCGTGCCATACTGAGTAGACTCGGAGACGCTGTAATCATCGAGCAGGAAGAAGGTGGGGAGGGAGTTTCCGACATTATCGGCATTGCCGCTGCCATGGTTTTCGCCACCTACCACATAGCTGGCAAGATCATAGCTGGTGTAGCGGAAATAAACCAGATCGCCTGTCTCGGGTATATTGCCATTGCCACGCTGAAGCACCTGCATATAGACATCGCCCGACTCGTCGACACGATAGTAGGGGGCATCCTCGCCCACCTCGAAGTCTTCGGGAAACGACTCCTCGACACGGTGTTGCACCAGAAAACGGTTGACTACCTTGTTTTCATCGGCCAGGAGCTCGGCATAGCTCTTGCTGTCTTCACAAGATACGGCTGTCAGAGCGAGCACTACCAGCGGGAGGATTATACTGAAGATTTTTTTCATTATTCTGATTTTATAAGGTATAAAGTCTATTGTGAGTCTTAAGATTTCAATATGATCAGTGAGAGGAGCCTCCCTGACGAGGAGTCAGCAGATGTTCGTAGCGAGACACGCTCTCGAGAATGAAGTCGAGAGCCTGAGGCAACGAGCCGCGAAACTCACCTCCGGCCGCATTGATGTGGCCGCCACCCCCCAGGAGTTCCTGACACACGAGGTTGACCGGGAAATCACCCTTTGAGCGCATCGACACCTTGACCACTTCGCCGGGATCTTCCCTCATGAATATCGACCACTGCACTTCGGGGATAGTCAGCGGCATGTTGACGAGTCCCTCGGTATCACCCTTGTTATAGTCAAACTCCTTGAGTTCCTGGCCACTCAGAGTGATCAGTGCCAACCGACCGCCGAGCAGATAGTTGGCCCGATACTGGGCATAACCGTTGAGACGCAAGGCCGACTCGGAGGCATTGTTGTGGACAAGTTTATAGAGATTGTCCTTATCGATCCCTTTGCGCAACAGGTCGGCTATTATCACATAAAGGTCGGGGTCGTTGGAGTTGTAAGAGAAGTTGCCGGTATCGGTCATCATACCGGTGTAGAGATCGGCGGCCGTGGCGCGGGTGAGCCGCGAAGCCCAACCGGCCTGATAGAGGAATATATAAAGCAGGGCCGAGGTCGACGACACTTCGGGCCGCGAGATCAGCACATCACAAGGGAGAGCATCACCTAAATGATGATCGATCACCACACGCGCAGCCTGAGAGCCTTCGATAAATTCGCCGAGACGGTCGACACGCTTCATATCATTGAAATCGAGACAGAAGATCAGGTCACACTCCTCGATGAGCTTGCGGGCACGCTCGGGCTCCCGGGTGTGACTCACGATGTCGCGCACTCCGGGCAGAAAAAGCAGCGATTTGGGAGCGCAATCAGCCGTGACGATCTTCACATCCTTGCCAAGGCTTTTCAGCACCCCACAGAGCGCAGTGCTCGAGCCCAGAGCATCTCCGTCGGGGCTCACATGGCAGGTGATCACTACTTTGCGCTTCACCAGCACCAGTTTTTTCACTTCTTCCACAGCCTCGGGATCGATCACTGTGTTGAAGCGACTTCTCGGTCGATTAGTCATATCAGGTTGGCCTGTATACAGGTTACTTGGATGGTTTTAACATGCAAAGATAACACTTTTTTCGCTATCTCCGGGCCCTAATGGACAATTATATGTTCATTCATTCTGAAGCGAAGCTCCTTTTTCGGCCGTGTCGCGAGCTATCTTAGCCTTATACCAACCGCGAGGATAGACCACCCGGTAGCGCTTGGAGGGCTTGAATTTGACAATGCGGCTATGTTCGCCCGAGTCATCGGCAAGCATTCCGCCCGGATGGGCCTCGTCGTCGACCGTGGCATCGGCCACCTCCTCAAAGCTGACGGCCACGACATCGCCGGGCGCAAGCATTCGGTAGATCTTATCCCACTGTCCGTTCTCGATAAAGGTGCGCTCGGTGGCTCCGGGCACTATCACCTTGACAGGGTGTTTGGCCTTGATCTTTCTGTCGGTATTGCCGATCAGGAATGTGATCGTGCCGCGTCCCGGACGCTCTACCTTGACTTCGGGCAGCAGATAGTCGGCAAGCGCCAGCCCCTCGCAGGCGCGTATGCCCTCGGCCGCACTCTCGGCATTGACGCGCGCACCCCACTCGGTGGTGTGGATACGGTCTTTATAGAACATCTCGTTCTTGACCTTATCCTTACCAAACTTCTCATATTTTGACGCGCTGATGTCGTTGAGATCGATAAAGGGGATCCCCTCGGCCTCGGCTACCTGACGTGACCACAGGCCGAAAGTCTCGTTCACGCGGGTCACACGTGTGCTGTCAGCATCATCCCAGGCGTTGCGTGGAGTGAGCGACATAAGTATCGGATAGCCTCCGCGGGCCTTGACATCGTCTATCATGCGGCGCATATATCCGCCGAAAGTGAGCACAGTCTCTCTGACACCGGTCTCCTTGATGACCACCTCGAGAGTATCCTCTCCAATGCCGGGGATAGAGGCCCTGGCCCGGCCGCTGTCGTAAGGGCCGTTGTCGTTATGACCGAGCTCGATGATCACCCAGTCGCCGGGGCGCACTCCGGCTGCCACATCGGCCCAGAGCTTGTTATAGAAAGTGCGCGAACTCATCCCGCCGAGAGCATGATTTTCTACCGTGATGCGCGAGCGGTCAAATTTATCGGGCATAAAATAACCCCATCCCCACATACCGTCGCGACCGTCGCCCCAAGTGCCTGTGCGCATGGTGGAGTTACCGACAAGAAAGAGCACCGGATTGTCACCAACACGCGAGCTGCCGGCCACCGGCCGGGCCATGCGCGCATGGTCGATACTGTCGGGCGTATTATCTATGACACCGTTGATGTCGGCGATAGGCCCGGGCACCCCGCTGAGATCGGCACCGGTGAGCGACCCCATCGAGGCCAGCAGAGTTATGAGAGAGGGAATTAGGATCTTTTTCATGGTTTACAAATTAGAGGTTGTAAAAAAACACTTCTATATGACCTTGGTTACTTTATAATTATATTTCAAGCGAAGGGGTTGAAGCCGGAATGATACCTGGTTAGCGTCCACATTTGCTATTAAACGACCTCTTAAGTTAACTTGAGGTCATCGAGACCGGACATTTGTGAGAGATTACTGTTATAATAGGCGGGGTCGCCTGTCACTTCACGTCCGACAAACGGCGGAAACTCGATCACCGTATCGGCCGACGGCAATTCCACCTCAGCGACCACGAGCCCCTCGAGAGGCCCGTGAAACTCATCGATCTCCCATCTTTGCCCACCGTAGGGCACTATATAACGGGTCTTGTCGATAGACCGGCCGAGGACAAGACGCGAGAGCATCTCCTCGGCATCGTCAACAGGGATCGGCCACTCCCACTCGTCGCGCACTGCTCCGCTATTGGGGCCCTTGACTGTGAGCATGGCCCGGTCGCCCGAGATCCTGACCCTCACCGTGGCTTCGGGTCGGTCTGAGAGATAACTCTGGCGCATGCGGCTGTGGCTGACCGACAGATCGGCATAACTGCCATCACTCACAAGGAACTTTCGTTCTATCTCTTTTGCCATTAATTGGAAATTTTCTGTCCCTGAGGGCGAGACTTGACGCCACAACGATTAGAGACTTTGATTTTTTTTGAGTAACTTTGCAAAATTAAAAAAATACCCCCGAGTTTCCAACAGTAAGAGGTTGTTTCGATCGATGAACCTTCGATTTTGCCTATATTTACTTCTCTCGTTAGTCTCAGTCTCGTCAGCAGCCCGCGACATCAATATCAGCGGAGTGGTGCGCGACTCGCTCACCCGTGAGCCGGTACCGTTTGCCACGGTGATGCTCCTCGGTAGCGACCGCGGAGTGCTCACCGACGATGACGGCCGCTATTCCATCACCTCTCCCTCCGCTTCCTGGGACTCCATCAGGGTCTCGGCTATGGGCTATCGCACTGTCACATTACCACGGCGTTCAACCAATCAGAACATCCGTCAAGATTTTAATCTGAGATCCACAGGCCTGTTGCTTGCCACCCTCGATGCCCGTCCGCGCCGCGAGCATTACTCAAAGCGCGGCAATCCGGCGGTGGAGTTCATGCAACGCATACGCTCCGCCGCGCCTCAGGGCGATCCTCGCCGCAAAGACAATTACAACTACAACAAGTATGAGCGCATCACTCTGGCTCTCAACAACTATAAATTCAACGACTCAGCCCGTGGAGGCTTTGACCGCCGCTTCTCTTTTCTTAAGGAATATCTCGACACCTCGGCTCTGAC
Organism: Bacteroides sp.; assembly: GCA_014802105.1. GTDB lineage: Bacteria > Bacteroidota > Bacteroidia > Bacteroidales > Muribaculaceae > Duncaniella. The sequence continues at coordinate 144,744 of JAAVCX010000028.1, read as the reverse complement.
AGGAGTGCCCATACTCAACGTAGCTCTGCGCGAGAAATCGTCGGCCGTCCACTTTCGCAACAACCCCGAGGCTGAGAAAGAGCATGTGAAAGGATTGCGCTCGTCGGGCATGGACGAGGTACTCGACCCGGGCAGCATGCAGACATTCTATGAGGATGTCATGCGCGAGATCGATGTCTATCAGAACGATATACCGCTGCTTCAGATGCGTTTCGTGAGTCCGCTGTCGCGCATTGCCCCCGACTTCTACAAGTTCTATCTCACCGACACTGTCGCCGTTGACTCCGTGAAATGTGTGGAGCTCACCTTTGTGCCGAGAAACTCTGCCTCGTTTGGCTTCACGGGTCGCCTCTACGTGCCACTCGGCGACTCCACCATGTTTATCAAGCGGGTGGTACTCAGGGTGCCTCACAATATCAATCTCAATTTTATCGACGGGATGCTCATCACTCAGGACTTTGAGCGGCTTCCCGACGGTACACGCCTGAAACTATCCGACGACATGGTGGTCGAGGCCAGTCTGATGCCGGGAACACCGAGCATCTATGCCCGCCGAAACACAGTCTATACCGATCATAACTTCCTCCCGGCTCCCGACCCGACACTGTTTGACCGCGGTCTCGCCCAGATATACGATCCTCAGGCCAATGCCCGCAAGGAGGACTTCTGGGCAGCCAACCGCCCGACTTCCATCTCTCACGGAGAGCACTCGATGGAGCAGATGATGACACGCCTGCGCAAAGACCCGGTCTACTACTGGGCCGAGAAGATCTTCAAGACTTTCACTTCGGGCTATGCCACCACGGGTAATCCGTCTAAATTTGATATTGGCCCTCTCACCTCGTCGATCTCCTCCAACTCTGTCGAGGGTCTGAGACTAAGAGCCGGAGGTATGACCACGGCAGCCCTGAGCCGGCGATGGTTTGGACGCGGATACGTGGCCCACGGCTTCAAGGATCACAAGTGGAAATACAGTGCCGAGGCCGAATATTCGTTTATAGACAAGAAACAACACTCGCGCGAGTTTCCTGTAAAATCGCTCAGGCTCACCCATCGCTACGACATGAATATGCTCGGCCAGAGCTTCACCTCCAACAATCAGGACAACATGTTCCTATCATTCAGACGCATGGAGGATATACAGATGACCTATGAACGGCTCACCAAACTCGAGTGGATCATGGAGATGGAAAACAATTTTTCCATAGTGGCCCGCCTGGCCAACACACGCCAGGAACCCACACGATATATGCCATTTGTCAACGGTCTCGGCCAGCGTTTCGGCAACTATACCATCAATACACTGACCGTCGAACTGAGATATGCTCCCGGCGAGAAGTTCTATCAGATGAAAACCGGCCGACTGCCTATCAATTTCGACGCTCCGGTCTGGACTCTCTCTCATGAGTGGGCTCCGCGATCGTTTGCCGGCAATCGCTTTGCAGTTGCCAGGACTGAAGCCTCGTTCAGCAAGCGCTGGTGGTTCTCGGCCTTCGGCTTTGCCGATGTCTTCGTCAAGGGCGGCCATGTGTGGACCCGCTCCCCCTACCCCAACCTGCTCATACCCAACGCCAATCTCAGCTACTTTATCCAGACCGAGACATTCTCGTGTCTCAACCCTATGGAGTTTATCAACGACAGTTACGTGCAATGGGATCTCACTTACTGGGCCAACGGAGCGTTGCTCAACTGTGTACCGCTGCTCAAGAAGCTCAAACTCAGGGAGTGTATTTTCTTCCGCGGCCTCTCGGGCCATCTCTCCCACCGCAATCGTCCGTGGGAAAATCCCGAGCTTTATGCTTTCCCTGCCGATGCCCACACCGTGCTGATGTCTTCAACCCCATATATGGAGGCCGGCGTCGGAGTAGACAATCTCTTCAAGGTGCTTCGCGTTGATTATACCTGGCGTCTTTCCTACCGTGACGATCCCCAGGCCTGCCGTGGCGGTATAAGAATGATGTTCCATTTCTCTTTCTAAGAGGTTGTTTTCAACTTTTTTTCACTATATTTGCCTCATCAATTCATCACCGACTTCATGAAGAAATTTCTCATATCTCTTGCTGCCCTCTTAGCATTTGCAGTTCCCGTCTCCGGCGCCGGGATCGAACGCGGGCAGAAGACTTTCGGCATCCGTGCCGGATATGCCACCATCAACCATGCCCCTATGGCCGGCATCGAGTTCAGTTATGCCTTCTCCCCCCATTTCGTTCTGTCACCCAATGTCGACTATGTGTTCAGGAATGAACGGCTCGACGCTCTGCTTTTCAATATCGATTATAACGGGCCCTGGTGTCTCTCCCACGACGGCCGTCTCTATTTCTATCACATACTCGGTTTAAACTATGCCTCGTGGAGCACCCGTGAGCCCGAGGTGGAGAGCAGCGACGATGTGACCACACGCTTCAACCGCATAGGTCTCGACTTTGGCGCCGGATTTTCGTTTTATGTCACTCCTACCCTACGCCTATCACTGCAGGGCAAATTCAACTGGATCAAGAATTACAACACAGGCCTCTTCAATCTCGGCATAAGCTACGTGTTCTGAGATCCGTGCTTACCCACGAGACCGGTAAGACAATAAACACAAATAGGACGCACTCCCGTGCGTCCTATTTGTGTTTAAAACTCCTCAAGTCATGAGACTTGAGGCGAGTAAGAATATCTTATCCGAACGTCTATTTTTTCTTTTCGCTCAGTTTCTTGATCACCTTCTTATTTATCTTCACGGGATAGTCTCTGCGCAGACTCTCCACCCATGAGGCCTCGAGCTCCTGCTGGAGATCTCCTATCACTGCAGCTCTGACATCGGCCGCTTCCTCGGGGGCATCGATCACACGGCTGTCGTAGGCAAACCAAGTGGTCCAGCGTCCGACAGGATTGGCCTTCGGGCCTCCGAAACCGAGTTCGTCAATGATGGAGTTCTCACCTTTAGCCACGAGCACTCTCTCGAGCTTGACATCACCACCGAAGTGTCTGAGCACGTTTGACGCGATTGTATCGGGAGCCATTTTATTTTCAGCAAGATATTTGCGGGCTTCGGCAGCCACAGAGTCATTTACGGCAAACACCACACATCCCTTGAAGCGCGGACGATCCCATGTGTATTTTCCGGGATGCTCTTCAAAATATTTCTTCTGCACATCCTCATTCTCAGCCGCGCGGGCCCACACATTCTGGTTGGCCACCTCAAAGAGCAGTATACCGTCGCGATACTCGTTGGCCAGGTTACGATACTCCTCGTTATTGGCGGCAAGGTCTTTACGGGCGGCCGAGAGAGTGACATCATCAAGCTTGTCCTTGAGCACCATTCCAAACACCATCGATATACGCTGAGGATCTATGCCCGGGTTGATAGCCGAGGCCACATCGGCAATTGTGAGTTTCTCGCCGGCAACATCGGCTATGACACTATTGTCGGCTTTGAGCTTATCGAGAGCCTTGGACGTCTCTGACTCACCTCCTATACCATTGAGAGCCTTATCGACTACCGCCTCATCGACTTCGGCACCAAGACGGGAACGGAAGGCGGCAAGATAGGCCTGACGGGGTCGACGAGACCGACCGTCACGCTCCATTGCGGCCTGGAGCTGCTCTTTGATCTCATCCTTTGGCGGAAACGGCTTGTATTCAAGAGTTTGCACGATATGCCAGCCATAGGATGTAGGGAAAGGAGCCGAGATCTCTCCGGGCTTGAGCGAATAGGCCACCTCCTCAAACTCAGGCACCATCACGCCACGGCCGAAATAGCCGAGATTGCCGCCACGGGCTGCCGAACCGGGATCCTCACTCTCCTCGCGGGCGAGTGTCTCAAAGTCGGCACCCGAAGCCAGAAGACGTGCTATGGAGTCGATCTCTGCCTTTTTCTGCGCAGCGTCGGCTACGTCGAGGCCCTGGGTGAGTTTGAGTATATGGCGGGCCGACACTTCTCCCTCCTCGGGCTGTTGGTCGACAACTTTAATAATATGGTAGCCGTATGGAAGGTCTTCCACTATTTCAGAGACCTCTCCGACCGGAGTGGCATAAGTTGCCTCTTCAAAGAGGATCGGGAACTGACCCGAACGTATATATCCCAGATCGCCGCCGTTGACTTGAGCCGAGCGGTCGATAGAATATTTACGTGCCAATTCTCCGAAATCAGCTCCCGAAGAGATAGCTCCACGCAGGGAGTCGAGACGCGCCCTGATCTCCTTATCCTCGGCAGGTGTGCGACCCGGCTCCACGAGTATATGGCTCACGCGGCGGCGGGTACGGGCACGGTCGTAAGCCTCGTCGAGCAACTTGCCCTCAAGCTCACTGTCCTTAAGATAGGGAGTGGCGAGATCGGCGCAATATCCGTCAAACTCGCTGCGGAACGTAGCCGTAGTGTCGAGGCCGGCAGCCTCGGCGGCCGCCACCTTAAGCTTGTAGACTACAAACATGTCGACATACTCGTCGATAGTCTGAGGAGCTGCCTGCTGGGAATTATTCTTATTAAACAGATAGAGAAACTCATTCTGTTTCACGTCTTTGCCGTTGACAGTCATCACAACGGGATCTGACTTGGAGGAGCGCTGGGCAGCCCCGAGGCCGGTGAGAACGACTGTCGCAGCAGTCATGGTCAGGAGATAGCGTTTCATAAAGGTTTATTATACCCAATATTAACGGTCAGCCTCCTCGTTTATTGTATCAAGGCAACAAGAGACGCAATGTTAAACCAATGTTAAATTAGGTACTTTGTATTGCATATTACTAAACAAACCAATTATCTTTGCATCGTAAAACATCACAGTGCCTACAAGCCATGATAATTGATCTCAAGAATATCAACAAATCCTATCCGGGAGCCGTGCCCCTGCATGTCCTCAAGGATGTCAACCTCACGATCGACAAAGGGGAACTCGTCTCCATCATGGGCGCCTCGGGATCGGGCAAATCCACTCTGCTCAATATCCTCGGTATTCTCGACAACTACGACTCGGGAGAATATTATCTCGATGGCACGCTGATACGCAACCTCAGTGAAAACCGTGCAGCCGACCTGCGCAACTATCTGATAGGCTTTGTGTTTCAATCGTTCAACCTGATCAGCTACAAGAATGCACTCGAAAATGTGGCTCTGCCGCTCTTCTATCGGGGCATCTCGCGGCGCAAGCGCAACATCCTGGCTATGGAGCAACTCGAACGCATGGGCATGTCAGAACGTGCCACCCATCTCCCCGGCGAACTATCGGGCGGTCAGAAACAACGTGTAGCCATAGCCCGTGCCCTGATCACCAATCCATCTATAATTCTCGCCGACGAGCCCACCGGAGCGCTCGACTCAGTAACCTCAAAAGAAGTGATGGGTGTGTTGCGCGATCTCAATGCCGAGGGACGCACCATAGTCATAGTCACCCACGACCCCGGAGTAGGCGAACAGACCAACCGTATCATACGCATCAGCGACGGCCGTATCATCTCCTGACCCCTACGACTATGATCGATCTCATCAACGAAATCCTCGCAACGCTACGCAACAATCGGCTGCGCACTATCCTCACCGGCTTTGCCGTGTCGTGGGGCATCTTCCTGCTGATTGTGCTGCTCAGCGTGAGCCACGGTCTATCGGGAGGAATGAACAAGATGTTTTCACTCAACGACACTCAGTCTATCTCGGTCTCGGGCGGATGGGCCAACAAATCCTATAAGGGACTCTCCGACTCCCGCCGTGTCAATCTGAGAGACCGCGACATGCCGGTCATCAGCAGTCAGCACTCCGACGACGTGACACGCATCTCAGCCGAGATTTCGGGCGAAGGTACCGTCTCCACTCAGAAAGATTATATTACCGACGTTTATCGAGGAGTCTATCCCCAGAGTCTGCGCGCCGACGGGCTCACTCTGCTGGAGGGCCGTTTCATCAACGACTACGACCTTAAGGCCCGCAGGAAGGTAATGATCATCAGCGACCGCAACGCTCGGCAGCTTTTCGGCAACGAATATGCCATCGGCAAGCACGTGAAGATGAACGACCTTGTATTCACCATAGTAGGTATCTACTCTCACGAGTGGAACAACTCTTCCTACATCCCCTACACTACCGCACGCGGACTGGCCGGCGGCAGCGACGAGGTTGACAAAATCATCATCGGAGCAGACAATATCCACACCCTCAAGGATAACGACCGCCTCGAAGAGGGCCTCTACTCAACTCTGGGCCACCGGCACAGTTTTGCCTCCGACGACCGCTCGGCCCTGTGGATACGTTCGCGCATCAAGTCACATCTCACACAGAACCAGGCCTCGGGTGCTCTCGACATAGCGGTGTGGATCATCGGTATGCTGACCATGCTCTCGGGCATCGTAGGTGTGAGCAACATAATGTTTGTCTCGGTCAGGGAACGCACCCACGAGATAGGTGTACGTCGCGCCATAGGTGCCCGACCCATGAGCATCCTCCGACAGATCATCCTCGAGAGCGTAGCCATCACCACTATCTTCGGCTATGTAGGTATATTCACCGGTGTAGTCGTGGCTCAGCTCATCAACCGCCTTATAGGAGGGAGCAACTTTTACAGCGACCCCGGCACAGATCTCGCCACAGCCTTCGAGGTCACCCTCGTGCTCGTGATAGCCGGCGCGCTGGCTGGCCTGTTTCCCGCACTGAAATCATTAAAGATAAAACCCGTCGAAGCCCTCAGGGACGAATGACCATTCCACTCCACGACCATAACCGATGAAAAACCCGGTATTTGACATAGAAAACTGGCGCGAGATAGGTGCGACACTCTCACAGAATCCTACCCGCACGTTCATGACCGCCTTCGGTATCTTCTGGGGCACGGCCATACTGTCGTTGCTGCTGGGAGGAGCCGATGGACTGAAACATTTCATGAGCCGCAACTTCGAGGGCTTTGCCACCAATACTGCCGCTCTCTTTCCGGGACACACCACCAAGAGTTACCGGGGGTTCAACAAAGGTCAGACGGTCAACTTCAATCTCACCGATCTGGCATCCATACGCCGGGCCATCCCCGACATCATCCACTCCTCGCCCGTCAATTTCAACCACTCCGACGCGCTCTATGGCTCCAGAAAAAGCAGTTGTTCCATCTCAGGCGTAGAGGCCAGTTACTCCAATATCTTCGAGCCGACATACGAAGCTGGTCGTTTCATCAACGAGTCAGACGTGGCCGCCTCGCGCAAGGTCTGCGTGATCGGGCGCCAGGTAGCCGAGGAACTTTTCGGCCTGCCCGACTCGGCCGTAGGCCATGACATACGCATCAACGATATATATTATAAGGTGGTCGGAGTGGTGTCCCAGTCCTCTGAGGTCAACATAGGTTCTGACATGAACGAGACGGTCTATATCCCCTCCTCCACCATGAGGCTGAGCTATAACACCGGCGACAAGGTAGACATCATCATGCTGAACTACCGCGACGGGGCCCGCCCGGCCGACTACGAGCAGCTCATACGCCACATCATATCCTCCAACCACCCGATAGCCCCCGACGACACCGGCGCGTTCTACTACTTCAACATCTCTGAAATGTTTGAGATGGTCGACAATGTCTTTCTCGGCATCAGCCTGCTGGCCATCTTTGTCGGAGCCGGCACCCTGCTCTCGGGCGTGATAGGCGTCGGCAATATCATGTGGATCATCGTCAGGGAACGCACCCACGAGATAGGTATACGCCGGGCCCTGGGTGCCAAACCGCGCGACATCATCATCCAGATACTTTCTGAATCGATGGTGCTCACCACTCTGGCCGGTCTCGCTGGTATAGTCTTCGCGGCCGCTATCCTCGGAGGCGCCGAGTTGCTCTCGGGCATGGGTGGCCGTCCGCTTGAGTTCCAGCTATCATTTGCCCAGGCCTCGGGTGTGCTCGTCACCTTCATGGTGCTCGGGACAGCCGCCGGCATCATCCCAGCCCTGAAAGCCATGCGTATCAAACCGATCGAAGCCCTCAACGATAAATGACATCCCCATCATTCCCCTAAAGATAATCCTCACGAATCACAAACCGATATGAAAAAGTTTTTCCAGATCATGCTATGGATCCTCGTCGGAGCCCTCTTCATAGGCACCTTCGTCTATCTATATCTCAACTCACGCCCCAAGGAGGTGAGCTACCAACTGGTGAGCCCGACTATTAGCGACATCGAGCGCACCACCATACTCACAGGCACTATCGAGCCGCGCGATGAAATCGAGATCAAGCCCCAGATCTCAGGCATAATCGCCGAGATAAACGTCGAGGCCGGAGAGACCGTCAGGGAGGGCGACATCATCGCCCGTATCAAGGTGATCCCCGACGAGGGACAGCTCTCGGCCGCCCTGGCCCGTGTAGAGAGCGCACGCATAGCCCTAAACGACGCAAGAGCCAAGCATGAACGCAACACTCTGCTGCTCGAGCACAAGGTGATCAGCCGGGAGGAGCACGAGAACACCGCCACCGCCCTGGCCACCGCCGAAGCCGAACTCTCGGCGGCTGCCGACGCCTACTCCATCGTCAAGGACGGTGTCTCCCGATCCAACGCCAAGGGGAGCAACACCCTGGTCAGAGCTACTATAACCGGCCTGGTGCTCGACGTCCCGGTCAAAGTGGGCTCGTCAGTGATCCAGGCCAACACCATGAACGACGGAACCACCGTGGCCACAGTGGCCGACATGAACAACCTGATCTTCAAAGGCAAGGTCGACGAGACCGAGGTGGGACTGCTCAGCGTGGGCGAGAAAATGGACATAACTATCGGCGCGCTCCCCGATCTCTCGCTCGAAGCGGTGATCGAGAACATAGCCCCCAAGGGCACCGACACAAACGGCGCAAACACTTTTGAAATCAAGGCTGCCATCAATGCTCCCGAGGGGGTGATGATCAGAGCCGGTTACAGCGCCAACGCCACAGTGGCCCTCAGCAGCGCCCGCGGTATCCTGACTGTCCCCGAGTCGGTAGTCGAATGGGCCGGCGACAGCACCTTTGTGTATCTTCTCACCGACTCGGTCAAGACCCAAATCTTTGACCGTGTGCCGGTCACCACCGGTATCTCCGACGGTATCAATATCCAGCTCACCTCGGGCGTAGACTCTCTGTCGCTCCTGCGCGGCGCCCCCCAAAAATAAATGACCATGACCACCCCTGCTTCCATCTTCCGCTGTTTCATTCTCCTTATCCTCTGCTTCTTCTCTACTGCTCCCAAGGCTTGCGGCGAGGTGTGGAGCCTCGACAGTTGCATCAGCTATGCCCTTGACCATAATCTTGATGTCAAAGGCGCACTGATAGAGCGCTGCCGCGGATCTCAATCGGTCACCGAGGCCAAAGACCGTTTCCTCCCCACCATCAGCGCCGGAGCCTCCCAGGGGTGGAGCTATGGCCGTGGACTCACCTCCCAGAACACCTACGCCAACCGCAACACCTCATCCACCGGATGGAACGCCTCGCTTCAGCTCCCCATTTTCCAGGGACTCAGCGCGCTGCGTCAGCTCCAGCAGGCACGTGCCTCGGAACGCAATCTCGATCTTAGGCTCGAGAATGTGCGCGACGAGGTGACACTCAGCGTCATCAGCTATTACTTTCAGGCCCTATATTGCCGAGAGATGCTCGAAGTGAGACGCGAAGAGCTCAGGCTCACCCAAGTGCAACTCAAGCGTCAGGAAGCCCTGCTCGAAAGTGGTAAGATACCCGAAGCCGATGTGCTCCAGGCCCGCTCTCAGGTAGCTTCGGCCGAGGTGTCGGTAGTGAACGCCACGGGCGATCTCGACATGGCGATGCTCGATCTCAAGCGTGCTCTGGAACTCGACGACTCTACCCCGTTTGAACTCGCTGCTGTCGACACCGACTCGTTGCCACCGCTACCGTCGGCCGACCGGGTCTATGCCCGCGCCCTCGAGTCCAACAGCTCTATACTCGTTTCCCGATCGGGGGTAGAGGTAGCCGACAAGTCTGTCTCAACAGCTATGACCGGCTATCTGCCGCGCCTGTCGTTCAATGCCTCCCTCGGGTCAAATTACTACACCATGTCGGGAGTCGTCAGCGATCCATTCGGCCGACAGATGCGCAACAACCTCTCCAAATCCCTTGGATTTTCACTGAGCATACCCATCTTTGACGCCTTTTCGACACGCAATCAGGTGCGCCAGGCCCGTCTCCAACGACAGGTAGCTGAACTTGAGGTCGAGCGTAGCCAGAGCAATCTGCTTCACACCATACGTCAGACCCACACCGAAGCCTCCAATGCACTTGCCCGCTACAACTCCTCGCTGGTGGCGGTCGAGGCCGCAAGGGTAGCCCTCGAGGCAATGACGTATAAATCGACCTACGGTCGTGCCAACGCCACCGAGTGGGAACAAGCCCGATCGACCTACACCAACGCGCTTTCAGAGAAGGTCAGCGTCACCTATCAATATCTGCTCAAATCGCGCACTCTCGATTTCTACAATCGCTGAGATCGTCACGAAGCCTATCCCATACATATATAATATAGGGGGGCATAATCATGAATGTATGGACATGGCACGCCATGTCCATACATTTGCTTTTTTGAAACGTTGCCACATATATAATATAGACCGACCGGCTGGAGCATGACGGTTTTCAATCACAGTCGGGAGTGCGGCTCGAGAGTATCTCGCGATAAGCCTCAGTGGTTCTGAACCGCTCCAGACGTGCATCGACAGTGTCGGCAAGTGCCTTCTCGTTCTTTCTGAAAAACCAGCTCTGAAACTGGCTCAGCGAGATACGTGTCGAGATCCTCAGATCGGGACAATCAGGGAGCATACTCAGCGCCACCCCTCGATTGACCACCGCCCGCGGTATATCACCGGCCGAAACCAACATCAGCAATTGCTCGGCATTATAGTCGGCGCTCGAGCGTATATCTATCGAATCGCCTATCTCACGCGACAGGTTCTCAAGCCTCTCGGCCGCAGGTGAGTCCTTGACCACCCACACCTCCTTGCCGGCAAGATCAAGAGTCGACGAGAGAGTCGTGTCGCAGCTCACGAGCACAAGATAGTCGGTATAGACCGGCACGCTCACCCTATACTTCTCCTTGATCGACGCAGTGACAGGTATATCGGCCATCAATATATCATAGTCGCCCCGGCCCAGACGCTCGAGGGCCGCCGTTGCCGAAGTGACGGGATGAAACTTCACCTTCATGTCATACTCCCCCGCGATAGCCTTCATTATATCATAATTCAGACCGCCGAGAGTGTCGCCGTAACGATAGAGCGACATAGGCGAATAGGCGATCGCCACATTGATGGTATCGCCGTCGCCACGATTGTAGACAGCGGCCGAGCCACTACCGCGACCCGACAGCAGAGTAGCCGCCAATCCGATTGCGATCACTCCGACCACTATCACAAAAAGCCGTCGCGGAGTCAATTTGAGTATATCTTCGAGCTTCATAATCGTTTCTATCTATGACAGTGGTGACAGACAGCATAAGCACGACTGTTGGAACACATCCTGCCTATCCGTCCCCACCTAATTAATATAAACACCCGGGACATAAAAAATCCTCGGGCGAGTAAATGTTAAATTATGTGATAGAATACAAAAGACTGCTTAGTTGGTTTGTCCATGATAGGAAAAGTTTATAACTTTGCAGTCGAAAATCGTGGCACCTCGTGTAAAAGCTTAGTGGAAATGATGCGCCGCTCAGCGATATGAGGCATGATATGGTGGCCATTGATTTCGCTAATACACAAAAAATCACAGAGATAAAAACCAACAGCCATGTCAAAAATCTGTCAGATTACCGGCAAGAAAGCAATGGTGGGCAACAATGTGTCTCACTCCAAGCGCCGCACTAAGCGTAAGTTTGAGGTTAATCTCTTCAACAAGAAATTCTTCTGGGTTGAGGAGCAGGCTTGGATCACCCTGACCATCTCGGCCGCCGGCCTTCGCACTATCAACAAGAAGGGCCTCGACGCAGCTATTAAGGAAGCTGCTGCTAAGGGCTATATCACTGAAATCAAATACATAGATATCCTCTAAGAAGATGGCAAAGAAAGCTAAAGGAAATCGCGTTCAGGTCATCCTCGAATGCACCGAGCACAAGGCAAGCGGTATGCCCGGCACCTCCCGTTACATCACCACCAAAAACCGCAAGAACACTACTGAGCGTCTGGAGCTGAAGAAATACAACCCCATCCTCAAGAAAGTCACCGTACACAAAGAAATTAAATAATCCCTCTGACTCATGGCAAAGAAAACCGTTGCATCTCTCCAGAAGGGAGAAGGCCGCACCTACTCCAAGGTCATCAAGTGCGTTAAGTCACCCAAGACCGGTGCATATACTTTTCAGGAACAGATGGTTCCCAACGATGCTGTAAAGGACGTCCTGAAGTAAGAAACAACCGATTATAGAGCACCGAGTTTTTTTTGACACGGTAGCTCCATAAATAAACATAACAACACCTGCCCTCACCCCCTCGCGGGGAGACGGCAGGTGTTGTTGTATTTCATTTACCCGAGTACAACTCATTATGATGGGCCGCCCAGCGGGCAATCGTGTCACGCACCCAGGGCGGACTGATGACCTCGAGCGACGACCCATAGCGATAAAGCTCCATAAGAAAATCGGGAGTAGGTCGCAAATGCCATGTAAATGTCGCATCTCTCGATCCATCGGGATAGTCAATATGCCCCTCGGTTTGTGACGGATGGAGCGGCACATTGCGCAGGTGGGGAGCAAAATCATCGTCGATAGAGATCTTGACAGTCTCGGGGCCCGTAGAAAAGTCATTTATCACACCAATGAACTCCGAGAAATACTCCTCGGAAACAAACCCCTCGGGCAAAGAGTAAGAAACATCCGTGACTTCAAGATCACCAATCCGGTCAAGTCCAAACATCTCCAGCTTGCCACTCGCTGTATCACGCCCCAACATATACCATCGGCGTCCGTAAGCCTTCAGGCAATAAGGCTCCAGACACATCTTCCGGAATGTCAGGGAATGAAACGAACGATAGTCGACCGTAACACAACGGTTACGCTCCATAGCCTCCACTATGGGGCGCAGAAACTGTTCGCCACCCGGCACCGTGTCAAGCAGAATACGTGAACGCAACGCCGGATTGTGTCGCAGGTGTCCCTCGATAGCAAGCGTATTGACCACCCAAGCTATGAGGTCATTCCCTCTCAGCTTGTCAGTATCAGCTATATAATAGGTGTTATCTCTCTTGCGACAGACAATATCTATATTGAAAAGCTCTGATATAGCCTTGCGATGACGTATAAACGACCTCTGACGCAACGGTTCGCCAGGCACAGGATTGAGCGTAGAATGCTCCCAGGCCTCACTGATCTCGGGCAAAGTCAGGGCGCCGGCCCTCGAGACAAGATTAAGAAGCCAGATATAACGATTGAGAAGATTGGGACTTTGAGCCATCTGATCATGAAATTTTATACTCAAAGTTACGAAATTTTTTAGATATGTACCACGAAGTGGCAACATCTATCTCTACCTTTGCATCGCGAACATTAAACAACTGCATTTTAACACAAAAAACACAATAGAAATTCATTCACAAAATTGGGCATTCTTCGAAAAAATGCTACTTTTGCATTAGGCTTACTCTATATAACGCTCATCAGCAGAGCGACCGCGAAAGGAGTTTCGGGTCAATATGGAACAAGCCTGGCATAAGGCATCTTGCCGACAGTTCTCAATTTCGAAATCGCCAAATCAGTAGAAACAAACGGACTCTCGACGAAGAATGCCCACTTTCTATATCCGCTTATGTCGCAGGCCGGATGGGCATGCGCATATAGATATAGACGTGGGGCGAATTTCTTCTTATCCTGTTTGTTAAGGTGTTTGGCGATACCTGAAATTGAAGGACGTGAAGCGGATCCGCCTCACGCCTTTTGCTTTATATACATATTCTTAATCTCTAAACCATAAAAACAGTATGTCAAAAATATTCAGAATAACTCCCCGCCACACCAAGAGAGTAAACGGCACAGTACTCACCCCCGGGATGGCCGTCACCGTGACCACGGCTATCCATACAACCGACCCTTTCTACAACGGGGCCAAGGAAATCCGCGAAGCCTATATGAAGATCTACCGATTTGACTACACCAAAGCCTGTTGCAGCAAAAACGACTTCGACTTCGTCAAACTCGATTAGATCCAAAAGCTATATTATGTCTATTGCTCAAGAAGATAATATTATAAAAATGAATAAAGCTTCAATTGAATTTCTTGAAAGGATCTCAGGACTGAAATATATCTCTATTTCTGAGCCGGCTCATCTTATAAAGAAGACTTTCGTGGATTACTTCAGCAGTTACGAAAGTGAAGAGCTACCCGATTCATCCAAAGAAAAAATATTAGAGAGAATCTCAACTACTGATGCATCAATTCAAGAGATTGTTGAAGAAATCACCGAAGAATATAGCGAACAGGACTCAGATGAATACTATGTCGAAGATATTTATCGCGATTTAGACAGTACCGCTAAATGTTTTGACAACACCTGGTTCTCAGACTTCTGCTCTATCAGCCGAATACATATCGCGAAGAAAAAACTTCGCAAAATATTTGAAGAATATACCGGAAAAGAAATCAAGCCCTTTGAAATTGACAACATCGAGACTTTTGGTGACGCCATCCGATTCTTAGACTCGAACTCCCAGCCAAGGAGGATTAAATCCGTTTCTTCTGAATCCGCTCAATCTATATTGATGATTTTAGAATCTCTCTCAAATTGGAAAGCTAACACAATACTTCATTCACCCCCTATTCCAACCGGGGAAAAACATAATACTATGCCAATTGACAATTCAAAGGTGGAAAATGTAATTGGGAAAGATCTCGGACATAGAGAAATCTCCGTTACAGAGAGTCAAACCACAAAAGACTCTGAACAGGCAGATTTTCAGGCTCTTGCTGACGATCTGCGCAAACTCGAGGCCGAGCTTCTGCCTCAACTTGATGAGCTCGGGCAGAAAATACCCGAAATATACTCGGGTTATGCAAACATTGTCAGAGAAACCGTCTCTACGGCTTTAGACATTATGAACTTTAGCAACAAGACTTCATCGCGTGTAGCGGTAGGAGCCGAAGTCTTTGCCCGAGGGCTGGCTGCATTCGGTCAGTGGAAAGCCGCGAAGAAACACAATGAAATGCTCGGCAGACTCCTCACCACTAAAAAGACCATTGCCGCCGCAAATATATCAAAAGTCAACCACATTATACCTAAAGCCCGGCACAATAGCAATAAAAGCCGGGCGATAGTCATGAAATATGCTACTAAAACATACCCCTGTCTCCCATCCGACACCGATAGACTGACTCGTGCATCTAGATTGATGCTCCGTAACCTGACCATCTACAGGACGAGCCTTTTCCTTGTGGAATTGAGCAACTACCTTCAGAAGGAGTACACTGCGTGGATGAACGGGAAACAAACCACGGGCATCGAACTCCCTGACTATTACACCATCAACGGCTACATCTCCCTCGAACTCTTTGACGACAAACCTTTTGAGGCCCTTGAAAGATGCGCTGATCAGGACACTTCACTCACCGGCGCAGAAATCATGTTGCTTACCGATCCACAACTCTCACTATATGCTCTGGACGGACATCTCTGTACCATTGATATGGACATGGCTTCTCCCGCAGTAAAAGCACTGATGGAAAACAACCCCGGCTTTAATTTCTACTCCGACACAGTAGAACCTGCAATCGAACAGGTCAACTCATCTCTCTTATATTGGATTACTGGAAGCGGACTGGTTGCCCTCATCGCCATTATTCTTATGTGCATATTCTTTATCCCCGGATCCACAATGTTTCGCATATTCATAGGAATTTCAGGCTCAGTGGCGGTCTACAAGATAGTCTCTAAGAGTTTAGGTAAGACATCTATTAGCCACTGTATGCAAGCCGAAGAATTGTTGAGCAATGTTGAAAATACCATTGCTGCACAATGTGGCCGCATCAAAAGAGACGAAATCGACTATAAGGAGAAAAACGCCACTGAAGCCATGATCTCAGGCTTTCTCAATTCCTAAATCAATCTACTCACTATCACAACCTACTCCAAATGAATGACAACAACTCCTCTCTCGAACGCATCGAGAATCCCTCGACCCAGCTCACTATGGCCGATGTCCATGCCCTCGCCGGCAAAGCTGAAAATATGCTTGGAATGGTCACCAACTCTGTCAACAACGTAGCTCTGTCAGCAACCGAAATCGCCAAAATTTCAGCCGACGTCGAGATACAATGCAAACAGCTTGAAACCGCGTTCAATAGCTTTATGGTGAAAGCTCAACGCGACATAAAACTATATGAAATGTCATTACCCCTACTCGACAAGAGGTTTGACAATTGTCAGAAAACCCTTGACAAATTGACTGACAAAGCTCTCGAATTGATTGATGAAGACTTTTCTGACGCAACACTCGCAAAACAAGAGTTCCTGATGTCAAATATAGAGAGAGTAAACGATACTTTCAATTCCCTGATAGCCAAACTTATTCCATCCTACTGATCATGACTTCCACAAATTCGTTGCTCATACGTGCCTATCTTCAGTTACTACTGCTTGTAGTGATTGTCTTTGGTATCGGCTGCTACAAACGCGATGGGTTAAACTTTGACGGCATCAATCTCAAGAGTTTTACCTTCTGGGATTCGTCTGACAAAGGAAAAACTTCCACGACGGTCGCGCCTACACGACTTATGGCGGTATACACAAGTGCCAACGCCTACCCTGAAGTTAAATTCTTATCTGACGGAGCCTGGAAAAACTATGTATCAACCTCCACATATCCGCGCTACGACGGCAAAGGCAACATCGGCACCGACAACGTCGGCTTCAACATCGAGCTTCGCCCCAACGGCACCATGGTAGGCCGATATTACAATGCTAACGGCACCTTACTTGATTTTAACGGCTATATCAATAGCTCGACAGGTGACCTTCACATTCATCTCGGTCACGGCAAAGAACTCTCTGACTGGACTCTGACACCAGTTTCAAGCGAGTCTTCCCGTTCGAGATACGTCTATGAAGGCACTTGGGGCCGAAGAAACAAACCTTCACGAATTATCATTACTCCTGAATCCTAACGACAAACAACAACCATGGGAAACGTAATAAAACCCGTTGATTTGACCGACTATTCCAATATCAGGGATGTAGCAAGCGAATATCTGGAAGAGGAATCCCGACAGGCTGAGACTCTTGCCGAGTCCACCTCGTTCACCCTCATGTATTATGCAAAAAAATATGATGACTGGTTTCTCGACCCGATCGTGGGCTTCTTCATACCAGGATTCGGCGACCTGCTCTCTTCTATCGCCAATCTTCCGGCACTCTATGTCGCCACATGCAAACTCCACTCTATCAAACTCACGATAGTAATAATCTACCTGACGATTCTCGATCTCATTGTCGGTGCAATCCCATTTGCCGGCGATATTGTCGACGCTTTCTTCAAATCCAACAAGATGGCTTACCGTCTGATAGTCGGCTATGTTGAGAATGACGAGGAAACAATCGAGGAGATTAATCGCAAAACCGTACAGGCTGTGATAGTGCTTGCCATAATCGGTTTTATACTCTATGCTTTCTACACTCTGATCATGAAAATATACGACTGGATCGTAGGTCTGTTCTAAAAAATCATCCTTATGAAAACCTTTCTTGCTTGGGCGATAGCCAACCTCGAGATTTTCGGGATAATGATATTATTGCCTTTCACATGGATATTCTTATCCCGGCATCCCGAGATGCGCTTCAGCGACACATCTATGTGGGGCAGCGTGATGTTTCTGTCTTTCCTTGTATTGTGTGCCGGCGGATGCGCGTGGGTAAAAAACACGGTAGGAGACCTCTTCAGCCTATTGCTGACTGCGATGGGCATCTTCTTCCTGATGCTATGGATCGACGTGCCCTCCGGCTCCCTGGTTCTCAACTCCTGCATAGCCGGGGGCTTCGGACTCGCTTTTGGGACAGTCGCAGCGGTTTTTGCTGTCAACAATTTTTATGAAGTAGTGTCGTTGCGCTGGCTCTACGCCAATAGCAACGCCACAAAATTTCAGGAGTCAGCCCTCTACGGACTCAGCCGATTTGCAGTAAGTTTCCACATCGGAGCTTTCATCTACGCCCTGATGCTTTAACCAACGATGAATGAGCTCCACCACATCGGGCAACGTCAGGACTCTCCCTACGCCGAACTTAGCTGGGCGCAGCACATGGGCGACGGCAATAACGCAACGCTCCACCCCAGGCGCGAAAGCGAAATCGACCGTCAGCAATTCGACCGCGAGAAAGTCGCCCATTGGATGGTTCGTTTCAACAACTTCAAGGACTGCTATTGAAATGGAAGACAGTATGTATATACACTCTATAAAGGTGACTCTTTCAAAGATTGGTATGACACCACCCCTAACAAACATCTATGGAAGAAAGTCACTTCAAAAGTATATAATCTTTCCAAGAGTGCGGATTAAATATCGCAATATCGACTCGCTTGATTATAACGGTATTTCCAAGACCGTCGACTTAAAGGACGCAGGGTTGACCGAAAAGAACTGGGCGGGAGCTTGTTGCGGTGTAACCTGGTTTTTAGTAAGCAATTCATCCTGCTACACTCTATATGATATAAACGGTAATTTTATCAAACATTTATTTATCAGCGAAGTCGGTGAGTTGAACGGCCGAGGAAGTAGATTTTTCACCACCTGCACTCCTGATGGCACCGAAAGAGTTTGGTGGGAAGACGGTAGCCTGAAAAATGAGTACAAGCTATCGTCCGACAGGATACATAAAGTAAATGTCCTGCGCAAAGGGGAGTCCATGTGGTAGTACCCTCCATTGCAGGATTGACCGTCCTACTGCGATAATCTTTTTTCATAATCTCAAAATCATAACTGTGGTTTTGAGATTTTTTTCTACCTTTGCAGTCGTTAAAATTTAACGTCCAATTCCTTCAATTATCCTATATGGGAGGTTTCTTCGGCGCGATCTCGCGCGTACCTGTGGCCAACGACCTGTTCTATGGCACTGACTATCATTCCCACCTCGGCACCAAGCGCGCCGGCATGGTGACCTACGACCCCGAGAAGGGGTTCAACCGCTCTATCCACTCGCTTGAGCGCGACTATTTCCGATCCAAATTTGAGGACGAGCTCGATCATTTCGTCGGCAATCAGGGCCTCGGAGTGATCAGCGACACCGACCCACAGCCCATCATCGTCAACTCCCACTTAGGTCGCTACGCGGTGGTGACCGTGGCCAAGATCAACAATCTGCGAGAAATAGCGGCCGAACTGCTCGAACAGCGCATGCACCTGAGCGAGCTCTCGGCCAACAACATCAACCAGACCGAAGTCGTGGCCCTGCTCATAAATATGGGTAAAACCTTTGTCGACGGCATCAACCTGGTGTTCAGCAAAGTCAAAGGTTCATGCTCGATGCTCATACTCACCGAAGACGGCATCATAGCCGCACGCGACTATCTGGGACGCACGCCCATAGTGCTCGGCGAGAAGCCCGGAGCACATGCGGCAGCCAGCGAGAGCTCCTCATTCCCCAACCTTGACTACAAGCGTCTGCGCGACGTAGGCCCCGGCGAGATAGTGCGCCTGCGCCCCGACAGCATCGAAGTGCTTCAGAAACCCGCCTCACGTTGCCAGATCTGCTCATTCCTGTGGGTCTACTATGGTTTCCCGGGCAGCGACTACGAGGGTATCAACACCGAGGCCGTGCGTGAAGAGGCCGGCCGACACATGGGTTTTGAAGACCCCACCGAGGCCGACTGTGTCTGTGGCATCCCCGACTCGGGCGTAGGCCATGCCCTGGGCTATGCCGAGGGGAGCGGCATCCCCTATCAGAGAGCCGTGCTCAAATATACCCCCACCTGGCCCCGTAGCTTCACCCCCGGCCACCAGTCGCGTCGCGCTCTGGTAGCCAAGATGAAACTCATCCCCAACCCTGCCATACTCAAGGACAAGAGCGTGATCTTCTGTGACGACTCGATCGTGCGCGGCACCCAGTTGCGCGACAACGTCAGAACCTTCTACGAGTGTGGAGCCAAAGATGTCCATGCGCGCATCTCCTGTCCCCCTCTGGTCTATGGTTGCCCCTTCATAGGCTTCACCTCCTCCAAGAGCGACATGGAGCTGATCACCCGTCAGATCATTCAGGACTTTGAGGGTGACGCCAACAAAAACCTCGAGGCCTACGCCACCACCGGATCGCCCGAATACGAACGCATGGTCGCCGAGATCGGTCGCCGCCTCGAGCTCTCGACTCTGAGCTTCAGCAAGATCGAGACCCTCATCGAGAGCATCGGCCTGCCCAAGGAGCGCATCTGCACCCACTGCTTTGACGGCTCCAGCTATCAGCCCGACCAGGCATACGCCGAAGACCACCCCGACGGACTTAACCCCGACGGGACTCCGCGCAAATAAGACCCTTTACTTATTGAACTGATCTAAACTAATTACAGAAAGTTAAAAACCAGAACTGAAATATTCTTTGAAATTAACCCTTCGGCTTGTTTTAGGCTAATTTCTTCGGTTTTATCGGTCACGATGGAGCCCCATCGCTCCCTCAAAAACCTCAAAATTAGCTCCAAAACAAGCTCGAATTGTTAATTTGTAATAAGTTTAGATCAGTTCATCTGTAAATAAAACTGCAACCGCTCCCATTGATGGGGGCGGTTGCAGTTTTATAGGATGTCAGATATATGACTTGAGCCGATCAGGCATTGGGAACAGTGGGGAGAGCCGTATTGGGAGAATCGGGGGTGACGGCGGGAACCATCTTGGCTTCCCAGCCCAGAGCGCTTGCGCCGAGCACCGCGGCATCGGCTTCCTTGAGTTCAGAGAGGATCACCTTCACCTTGCCCTTGAAAGCATGGAACATCGACTTCTCCATAGCCTCGCGCAAGGGCTTCAGGAGCAGATCTCCGCTCTTGGCAAGACCGCCGAAAATGATGATGGCCTCAGGCGACGAGAACACCGTGAAGTCGGCGAAAGCCTCGCCAAGTATCTTTCCGGTATATTCATATATCTCGATGGCAAGCTTGTCGCCCTTGACAGCCGCGTCATAGACATCCTTGCTGGTGATGGAGTCGATGTCGAGCGAGCGGAGTTCCGACGGATCGGTGCGTGTCTCAAGGAACTCACGGGCCGTGCGTGCCACTCCCGTAGCCGAGCAGTAAGCCTCGAGACAGCCTGTGCGACCGCAGCCACAGAGACGGCCATTGTTGCGCTTGACTATCAGGTGGCCGAGCTCGCCGGCAAAACCGTCATTGCCATAGACCACCTGGCCGTTGATCACGATACCCGAGCCCACACCGGTGCCGAGAGTGATCATAATGAAATTCTTCATGCCTCGGGCCGCACCGTAGGTCATCTCTCCGATGGCGGCCGCGTTGGCATCGTTGGTGATAGCCACGGGTATACCAAACTTCTCGCTTACCATCTGAGCCAGAGGCAGAGGAGTAGGCCAGGGGATATTGACCAGTTTCTCGATAGTGCCGGTGTAATAGTTGGCGTTAGGGGCACCGATACCGATACCGCTCACCTTACCGACAGCGTCGTGAGCCTCGAGCAGACGCGTCACACTGGTGTAAAGCTCATCGATATAATCATTTACATCAGCATGCTTGAGAGTCTTGATCGACGAGCTGGCTATCACGACACCACGGGCATCGACGATTCCGAAGACTGTGTTGGTACCGCCTATATCGATACCTATTACATAAGGTTTCATAATGGTAGAGTTTTTTGTGGTACTTGTATTCATAACGGCAGGGGGGGATGAAAGATAAGACTTTGTTAATTATAACACCCTGCAAGCGCAAACTTACTCACTTTTAACGAATTTTCAGTGACCCTTTTAGTGAATTTTTCCTAAATTTGCAGTCTATTATCACTTGAGACAACTATTCAATCAATCTTTTTCACCTTAAATTCGAGCATGAAGAAAATTCTACTCTCTTTACTCACCCTCTCGGCCTGCTCCCTGAGCATGATGGGCGCCAAGCCCGGCCCTATGGGTGAAACCCTCGACAGGGGTCTGATAGCCATGAAGACCTCATCGGGCGTGTTCATCTCCTGGCGCGCCCTCTCGGCCGACTCGCGCGATATGACCTACGACATCTATCGCGACGGCATCAAGATACACACAGTCCTCGCCGACGAGGGCACTAACTATCAGGATCCCTCCGGCACCACTTCTTCCAAATATCAGATCAAAGGCTCCGACGGCTCCGAGAGCAAGCTCACCGCCGTGGAGTCGGACGTCTACAAGCGCGTCAAGCTCGACCGCCCCGCCACTCTCAACGGCGCCACCTACTCGCCCAACGACTGCTCGGTAGGCGACGTTGACGGCGACGGAGAGTATGAGCTCTTTGTAAAATGGGATCCCGCCAACTCTCACGACAATTCTGAGAACGGCGCCACAAGCAACGTCTATATCGACTGCTACAAGCTCGACGGCACCAAGCTCTGGCGCGTCGACCTCGGCCCCAACATACGTGCCGGAGCCCACTACACCCAGTTCATGGTCTATGACTTTGACGGCGACGGCAAAGCCGAAATGGCCGTGAAGACCGCCCCCGGCACCAAGGACGGCAAAGGCAACAACGTGATCCTCGGCAACGACGACCCGACCAAGAAATATGCCAACTCCAACGGCCACGTCATCAGCGGCCCCGAGTATCTCACCGTGTTTGACGGTCTGACCGGCGCCGAGCGAGCCACAGTCTACTACGAGCCCGCCCGCGACATCCTCACCGCCTCCCAGTGGGGCAACTGCGAGAGTAAGCAAACCAACGACAACTACAACCGTCCCGAGCGTTATCTCGCCTGCGTGGCCTACCTCGGCGGCGACAATGCCAACCCCAGCATCGTGATGTGTCGCGGTTATTACTCCGCAGCCTATGTCTGCGCCTGGGACTTCGACGGCACCAAGCTCACCAAGCGCTGGATGCACTCGAGCGACGTCAAAGGTGAGGGCCTCTATGGCGAGGGTGCCCACTCTCTCACCGTGGGCGATGTCGACAACGACGGCTGTGACGAGATCATCTACGGCGCGGCCGCCGTCGATCATGACGGCACCCTGCTCCACCGCACCCACGGCGGTCATGGCGACGCCCTCCACCTCGGCGATTTCCTCCCCGACCGTCCCGGTCTCGAGGTCTTCATGGTCCACGAGGAGAAGACTGCGTCCGTTTTCAAGTATGACGCCACCCTGCGCGACGCCAAGACAGGCGAAATGATCTGGTATAAGCCCAATTCAGGCAACGATATCGGCCGCGGCATAGCCGGCGCGTTTATCCCCTCGATACGCGGCTATCAGTTCTCTTGTGAAGACCACACCACCGGCGCGAAGAAGAACGTCCTCTACGACATCACCGGCGCGATAATCAGCGAAAAGGCCCCCGACATGAACTTCCGCATCTACTGGGACGGCGACCTCTTCGACGAGACCTTCGACGGCCGTTACAGCACCAGCAACGGCGGCTGCTCCCCCCGAATAGGTAAGCCCAAGTCTGACTACACCAAAGGCTGGGACTACACCTCGATAGGCTCAGGTCTCAATGTGCGCTCATGCAACACCACCAAGGCTACCCCCAACCTCCAGGCCGACATCTTCGGCGACTGGCGCGAGGAGATCATCCTCTGGGACGGCAACAACTCCTCCGACCTGCTCATCTTCTCGACCACCATCCCCAGCCAGTACCGCATCCCCACCCTCATGGAGGATCATAACTACCGACTGGCCATCGCCTGGCAGAACACAGCCTACAACCAGCCCCCTCACCTCGGCTTCTATCTCCCCGACTATTTCGCCACTGACGCAGCCCTCGCTTTCACCGGCAACCGCTCCGACTACGAGGGCGTGACCGGCAAGAACATCGTTCCCGTCACCGGCACATTTGTCAACTGCACCAATGTAGCCATCGACGGCCCCTCGTGGCTCACTCTCGATCTCGACAAGACCGCCGGCACATTCACCCTCACCGGCATCCCCGACGAGACCGGCACCTTCAGCTTCACCCTCACCACCGAGGGAGCCGACAATACCGCCCGTCTCTCCGGCTCGATCACCGTCATAGCTCCCGTCGAGCTCACCGAGGTAGCCGCCTATACATTTGATACTTTCGAGAACTCTGCCGACAAACAGGTTGTGCCTAACGGCGTCAGCGGATCGGCTGAGATCAAGGGCTCTGCCACTCTCGAGGACGGAGTCCACGGCAAAGCTATTGTCTTTGACGGTACTACCGGATACATCGAGCAGCCCGCATACGCCGACATACAGATGGGCAATAACGACTTCTCGTTTGAGTTCTGGTTCAAGAGCACCGACGACAATGCCTACATGTTCCACAAGGGCAGCATCGCCAATAACGCCGACACCGGCACCACCGGCAACTGGATCGGCATCGAACACAAGTCCACAGCCACTTACGACCGCCTGACATTCGCCATCGACGACGACAAGAACAAGGGCGAGACATTTGTCGACGCCACCACCCTCTTTGACGGTAAATGGCACCACCTGGTAGCCGTGCGCGACTATGCCAAGAAGACCATCTACCTCTATATCGACGGTCAGCTCGGATCATCCAAGACCAATATCGCCACAGGAGCCATAGCCGACAACAACGAGCCCTTCGTCTTAGGCAACGTCAACGTCAACCACGACAACTACTATGAGGGTGCTCTCGATGACTTCCACTGGTATAAGGGCGCTATGACAGCCGACGTAGTGCTCGAGCACTATCAGGCCGGTCTCAAAAACATCTCGGCCATCGAGGAGATCTCTATCGACGAGATTGCCGACTTCGGCCCCGCCATCCACACCCTCTACACCGTCAACGGCGTTACCGTAGCCACCTCGACCGATGCCTCGGCCATCGCCGACGGAGTCGAGCCCGGAGTCTACATCCTCGTCTCCACCTCGGCCTCAGGCCGTCGCGTGAGCAAGATCGTGCTCTGAACTGCTGATCTTACAGATTGATCTTACATCCGCCGCCCGAAGCTGTCAGCCCGACAGCCTCGGGCGGTGTCATTTCAGTGGCATCATTGAGTGCTATCAGAATTATCCCACCCCTCTGACATCCGCATGCTCCCTCTGAGGGTCTCTTTGCTTTGTGCTTTCACTGAAAATTCTTAACTTTGCATCATAATAGTAACACACCCAATTTTACCTACAATGAATCTCTCAGAGCTCACAGCCATCTCTCCTGTCGACGGCCGCTACCGCAACAAATGCGAGCGTCTCGACAAATACTTCTCGGAATATGCCCTCATACGCTACCGCGTGAAAGTAGAGGTGGAATACTTCATAGCCCTCTGCCAAATCCCTCTCGGCCCCCTGGCCGGTGTCGACAGCTCTGTATTCGGGCAACTGCGCGACATCTACAGCAACTTCACCGTCGAGGATGCAGCCCGCATCAAGGAGATCGAGAGTGTCACCAACCACGACGTCAAGGCCGTGGAATATTTCCTCAAGGAGAAATTTGACCTCCTCGGCCTGGAAGCCTGCAAAGAGTTCATCCACTTCGGCCTCACCTCACAGGACATCAACAACACCGCCGTGCCCATGTCGATAGCCGACGCCCTGCGCGAAGTCTACCGTCCGCGTCTCGTGGAGATGATCGACCATCTCAATGCTCGCGCCGACGAGTGGTATGACATCCCCATGCTTGCCAAGACCCACGGCCAGCCCGCTTCGCCCACCCGTCTGGGCAAGGAGATCAAAGTATTCGCCTACCGTCTCGAGCGCCAGCTCGCAGCCCTCGATGCCGTGAAGATCAGCGGTAAATTCGGTGGCGCGACCGGCAACTTCAACGCCCACCTCTGTGCCTTCCCCTCGATCGACTGGCGCGCTTTCGGTGCCTCGTTCCTCAGCGACAAGCTCGGCATAGAGCGCGAGGAGTACACCACCCAGATCTCCAACTATGACAACCTGGCTGCCCTCTTCGACGCCCTGGCCCGCATCAACAACATCATCCTCGATCTCGACCGCGACATGTGGATGTATATCTCCATGGAGTATTTCAAGCAGAAGATCAAAGCCGGCGAGGTAGGCTCGTCAGCCATGCCCCACAAGGTCAACCCCATCGACTTTGAGAACTCCGAGGGTAACATCGGCATCGCCAACGCCCTCTTCGGCCATCTCGCCTCCAAGCTCCCCGTGAGCCGTCTGCAGCGCGACCTGACCGACTCCACCGTGCTCCGCAACATCGGTGTGCCTCTGGCCAACACTCTCATCGCCATAGCTTCCACCATGAAGGGACTCGGCAAACTCCTGCTCAACCGCGACGCCATCGACGCCGATCTCGACAACACCTGGAGCGTAGTGGCCGAAGCCATCCAGACTGTGTTACGCCGCGAAGGTTATCCCAAACCCTACGAGACTCTCAAGGCCCTGACCCGCACCAACACCACCGTCACCGCCGAGAGCATCTCTGAGTTTATCGAGACCCTCGACGTCAGCCCCGAGGTCAAGGAAGAGCTGCGTCGCCTCTCGCCCCACACCTACACCGGCTATTAATCTCCCGGGGTAGACTCTCTGCAACCTCTCATAATCCCCACTTCCAAAACGCCCCGATGATCATAAGATTTATCTTCATTGCCGCCCTGTGGCTCGTGCTCTGCTATCTGATGATAGCGTCACAACCGTTCACACCCTGGGTAGCCTTTGTCCTGCTCACCTCGGGCATTGTAGTGTGGGTACCTTTGTATAAGAAATATATCAAGAATGGAAATAAACAGCAATGACAGCGTGGCCGACGCTCCCGGCAGGGTCGCCACCCCGCTGCTCGATGCCATCAACTCGCCACACGACCTGCGCAAGCTCCCCTCCGAGCAATTGCCGGCCGTGTGTGGCGAGTTGCGTTCTTTCCTCATCAACGCCCTCTCCTCCCATTCCGGACATTTCGCCTCGTCGATGGGTGCTGTCGAACTCACCGTGGCCCTCCACTATGTTTTCAACACCCCCTACGACCGCATCGTCTGGGACGTCGGTCACCAGGCCTACCCCCACAAGATACTCACAGGCCGTCGCGACAACTTCGACACGCTGCGCACGTTCGGCGGCCTCTCAGGCTTCCCTTCGCCCAAGGAGAGCCCCTACGACACCTTCACCTCAGGCCACGCCTCCAACTCCATATCGGCGGCCCTCGGCATGGCCGTGGCGGCCAAGCTCCACAGCGATGAGCCCAAGCGCAACATAGTGGCCGTCATCGGCGACGCCTCTATCAGCGGCGGACTCGCTTTCGAGGGACTCAACAATGCCGCCAACTCCAAGGCCGATCTGCTGATTATCCTCAACGACAACGACATGTCGATCGACCGCAACGTAGGGTCGCTCAACTCCTATCTCGCCCATCTCACCTCCTCACGGGGCTATAACACCCTGCGCGGACGTATGGCCGACTTCCTCCACCGCCACAAACTGATCACCGACTCAGGCAAAGGGCGCATCACCCGCTTCAACAACTCCATCAAATCGCTTCTCACCAGCGAGCAGAACATCTTCGAGGGGCTGAACATACGCTACTTCGGCCCCTTTGACGGCCACGACCTCCCGACGATAGTCAAGGTGCTTCGCGACATCAAGGATCTCCCCGGGCCGCGCATACTCCACCTGCGCACAGTCAAGGGCAAAGGTTATCTGCCGGCCGAGAAGGATCCCGCCGCGTGGCACGCTCCCGGTCTCTTCAATGCAGCTACCGGCGAGCGCCTCAAACCACTCTCTCCACGTCCGCCAAAATATCAGGACATCTTTGGCGACACTCTCGTTGAGATAGCACGCAAAGACCCCAGGGTGGTTGCCGTCACGGCCGCCATGCCCTCTGGAACCTCTGTCAATAAGCTGGCCGAGGTGATGCCCGAACGCACCTTTGACGTAGGCATTTCCGAGGGACACGCTGTGACATTTGCCGGCGGAATGGCTAAAGATGGCCTGCGCCCCTTCGTAGCTATTTACAGTGCTTTTCTTCAGCGCGCTTACAGTCATATCATCCACGATGTCGCCATCGACAGTCTCCCCGTCACTCTCTGTATCGACCGCGCCGGTCTGGTAGGCGAGGACGGCCCTACCCATCACGGTGTCTTCGACCTGGCTTATCTGAGATCAATCCCGGGCATGACCGTGTCGGCTCCACGTGACGGCGAGCAACTGAGACGTCTCATGTATACCTCACTGACTCTCGACTCTCCCATGGCGATACGCTACCCTCGGGGAGAGGCTCCGGCTGCTCCCGCTCCTGTGACCGACCCGATCCGGCCGGGCACCGGCGAACTTCTCAACGCCGGAACGGGACAGGGATCAGCCGACGTGGCAGTCATCACGATAGGTCAGGTAGCCGCCGATGCGTCTAAAGCCATAGAGAAAGCCACCGACCAACTCGGCATGAACATAGTCCACTGGGATGCCCGCTTCCTCAAACCTCTCGACGAGAACATGATGCGCAAAGTGGTGACTCTCGGATGTCCCATCGTCACCGTCGAGGACGGCACTGTTCACGGAGGGCTCGGCTCAGCTATACTCGAATGGATCTCCGACCATCCCGAATCAATCCCCGGGGGACACTCACGTCCGAAGGTGATACGCATGGGTGTGCCCGACAGATTTATTCCCCACGGCAAACCCTCCGAGCTCCACAAGCTCTGCGGATTTGACTCAGAAGGCATCTTCAACACCCTCTCAAACCTCAGATCATGAAGATCATCATAGCCGGCTGTGGCGACGTAGGCTCTCATCTCGCCAAGCTCCTCTCACGCGAGGAGCAGGACATCACGGTGATCGACGACGACTTCACCAAACTCGCCGTGCTCGACTCCAACTATAATCTGCTCACAGTCGAGGGGCGTCCTACATCTTTCGTGACCCTGCGTCAGGCCGGCGTGGAACACTGTGACCTATTCATCGCCGTCACCCCCTTTGAGACACGTAACATAGTAGCCTGCGCCATGGCCAAGAGCCTTGGAGCAGCCAAGACTGTGGCTCGAGTGGACAACTATGAGTTCAAGGCGCCCGACAACCGCCTGTTCTTCACCTCTATAGGCACCGACGACGTGATCTATCCCGAGTATCTCGCCTCGATGGAGATACTCACCGCCCTCCATCACAACTGGACACGCCACTGGTTTGAACTCCATGACGGCGAGCTGATACTCGTCGGGGTCAAACTACGCGAGGATGCCCCCCTGGTCGGTAAATTTCTCAGGGAGCTCGGCCCCATGGCCCGACAATTTCACGTCAACGCCATCAAGCGTCATCACGAGACCATCATTCCCGGCGGCGACGACCGCATCCTGGCCGGCGATATAGTCTACTTCATGACCACACGCGAGCATGTCGACACGCTAATACCTCTGTGTGGCAAGACTCAGAAACACATACGCGACGTCATCATCATGGGTGGCTCACGCATAGCTATACAGCTCTGCCGCATGGCCGGTAAAGAGTTCCGCTTCAAGGTCATCGAACCCGACCGCGAACTCTGTGTCAAACTCTCGGAGAAGTGTCCCGACGCCCTTATCATAAATGCCGACGCCCGCGACACCGACACCCTGCGCGAGGCGGGTATTTCTGACGCCGATGCCTTTGTAGCACTCTCTGACAGCAGCGAGGCCAATATCCTCACCTGTCTGACCACTAAAGAATTCGGCATCAAGAAGACAGTCGCCGAGGTAGAGAACCTCCAGTTTATCTCCGAGGCCGAAAGCCTCAACATAGGCACCGTGCTCAATAAAAAACTGCTGGCCTCGTCGCGCATCTTCCAGATGTTGCTCGACCGCGACACCTCGACCTCCAAATGCCTGGCCCTGGCCGATGCCGAGGTAGCCGAGATCGTGGCACACGAGGGCTCCAAGATCACACGTGCGCCGATACGCGAACTCAGGCTGAGCCATTTCATGACCATCGCCGGATTTATACGTGACGGCCGAGGCTATCTTGCCGGCGGCAACACTCAGCTCCAGGCCGGCGACCGGGTAGTGGTATTTACTCTCGACGGCCTGATCCACAAAGTCGAGAAACTCTTCTCCTGACAAAGTCTACCGCGAGATGAAACGCCCTTTAAGACATTTCAACTATCTGCCGACCATCAACATCCCCATGATGCTCCGACTCATAGGGCTACTGTTGCTCATCGAGTCGGTGTTCCTGCTCATACCGTTGGGCACAGCCCTGTGGTATGGCGAGCGGGAATGGACTTCGTTTCTCTTTACTTTTCTGATCTCGGCCGGATGTGGCGCCTCGATGGCCTTCCTGATACATCCCCGCAGCCTGTCGATGGGTAAACGCGAGGGATTTCTGCTGACCGCCTCGGTGTGGATAGTGTTCTCGCTCTTCGGCATGTTGCCGTTCATACTGCTCAGGGAGGGAGCGCTCTCGGTGAGCGACGCCTTCTTTGAAGCGATGTCGGGCTTCACAACCACAGGAGCCTCGACCATACGTTCGATCGACTATCTGCCACGCGGCATCATCATCTGGCGCGCCACCATGCAATGGATCGGGGGCATGGGTATCATCCTGTTCACTCTGGCGGTGATCCCGATGCTCAATCACTCGGGAGGCATGCAGATGTTCAACGCCGAGGTCACGGGTATCACCCACGATAAACTCCGTCCTCGCATCTCACAGACAGCCAAAAGCCTCTGGACCATCTATATCATCCTGACACTGATACTTTTCTGCCTGCTCTTTGCCGGCCCAATGGGTGGATTTGACGCCGTATGTTATGCATTCTCAATCATGTCGACAGGCGGTTTCGCCACCTCCGATCTCGGGCTGGAACTCTGGTCGAGCGACTATATAGAATCGGTAGCCACAGTGTTCATGTTTATAGGCGGCATCAGCTTCACGCTCATATACAAAGCAGTCTACCGCGACTTTCAAGCCGTGTGGGCCAACGATGTGTTCCGCTACTACATAGCCATCATCGCAGGCTGCTATCTGCTCTTCCTGGCCAATAATATGATCGGAGGTCATGCACATGATTTCAAGCAGGCCACCCTCGACCCCCTGTTTCAGATAGTTTCCATGGTTTCGTCAACCGGCTTTGAAGCCCCCGACTTCCACGCCTGGGGTGTCTTCCCGCTGGCAATCTCACTGGTGCTCATGTATTTCGGCGCGTGTGCCGGCTCGACAAGCGGTGGAGCCAAGATAGACCGTCTCATCTATATGCTCAAAAACTGCCGCAACGAGATCGAGCGGTGCATCCACCCCAACAATATACTCACCGTGCGCGTCAACGGGAAAGTGATACCCCACAGTATAGTCTCGAAAGTCACCGCCTTTCTCTGCCTCTACATGCTCATCATCGTAGCCGGAGGCATCATACTCACAGCCTTAGGCATCCCCCTGATAGATGCCTTTTTCTCCTCATTCACCTGTATCAGCAACACAGGTCTGAGCGCCGGTATCACCGGCTACGGCTCGACATTCTACATCATTCCCGATGCCGGCAAATGGCTCCTCGCCCTGATCATGCTCATCGGCCGTCTCGAACTCTTCACCGTCCTCCTCCTCTTCACCCCCACCTTCTGGAAGAAGTAAAAGTCGCTCGGAAGAAGTAAGTATCGCGGCATGAGGCTATCAAAACTCCTCCTTTAAGGACACCGCCCCACACCACCCATTACGGCCCATCCTAAGCGTCAAGGCAGAGGATTACTTTGTCAGGGCGATATGCTTCCAGAGGGGGGCGACCATGAGCGACTGCTTGAGCTGGTCGGTGAGAAGCATTTCCTCGATTTCGGCACGGGTGAGAAATTCGACCCGCAGGTCTTCCGTAGCATCGAGATGCTGATCGGCCATCTTGACCACATTGCGAGCCGTGTAGCAGTAAGCCAGATTGTTCTGAGAACCTGGATTGGGTGAAATGACCATCGAGAGCTCCCATTCTCCTCCTCCAAACCCTGTCTCCTCGAGCAACTCTCGCTGAGCACCCGCCAGAGGGTCTTCTCCGTGCTCCACCACTCCGGCACACAGTTCGGTAGCCACTATGCCGAGACCGTGGCGATATTGCTTTACCATCACATACTCACCCTCAGCGGTAATCGCTATGACATTGACCCAGGTAGGATATTCGAGCACATAGTATTCGTCATGGATGCGTCCGTCGGGCAACTCTACCCTGTCGCGGCGAGCCGTGAGCCAGGGACGCCTGACGAGATATTCGCTCTCGAGTATCGTCCATTTCATATTATCGTCGGAGGGATCGTTCATGTATTTCATAATCTCGTTCAAGTAAGAGTTTTTTTAATCGGTTTTGTGTCTCAACAAGAAATCACTGATAGCCAAGGCAAGGCGTGGGAGTCCGGAGGGCATTTCGTTGCCCAGTATTTCGTAATACTCCGTGGGATTACTCTTGGCCACATTCATAGCCCGCAGATATTGTTCACGGGTGATGACTGTTGAGAAGTCGGTAAGCTTGTCGGCATTGACAAGCTCGGTCAGATGCTGATAGACCGTGGCCGTCTTGATACCCTTGGCTTCGGCTATGGCCGCTACATCATAGCCCGAGTTGAGCAACAGGAGCGTCTCCTCCTGAGACATGCCGTTGCCAAGCTTCACATCCATCCCCTTGAACCGGCGTATAGCCGTGACAAACGGACGCCAATAGCGCACAGTCTTACGTTCGCCGATACCCTCTACACGCGAGAAGCTCTCCATGTCTACGGGCTCAAATCTCACCAGTTCCTGGATCACCTTGTCAGACAACACCAGATAAGGGGGCACAGCCTCCTTACGAGCAAGCTTCAGACGCACTTCCTTGAGTATTTCCATCAGGCGCTGCGCCGGGGTGA
Organism: Bacteroides sp.; assembly: GCA_014802105.1. Lineage (GTDB taxonomy): Bacteria > Bacteroidota > Bacteroidia > Bacteroidales > Muribaculaceae > Duncaniella. Next base: position 111,965 of record JAAVCX010000028.1, on the reverse strand, counting down.
GCTGGGGTTCCGTGACTTTGGCCGAGGAGCGCTTGCCCCGCGACTCAAACGGTATGTAACGGGCGAGAGTCACTTCAGAACGGTCGGCAAGCACCTTGCGTCCATAGGCGGTAAGCTTCAGGTGGTTGCCTTCGTTATAAGCTATCTCTATCAGTCCGAGCTGAATGAGTTGAGAAATGTAGCCGTTCCATTGGGCGAAACTCATGTCGCGCCCGGCTCCATAGGTCTTGATGCGGTCATAGCCTCGCTGCACGAGCTCCTGACGCGAAGCTCCGCGCAGGATGTCGATAAGCATGGTGATACCGACATTCTCGCCGGTTCTGACTATCGCACTCATGGCCTTGAGGGCTATCACCGTTCCGTCGATACGCTCGGGTGGACTGAGACACACGTCACAATTACCGCAGTCATGGTCGAGGATTTCATTGAAATAGCTCAGCAATACACGCCGCCGACACAGCGAAGACTCGGCAAATTCCTTCATGCGCTGGAGCTTCTCGCTATTGAGGGCCTGCTGGCCGCTATCGTCGACAAAACTCTGGAGGGTAGCTATATCGGCGTATGAATAAAACATCACGGCCTCGGCCGAGGCTCCGTCACGGCCGGCTCGTCCTATCTCCTGGTAGTAACACTCTATATTGCGGGGCATATTGTTGTGTACCACCCATCTTATATTGCTCTTGTCAATACCCATGCCGAAGGCCACTGTGGCACACACCACCTGCACATCCCCGTTGATAAACCGGCGCTGGGCTTCGGTGCGCTCGGCAGCCGTGAGTCCGGCATGATACACCACCGAGCGGTAACCTCTGTCTCTCAACTGCTTGTCAATATCCTCGGCTCCTTTTCGGCTCATGCAGTAGACTATACCCGAGTCGCCGCGATGACGGTCGATAATGTCGGAGATCTGTCTCAGACGACGGCTCTTGCCGGGATTGACCTGCACGCTGATGGAGATATTAGGCCTGTCAAACGATCCGATAAAAAGACGCGGATCCTCGAGGCGCAACTGAGCGGCTATATCCTCGCGGGTCAGGCGGTCGGCCGTAGCGGTAAGGGCCATCACGGGGACATGGGGAAACAGCTCCTTGATGCGCGACAGGCGCGTATAGCCGGGACGGAAATCGTGGCCCCATTGAGAGATACAGTGAGCCTCGTCGATAGCAAACAGTGCTATGTCAAGGTCGGAGTTCCATCGCTCCATCTCCAGCAGCAATCTCTCGGGAGAGATATAGAGCACACGTATGCGTCCCGTATAGAGCTGCTCCATGATCTCGCGGTTATCCTCGTCGCTCTGCAGAGAGTTTACCGTAGCCGCCGGTATACCGTTGGAGATCAGCGCGGCGACCTGATCGTGCATCAAAGCTATCAGGGGCGACACCACGATGACTACTCCGCTCGAGAGCAGAGCCGGGATCTGATAACACACCGACTTGCCGCCACCGGTAGGCATCAGCACCACCGAGTCAAGCCGGCGCATGGCGCGTATTATCACGTCCTGCTGCAGGGGTCTGAAAGAGCTGTAACCGTAGAATCGAGCCAGCATAGCCCACGCCTTCGAGGCTATCTCATCGTCGGTGAGAGATCTATAATCTATCTTAGAGTTATCAGAACGCATTTTTATCAGGATTGAATACTCCGAGGAAAGTCCTGAAAATGATCTTGCAGTCGAGCAGGAAATTCCAGTGTTCAATATACCAGATGTCGTGTTCGACACGCTTTTCCATCTGCCAGAGTTCGTCGGTCTGTCCCCGGTAGCCGCGTATCTGCGCCCAGCCGGTGATGCCCGGACGTATCAGGTGGCGCACCATATATTTTTCCAGCAGGCGCGAATAGTCCTCGGTGTGCTTAAGCATGTGGGGGCGCGGCCCGACTACCGACATATCGCCGAGAAAGACGTTGATAAACTGTGGAAGCTCGTCGATCGACGTGCGTCTGAGAAACTCTCCCACTTTTGTCTTGCGCGGATCGGTGCGGGTAGCCTGCACAGTGTCAGCATCGGTATTGACCCTCATGGTGCGGAACTTCCAGCAATAGAAATCGTGACCCATGAAGCCCGTGCGCAACTGTCTGAAAAACACCGGGCCCGGCGAAGATAGCTTGACCGCTATGGCTACCGGGATGAAAACTATCGGCGACAGCAACAGCACCACGCTCGAAAACACCAGGTCAAAACCGCGCTTCAAGGCCTTGTTGACAGGATTTTCAAGAGGATTGGTTCTGACGCGAAACACCGGGACAGCACCGATCGATTGCGGACGCATATTACGGGTGAGATAACTCGACATCTGAGGCACATAATTGAAGCGGGCCATGTGGCGGTCACATTCGGTGACCAGACGCTTCACCGTGTCGACATCCTCGCCCGAGAGAGTGTAGTAGACACTCTCGATCTTCAGTTCATCGAGATCGCGCACCAGATCATCCAAGCCTCCACGAAAACGGTCGGCATAGCGGAAATCGGGGGGACAGTATATATCGTAAAACCCGGCCACATCATATCCGAACCCCGGGTCAATCTTCATCTCCTCATAAAGCTTCTCGGCGGTCACACGGGCCCCTACTATGGCAACGCGGCGCGTGTTGCCTCCGCGCGATCTATACTGCTTCAGAGTCCAGCGCGCCATCATCCTCCACAGAGTAAACACCGTCATGTCTATAATGGCAAGTTCGCTCATAGACTTCCATGACAGATCGGCAACCCCCATGAGATAGAGCAGCGCTAAAAACGAGGCATATTGCGTGACGACAGCCTGCACTGCGACCTTAACCACCCTGTCCATTCTGACGGGGCGGTCTTTGTCGATGGCTGCAAGCAGAAAACTTGCAGGAATATATGCTATATTAAAGAGGAGCCAGGTGAGTTTCAGACGCAGGTCGGGAATACCGGGGTTGAGCCACACCACCGTCAGAAACACGAGGTTGAGCACAATCAGATCGGCCAGACGTATGAGCCGGCCTATATAGCGTCCGTAGCGTCCTTGTCGTGTCATCATAATGATAATGGAGGACTTGATGGACAAGCGTGAGAGAGGAAACTAACAGAAATCGGGGGGGAGGAGAGTGAACTGCTCTCCGCTCGCCAAAGGGTGAAGAGACACTCCTTGATGACGCTGACGGGTCAGGGCCCCGGGAGTAGGGACACTTCCTCTCGTGGAAGTGTCCGCTCACCTTGAACATAGGCAATATCAATAGGCAATATAAAGAAGATATGTCGCTATGTGAACGGCTACAAGGGGAGGTGTCCCTACCGTAATATCGGAGCCTGAACATCGTCGGTCACCCTCGGATGTATCTTAAGCCTGAAATATCAGAGTTTACTGTCGATCGTCTTGATCTTGCTCTCGAGCTCGGCCAGATTGTCACGCAGATGTTGCACACGGCGCTGCATCTCGCGCACCATCGAGTCGGCATTTTTGGAGCGGGCCGAGAGAAATCCCATATTATTCTCGTAGGTCTTGAGCTCGCTCTTGCGCTGCTCGTAGGCACGCAACAGACGCTCACGCTCGCGGAACAGACGGTTGGAATCGCCGCCCATCTCGGAGAGAGAGCTCTCAAACGACGACATGCGCGAGTCTCGGCGTGCGATATTGAGCTTATCATATATGCTGTTGACTACCGCGCGATAAGCATCATAGACAGCGTCCTTCTCGGCAAAAGGCACATGGCCCACGCTCTGCCACTCGGCCTGGAGATCCTTGACAGCCTTGATGGCGGCCTCGCGCTCGGGAGTCTGGGTCTCGATAGCCTTGAGTTTCTCTATGATCTCCTGCTTCTGCTCGAGATTGGCGCGTTCGTTGCGACGCTGGCCCGAGGTATTTTTCTTTTTCTGATCAAAGAAGTAGTCACAGGCAGCAAGGAAACGATGCCACACCTGGTCAGAGTGCTTCTTGGCCACAGCGCCTATAGTCTTCCACTCTTTCTGCAGACGGGTGAGCTCATCGGCTGTAGCACGCCAGTCGGTGCTGTCCTTGAGAGCCTCGGCACGCTCGCAGAGAGCAATCTTTTTCTCGAGATTTACAGCCAGGACATCCTTCATCTGCTTATAGAAGTCAGCCTTGGCGGCAAAGAATTTATCGCATGCGCCGCGGAAACGGGCAAAGAGTTCATTATTGGCCTTGCGTGACGCATAACCAAGTTTACGCCAATCGGCCTGAGCCTCCATGAAGCGGTTGGTCATCTCGTCCCAGGCGGCATAGGTGGTCAGCGTGGAGAAGTCGAGAGCCTCCACACGCTCACAGATGGCAAGCTTGGCTTCCTCGTTCTCGCGCTCGCGGTTCTTGCGCTCCACAAAGAAGTCCTGATAGCGCTTGTTGACCTCGGTCGAGAGTTCCTTGAAGCGACCCCAGATCTGCTCGCGTACCTCCTTGGGCACAGGCCCTATGGCACGCCACTGATCATGGAGCTCCTGCAGACGCTTGAAAGCTATGATCACATCCTCCTCATCCCTGAGCTTCTCGGCCTCGGCTACGAGGGCCTCCTTCTCGGCGAGATTTTTCTTGAAATCATAGTCGCGCAGCTCCTTATTTATCTTAAGCTGGTCATAGAATCGCTCGACTGCGTCCTGATAGCCCTTCCAGATGTCTGACGAGTTCTGCTGAGGCACCTCGCCTATTTCCTTAAACTGAGCCTGCAGATCGCGCACTTCGGGGAAGAGACGGTTGACGTTATCGGTGTCGGCGCTCATCTCGCGTAGCTTGGCTATGATAGCTTCCTTAGCGGCGAGATTGGCCTGAAGTTGAGCCTCGATCACGGCTCGCTGGGCCGCTTTCTTTTCCTTGATCACGGAGAGCGACTCCTTGAAAGCCTCTTCGTCGGGATCGGCCGAGGGTGTAAAGTCGGAGGGATTGTTGCCCTCCACGGCCTCATAAGCCTCGCGCTCGGCGCGCACTGCTTCATTGCGCAGTTGATAGAACTGCTGCTTGAGGTGTCCCACCTCGTCGGCATTGATCTCGGTAGCATCAAGGGCTGCCAGACGCGAAGCCTCGGCAAGGATTTCGGCTTTGGTGGAGAGTCGGCGCGGTGCCTGATGGCTCTCGGCAGCTGACTCCTCGCCGTTAACTTCCTCGGTGGCTTCAACTATATTCTCGGTGGCCACTGATTCAAGGGTAGCGGTGTCATTCACAGTTTCTGTCAGATCTAAGGTGGTATCCTTTACCTCCTCAGAGGGCAGGATGGGGTCGGTCGATTCCATAAAGCGGAGAATTGTAAAGAGTAAAAGATCGGTTTCAGTGTGCTAATTTATAAACAAAAATTTGTATTTCCTCGCTTTTTGCCTAAATTTTATCAAAAAAATTGTTTTTCTTGTGTTTTTCGAGGTTTTGTCTTACCTTTGTGACATGAAAAGATGCCCATATCGGCATTATTTCCATATTATCAAGCGCATGTGGCGTAATTGGTAGCCGCGTTAGACTTAGGATCTAATGACTTAGGTCGTGGGGGTTCGAGTCCCTTCATGCGCACGAGTTGACCAAAGAGGAATTTCCGAAAGGATTTTCCTCTTTTTCTTTTTGATAACACTCTGTTATATTACACTAAAAGAAGGTGTCGGAGGCTAAGATCAAACCTTCGACACCTTTCAATTTTGTATAAAGCAGAGCCTGGAGTTGCTGTTTTATTTATAACAGACTAATCCTCTCTGAATCAATGTTTTTGAAATGACTTACGACGGGTGACACACGAGGGGAGCTCCTCGGGATAGTGTGTGACGAAAATCAGCGAAGAATTACGGGAGCTGACAAGCGCATCTATGATACGGCTCATGCGGAGTTTGACCTTGGGATCGAGCCCCTGAAAAGGCTCATCGAGCACCAGAAGTGCCGGTTGACGCGCAAAAGCCCGCGCGAGGAGCACCACTTTCTGCTCTCCCGACGATAGCGTGGCGAAGTCTCTGTCGGCCAGATGAGAGATGCCCATACACTCGAGCCAAGCCTCAGCATCGGCCTGCTCCGAGTCGGTAAAGGGAGTGAAACGCTCGAGAACCGAGCGCATACCCTCGGCGATGATACCCTTGACAGGGCGCGGGCTGCGGAAATAGAGTTGCATCTCGGGACACGTATATCCTATATTGTTCTTAATATCCCAGATAGATTCGCCCGAGCCTCGACGGCGGTCGAAAAGCACTATATCATTGGCGTAGGCCTGAGGATTATCGCCACACACCATGCTCAGCAACAAAGATTTACCCGAACCGTTGGGCCCCGTGAGCATCCACCGCTCGCCACGGCCCACTCTCCAGTCCATGCCTTCAAAGACACTGTGACCGCCATAGCGCGCATGACCGCCGGTAATACTGAAAGTTACTTCGTGAGGCGGTATATCGTAGGCCGGCGTCGGCAGGGTGACAGTTGTTGTATCCTCCTCTGCTCTCCCTGACGGATCGTCTACAAACCTGCAACCATCGAGATAGAGCACCCCGTCGGCATCAGAGGGTATCTCGTCGGGATCGCTGAGCAGCAAGACTATATGTTGTCCCCTTTCACGCAAAGCTCTCAGAGCGGCGAGGAGTTCCACCCGCGAGGGCGCGTCAAGACCTATAAACGGATTGTCGAGCACAAGTATCTCGGGCGTCGAGAGCAGAGCATTGATGATAAGGAGTTTGCGCAACTCGCCGCTCGACAGAAAATTGATCTTCTTCTCCACCGCTCCGGCCAGATTGAGACGCGAGGTCATCTCGATCCACAGCGGCGACCCTATCACCCGGGCAAAAATCTCGCCGACAGTAGGGACATACTCGTTTTCGCTCGACTCCAGACGCTGGTCATAACGCAACACATCCACTCCGGTAAACGAGTGAATATCGGTAAAAGTCAGCATCTTCACTGTCATGCCTTCACGAGCGAAGCTCAGGCGATTGCCAAAGCCATAGCGGCCACGTTCGATCACGCGGCCGAGGGTGGTCTTACCCGACCCGTTAGGGCCTACGACAGCCGAAAGTCCGGCCGGCAGAGAGCGTCCCGAGGCATTGAGCAGCCTGACGGGCCCGAAACACAGGGAGGAGGATTGAAATTGTACGATCGGTTGCATGGATAGGAAATGATCAGATCTGACGCAGGGTGGCGACTGCCATGGCGGCTATACCTTCACAACGGCCGGCAAAACCGAGATGCTCGGTAGTGGTGGCCTTGACCGAGACATCGTCCGCTGACAGCTTGAGATCTTCAGCGATATTGGCGATCATTCCGGGTATATAGTCAAGTAGCTTGGGACGCTGGGCTATGATGGTGACATCGACATTGTTGGGACAATAACCTTTCCCGGCTATGATCTCGACAACCCGGCGCAACAACACCCGCGAGTCGGCTCCCTTATATGTGGGGTCAGTGTCGGGAAAATGGAAACCTATATCACGCATGGCAGCCGCCCCGAGCAGGGCGTCTGAGAGAGCGTGAAGAGCCACGTCGGCATCGCTATGACCGAGCAAGCCCAAAGTGTGGGGAACCTCCACTCCGCAGAGTATCAGTTTACGCCCCTCCACGAGTTTGTGGACATCATATCCTTGTCCTATCCTGATCATAAAATCTATAAGCTGCTCTTGAAAAGAATTTTACTATACTTGAGTTTTATCTTGAGGTAAATCCATTTAATGAAGAGGGAGAGGCCGAGCCTCATTCGGCAATTTCAACCTTGTAGGGACTCACCGGCCGGCATGTCCTCCCTGTGTTTAAGCATCTCAGCAACGCTCCCACGAGCCGCGTGCCCACCGCAACAATATCTTTCAGCCGCTCAGCTGTTACTCAAGTTATTATTTTTTACCGAAGATTTCGCGAAGCCCATCCATATCAAATGTCAGCGAGAAGCGAAGAGTCTGATCGAGAGGCGAGCTCTGGGCCGTAGCCATCATGTATGAGGCATCGAGACGCAACACATTGAGAGCAAATCCGGCTCCGATAGCAAAATACTGCTGGTTGCCCTTGCTGGGATGCTGATAACAGTAACCGCCGCGCAGGAAGAACTGCTGGTTATAGCTATACTCGGCTCCCAGCGAGTAGCTGATCTCTCGGAGCTCCTCCTTGAAGCCGCCGGGCGCATCGTTGAACGACTTGAAGATACCCTTGATCGACGATGTGTTCTGCCAGTCGCGGTAAGCTTCGAGATAGGCCTTCTGACCCTCCTCGTCATCGGCGAAATCTTTCTCGCGGGGCATCGTGGGCACCAGAAGTTTATTGAGGTCGAGCGAAAGAGCCAGATTATGATAGTCGGCAAGCGGGAACGTGAAAGTCGTACCCAGACGCAAATTGGTAGGCAGGAAGGCCGGGCGATCGCCATGATTGTAGTTGACCTTTGAGCCGACATTCGATATATCCCAGCCAAACGACCATTGACACTCATTGCGGCCTATGATGGGATAGGTGGTGTAATAACCCGAAATATCAGCCGAAAACGCCGAAGCTCCCGTCTTGGTATCGGTCTCGGATCCTCCGAAACCCAAATCGGAATAAATATAGCGGAACACCACACCCATCGAAAATTTCTCGGAAAGCTTGCGCGAATATCCGAGGTCGATGGCCATCTCGTAGGGATTGAGAGTCTGGCCGCCCGTCTGGCCGCCCGTCGAGGTGACAACCTCTCCGAGCGAGAAATAGCGCAGCGAGGCCGACACAGCCTGATTGTCCTCCGAGCCGATCTTCATGTAACCGGCCACGTTAGCCAGAAATATATCATTGACAAGTTTGCGAAGCCAGGGAGTGTAGCTGAGCGACACTCCACCCTGGGAATAGGCGAAGGCATACTTTGAGGGATTCCAATACTGCGAGTTGGCATCGGGATCGGTAGCGGCACCGAGGTCGCCCATCGAGGCACCGCGGGCATCGGGTGCTATACCTATGGAGAGGACGCCGGTGGTAATGGGATTGAAATCGTCCTTGACATCCTGAGCCACGGCCTCGAGACCGAGCACAGCTATCAGTATTATAATAAGGTGGCGAGGTGTATTCATCGTGCTGAAAGAAATGATTAAGGAGATGTGACTGAACCGCTACTCTATTCATTGTGGGTTTTGACTCAATCTCTTATGTGTATAACTGATAAAAGTTTAAAATATTGTATGGAACGATCGTCTTAACCGCCGCATTTCACTGTTATCTCGGTGACAACGTGAACTTTATATCCTTAATGATTGTTGAAATGATAAAAAGCCGTTGACACGGTCTGAACTTCACTGCGGAAAGTCTGAACATTTGCAGGTGCTGACGCCGAAATCAGTTTAGACCAGTTCATAAAAATCGTCCGGAAAACAAACAATTTACCCGACGGTGTTTGTTTTTAATAAAAATTTACTAAATTTGCGAAATCTCTATTTTTAACTTTTACTAAAATGAATACAGAAACTATCGGCTTGGGAGCCGGCCTCGTGTGGGAAGCTCTCGACAAGGCCCAGACTCTCGACACCAAGCAACTCAAGAAAATGTGCAAGTTCAAAAACGACAAAGAGCTTTACGCCTCCCTCGGATGGCTTGCACGCGAAGGTAAGCTCGTGTTCCAGCCAAGCGAAGACGGCAAGGAAATGCTCGTCTCTCTTGCTCAGGACAAATAATCTTGCCTGATAAGACATTACGTGACTCGGATGACAGCCTTCTGAGGCTCCCGACTCCATGACTCTTGCAGGGGATCGCGCCGATATGTGTGACCCGACCTGCCAAAAGCAGGGGCTCTCTTTCCATAGCGGAGGAGAGCCCCTGCTTTTTTTGATCAGCCGTGCCTGACCGAAAAAATATCACCGGTTGCCAAACTTTTTACAGGTGTTAAGAGTTTTTAATATATCTCAATATAACTACTCTCCCCCTCTTTCTTAATTTTGCATCGGCTTAGGAGCCTCCCGGTAGCCCGTGGCCGTGTATCTTCCATTCATCCGCTTACTCAGTTAGATCATTCTCACGTTGTGGCTCGTAAAATTTTCAAGATACTTCTTTGGGTCTTAGCGACCCCGATCATACTGCTTTTACTGGTGACCACGTTGCTTTATATCCCCTTTGTCCAGGACAAGGTTGTGGATATAGCCTCGTCGGAGCTCAGCCGGTCATCCGGTATGACCATCGACATCGGTCGTCTGCGACTCGGATTTCCGCTCAAACTGCGTCTTAGCGATGTGAGCGTGATCGAAGCTGGTGGCGACACCATGCTCACAGCCTCGGGCGCCGGTGTCAGAGTTGCCCTGCTCCCCCTGCTCAAGGGTCGTGTGGAGGCCGAGGATATATCTCTGCGTGATGCCTTCTATCAGCTCGGCAATTCCGATTCGGTTCTTTGGCTCAGGGCCAATATAGCCCGCGGCGACATTTCGACCGTCGGCATCGGCCTCTCTGACAACCTTATCGACCTCGACCGCGCGGTGATCTCGGGAGTCAGAGTCAGGATGCGCATGCTCCCCGACACCACCGTCACCCCGACCGACACCACCGCCTCAACCCCGTGGCTCATACGCGCCAACTCTATCGATCTGAAAGACCTCTCCTACTCTATGGAGATGCTTCCGCTCATCGACTCGCTGGGATGTACCCTCGAGACTGCTGCTCTGCGACAAGCCTCCATCGACATGGGACGCAACACTATCCACGGACGCCTGCTCGCCATCGACAGTGTCAGCGCCGCCTACATCTATCCGGCCATGAGCGACACTACCGCCACAGCTTCAGCCGACAGCGACGACTCCACCACCACCCAACCCTGGACCATCACAGCCGACTCCCTGCGACTGACAGCCCGCGAGGGTCTCTACGCTCAACGCGGAGTGCTCCCCGCCCCGGGCTTCGACCCTGCATATATAGCCGCGAGCGGAGTCGAGATAGCCATTGATTCCTTCTACAACCGAGGCACCTCCATCAGAGTACCTGTGAAGCGCATCGCCGCAACCGAGCGTTGCGGTCTCCCCCTGCGCGCCAACGGCCTCTTTGCAATGGACTCCTCGGCTATGAACCTCACCGACTTCTCCATAGCTACCGACCGCTCTACCCTCTCTGTCAACGCCATGATGGGTATGGGCCAACTCTCAGGCCCCACCCCGGTGCCCTTGTCGCTCAAAGGCTCGGGACTCATCGCCCCGGCCGACATTATCCTTGCGTTCCCCGACTTCAGGGCCATGCTCTCCCCGCTCGGTCTGCTGTCACTATCGACCGACATCGACGGCAGCTCTTCGTCGCTCAACATTTACGACCTGTCGCTCGACATGCCCTCGGTCTTCAAACTGAAAGGCACCGGCACAATCTCCCAACCCTTTGACCCTGAAAAGACCGGAGCCGCCGTCACCCTCTCGGGCTCGCTCGCTTCTATGAGCGACAAGCAATACTCATTCCTCCCGATCCCCTCCGTGCCGGCCCTATCGCTCCTCACTGACATAGACTACCGCCCCGGCGAGGCTTCAGGCTCCCTCGAAGTCACCACTCGCGACGGTCGACTGGCCGCCGACGGCTCATGGAAAGCCCGTCCCGAAGACTACGACCTCACCCTCAATCTCGAGCACTTCCCGGTCGACCGCTTCATGCCGTCGCTGGGTGTCGGCCCCATCACTGCCAAACTGACCGTCGATGGCCGTGGCTACAACCCGATGGCTCGTACCACCTCCATCGATGCCACCGTAGCCCTCGCCGACGCCACCTATCTCGACCGCCGTTACAGCGACATACGCCTGCAAGCCACCCTCCATGCCGGTCATGCCTCAGCCTTCCTCGACAGCCGTAATCCCGGAGCTGACGCCTCGCTCAATCTCGATGCGATGATCAATGGCGACTCGATCCACTACAATTTCGACGCCAATCTGCGCGACATCAACCTGCTCACCCTCAACCTTTCCGACTCTATCAACGGCGGTCACCTCAACCTCTCCTCCGAGGGTGTCTACAACACCGCCACCAATGGGTTTGACCTCTCAGCCACAGCCTCCGACCTCCGCTGGCAACTGCCGGGAATCACCATAGCCCCCACCTCGGCTCTGACTCTGACCTCGCGCTCAGGTTCCGACGGCTCTCTCACCAATCTCTCCAACGGAGATCTGAGAATGAGGCTCGCCACACCACTATCGCTCCCCGATGCCATAGCCCAGTTGCCGACAGCCATGACCGTTATCTCGGGCCAGATCGACAGCATGCGCGTCAATGTGCCGGCTCTCTCAGCCGCCATGCCTAAGTTTGACCTCACGGCCAGCCTCGGGCCCGACAACATAGCCTCTCAATTTCTGGCCTCATCGTCTGACATCACCTTCCGCCGAGCGGTGGCCTCGATCTCCAACGACTCCCTTATCCACTTCAACGCGCTGGTCAACTCTATCCTCTCGGGCTCCACCCGCATCGACACACTCTCCATCTCGGCCAACCAGAAAGGCGAATATCTGATCTACGACCTGGCCATGAACAACCGTCCGGGCACCTGGGACGATTTTGCCCACGTCTCCCTCAACGGCTTTGCCGGAGTCAACCACCTGAGCTCTTTCCTGAGACAGAGCAATATCAAGGGGGAGAACGGTTTCACCCTCGGATTTAACACCGAGCTGACCGACAGCATTGTCCATGTCGGGATCGTGCCCGGAAAACCCACCATCGCCTACAAGCCCTGGAAGATCAACCCCGACAACTACCTCACCTACGACCTGGCCACAAAGCATCTCGACGCCGACATAAATCTCAGCGGCGACAACTCATCCCTGCGCATCTTCACCGAGCACTCCCTCTCTCACGACCATGACGCCGACTCTACCGATATAGCCGACGGCATCAGAGAGATAATGATCTCCGACACCCCCGCTTCCCATCGCTTCCACGGCGAGCAGGAAGACCTCGTGATACAGCTCTCCAACATCCACCTGCAAGACTGGCTCGCGATCAACCCCTTCGCGCCCCCCGTCAAGGGGGACGTCTCGGCCAATCTCCGCCTCAACTACAACAACTCCATTCTCACCGGCCGAGGCTCAGTGACGCTCGACGAGCTCTACTACGGACGCGAGCGTGTCGGCGACTTTGACCTTGCCCTCGATGTGGCCAACTCGGCCGGAGGCCACCTCATGGCCGATGTCACCCTCATGGTCGACTCAATCCCCACCATCACAGCCCGCGGTGCGCTCAACGACTCCTCGCTCTCCACTCCGTTCCTGCTCGACTTCCGCATGATACGCTTCCCGCTGGCCGTGGTCAACCCCTTCCTGCCCCCGGCCACTGCCTCTCTGTCAGGCATGCTCAACGGCGAGATGACCATCACCGGCGACATGGCCGCCCCGATCTTCAACGGTCACATCAATTTTGACACCGCAGCCGTCAAGGTCGCCATGATGGGCACAACCTTCACATTTTCCGACACCAATATACCGGTCGACAGCAATATCGTGACATTCAACGATTTCGCCATCACCGGATGTAACAAAAATCCCTTGCTTATCAACGGCAAGGTAGATGCCTCGCATATATCCGACATCAATATCGATCTCGACGCCTCGGCACGCAACATGCAGATACTCAAGAGCGACCGCGCCCGAGGAGACGCCAGTCTCTACGGCAAGGCCTTCATCGACCTATTCGCGGCCATCAAGGGTAACCTCAACCGCATGAACGTCACCGCCGACCTCTCGCTCCTGCCCGAGACCAATCTCACCTACGTGGTCAGCGAGATGGAAGAGTCTCTCACCCAGAGCTCGAGCAGCGAGATGGTTCACTTCGTGCAATTCAACGACACCGTCGCTGTAGAGAAAGCCGACTCGCTCACCACCTCCACCATGGCCCTGAACGTCAGCGCCGACCTACATCTGGCCCAGGGAGCTGTAATCAACGTCGACCTCTCGCCCGGAGGCTCCAACAAAGTACAGCTCAAGCCCATGGGCGACCTCGACTACTCCCTCTCGCCCCTCAACGGCCAGCGTCTCACAGGCCGCCTCAATATCCTCGGAGGCTTCGTGCGCTACACCCCGCCGCTCATGAGCGAGAAGAATTTCCAGTTCAGCGATGGCAGCTACATAGCCTTCAACGGCGACATCATGGACCCGGTGCTCAATATCCATGCCGTCGACGTGATCAGAAGCAATGTCACCCAAGACGGCCAGAACTCGCGCCTGGTCAACTTCGACGTGATGCTGGCGGTCACCAACTCGTTCTCCAACATGAACGTGGCCTTCGACCTGTCGACCAACGACGACATCACCGTCCAGAACCAGCTCCAGGCCATGTCGGCCGAACAGCGCGCCAACCAGGCCATGAACCTGCTCCTCTACAACGTCTACACCGGAGCCGGTGGCACCAAAGGCACCACCGTGGCCGGCAATCCGCTCTATTCGTTCCTCACCTCCCAGCTCAACTCATGGGCAGCCAACAACATACGCGGTGTCGACATCTCGTTTGGCATCGACCAGTATGACCGCACCTACGAAGGAGCCACCTCAACAGCCACCTCTTACAGCTACAAAGTCTCCAAGTCGCTCTTCGACGACCGATTTAAGATCGTGGTCGGCGGCAACTACTCCACCGACGCCGACTCTGACGAGAACTTCTCCCAGAACCTCATCAACGACATCTCCTTCGAATATCTGCTCAATCGTTCAGGCACCATGTACGTGCGCATCTTCCGCCACACAGGCTACGAGAGCATCCTCGAGGGCGAGGTCACAAAGACAGGTGTAGGTTTTGTGCTCAAACGCAAACTCGCCTCTCTGCGCAACATCTTCAACCGCCGTTAAGCCCCACTCCCCGACCTCCGCCAATTCCTACGATGAAACGATACTCTATCCCATCTCTGACACTGCTTTTGCTATGGATGCTCCTGCCCGGATGCTCCACCACCCGACGCATCCCGGCCGACGAGCTCCTCTACACCGGCCTCAAAGGCGTCGACATCTCCACCCCCGACGGCGAGAAGTTCCCCCCGGGAGTAGCCGAGTCGCTCACCGAGGCTGTCAGCGTCAAACCCAACAATCCCCTACTGGGTTCGGCTTCGGTGCGCACCCCCTTCCCTATCGGCCTGTGGGTCTGGAACAATTGGTCGCCCGACTCTAAGGGATTGAAACACAAACTCTACGAGAAACTCGTCAGCGAGCCCGTGCTCGTGAGCGACGTGAAGCCCGAGCTTCGGGTCCACATGCTCGATGAAATCCTCGACAACAACGGCTATTTCTCCTCATCCTCATCCTACGAACTCGTCAAAGGGCGCAACAAGAAGAAGGCCTCGATACGCTATCTGATCAATTCAGGCCAGCCCTACCTCATCGACTCCGTGAGACTCCTGCCCGACAGTGTGCCCCTCTTCCGCCTCATCGACTCTATAGCCTCAGCCCTACCCTACCTCCACCGTGGCTCACGCTACTCCACCGACTCGCTCTCTGCCCTGAGAGTCAACATCGCCAACGCGGTCAGAAACCGCGGATACTACTATTTCCGCCCCGAGTTCATCCAATATCTGGCCGACTCGACTCTCGAGAAAGGACGCATAGACCTCCGACTCGAGATCGCCGACAATCTACACCCCTGGGCTCTCGACCGCTTCACCACCGGCCAGATCACCACCACCATCCGTCGCACCCAGGGAACGGGTACCCCCGACACACTCGACACTCCGCGCGGCGACCTGATAGTATTCAGGCCTATGAAGCTGCGCCGGTCGCTCATCCCCGAGTGCATCGTGTTCCGCGAGGGAAGACGCTTTTCGGTCAGACAGATGGATCTCACTCAGACACGCCTGTCACGCCTGGGCATCTTCAGTTCCATAAACATGGAGGTCGTCCCCGACACTATAAATAAAGACCTGCGTCAGCTCAACGTCAACATCGACTGCACCCTCGACTCCCCCTGGGAGGCCTCGATCGAAGCCAACGTCTCCTCCAAGTCCAACTCCTACCTGGGCCCGGGAGTCACCCTCGGACTCACCAACCGCAATATCTTCGGCGGAGCCGAGCAGCTCAACGTCTCCCTGACCGGGTCTTACGAATGGCAGACCGGCTCGGGTCGCAGCAGCCTCTTCAACTCCTACGAAGTTGGCCTCAACTCCACCCTGGCCTTCCCCCGGTTGCTGGCGCCGCGCTTTGTGCCACGCTCGCGCCGCGATCTCAACTGGACCCGCATCACCCTGGGCGTAGACCTGCTCAACCGCCCCCACTACTTCAAGATGCAGCAATTCAACACCGGCATCTCCTACGACTGGCGCCCATCGCGCTATCTCACCTCGACCTTCACGCTCTTCAAGCTCACCTACACCAATCTCCAGAACACCACTCAGGTGTTTGACTCCATCATGCACGCCAACCCGGCGATAGCACTGAGCTTCCAGAACCAGTTCATCCCCCAGATGCAATACTCGGCCACCTACGACCGTGCCATCGGTCGCAACAACACCATCAACCTCCAGCTCACCCTCCAGCAGGCCGGCAACATCTTCTGGAGCATCTACGAACTGGCAGGAAAGAAAGGTCAGAAAAATCTCTTCGGCACACCCTTCTCCCAATTTGTAAAGGGATACGGACAGGTAGTCTACGGACGACGTCTCGCCACGGCCGACATCTGGCTGGTCAACCGTGTGGCCTGCGGAGCGGCATGGGCCTACGGCAACTCCCGACAGGTGCCTTACAGCGAGCAATTCTATGCCGGAGGCGCCAACTCCATACGCGCGTTCACTGTCCGATCCATCGGCCCCGGCTCCTACCGGGCTCCGTCCGACCAGATCAACGGCTACTTTGACCAGACAGGTACATTCATCTTCCTGGCCAACACCGAGCTCCGTTTCCCCATCCTCGGCCCCCTCCACGGAGCCGTCTTCATGGATGCCGGAAACGTCTGGACTCTGCGCCCCGAAGAGTCGCGCCCCGGCGGACAGCTCCAGGCCTCCACTTTCCTGCGTGACCTGGCCCTCGGCACCGGCGCAGGCCTACGTTTCAACATACAGATGCTCGTCATACGCGCCGACCTCGGCATAGGCCTTCACGCCCCCTACAACACCTTGCGCCACGGCTACTACAACATGGAGTCGTTCAAGAAATCGCTCGCCTTCCATCTCGCCATCGGCTACCCGTTCTGATCTCCCCCATCCCGTCACACCTTAATTTTCCCCCTTCGCCATGTCTTCACCCGAGCCCCGGAGCCAATACTACTGGAACATCGACCGCATCATGTATCTCATCATCGGCTGCGTCATAGCCTCGGGACTCGTGTGGCTCTTACGCACACTCAGCGACGTCCTGCTCCCGTTTTTCGCCGCCTGCTTCTTTGCCTACCTGCTCCAGCCGATAGTACGTTTCAATCAGCGGTGGACCCACCTCAAAGGCCGCGTCATACCCTCGGTGCTCACCCTTCTCGAAGTGCTCGTCGTCATCGGTGGCCTCACTGTCATCTTCCTCCCCACGGTGATCGACGAGGCAGGCCAACTCAGCGCCATCATCCGCGACATCGCCTCGGGCAAACGTCCAATACCCGAATGGTGTGCCCCGATCATCAGCTTCATCAACTCCCACGTCTCGCTCGAGCAGATCTACACCATGCTCGACCTCTCCCATCTCTCGGCGATAGTACGGTCAGGCACCACGGTGCTGGCCGAGTCCCTGGCCCTGTTGCGCGACATTCTGGAGTGGTTGCTTATGCTCATCTACGTAGTGTTCAATCTCATCTACTACCCCGAGATCGTCAACGGTTTCAAACTCGTCTTTCCGCGCCGCATACGTCCTCAGGCCATGATCATAGTGCGCGACGTGCAAAACAATATGGATCACTATTTCCGTGGTCAGGGCGTGGTGGCCCTGTGTGCCATGGTGCTATACTGCATCGGCTTCAGCATCATTCATCTGCCCCTCGCAATCCCTATGGGCATCCTCGTAGGTATACTCTACATGATCCCCTACTTCCAGTATGTCACCCTAATCCCGGTCTCAGTGATAGCCTTTGTCTACTCGCTCGGAGGCACTGAAGCCTTCCTCCCGCTCATCGGCAAAAGCCTGCTGGTCTATGCCGTCACCCAGAGCATCTGCGACTACCTCATCACACCCCACATCATGGGCAAGGAAATGGGCCTCAACCCGGCCATAATCCTGCTCTCGCTCTCAGTGTGGGGCAGCCTCCTCGGCATCATAGGCATGATCATAGCCCTCCCCCTCACAGCCCTGCTCATGAGCTACTATCAACGCTACATCTCCGAAAAAGAATAAAAAAATACAAACCGGCTCCGGCCCATAAACTTTGTAGGGACACACGGTTCGCACATCCGCTCTGTATATCAACATATTGACAGCGGAAACACGATCCATGTGTCCCTACAAGGTTAAAACAGCAGGTCATGACACCCTCCCGGGTCACTCCATGATCAGAGTCACTATCGACTTGGCGGGAAGCTTGAGCGTCACCTTGCCTTTGCCGATACGGGCACCCTTGAAGGGCTTGAGTGTAACGGTCTCGGCCTTGCCGAAATCATTGTAGGAGTCGATAGTCGGAGCCGTGATGATCGAGCCCTCCACAGTCTTGACCTTGAAGTCGCCCAGAGGAAGCTCCACATCCATGTCGCGATCGATGCTGACATTGGTCAGCGACACCGCAGTCTTGCCATCCTTGCGCGAAGCCGTGGCCTGAAGAAGATCCACCTTGCGGTCGCCGCGCACATCCATAGTCTCGGTCTCCACCTCGAGAGGCACCACAACCGCACCCTGGTGGGGAATATACTGCTTGAACACATAATAAGTCGGAGTAAGCACCATCTGATCGCCGCGGGTGAGCACCATCGACTGGAGAACATTGGCCACTTGAGCGATATTTGCCATCTTCACGCGCGAAGTGTGACGCTGGAACACATTGAGCGAAAGAGCTGCCACCATAGCATCGCGCATAGTGTTCTGCTGATAGAGGTGACCCGGATTGGTGCCCGGCTCAACATCCCACCAAGTGCCCCACTCGTCGACCATCAGGCCCACACGGTTCTTGGGATCACGCTTATCCATGATAGCTATATGCTTCTCGATCACCGGCTCTATTTCAAGACACTTACCCATAGTCCAGTAATAATCCTCAGGACTGAACTCTGTCGCCGAGCCCTTTGATCCGCGCCAGCCGGTGACGGTGTAATAGTGGAGCGAGATACCGTTCATCTTGCTGCCGGCTCCCTTCATCACCACGTCGGTCCACTTATAATCATAGTCGCTGGCTCCCGAAGCTATCTTATAGAGACGGTTGCCCGAAAAATCACGGCAATAAGTCTGATAACGGCGATAGACATCGGCATAATAAGCGGGAGTGAAATTGCCTCCACAACCCCAGCTCTCGTTGCCGACTCCGAGATACTTCAGCTTCCAAGGCTCCTTGCGTCCGTTAGCCTCTCTCAGCCGGGCCATCGGGCCATCGGCTGCAGTGATATACTCTACCCACTGGGCCAGCTCCTGCACGGTGCCGCTGCCTACATTGCCGCTCAGATAAGGCTCACAGCCCAGAAGCTCACAGAGATTGAAAAACTCATGGGTGCCGAAAGAATTGTCCTCGACCGTGCCGCCCCAGTTGTTATTGACCTGAGTGGGACGATCCTTGAGAGGCCCTATGCCGTCGCGCCAATGATACTCGTCGGCAAAACAGCCACCGGGCCATCTCATCACCGGCACCTTAAGATCCTTAAGAGCCTGGAGCACATCGTTGCGATAGCCCGAAGTGTTGGGTATAGGTGACTCGGGCCCAACCCACAGACCGCCATAGATACACGCCCCGAGATGCTCGGCAAACTGCCCGTAGATTTCAGGCATGATCACAGCCGTCGAATCGATCTGATCAAATTTAAGAGTCACGGTCTCGGCCTGCGACACAGACCCTACCGACATAGCAGCAGTCAAAGTCGCCGCCATGATAAGTCTTCTTGTTTTCACGGTAATAGAATTTAGTTATTTTTTACCTGCAAAGTTAACATCATTACCCTACACCACCAAATCAATTCGCTAATATGCCTATTGAACACAACTTCCAAATCAACCGACCTAATTATCATCTTAAACCCAAGAGGTTGGAACATGATCGGGAGAATTGTGGGGCGGAAGCTATTATTTACAGAATTTCTTTGTAACTTTGCTGAGCAATGACTCCACTCGCCATCAAGCAATGACTCCACGCTCCCAAGGTATATTTCTCAGAACTCTCCGCACTGTTATAGCAATAGCCGTGTGGGGACTGTTGACATGGTCGACTGTCGCTATGGCTGTCGGTCAGAAATCAATGCCGGCGTTGGCCGAATGGCTCAGGAGTGTGCAGTTCATTCCGGCCGCCGTGGCTTTCAGTCTGTCCATGGTGATTGTGTGGGTACTCGTCACCCTGATATTCGGGCGAGTGTATTGCTCGACTCTCTGCCCTCTGGGTGTCTGGCAAGACGCATGTGCCCGTGCCCGACGCCTCTCCGACAAGGGCCGGCGCCGCAATCATTACCACTTCAGCCGTGCGCTGACCCCCTGGCGCACAGTCTCGCTTGGAGTATTCCTTGTCGCCATATTTCTGGGCCTCGACTTAGTGAGCTCGGTGCTCGAGCCCTGGACTATCTACTCCGAGGCCTGCCAACGCCTGGTGGCTCCGGTCATAGTCTATTTAGATGGACTTATGGATGACACCGCGGCCCGTCTGACCATAGCCTCCACCACCGGTGCCATAGTCTCGGCAGTGCTCTTAGGGGGTATCTCGGCAGTGGCCTCGCGCCACGGGCGCACCTTCTGCAACTCGCTCTGTCCCGTAGGCACCGCGCTCGGCTATGTCTCGCGCTACTCCTTGATACACATAGAGATCGACACCGACCTCTGCACCCAGTGCCGCCGTTGCGAGCATGTCTGCAAGGCCTCGTGTATAGATCTCATCGACCATGTCGTCGATGGCTCGAGATGTGTAGGCTGTTTTGACTGTCTCACAGCCTGTCGCGACGGAGCGATCCGCTACACAGCCTCACGCAAACCGCTCTCCACCCCTATGATGCAAAGGATCTCTGACCGGCCCTTCAATTCTTCCCAGGCTGCCGGCTGACCCCTTTTCACCCGACAATCCACGATCACACAAGACCCGCAATGAAACAATATCTCGACCTGCTCAGCCACATCATGGCCCACGGCACCGACCGCGGCGACCGCACAGGCACAGGCACACGCAGCATATTCGGCCACCAGATGCGCTTTGACCTCTCAGAGGGATTTCCGCTTCTCACCACCAAAAAACTCCACCTCAAGAGCATCATCTACGAGCTGCTCTGGTTTCTGCGTGGCGACACCAACGTGAAATATCTCCAGGAACACGGGGTGCGCATCTGGAACGAGTGGGCGCGCCCCGACGGAGACCTCGGTCACATCTACGGCTACCAGTGGCGCTCATGGCCCGACTATAAAGGAGGCCACATCGACCAGATCAACGAAGTGATACGCACCATCCGCGAGAACCCCGAGAGCCGACGCATACTCGTCAGCGCCTGGAACGTCGCCGATCTCAATGATATGGCTCTCCCGCCGTGCCACATACTTTTCCAGTTCTACGTAGCCGACGGCCGCCTCTCCCTTCAGCTCTATCAGCGCAGTGCCGACTGCTTTCTCGGCGTGCCCTTCAATATCGCCTCCTATGCCCTGCTGCTCATGATGGTAGCCCAGGTCACCGGACTCAAACCCGGAGAGTTTATCCACACCCTCGGCGACACCCACATCTATCATAATCATTTCGATCAGGTCAAACTCCAGCTCTCGCGAGAGCCGAGGCCTCTGCCGCGCATGACGCTCAACCCCGACGTGAAACGCCTCGAGGACTTCACCTACGAAGACTTCACCCTCACCGACTACGATCCTCACCCCCACATTGCCGGCACCGTAGCCGTATAATCCCCCCTCCATGCAACCCTCGATCATCATCATAGCCGCCGTCACCCGCGACCTCGCCATAGGCCACCGCGGAGACCTGCTCTATCACATCAGCGACGACCTGCGACGATTTCGCTCCCTCACCATGGGCCACCCGATCGTGATGGGACGCACCACCTTCGAGTCATTCCCCAAAGGAGCGCTCCCCGGCCGGCGCAATATCATTGTGACACGCAACCCCTCCTATCAGGCCCCGGGAGCCGAGACTGCAGGATCCCTCCGGGAAGCCCTGGCTCTGGCCGCCACCCCGGCCCAAGGGATAGACCCCTCCAGGATATACATTATCGGCGGAGGACAGATCTACCGGCAGGCTCTGCCTCTGGCCGACACTCTCGAGCTCACCCTCATCGATGCTGTCCGCCCCGATGCCGACACCCGTTTCCCTCATGTTGAGCTACCGGCCGGAGTGACAATGGATCACACCGACCCAGCCTCGGGAATAGCCTACTCCTTCCTTTCTCTCCCGGTCGGCCAACTTACACCTGACGCGCCCTGACCCACCCTCTCCTAATAATAGTTAATTAATTTGGTAAAACCACTTTAAAGTCTTAATTTTGGGAGTAAATCTAACACCGCGAAACCCCACAGACACTCTCAAAAAATGGACTGCAATATAACCGACTTTTTCAACGAGCTACTTAAAGAATACGGCAGCATAGACATCGCCGATGCAGAGCTTAAGAAACAGCTTCACGAAGACACCGAGCTCAGGCAACTCTATCGGGAATGGTGTCATGAAGTAGGCAGCTCCGAGAAAAACGGTTTCCTCGACTACTGCGAGGAGTTCCTGGAGTCGCAAGACTCCATCTGGGAAAACCTTAAAGACGAATATGACGACGAATAACATTTCGCTCAGGCGACTCCCCGCCGAATGGGAACCTCACGAAGCCGTGCTGCTCGCATGGCCTCACCTTGACACCGACTGGGCCTACATGATCGACGAGGCCCGCGACTGCTTTGCCGACATCATCAGCGCCATCTCCGCGAGGGAGAGAGTGATCGTAGTCGGCCCCTCGGGTGAGAGCCGGGAATCTTTTGACGCCCGCAACTTCGCCCCCCATGCAGTGACCTATATCGAGATGCCCACCAACGACACCTGGGCACGCGACTTCGGCCCCATTACCATCGAGCAGATACAGGCATCGTCAGGCGACTCCGCCTCAACCCTGTCGCTCGACTTCAAGTTCAACGCCTGGGGCATGAAGTTTGCCGCCGACAAAGACAACCTCATTACCCGCCGGCTCTGCGACACCGCCGGCTCTGACGGCCGCTCCCTCCTCCCCCCCCTGATCAACTGCCAGGGCTTTGTGCTCGAGGGTGGAAGCATCGAGAGCGACGGATGCGGCACCCTGCTCACCACGGCCGAGTGTCTCCTGTCGCCCAACCGTAACGCCCAGCTCTCCGAGCAGCAGATACGCGACTACCTCGCCGATCAGCTCGGCATTACTCACCAGCTATGGCTGAGCCACGGAGCGCTGGCCGGCGACGACACCGACTCCCATATCGACACCCTGGCCCGACTGGCACCCGACGACACAATCCTTTATGTCGGAGCCGTCACCCCCGAGGGCGACACCATCCCCGAGCTCGCCCTGATGGCTGAGCAACTCAGAGGATTTCTCACCCCCGAAGGCCACCCCTACAACCTCATCGAGCTACCGCTCCCCTCGCCCGTCTACGACGAAAACGGCGAGCAATTGCCTGCCACCTACGCCAACTATCTCGTAGGCCCGACAGCCGTCTATCTGCCCGTCTACTCCCAGCCTCTCCCCGACAGGCTCGCCGAGATGACTCTGCGAGTGGCCTATCCCGACCGGGAGATAGTACCCGTCGACTGCCGTGCGCTCATTCGTCAGCACGGATCGCTCCACTGCGTCACCATGCAGCTACCCGTCTGCAATCTCTAATATCCCCCCACTTACGACCATGCTCACAGGTATCATACAGCAACACAACACCCCCGATATAGCCGACAACCGCTGCCGCCTCGGAGACAAGATCAAGCGCCTCGCCGACCGCGGTGCCCGACTGATAGTGCTCCAGGAGCTTCACGACTCGCTCTACTTCTGCCAGATTGAGAGCGTCGACAACTTCGACCTCGCCATAACCATCCCCTCGGCCACCACCGACTACTACTCAGCCCTCGCCCGCGAAAACGGTGTAGTGCTCGTCACCAGTCTCTTCGAGCGCCGTGCCCCGGGGCTGTACCACAACACGGCCGTAGTCTTTGAGCGCGACGGATCCATCGCCGGACGATACCGCAAGATGCACATCCCCGACGACCCGGCCTACTATGAAAAATTCTATTTCACCCCCGGCGACCTCGGCTTCGAGCCCATCGACACCAGTGTCGGCCGCCTCGGAGTGCTCGTGTGCTGGGACCAATGGTACCCCGAAGCAGCCCGCCTGATGGCCATGCGCGGCGCGCAGATGCTCATCTATCCCACCGCTATAGGCTGGGAGTCCACCGACTCCCCCGAAGAGAAACAACGCCAGCGCGAAGCCTGGACAACCGTGCAACGCGGTCATGCCGTAGCCAACGGTCTCCCCGTCATCACAGTCAATCGTGTGGGCCACGAGCCCGACCCCTCGGGAGCTACAGGCGGCATACAGTTCTGGGGCTCAAGCTTCGTAGCCGGCCCTCAGGGCGAATTTCTCTTCCGCGCCCCCGACGACACTGAATGTGAGACCCTCGTCGAAGTCGACCTCAGCCGCTCCGAGCAGGTGAGACGCTGGTGGCCCTTCCTTCGCGACCGACGCATCGACCACTTCGCTCCACTGGCCAAACGCTATCTCGATGAGTGAACTGTCGCCACGTGTAAATCCTGTTACCACTCACCCGTTTCAGATCACCTCCGGCCAATACTTCTCCACAGTGCTTGGCGCGTGGATGAAGTCGCGCGGCTGGGTGATTCTGCTACCAGTGATCCTGTTTCTCGCAATAGGACTGGCTCGCGGCGACGAGCGTTGGTATATAGTGGCACTGATGGTGGTGTTTATCATCGGCCCGATGGTAATGTCCATGATCTACACATCCTATATGCTCACGCCCGAAGTGCGTCGTGCAGTCCTCCCCAAGCGGGTCACCATCACACCCGGCGAGAGTCTGCGTCTCGAGTACGTAAGCCGCCGGGAACTCACCGCTGATGACGAACAATTGCCGCAATCTGAAGATCTTGACGAGAAAATTCCCCCGACGGAAGATCTTGACGAGAAAATTCCCCCGACAGAAGATATTGACGAGAAATTGCCGCAACCCGAAGTGATCCCATGGAGCGAAATCGCCGGCGAATTTTCGACCTCCACCCACAAAATCTACCGTCTCAAAGGCCGTCTGCAATTCATCCTCATCCCCTGGAGCGCAATGTGCAATATCCAAAGATAAGAAGCAATTGATTGTATCAGCGGACATGGCACGCCATGTCCCTACATTAGGAGCACATTTTTCGAGAATAAATCTAATTATAGAAACAATCTTTAGTCCAATTATATGGATTGTTAACAATGTAATTCGCGATATTATTACCATCCACATTATTGCGGATTAAATGGTCATGATAACGTGCCTGCCACCCAAAATCAGGATTAAAATTTCTCGCATATTTCGTTACTGCCGATTTCATCGAAGCCATATACTTCGACAATATCGGCACATGACGTTTCAATTCGGCATTAGCACGCAACGAGGGATTGGGATTTCGTTGTAATGTAGGGACATGGCGTGCCATGTCCGCTTGTGGAGTATCATTGGTATTGATGAAAATAATCGCATGAATATGATTAGGCATCACAACATACAACGGTATCTCAATTTCCGAATGATGCAGATGAGGATGAGACAATTCATAATCTATGATTTCCCCAATTGGTGATAAACACATTTCTCCTGCACAAATTTTACCGAAAAATGGAATTCTATTCTTTGTACATACAGTAACAAAGAACATCCCTTCACTATAATTCATCCATTCAGCACGTGGTGATTTGCGAGGATTATCCATGATTATTTATTATATTAGTCGTTTCTACCGGTCGCATTAGGGGGGCTCATAACCATGAATGTAGGGACATGGCGTGCCATGTCCGCCGATGTATGCAGATAATTATCATGTGCTTGCATTTGCGGACATGGCACGCCATGTCCCTACATTTGCTTTTATGACACGTTGCCCTACATTTTCTTGAATTCTTTTTTATCGAAGTAGGAAGAAATAATCGAGGTGAGGTGCCGCGGTGGAGGTGAAGGTGATATCGGAGGGCTTGTGTCCGTCGCGGGTTGAGCGGGTGTCGAGGGTGGCGGGCAAAGGTGAATTCCAGACGATCTCCCAGCCTTTTTCGGTGGTGATACGCGGTGAAGGGAGACCTGCCCGACGGTCACCCACAGTAATGACACGATCCCTCAGGTCAGTGTGCTCGCGTGACGAGGGACACCATATACTGTCCACCTGAGCGCGACCAAACTGGAAATCCTGACTCACCTCTCGCAGACCTTTCTTACCGGCAGGAGCCCCGAGGCGACCGGTCTTATGCTGCTCGGCAAGTATCAGTTGCTCGTCATGATCCCAGAACGAGACATTCCCGTCCTTATCATTGATCGCCGCATATATCAGCCCCGTGTCCACCTTATATTTATGTTTCGCCTCAGCGCGCCGATACTCCTTGGCACGTGGATCCCCCTTGCCGACCTTCAGAGCCTTGCAGGGAGTCAGCTCAGGCCGCTCGCCCACATATTTGATCACCCTCACCATCCCGGGAGCGTAGACGATTATCTCGGTAGTCACCGAGTCGAGGGTTAGGCGTGCTCCCGCGGGGGTAGCAACCACCTGAGAGCGAAGTGTCAATGCGACCAGAAGAAAAGCTAAAATACTCAGAGTCTTTTTCATGATAAAAGATAGATAAGATGTCTGATTGTTACAATCGAAATTTCCGCAAAATTACTGATTTTTCCCCCTTTTTATGTAATTTTGACGAAAAATATACCCTAAACACAGTCAAAATGAAAAAACAGACCCAAGCCATACACACCGGCTACATGCGTCGCGATGCCTATGACTCCCTGAGCATGCCTGTCTACCACACGGCCGCCTACGAGTTTGACAACGCCGAGATCATGGCCGACGCCTTCACAGGACGCATCCTCGCCCCCGACTATTCTCGAGTGATGAACCCCACGGTCATGTACTTTGAGGACAAAGTCAAGCAGCTCACCGGCGCCAACGATGCCATCGCCTTCACCTCGGGCATGGCCGCTATCGCCAACACCCTCATGGCTCTGGGTCGGGCCGGCGCCAACGTAGTGACCTCGGGCCATGTCTTCGGCAACACCTACGCCCTCATGTCCAAGACCCTCAGCCGCTTTGGCCTGGAGCCACGGCTGGTCGACCTCACCGACATCGCTCAGGTCGAAGCCGCCGTCGATGCCGACACCTGCTGCATCTATCTCGAAGTCATCACCAACCCCCAGATGGAAGTTGCCGACCTTCGGGCCCTCGCCCGTGTAGCCCACTCCCGCGGCATCCCCCTTGTGGCCGACACCACAGCCATCCCCTTCACCCAATTCAACGCCCACCAACTCGGCGTTGACATCGAGGTTGTCTCCTCCACCAAATACCTCTCGGGAGGCGCCACCTCTATCGGCGGCCTGGTGATCGACTACGGCACGGTCAAGGACTTCGACAAGACCATGCGCTTTGAAATGCTGCTCAACATGGGTGCCTACATGACCCCCCATGTAGCCTATATGCAGACCCTCGGCCTCGAGACCCTCGATGCGCGCTACCGCCTGCAGAGCGCCAACGCCCGGGATCTGGCCGAGCGGCTCACCACTCTGCCCGCCATCAAGAGAGTCAACTATATCGGCCTCAAAGACAACCCCTACCACGAACTCGCGCTAAGCCAGTTTGGCCCCACGGCCGGCGCCATGCTGACCATCGACCTCGCCGACAAAGAGGCCTGCTGGAACTTCCTCGACAATCTACGCCTCATACGCCGCGCCACCAACCTCTTCGACAACAAATCGCTCGCCATCCACCCCGCAAGCACCATCTTCGGCCCCCTCACTCAACAGGAGCGCGACGCAATGGATGTGCTCGACACCACCATACGCCTCTCGGTCGGACTCGAAGATGTCGACGACCTCTTTGAAGACATACGCCAGGCCCTGGCCTAACACTACCGATTATGACGACTGAAAAATATGACTTCGACAAGCCGGTCGACCGCCGCGACACAGGAGCCCTCAAACTCGAGGTGCTCGCCGAGCGTTACGGCCGTCCCGACCTGCTGCCCCTCTGGGTGGCCGATCTCGACTTCGAGACTCCCCCCTTTATCACCGACGCCCTGCGCCGCCGCCTCGACCACTCGCTCTTCGGCTACACTGTCGAGCCCCCCGACTACTGGCCATCGGTCATCGACTGGCTGCGCGATCGCCACGGCTGGGAAGTGAAGCTCGAATGGCTCACCTACATCCCCGGCATCGTCAAAGGCATAGGCATGGCCATCAACGTCTTTGTCAAGCCCGACGAGAAAGTGATCATCCAGCCCCCCGTCTACCATCCTTTCCGCCTCGTCCCCGAGGGCAACCGTCGCACAGTAGTCTACAACCCCCTGCACCTCAACCCCGACGGCACCTACTCCATGGACTTCGACAATCTCGCCCAAGTGGCCGACGAGAAATGCCGCCTGCTCATACTCTCCAACCCCCACAACCCTGCCGGCATCCTCTGGGACGCCGACACCCTCAGGCGACTGGCCTCCTTCTGCCACGAGAGAGGCATCATAGTTATCTCTGACGAGATCCACTGCGACATGGCCCTACGCGGAGGCCGACACATCCCCTTTGCCAGCGTCAGTCCCGAAGCCGCCAAGGTGAGCATCACCTTCGGCGCTCCATCCAAGACCTTCAATATCGCAGGCATCGTCAGCAGTTGGGCCATAGTCCCCGACCCCGAGCTGCGCAGTCGCTTCTATGACTGGCTGACAGCCAATGAGCTCAACGAGCCGCCCATGTTTGCCCCCATCGCCACTATCGCCGCCCTCCGCCATGGCGAGGAGTGGCGCCGGCAGATGCTCGCCTACGTCGAAGACAACATTGACTACGTCATCGGCTATCTGCGCGACAACATCCCGGCCATCAAGGCCCTGCGTCCCCAGGCCTCGTTCCTGGTGTGGCTCGACTGTCGCGGTCTGGGCCTCTCCCAGGCCGAGCTCAACGACCTGTTTATCAACCGGGCCCGCCTCGCCCTCAACGACGGAGCCATGTTTGGCCCCGGGGGAGAAGGCTTCATGCGTCTCAATGTCGGCACTCAGCGCGCCCGTCTCGCCCAAGCCCTCGACAGCCTCAGGGAAGCCGTCGCCTCGCTCGGCAAATAACCCCGCGTCACCGTGTCCGCAATCCGCCGTCCAGCCGGCGGCTATCACAAACACAATCCGACACTCAAAATCCGGCAAAAAAAGAGAGGCCTTCGCCAGCAACAATTTGGGCGAAGGCCTCTCTTTTATAGAAGAGTAAATATAAGCGCTATCACTCGGCAGGATCAGTATCGGTGATCACCAGAGCGGGAGTATCGCTACCCGATCCGCTGCCCGAGTCAGTGCCCGAGTCAGGATCTGAAGGATCGGTAGTAGGAGCCACAACCCTCATGGTGTAGCGGAAAGTACCGAAACCGATCGACTTATCTACCTGATAGATCTGAGCGTGAACACTGAGAGTGTAATCGCCCAGGGGAAGATCGGTGGTCGAGATCACACAGCTGTGGGGAGCCACACCGGTAGCGAAGAAGGGGAGACCGTTGAGATAGAAAACGGTATTACCCAGGGTAGCTTCGCCGGTGCCGGGTGCGGGAGTGACCTTGAGAGCATCGATTACGAGATCGGTACCCTGCTCCACTGTGAGCACACCGTCGACCATTTCTCCGCCCGAATACTCGATTGAGACGCTTACATCGGGGATGTTCTTTTCGTTGTCGTCGTCACACGATGCCATCATTGCGAGCATCGGAATGGCGAGAAAGAGAGATAAAAACTTTTTCATCGTTGAGGAGTGAGTGTAAATTAGTTGATTAATAAATAGTTTGGTTTTTTGTTAAGTCTGTAGGTCTCACGCCTGTATGAGTTATAAGACCTGAGATGATTTTTCAGTTGCGGAACACTATATCGTCGCCGTCATAGTCAATGATGATCGCGTGGTCGCGGTCGACCTTCTGGGCCAGGATGTCCTTGCTGAGCTGATTGAGCACCATGCGGTGGATAACCCTCTTGACAGGACGGGCGCCAAACTCGGGATCATAACCCTCCTCGGCCAGAAACTTCAGGGCCTTGGGAGTGACATCGAGAGTGATACCGTTGGCAAGCAGCATCTTTTGTATAGACTTGATCTGCAGCCCGACGATCTCCTCGATCTCAGCCTCGTTGAGAGGAGTGAACATGATGATCTCGTCGATACGGTTGAGAAACTCGGGACGGATAGTCTGCTTGAGCAGCTCCACCACCTGATTCTTAGTCTCCTCGATAGTGGTCTCGCGGGTCTCGGGAGTCATCTTGGCAAAATTGTCGCGGATGAGGTGAGAACCCATATTGGAGGTCATGATGATGATAGTGTTCTTGAAGTTGACCATACGACCCTTATTGTCGGTCAGACGGCCGTCGTCGAGCACCTGGAGGAGGATATTGAACACATCGGGATGAGCCTTCTCGATCTCGTCAAAGAGCACTACCGAATAGGGCTTGCGGCGCACAGCCTCGGTTAACTGGCCACCCTCGTCATAACCTACATATCCCGGAGGCGCTCCGACAAGTCGGCTGACGGAGTGTTTCTCCTGATACTCGCTCATGTCGATACGGGTCATCATGTTCTCATCGTCAAAGAGATACTCGGCCAGGGCCTTGGCAAGCTCGGTCTTACCGACACCGGTGGTGCCAAGGAAGATAAACGAGCCGATAGGACGACGCGGATCGTTGAGACCGGCACGCGAGCGGCGCACAGCGTCGGCTATCGCGCGGATGGCATCGTTCTGACCCACCACTCTCTCGTGGAGCTCGGCCTCCAGGTGGAGGAGCTTCTCTTTCTCGCTCTGCACCATCTTGTTGACGGGTATACCGGTCCAGCGCGAGACCACATCGGCTATATCCTCCGAGTCGACCTCCTCCTTGATCAGAGCCTTCTCGCCCTGCATCATGCGGAGTTGCTCCTGAATGTCAGAGTTCTCTTTTTCTTTCTGCTGTATACGCGAGTAGCGTATCTCGGCCACCTTGGCATAGTCGCCCTCGCGCTCGGCACGCTCGGCGTCAAACGAGAGCTGCTCGATGTCTATCTTGTTCTGCTGTATCTTGTCGATAAGGTCTTTCTGAGCCTTCCACTGAGCGGTAAACTCTTTCTCCTTGTCGCGAAGATCGGCAAGTTCCTTTTCTATATCATGTACCTTGGGCATGTCACCCTCGCGCTTGATGGCCTCGCGCTCGATCTCCTTCTGAGCTATCAGTCGCGAAATCTCATCGAGAGCCTGGGGCACCGAGTCCATCTCGAGACGCAGCTTGGAGGCAGCCTCATCGACAAGGTCGATAGCCTTGTCGGGGAGGAAACGGTCAGTGATGTAACGCTCCGAGAGGGTCACGGCGGCAATAATCGCTTCGTCACGGATACGCACCTTGTGGTGGTTCTCATACCTCTCCTTGAGGCCTCGCAGGATAGCGATAGCGGCAGCCTCGTCAGGCTCGTTGACCATCACCTTCTGGAAACGTCGCTCCAGAGCCTTGTCTTTCTCAAAATATTTCTGATACTCGTCGAGAGTGGTCGCACCGATCGAGCGCAGCTCACCTCGGGCAAGCGCCGGCTTGAGGATATTGGCGGCATCCATGGCCCCCTCGCCTTTACCGGCACCGACGAGGGTGTGGATCTCGTCGATGAAGAGGATGATCTCGCCGTCGGCCCCGGTCACTTCGTTGACTATGGCCTTGAGGCGCTCCTCAAACTCACCTTTGTATTTGGCACCTGCAACCAGCGCGCCCATATCGAGCGAATAGATCTGCTTGGTGCGCAGATTTTCGGGAACATCCCCGCGCACTATTCTCTGGGCGAGACCCTCGGCGATGGCTGTCTTGCCGGTACCGGGCTCACCGATGAGCATGGGGTTGTTTTTGGTGCGTCGCGAGAGGATCTGGAGCACACGACGTATCTCGTCGTCTCGGCCTATCACCGGGTCGAGCTTACCCTCACGGGCGCGTTCATTAAGATTAATGGCATATTTGGAGAGAGCCTGATAGGTGTCCTCGGCGCTCTGGTCGGTAGCCTTTTTGCCTTTGCGGAGCTCGGCCACGGCTGCCTCGAGTTCGCGTTGGCTCAATCCGGCATCCTTGAGGATGGTCGAGGCCGGAGAGTTGACCGCGAAGATCGCCATGAGAAGTGCTTCGAGGGTGACATATTCGTCGCCCTGCTTCTTGGCGAGGTCAAGAGCTTTCTGAAGGACGTCGTTGGAAGTGCGGCTGAGGTAAGGCTCGCCTCCCCCCTGTACTCGGGGCTCGGAGGCTATCTTCTCGTCAACCTGACGCATCAAGGAGGCAACCGGTGCACCTACCTTGGAGAATATGAAGTTGACGAGCGACTCGCCCTCGGTCATCACTCCCTTGAGGAGATGGACAGGCTCGATAGCCTGATTGCCTGCTCCACGGGCAATCTCTATCGATTTCTGAATCGCTTCCTGTGACTTTATTGTAAAGTTGTTGAAGTTCATACCTTAGAAATATCTAAAACGTGAATGTGTTTATGTTGACTAATCTGTGAGG
Organism: Bacteroides sp.; assembly: GCA_014802105.1. Classification (GTDB taxonomy): domain Bacteria; phylum Bacteroidota; class Bacteroidia; order Bacteroidales; family Muribaculaceae; genus Duncaniella. Next base: position 79,393 of record JAAVCX010000028.1, on the reverse strand, counting down.
TCGAGAGCTCTCTGAGATCGCTCTCTTTATCTATTAAACAAAAATTGTGCCGAAAGGTTTGACCCTCCCCGACACTTCTACCCCGCTCCCCAATATTTGTAATACCGGGCAACGGGGTCTGAACAATTAGCCCCCCGAGGGTGACATGCACCGTCGGGGGGCCGGGAAATTTCTTTTTATTAAGTCTGAGACCTACTGTTTATAGGCTCAAACCACTGGGGTTCAATCAGAGAACTACCTTCTCTACCTTGTTGCCCTGACGCTTGATGTAAAGACCCTGCTCGGGGTTGGCTACACGCACACCCTGGAGGTTGTAGTACTCTACGGGAGCGTTCTCGTCGGCAATCACGTTGGCGATACCTGACTCTGCACCAGCCTCGTAAGCAAAGCCCGAGAGACGGCCGGTACCACCCGACTCGGTCAGGATGTAATCGCCGGGCTGCACATTGCTCCAGCTTGTAGTCCAGAAATAATTGCTGCCGTTGTCGTCAACATAAATTCTTGTTGCAGGCATAGCCACAGCGTCAGAGTAGAGTTCGATCTTCTTGTTGTTGCCTGTACGTACAAAAGAATAGAGGGTGACAGCCTTCTTCACAGTCACGAGAACAGCCGATCTGCCCGCCTCGGGCGTAGGTGCGAGGGGTGCATCGGCACTGGGAACCGAAGAGCGAAGCTCAAACCAGTTGGTAAGACTTACATCGTCAGAACCGCCTTCAACGGTAGTATACTTATACTCGTTGGCTCCGCTGGTAGGATTGGACGTGAGGAGCTTGGCCGAGAAATAATCATTGTCTACAATGACATCATTGCTCAGATCAATCTTACCATCTGCATCTACGGGCAGAGAAACAACCGTGAGCTCGGCTTTAGCGGTGATGGCCATAGCGGCCACTGCAAGAAGAGTAAAGATTTTCTTCATAAAATTGTGTTTAGATTATAGAATAAAGGTAATGAACAGATCGATTTATGTGTGTGTTTCTGATATTCTACCGCTTAAAGCCATATAATGACTTTCTGTCAGCTACCAGAGCAAATTACTGACAAATATACGCAAAAATTACCCCTTCCAATAATTTTTAACTAATTTTAACTACATCAGACATAATAAACGCTACTCTCTCAGCGCGCGTCAAAGCGGTTTGTCGCCAGGTGATGCCACATTACCAAAAACGCGCGTCACAGCGGTTTGTCGCCAGGTGATGCCACATTACCAAAAACGCGCGTCATAGCGGTCTGTCGCCAGGTGATGCCACACTGCCAAAAAACGCGCGTCACAGCGGTTTGTCGCCAGGTGAAGCCACACTGCCGGAAGCGCGCGTCAAAGCGGTTTGTCGTCAGGTGATGCCACACTGCCGAAAAAGAAAGAGCCCGTAAGTAAAAAACTTACAGGCTCTCTTTCCTAATCAGTCGGGGTGACTAGACTCGAACTAGCGACCTCACGCCCCCCAGACGCGTACTCTAACCAACTGAGCTACACCCCGATTAGGCTTTGTGTTTTGCTTTTTGCTCTGCAAAGGTAGAGCGTTTTTTTGAACTGTGCAAATATTCAACCGCTATTTAACATCGCTTAACCTTTCACCCTTTTCCGGCTTCTCATCATCATCCAGTTCCGACCTCAGCATATAGCGATCGTAATAGCTGAGCAACAGAGTGGTAAGCGGTATCGCTATGATAAGCCCTATCATGCCAAGCAGAGTGCCCCACACCGACAGCGAGAAAAAGATTATAGCCGGATTCATGCTCATGGCCTTGCCGATGATGCGCGGAGTGAGTATCAGATCCTGGATCGCCTGCACAATTATATATACCGCTATCATCTCCCAGAAGAGTGTCCAGAAGCTCACATCACCCTCCACCGCACAGAACAGACAGATCATAGTGGCCGGCACAAGCGAGATCAACTGAAGATAGGGCACCATATTGAGCACACCGATAAACAGCCCGAGCACAACCGCCAAAGGCAAACCTATGATGAGAAATCCTATCGAGAAAAGTATCCCGACACAGAGCGCCACCAGTGCCTGACCGCGGAAATAGCGGTTCATCGACTCCTTGACATCGCGGGCCACACTGAAGACTACAGGCCTGTAACGCGGCATGACAAGATGACCGAATCCGCGCGAGATACGTTCATAGTCAATCATGATGAAGACTATATAGAGAAGCACTATCACCCACGAGAAAACCGTCATGAGCAGCGAGATCGAACCGCTGATCAGCGACCACGACGCCGAGACAGCCTCCTCGATCATGCGTGTCCACTCCTCACGCGAGAGCATGGTAGTCAGCAGATTGAAGTCGAGATGCCGCCTCAGGAAAGCGTGTAACCCCTCGGGAATGAAAGGTATGGTGAGCTCAGAGGTAGCATAGGTCTTGAGCATAGCCGCCATCTGGGCGGCCTCATGGACTATCATAGGTATAAAGATATACCCCAGCACACACATGAAAAAGAACACCTCGAAGAGAGTCACCAGTGTAGCTATCACTCGTCCGCGCAGATTGAGCAAAGCGCGGTTAAACTGCACGAAGGGCTCGAGTATATAGGCGACGAGACACCCCACGAGAAACGGCAGCAACACGCCGCTGAGTGTCGAGATGAGCCAGATGACTCCTGCAAAGAGCACACAGTTGATGACCAGCCTCACAGTGCGGTCGAGTGTATATGGTTGGTGACGGTTCATGGATTAACATTTTGACTCCGCGAAATTAGGAAATTATTCTAAATTTATATTAATTTTGTAGCCAAATTCCACATTATTAAAATACATTCTTAATTAAAATACATTCTTATTAACCACCACCTATGAAAACTAACGCAACGTCAGCGACGGGGCAAGTGAAACAGTTGCTCAACGACAAGGCTTGGGCACGCTGGACAGCCCTCGTGCTTGTGGCATCGATGATGCTCTTTGCCTACATGTTTGTCGACGTCATGTCGCCACTTCAGTCGCTTGTCCAGACCCAGCGCGGCTGGTCGCCCGACGCCTTCGGCTACTATGCCGGCGCCGAGTATATACTCAACGTCTTCGGCTTCCTGATACTCGCCGGCATCATCCTCGACAAGATGGGCATACGCTTCACCGGCACCCTCTCGGCTTCGCTGATGGTCGGAGGTGCCCTGGTCAAGCTCTACGCTCTGAGCGACGGCTTCGAGGGCACGGCTCTGGAGCAGTGGCTCAGCTCCTGGTGGACAGTGATGCCCGGCTCGGCCAAACTCGCCGCTCTGGGCTTCATGGTGTTTGGCTGTGGTTGTGAGATGGCCGGCATCACGGTGTCCAAAGCCCTCGCCAAATGGTTTGAAGGCAAAGAGATGGCCCTCGCCATGGGCCTCGAGATGGCCATAGCCCGAGTTGGCGTCTTCGCCATCTTCTCTATCTCGCCCCGTCTGGCCGACTGGGGTGGCACCCCCTCGGTGGTGACCCCCGTAGCCTTCTGCTCGGCCCTGCTCTGCATCGGCCTGCTCTGCTACATAGTCTTCACCTTCATGGACACCAAGCTCGACCATGAGATGGGCGCAGCCCGCCTGGCTCAGGAGGAGTCGAGCGAGGAGGAGTTCAAGCTCAGCGACGTCAGCGCCATCTTCAGCAGTCGCCTGTTCTGGATCATCGCCATGCTCTGCGTGCTCTACTACTCGGCCATCTTCCCCTTCCAGCGCTATGCCGCCAATATGCTTCAGTGCAACCTCGGCATCTCCGAGACCCAGGCTTCCGACATCTTCCGCTGGTTTCCCATCGGTGCAGCCTGCCTGACCCCATTCCTGGGATGGTTTCTCGACCACAAAGGCAAGGGCGCCACTATGCTGATCTTCGGTGCCATCCTCATGATCGTGTGCCACCTCACCTTTGCTTTTGTAGTCCCCGCCACCCGCAGCGAACTGATCACCTACTCGGCCATCGTCGTGCTCGGCATCTCCTTCTCGCTGGTGCCCGCCTCGCTGTGGCCCTCGGTGCCCAAGGTGATGGACAAGCGTTTCCTCGGATCGGCCTACTCACTGATTTTCTGGGTTCAGAACATCGGTCTCGCTTTCGTGCCCATCATCATCGGCAACGTGCTCTCCGCCACCAACCCCGGCATCGACGACCCCATGAAGTATGACTACACCGCCCCCATGTGTGTCTTCGCTTCGCTCGGAGTGCTGGCCCTGATTTTCGGCATTATACTCAAAGCGATGGATGCACGCCACCACTACGGTCTCGAAAAGCCCAATATCGCCAAAGACTACGAGGAAATGCGTATCGACGGCGAGGCTTAGAGATTGTTTCAAGGCAACCTCTTAATCAGCTCTTTCTGACCGATGAACCATCTGCACCCCGGCTCCCGCGAGATCTATGGCCTCTTCAACGACAGTTTTCCACCCGTGATCGACGGTGTGACTCTGACGGTTGAGAATTATTGCCGCTGGCTCGTGGAGTCGGGGCGCAAGGTCACTGTGGTGACCCCCTGGAACCCCGTCTCCACCCCTCACCCCGACTTTGACATATTCCGCTACGTCTCGCTGCCCATCTACAACCGCCACCCCTATCGCTACGGCTTCCCCAAAGCCGACCCCATGATCTGGCGACGGCTCAGGCACACACCCTTCAGGATAGTCCACGCCCACTGTCCATTCTCGTCGGGACGACTGGCCGCCTACGCGGCCGCCCACCATCAGGTACCGCTGGTAGCCACCTTCCACTCCAAATATCGCACCGACCTGCGCCACTCCCTCCCCGAGTGGATGGTCGAGAGACAGATGAGGAAGATACTCCGTTTCTACAGTAGCGCTACCGAGGTCTGGATACCCCAGAGAGCCGTCGAGGAAACCCTCAGGGAGTATGGCTACCGGGGCCAAGTGAGAGTGGTGGAAAACGGCAACGACTTTGCCGAAAGCATTGACGACATCGAAGCCTATAAAAGCGACTCGCGGCGCCGCCTCGGAATAGCTCCCGCCACCCTGAGCCTCCTCTTCGTGGGACAGCACATTCTCGAGAAGGGTATAGAAGTGATAGTCAGAGCCCTGGCCCTCTTGCCCGATAGCCTCGACTATCAGATGACCTTCATCGGCGAAGGCTATGCACGCGACTGCATGATAGAGCTCACTCGCGAGCTGGGCCTCAGCGACAAGGTCTCTTTCCTGGGGCTCATCGAGGAGCGCGAGACTCTCAGACGCCACTATGCCGCCGCCGATCTGTTGCTCTTCCCGAGCTACTACGACAACGCGCCCCTGGTGGTACGCGAGGCCGCCGCAGTGATGACTCCGGCCATACTGCCCGAAGGTGCCACAGCCGCCGAACTCATCACCCACGGCTCCAACGGATTTCTCGCCTCACGAACCCCCGAAGCCTACTCTCAGGCCATCGCCTCGCTGTCACGCCACGACATCATCAGCGTCGGCCGCAAGGCCCGCAAGACCCTCTGCCGATCCTGGCGCGACGTGATGGACGAAGTCATCGGCCTCTACGACGAAATTATCTCACGCTATGACACCGACCACCGATAAAGGGCCTGCATCCTCCCCCTCCCCTCAGCCGTCCCCCTCACCCTCCCGGGGCACGCTCGACCTGGCCTGGAAGATCTTCCTGCCCGTAGCCATAGGTCTGGGTGTAGTCGCATGGCTCTTTCACCGCGAGTTCAATATCGAGGTGTGGCGATCGATCGACTTCACCCCGCGAGTGATAGCCTGCATAGCCCTGGCCTGGCTCTTCATGATAGGCCGAGACTTCGGCCTAAGCTGGAGATTCAGGACTATCACCGACCGCGACCTCAGCTGGGCTCAGGCCATCAAGGTCAATATGCTCTGTGAGTTCACATCCTGCGTCACCCCCTCGGCCGTCGGAGGAAGTGCCTTAGGCATGGTCTACATGAACCGCGAGGGCATCGAGTTGGGACGAGCCACCACCCTGATGCTCACCACCCTCTTTCTCGACGAACTCTTTTTTGTCCTCTCCGTGCCGGTTGTGATTATGCTGATCCCTTACAGGGAGCTCTTCGGTTTCGACCACTCGGCATTCACCACCGGCCTCCAGACTGTCTTCTGGATAGTCTATTGCGGCATCGCCCTCTGGACTCTGTTGCTCTTCCTGGGCATACTCGTCAGGCCCCGGGCCATCCACCGCGGCCTGCTCAGGCTCTTCAGTCTCGGTTTTCTGAAACGATGGAGAGATCAGGTCGACACCCTCGGTGCCAATATGGAGGCCGCCGGAGCATCGCTCAGGCGCCGACCCTTGAAATGGTGGCTCGAGACCTTCTCGGGCACAGCCCTCTCCTGGTGTTCGAGATACCTCGTGGTCAACGCCCTCTTTCTCGCCTTTGTGCCCTCCGCGCCCCAACTTGTAGTCTTCGGCCGGCAGTTTGTAGTGTGGGTAGTACTCATGGTCAGCCCTACACCCGGCAGTGCCGGTATCAGCGAATGGCTCTTCACCACCTATTACGGCGACCTCATCGGTAGCGCGGCCATGGCTCTGGTGATAGCTCTCTTCTGGCGCATCATCAGCTACTACATCTACCTCATCATCGGTGCCTGCATAGTGCCGGGATGGATCAAAAACAGCTTCCGCAAGAAGTGACCACCTTAATCCGACAATCCTCATGCTCTTCATCATCCTCTGTCTCTCATTAGGCCTGCTGGCTCTGCTGGCTCTGACCTGCTGGCTGATCTTTCCCCACGGGCCACGATGGTTTCACCGCCACGCCGACCTCACCACCGAGCTGCGCAACGACGACGGCTTCATCGGTGTCGACATGCACCCGGCACGGCTCATAGGCCACGAAGGGGTCACTCTCACCGACATGCGTCCGGCCGGTAAAGTGAAAATAGGCACCCACACCCTCGACGCCGTGGCCACCTTAGGCTTCATCGGAGCGGGATCGCGCGTCAGGATAGTACGCTACGAGAACGCCCAGGTCTACGTCGACCAGGCCTGAGCCATAACAACAGGGGCCACACAGTCCGTGCGTCCACCCGGTGGATCAATCCGCTACCGGCATATCCCACACCCCGCTTCGACTACTCTCTTTATCCTTTCCTGCCCAGCTTCGCAGCCACGGCGGTAGCCACATTGTCGCCGTCGATAGCCGCCGACACTATACCGCCGGCATAGCCCGCACCCTCGCCACAAGGATAGAGCCCGCCGACCGAGACATGAGCGAGCGTCTCGCCGTCGCGTGGCACTCTCAGTGGCGACGAAGTGCGTGTCTCGGCTCCGATCAGCGTAGCCTCCGCAGTCAGGAAACCGCGGTTCTTGCGGTCAAATTCCCTGAAACCCTGTTGCAGCCTGCGGGCTATCCCCTCGGGGAGCAGCTTATCGATACGCGCCGGATGTATACCGGGCGGATAAGACGTAGGTGGAAGCGTCGACGAGCCGCGCGAATTGACAAAATCCGTCATCCGCTGAGCCGGAGCGTTCTGCGTGTGGCCCGCCTCCTCCCAGAAAGCTCGCTCTATCCTCTCCTGCAGGCGCATCATGCGCAGGGTGTTCTCGCGCTCATCATCGTTCCCGGCCACATCCTCGGGAAGTATCTCTACAACCATGCCCGAATTGGCCCTCGGCCCGTTGCGGTGAGACGGACTCATACCGTTGACCACAAGCTGACCCTCGCCGCTGGCGGCCGGGATAATATAACCGCCGGGACACATACAGAACGAATAGACGGCCCTACCGTCCACACGGGTGAGCATCGTATACTCAGCTGCCGGAAGCCAGCGTCCGCGCCCCTCGGGCGAATGATAGCGCAGACGGTCGATAAGTTCCTGAGGATGCTCGAGACGCACCCCGATAGCCAGTCCCTTGGGCTGAAGCTCCACCCCCGAGTCGAGCAACATCGTATAGATATCGCGCGCCGAGTGGCCGGTGGCCAGTATCACGGGGCCGTTGTAGGTCTCGCCTGCGACAGTGGTCACTCCGTTGACCTCCCCCTCGCTGTCAAAGACCAGGCCGTCGACACGTGTCGAGAACTTAACCTCGCCGCCACAGCCGATGATAGTGTTGCGTATAGCCTTGATCACCTGAGGCAGGCGGTCAGTACCTATATGGGGATGGGCATCTATCAATATATCCTCTGAAGCGCCATGCTGAGCCAGCACATTGAGTATCTTGTCGACCGACCCGCGCTTCTTGCTGCGCGTATAGAGCTTGCCGTCTGAATAAGCACCGGCTCCACCCTCGCCGAAACAATAGTTTGAATCGGGGTCTACGATATTGTCGCGCGAGATAGCGGCCATGTCGCGTTTGCGTGCATCCACATCCTTACCTCTCTCGAGCACTATGGGTCTCACCCCGAGCTCTATGAGCCTCAGCGCCGCAAACAGTCCCGCGGGGCCGGCCCCGACCACTATGGCCTCGGGAGCATCCTCCGGGAGGCGATGATACTCCACGGGAGTGATCAGCGAGTCTTCGGTCGGCTCCTCGTCGAGCCACACCTTGACTCCGAGATTGACCATCACCCGGCGCTGGCGTGCATCGATCGAACGACGCACAACCCTCAGATGTCTCACTCTCGATGTCGGCACTCGCAGTGTTTCAGCCACGGCGCGGAGCAGACGCCCGGGCTCGGCCGCTGTACGCGGATCAGTGCGCAGGTCTATGATTTCAGTCACGGGAATTTTTCAGTTTGTTTTGATTTACACATCGGCGCGGGTTCACCTTTCGGCTACCTGCGCCGATGTGTCATAATTCATCTATTATTGCTGGCTCTCACGCGTCGCCTCTGAACGTAGAGTCGGCCGCAAAATTCTTGCGGGCCCACAGTCTCAGAGTGATCACAGCCGTCAGGAACGCCAGAAAATCACTGGCCGACATCGAAGCCCACACTCCGTCGACTCCCCACTCCCGGGAGAACACGAATAGCAACGGCAACAGATAGATCAGCTGACGGGTCAACGAGAGAAATATAGAGAGCTTAGGCTTACCGACACTCTGGAAGAAATTCTGTATCACGATCTGACACCCCACCACGGGATAGACTATGAAGTACACCCTGAATCCCTCGCGCGCTATCGTGATGAGCGACTCATCGACGGTAAACAGGCGGCTGAGCATATCGGGGAAACCCTCAGAGACAATCCAGCCCACCGAAGTGATGGCCACGCCGATCCAGATACCGGTGCGCAGCGTGCGCTTCACTCGGTCTATCTTGCCGGCTCCTATATTATAGCCCAGGATCGGCTGCATGCCCTGAGTCACACCGAAGACTATCATCACGAAAAACATCGTGACACGGTTGAGTATACCGTAGGCCCCGACACACAGGTTGCCCTGATCGCCGCCACAGTCAAGCAACGCCCTGTTGAGAAACACGACGACCACACAGGCACACACATTCATTAGAAACGGTGACAGTCCGATAGCATAGATGCGCTTGACTATCGATCCGCTGAGCCATCGGTTGCCCAACTTGAAATGTATCGACGACTTGGGGCTGAGAAAGTGGATCATCACCCACACAAACGCTACCGACTGGCCACAGATCGTAGCCCAGGCAGCTCCCTTGATACCCCAGCCCAATTTGAAAATAAATATAGGTGCCAGTATCAGATTGACAACCACCGAGAGCAGGGCCGAGATCATGGCCTTCTTGGGATAACCGGTGGCACGCATCAGGTTGTTGAGTCCGATAAACACGTAGGCCACAGGCGTGCCCCAGAGGATCACCTCCATAAACTCACGCGCATAAATGATAGTCTCGGGCGTGGCTCCGAAGAAATAGAGTATCTCATCGAGAAACAACAGTGTGCCTCCGCCAAACACCACAGCGTGTATCAGACAGAGTACCAACACATTATTGACCACATCGGTAGCCCTCGAATAATTCTTCTGGCCCAGGAAGATAGAACTGATCGTGGCGCCGCCGGCGGCTATCATCATACAGAAAGCCGCCACCAGATTCATCAGTGGAAACGTGATGGCAAGACCAGCGATAGCCATCGGCCCGACTCCGCGGCCGATAAAGATCGAGTCAATGATATTATAAAGCGACGTAGCTACGCTGGCTATGATAGCCGGCACGGAATACTGCATCAGCAGCCGGCCTATTGATTTCTGGCCGAGATCTTCGGTAGAGCCTGCTGCAGCAGGTGTAGTTTGAGTAGACATAATTAACTAACGTCGCTGTCGCCGGAAGTGTTTCCGACATTTATTTCTGAATTTATTTCAGGAAGTAGGTCACCGCAAAGCTCCATGTGCGGTTACGCGCACTCACATCAAAGAGCTGGGCTGTCTTAAGCGCGTATGTCATGCCCCAGGTGTAGGACGCCGACACCTGCCAGCGCTTGAAGATCTCGACACCGGCACCACACACCAGCTCTACGTCGCCGCCCGAAAACTTGATGGCGTCACACTTGCTGTGACCGGCCTGAAGCTGAAGCACAGGGCCTCCGTAGACAAAAGGTGCCACATAGTCCTCGAGTCCCTGCATACGGGTCCACTTGAATTTCAGATTGAAAGGTATCGAGATATTATGCACATAGATACGCTCGTTGCCATAGCCCTGAGAGCTCCACAACAGATTGGGCTCATGTCCAAGATCGAGCGAGGCGCCCTGCTGCTGATAGAACAGGCCCAGTTCAAGACCGAAACCTATACCCGGAAACATCATCTCACCCCTCATGCCGAGCGACTCTCCGACACCTTTGGAAATCGGGAAGAGCACCTGCTTGAATTTCAAATCATTGACATTGACTCCGGCCGATACACCCCAGCGCATCTGAGCATGCGACACAAAGGGAATCGACAGAGCGGTTATAGCGACAAGAAGCGCAAGAAGGCTACGTTTCATAGATGAAGGGTAAAATTTCTGTTTAGTATGATAAATGGATCGCACGCCGAGGCGCGACGCGCAAAGTTACAACTTTTCCGCCAACTTTCCCTCCATATTATACATTTTTAGCGTAACTTTAAACAGCCTCCTCGGATTCCTACACTCAGCCCCGCCATCTCTCCCCGGCCTCTATCTCATCTCACCAGCTGTTTTGATGTTGTCCCGTCCGACATCTGCACCAGGTTTACACCATCGGCAGGTCTGCTCAGGCGCACGCCCTGCAGATTATAACGTGCTACTTCAGTCACATTCTCATCTGACCTCACAACACTTGCCGCGCTCTGCACGACCTTCTCCTTCACGCCATCGACAATCCCCCCGTAACGGTTAGCCTTACCCGAACCGCTGAGAGTCTTGATCGCGTCAGGAGCTATATTGATCACACTCGACGGAATAAACACCTTGGTATTTTCAAAAGACTGGAAAGCACCGCTGCTGATGGTCTCACAACCGTCCAGAACATAAAATTCATCATAATAGCAACTGATAGCCGCTACCAGCACCTTGCCATCCTTGGAGTATAAACCCACATTTTCCTCCTGATACTCCTCGCCATTGTTATAATGGGAAATCTTCACAGCCGTCTTAACCTCAAAACCATCACCGCTATAAATATAATCCCCGGCCGTCTGCTGAGCCTTCAGGACACCGCAAGCAAAAACCAGTGAGACAAGAAATACTATCTGCTTCATAAATTCATTTATATTATTGTTTTACAAACTGTTTTACAACCTACCGTCAAGACTGTCGGCCCGACAGGCATGCAAAGATACACAAAAATTATCGGTAAATCAACCACCCGTCCCACCCGTCCCACATGTCCCACCTGTCCCACCCGTCCCCAATCAAAATCGAAATCTCAAAAACTTTGACTCAAATTTTGGAAAGATTTCCCGGATTTTAGCTACCTTTGCGTTGTAAGAAAACAAACCAGTCCAAGTTATTTTTGACAATGAAAAAGTATATCGCAGCAGCCCTGCTGTCAACTCTCTCGCTCGGCGCAATGGCCGATGAAAACGTCGAGAAAAAAGACTCAGTCGAGGGCTTCAAGTTCACCGACGTAAAGGTCAACAAGACAACTCCAGTGAAAAACCAGAACAAATCGGGCACCTGCTGGAGCTTCTCAGGCCTGGGTTTTCTCGAGGACGAGATACTACGCAAGACAGGCAAGGAGACCGACCTGAGCGAAATGTGGGTAGTGCGCCACTGCTACCACGACAAAGCCGACAAATATATACGCACCGACGGCAAGATCAATTTCGCCCAGGGAGGCGGCTTCTTTGACGTGCTCTACGTCTTTGACCGCTACGGCATGGTGCCCGAAGAGGCCTACCGTGGTCTCAACTATGGCGAGGACAACCACGACCACACGGAAGTCGAGGGTGTGCTCCGAGGCATGCTCGACGCCGTCAACTCCCAGCGCAAAAAGTCTACCGCTTGGCAGAAAGGCTACGACGGTGTGCTCGACGCCTACTTCGGACAGATCCCCTCTACATTTGAGGTCGACGGCAAGACCTATACACCCGAGAGCTACGCCAAATCGCTCGGCCTCAACATGGACGACTATGTAGCGCTCACCTCCTACACCCACCACCCCTTCTACTCCTCATTCCCCCTCGAGATAGCCGACAACTGGCTCTGGAAATCGTCGGTCAACCTGCCTATGGACGAGCTCAAGGCAGTGGTAGATAACGCCCTTGACAACGGCTACTCCATCGCATGGGCCGCCGACGTCAGCGAGCCCGGCTTCCGTTGGAAAGACGGCTATGCAGTCATCCCCGTCAAGAAAAACGAGAAAAACCTCGAGGGCACCGAGCTTGCCCGTTGGGTCAAACTCTCCAAGTCTGAGCGCGAGGCCGAGAACAACAAGATCAACGGCCCCTGCGAAGAGATCACCGTCACCCAGGAGATGCGCCAGGAAATGTTTGACAACCATCTCACTACCGATGACCACGGCATGGTAATCATGGGCTATGCTACCGACCAGAACGGCAAGAAATACTACAAGGTCAAAAACTCCTGGGACACCGACCACGTCTACGGCGGCTTCTTCTACGTCTCCGAGCCCTACCTGCTTGCCAAGACCATGGGCATAATGGTCAACCGCGAAGCCCTGCCCAAGTCGATAGCCTCCAAGATCAAGAACTGACAGCGAGCCGACGACTCATGTCAGCGCGCACGCTCCATCTCTTTAATCCGGAAAACGATCTGGCCCTCGGGCTCGATTGCATCCACTACACCCCTCCGCCCCACGCTTCGGCACTCCACAGGGCGGGGGGGCTCTTGCCTGCATGGTGGGCCTCTGAGGGCGATGCCGTGCTCGTGGCCGACCATTCCTATATGGCCGACGCCGAGTGGCTCTCAGCCAACTGGGGCCTGAAATGCCGCCCCCTGACCACCGCCACCGACGAATACCTCCCCTCCCCCTGGGGCTGGAGCCTTGACGCCGCCCGCCAGTTTGCCGACGCAGGCCTCCCCCGCCACTCCCTCCCCTCGCCCGCCACCCTCGCCCACTACAGGCAGGTGAGTCACCGACGCTCTTCCATCGCCATCCTGCGCGCCTTGGGTTTTGACGACTCCGACCTGCCGCGCGAGTTCACCGACCCCGACGAGGCCGTCAGAGCCGAGCTCTCGAGTCCGGGCAGCTACTTCAAGTCCCCCTGGTCGTGTAGCGGCCGCGGAGTCTTCTGTGCCCGGGGCCTCTCTCCCCACGCGCTCCGCGACCGACTCAGAGGCATCATCCACCGCCAGGGCTCCGTCTTAGCCGAACCGGGACTCAATCGGCTGCTCGACCTCGCGGCCCTCTTCCACGCCGACTCCTCGGGAGCGGTCACCTATCGGGGTCTCTCGATATTCACCACCGACCCCTCGGGCAACTATGGAGGCAACATCGTTGCCCCCCAGGAAACACTCAGGGAAATCATCGGCTCTCACGGCCTGCTCGACAGCTATGACAACCTCTGCCGACAGCTCCCCTCCATTCTCGCCGACATCACCGGCGGCTACAGCGGCTGGATGGGTGTCGACATGCTGATCCACCGCGACTCCGCCTCACGCCCGGCTCTTCACCCATGTGTAGAGCTCAACCTGCGCTCCACCATGGGCATGACTGCAATGGCCATAGCCGACGCGACAGGATTTACCTCCCCGCGACTGCTCGCCTGGCAACTTTCAGGCAAAGCCGAGCCCGGCCTGCTCCTGTTGCCCCCTCGCTCCGGCTTCACCCTCTCGCTGCTGCCTCTAAGCGGGAGTGTGTCAAGATATTTATCCAACAGCCATCTCTAACCATCCCTCTAACCAACCTCCGACCGATGCTCGAATACATCAAAGGTATCATCACCGAAAACACACCCACCTACGTCGTTGTCGAAGCCGGCAACCTCGGCTACCTCATCAATATACCCCTGTCCACATTCTCACGCCTCCAGAACTGCTCGGGCGAGATCAAGCTCTGGCTCCACCAGGTCATACGCGAAGACGCCTGGACTCTCTACGGCTTTTTCACCACACGCGAGCGCGAACTTTTCCGCCTCCTCATAGGTGTCTCTGGAGTCGGCCCGGGCACAGCTTCACTGATTTTATCGTCGCTCTCTCCGGCCGAACTCGAGCTCACCATCTCCTCGGGCGACCACAGCCGCCTCAAGGGGGTCAAAGGCATCGGCGCCAAGACAGCCCAAAGGATCATCGTTGACCTCAAGGATAAAATAAAACCCTCAGAGGAAACGTTATTACTCAGTGGCGATGCCATCCTCCCGGCCTCCAACTCTGAGGTCTACGAAGAGGCCCTCGCCGCCCTCACCGTCCTCGGCTATCCACGACCCGCGTGTCAGAAAGCCCTGCGGCGCATCTTTGATGCCGATCCGGCCATCAAGGTCGAGGCTGCGATCAAGCAGGCCTTCACCATGATGTAGCCGGCCACTCTTGCTGAAACTGTTTTTTAAACAACCTCTTAATCTCCCCCTCCACGGGACTTGATCCGCCTCAGCCACATACGCCCCTTGTTGTCGGTCGCCTGCATCGTCGCCATGCTCGCGGCCATCGGCGTATATGCCTACGCCGACACCGACGATCCCGATTTCAATCCGCCACCGGCCATCGTCACCACCTCACCGCTGCTCCCCTCGGGCGGCACCCCCCTCGTCGATGCCGCCGACTCGATCATGATGCCCTTCCCGGTTCAGCAGACCGTGCCACGCAACTACGAGGACATCCTCAAGACCGACTTTGCAGCCGACCTCGACAACCCCTCCAACGTCACCACACTCTCGGAGTATGACCCGGTGACGGGATGCTACATCGTGCGCACGCGCGTGGGCGAGACCGAGATAGTCACCCCCTTCTACCTAACCCCCGAGCAATATAACGCCTGGCAAAACCGTCGCAACATGCTCTCCTACTTCCGCCAGCGTAACTCCGAGGCTATCACCAAAGAAGCCAAGGAGCCGTTCAACGTGCTCGACATGAACTTCGAGCTCGGAGCCCTGGAGAAAATCTTCGGCCCAGGAGGTGTCAGCCTGCGCACCCAGGGTTCGATCACCCTCTCGACCGGAGTCAAGTCCAACAAGACCGACAACCCGGCCCTCTCGCTCAATTCGCGACGCAAGACCTACTTCGACTTCGACCAGAAGATACAGGCCAATATACAGGCCTCGGTTGGCGACCGCATGAACTTCAACATGAGCTACAACACCGACGCTACCTTTGACTTCGACTCCAAAAACATCAAGCTCGCCTATGAAGGCAAGGAGGACGATATAGTCAAGTCAATCGAAGCCGGCAACGTTTCCATGACCACAGGCTCGTCGCTCATCAGGGGTAGCACCGCGCTCTTCGGCATCAAGACAAAACTCCAGTTTGGCAAACTCACGGCCACAGCATTGGTCTCTCAGCAGAACTCCCAGTCCACCACCGTCAACTCTAAAGGAGGCTCCCAGACCACTGACTTCAGCATCAGCGCCGCCGACTACGACCAGAACCGCCACTTCTTCCTGGCCCAATACTTCCGCGACAACTACGACACCTTTGCCTCGCGCCTCCCCTTTGTCTCCTCGGGCATCAACATCACACGCATCGAAGTATGGGTCACCAACCGCAACAGCCACTTCGAGCAGAGCCGCGACTTCGTGGCCTTCCAGGATCTCGGCGAAAACCGTGTGCTCGCCAGCGACTACTGGCAGCCTGACCTCGCCGTCTCAGTCCCCTCCAACTCCTCCAACAACCTGCTTCGCGTCATCTCCGAGGACTATCCCGGCGCACGCAACATTTCAACCGTCACCCAAGCCCTGGCCCCGCTGGCCGCCTATGGTATCGACGGAGGTAGCGACTACGAGAAAGTTGAGTCGGCCCGACTGCTGGCTTCCTCTGAGTACACCCTCAACTCCACCCTCGGATACATATCGCTCAAGACCGCCCTGAGCTCTGACGAAGTGCTCGGCGTGGCCTACGAGTACACCTACGGTGGCAAGACTTACAAGGTCGGTGAATTTTCGGCCGACATCACCACCACCGCCTCATCGCTCTATCTCAAGATGCTCAAGTCGACCACCATCGACCCGCGTCAGCCTCTGTGGAAACTGATGATGAAAAACGTCTACTCGCTCGGTGCCTTCCAGGTACAGAAAAACAATTTCCGCCTCAACGTCAAGTATCTGAGCGACACCACCGGCACCGAGATCAATTATCTCCCCGTCCCCTCCATTGCCGACCAGCCGCTGCTGAGGGTCACCGGGCTCGACAATATCGACTCCAACCAGGCCACCAACCCCGACGGCTTCTTTGACTTCATCGAGGGATACACCATCCTCTCCTCCCAGGGCAAAATCATCTTCCCCGTGGCCGAGCCCTTCGGCTCAAACCTCGAGCGAAAGATAGACGACCCGGTGCTTGCCGAGCGATACGTCTACAAGGAGCTCTACGACTCCACCTTGGTGATAGCCAAGCAGTTTGCCGACAAAAACAAATTTGTGCTCACAGGCCATTATCAAGCCTCCTCAGGCTCACAGATCAGGCTCAACGCCATGAACGTGCCGCGAGGATCGGTAGTGGTCACAGCCGGCGGAGTCACCCTGCGCGAGAACAGCGACTACACCGTCGACTACACCATGGGTATAGTCACCATCACCAACCAGAGCATCATCGACTCGGGCCAGAACATCAGCGTCACCCTCGAGAACCAGTCACTCTTCTCGACCCAGCGCAAGACCCTCCTCGGCCTCGATCTCAACTACCAGTTCAACAAAGACTTCAGTCTCGGTGGCACTCTGATGCACTTCTCCGAAAAGGCACTCACTGAAAAAGTCAATATAGGCGATGAGGTGGTCAACAACACGATGTGGGGCCTCAACACACGCTACACCACACGCTTCCAATGGCTCACCAACCTGCTCAACAAGATACCCACCGTCAACGCCGAAGCCCCCTCGACCCTGGCCCTCCAGGCCGAGTTTGCCCAACTCATGCCCCACGCCCAGAAGAGCGGATCGACACGCGGCTCAAGCTACATCGACGACTTCGAGTCTACCCAGATAGGCATCGACCTGCGCTCACCCTACTCGTGGTTCCTCTCTGCTACCCCCTACGACCCGTCCCCGGGAGCCCTCTTCCCCGAAGCGGCCCTGAGCAACAACGTCGACTACGGCAAAAACCGAGCCCTGCTCAACTGGTACTATATCGACCGCATGTTCACCGAGCGCAACTCCTCGCTATGTCCCGGCTACATCAAGAGCGACCCCAAGCAGATGAACAATCCCTACATACGCGAAGTCACCTCCAAAGAGATCTTCCCGGGCAGGGAACTCACCTATGGCGAGTCAAACACTATACAGACCCTCAACCTCTCCTTCTACCCCACCGAGCGCGGCCCCTACAATCTCGACGCCGATGGAGTCAACCCCGACGGCTCGCTCTCTGACCCCGAGAAACGCTGGGGAGGCATCATGCGGCGCATGGACAACACCAACTTCGAGGCCTCGAATATCGAGTATGTCCAGTTCTGGATGCTCTCTCCGTTCCTCGATCCCGACGCCGACAACCTCAGTGGCGGCGACCTCTACATCAACTTCGGCGAAGTCTCTGAAGACATCCTCAAGGACGGCCTGAAGACCTACGAGAACGGCAACCCCGTCGACGGCAACGAACAGTTCATGCAGGAGACCGTCTGGGGCAAAGTCTCGTCTCAGAACTCGCTGACCTACGCCTTCGACAACAACAGTTCGGCCCGACCCATCCAGGACGTCGGTCTCGACGGCCTCAAGAACGACCTGGAGTTTGGCTTCAGCTCCTACGCCGAGTATCTCGACAAACTGCGCTCCCGCCTCGACGCCTCGACAATCGCCGCCATGGAGCAGGACAAATTCTCCCCCTTCAACGACCCCGCCGGCGACAACTACCACTTCTATCGCGGCTACGACTACGACGAGCAGCGACTCGGAGTGCTCGAACGCTACAAGCGCTACAACGGCGTGGAGGGCAACTCCCTGTCGCCCGACGACGCGCCCGATCCCCTCTATCAGTCCTCGCGCGCTCTGCCCGATGTCGAGGACATCAACCAGGACAACACCCTCAACGAGTATGAGCGCTACTACCAGTATCGCGTCTCGATACGCCCCGAAGATCTCGAGGTGGGCCGCAACTTCATCACCGACAAGCAGACCTCTCTGGTGATCAACAACGACGGCTCCACCCAGGAGGTCGTGTGGTATCAGTTCAAGATACCTCTGGCCGCCTACGAGAAGATCGTCGGCAATATCAACGACTTCTCGACCATCAGGTTTGCACGCATGTATATGACCGGCTTCAAAGCCACCACCCACCTGCGTTTCGCCACCCTCGAGCTGGTCAAGGGCGAGTGGCGCCCCTATAAATTCAACCTCAACACCCGAGGCGACGCTCCAGCCGAGGGCGAGCTCGACGTCTCGGTGGTAAATATCGAGGAAAACGCCGGCCGTGAGCCGGTCAACTATGTGCTCCCCCCGGGTGTGAGCCGCATCTCCGACCCCAGCCAGAGCCAGATAGTGCAGCTCAACGAGCAGTCGATCTCGCTCAAGGTCACCGGCCTGCAGCCCGGCGACGGCCGCGGTGTCTATAAAAACACCCTGCTCGACATGCGCAACTACAAACGCCTCCAGATGTGGATCCACGCCGAGCAACTCATCGACGACAAGACCGACCTGCGCAACGGTCAGGTAGCCGCCTTCATACGCCTCGGCTCCGACGTGCGCAGCAATTACTACGAGTATGAGGTGCCACTCGATCTGACCCCCCCGGGCCATTACACCGATGCCGAGCGCTCGGCCGTGTGGCCGGCCGCCAACTTCATGGATCTCGTCCTCCAGCAGCTCGTCGACCTCAAGAAGGAGCGCAACCACGCCAAAAACGACAACACTCCCGGCGTGGGTTATGCCATCCCCTACTCCAAGCGCGACCCCTCCAACGAGCGGTGCCGCATGACTGTCGTCGGCAATCCCTCGCTCAGCGACGTCAGAGTGATGATGGTCGGTGTGCGCAACAACGCCTCGACCGTCAAGGACGCCACCGTGTGGCTCAACGAACTTAAAGTCACCGACTTCAACAATTCGGGAGGATGGGCTGCCAAGGGCAACGTCAATCTGGGCCTATCCGACATAGGCACCCTCAACTTTGCCGCCCACAAGGAGACTGCCGGCTTTGGCGCCGTTGACCAGGCGCTCAACTCCAGGCGCATGGACGACTACGAGCAATACAGTTTCGCCATGCAGATCGACGCCGGACGCTTCCTGCCCGAGTCGTTCAAGCTACGCGCCCCGATCTATTACAGTGTCACCAAAGAGAAGACCACCCCCAAATACAATCCTCTCGACCAGGACGTGGAGCTCAAGGACGCCCTCGACGCCTGCACCACCAAAGCCCAGAAAGACTCGATACTCAACTATGCCGTCGACCACTCCACGGTCAAGAACTTCTCCATCTCTGGCCTCAAGTTTGACGTCAAGAGCAAGAACCCCATGCCCTGGGATCCGGCCAACTTCACGGTCAACTTCTCGTTTAACAAGCAGTCTAAGAGCGACCCTACCACCGAGTATGAGTACACCAACGATTACCGCGGCTCCCTCCAGTACACCTACTCCCCCTACGCCAAACCCCTCAGGCCGCTGGCCTTTATCAAGAGCAAGAGCAAACACCTGAAATTCTTCAAGGAGTGGGAGCTCAACTATCTGCCGACCACCATCTCGTTCCTGACCACCATCTCGCGCTACTATTACGAACTCCAGACCCGCTCCGAGACCGACAACGATTTCCAGCTCCCGGTGTCGGTGAGCAAGAATTTCACCTGGGACCGCCAGTTGGCCATCGCCTGGAACCTCACCAAATCTCTCAGCGTCAACTTCAACTCCAACACCTCGGCACGCATCGAGGAGACAATGGGTGCCGTCAACCGCCGTCTCTTCCCCGACAAATATCGCGAGTGGAAAGACACCGTCATCCAGTCGCTCCTCCATTTAGGTACACCCTGGGCCTACAATCAGTCATTTGTAGTGAGCTACAAGGCCCCCTTCAGCAAGATCCCCGTGCTCGACTGGCTGACAGGAAATGTCTCCTACAACGCCACCTACCGATGGGATCGCGGAGCCGAGGTCGACGGCGTGTCGATGGGCAACTCCATAGCCAATCAGGCCGCCTGGAACGCCGACGGCCGTGTCAACATCGAGAGCATCTACCGCAAATGGGCCTTCACCAAGGAGATCGACAACCGCTTCCAGGCCAAACGATCAAGCGCCGCCAAACGCAAACCACGTGTATTTGAACGCACCATGGCTCTCAAGCCCGACACCACCATCACCCTGCGTCACAACCTGCGCGTCAAGAAAATCAAAGTCACCGCCGTCGACGCCACCACCAACAAGCCCATCCGCATCGAGACCCGCATCGAGGATCCCGCAACCCTCACCGTGCTCACCCGCGGCACCCAGAATGTCAAATTCAAGGTCACCGAAGTCATGGCCGACCGCAAACCTCTGTGGCGCGATCTGGCTGAACACGGAGTGCGCTTCCTCATGGCTCCGCGCAGCATCAATGTGCGCTACCGCGACACCCGTTCCCTCTCGCTCCCCCTCTACCGCCCCTCGGTCGGCAACCTCCTGGGCCAGACTCGCAGCTACGGCCCGATGGCGCCCGGCGTAGGCTTTGCCTTCGGCTTTGAGGGCGACGGCTTCATCGACAAAGCCCTCAAGCGCGGATGGCTCATCACCGACGACGGTCAGACCTCGCCGGCCAACTCGGCCCGCACACGCGAGATCAATCTCGAGCTCAACCTCGAGCCGGCCAAGGGACTGAAGATACTCCTCACCACCAACCGCACCGACAACCGCTCGCGCTCCACCCAGTTCATGTATGAAAACATGCCGACCACCTATGCCGGCTCCTATACCAAGACCCATGTGGCCATGCGCACAGCCCTGCGCCACTTCAAGGCTGACAACGGCTACGCCTCCGAGGCCTTCGACAAGTTTCTGAGCAATATCCCCGTCATAGCCGCCCGTTACGAAGCCCAATATGCCGGAGTCACCTACCCCACCGGCGGCTTCATGGATGGAAACATCAACGCCGGCAACCCCTACAATCCCCTGGTGGGCACCGTATCGCCAACCTCGAGCGACGTGCTCATCCCGGCTTTCATCTCAGCCTACTCGGGCACCGATCCCCACAAGCAATATCTCTCCCCCTTCCCCTCGCTCGCCCATGCGCTCCCCAACTGGCGCGTGACCTATGACGGCCTTATCAACCTCGGCCGCCTCGGCAACATCTTCAAGAGCTTCACCCTGAGCCACGCCTATCAGTGTACCTACAGCGTGGGCTCCTACTCCTCATTCCTCAACTGGGCCCCCTCGCCCGAAAATCCCGCCATCGGCTTCACCCCCGACGGCATCACCGGCGACCCCATCCCCTCCACGCGCTACAACATCTCCTCGGTAGCCATCACCGAGAAATTCGCCCCCCTCATCGGCGCCTCGGCTACTCTCAAGAACAATATGACCGTCTCGGCTGAATATCGTGACTCGCGCACCCTGACGCTCAACACCTCGGCCGGACAAGTGGTCGAGGCCAACCAGCGCGGCATCACCCTCGGCCTCGGATACAAGGTCATCGGCTTCAACACCGTGCTCAAGATGAAAGGTTCGGGCCACGGTATCTCCAACGACCTCACCGTCAACGGCGACCTATCCTTTGCCGAAACCCAGGCACTGATACGACGCATCGAGACCGCCTATACCCAGGCCACTTCGGGCACACGCACGCTCAATATCAACATCGCGGCCAACTACATCATGTCGCGCCGACTCACCATCGGAGCCTTCTTCGACCACCAGGTCAACACCCCCATAGTCTCCTCCAGCTCCTACCCCACCACCAACACCTCCTTCGGCTTCAACTTCAACCTCTCCCTCGCCCGCTGATCCCCCTACCCCGGCCACCACTACCGCCACACCTATCGACAAACCCCATTCCCGTCACCACGGCTATCAGCGGGGCGTGATTTCGCATCCCTATGTTTTTTATTTCTATATAGCCCCATAATCAACACTTTTTATTATCTTTGCAAAAGGATTAGCAAAATCACAGGCGAAGCGTCGCAGTGAGTTAATCCATATATAGTTAAGGTGTTATTGAAATTTTATCTTCTAAAGTCAAACTTCGCAACTTTGAAATTCCACGAAGATAAGGTTGGCAATAGCACCTGCATCGGTAGCTTGTACCCTGTCGTGACCGACAGCTTATATAGCTTTATCGGTGTGGGGCTATTGTTTTATCCGTGGAATAGGTAATGCGAAGACCTGACTTTAGGATAAAACAAGATACATTCCTCACACCTTTTTTGTATCCATACCTAACCTGTCCTGCGGGGAATGAGAGGACAACAAAATTTTATGCTACATCACTATACAAGTGCTTATGGTTTAGAAGGAATCCTGAAAAAAGACCATATCAACCTTCGAGCAACACGTTTTTCACATCTCAATGACAGCAAGGAATACAACTGGATTAGCGAGAAGATTAAAGATAAGAAAAAGGACATTTGCAAAAGTCTTGAAATCCCTTTCGATCCCGATCAACACACTTACCCGTATGTAATCTGTTTTGCCGAACTTGCTGATAACCACCTGATGTGGAAACTCTATGGAACAGACGGGAAAGGCTATATGCTGACCTTTGATTATTCCAAATTAGAAGAATTTGTAATAGAACACTATAAAGACGGGGATCATCTTCAATCTATTACGTACACGGATGAGACAGATTGGGAGCTAAAGTTCTTCCAAACACTTAATGTGTTTAATCAAATTGAAACAATATGCCATTCCACTGACATCGACAAAGTTTGCGCTTTCATAAAACGCCGTATTTACGCACATGAAAACGAAACTCGCTATCTCCGCTGTGTTCACGATGCTATGGCTTTTAGTTATAACGGGGGAAATCATAAAGAGGTTTATGATGGTGAGAATTACGAAAAATTCGAATTTAGAGTTAGCGACTATGGTATCATACCATATATTGACATAAATCTGCCCAAAGACATTTTAAAAAGTATAACCATAGGTTACGGATATAATTTCCAATCTCAAAGAGATGCCATTAACCTCATGCTACAATCTCGAGGTTACACAAATGTCGAACTTCTCCAATCTAAAATCATTCCATAATTATATAAAGAACATGAAACATTTTGTATTAGCAGTTTTACTTGTAATAATAGGAGTCCGTTCAACTCACGCCTACGACTTCGAGGTCGATGGCATCTACTATAATGTTGTTTCGTTTACTGACTTCACTTGCGAGGTTACTTCAGGAACGACGAAGTATGCGGGGGATGTGATCATTCCATCAAAAGTAAAATATAACAATAGAGAGTTGAGCGTAACAAGTATAGGCGTATCTGCTTTCGAGCATTGCGATAAGCTTACTTCAATTGTAATTCCAAATTCTGTTACAAGTATAGGACATGAGGCTTTTGACAATTGTTCTGATTTAAAATCAGTCGAAATACCAAATTCTGTTACAAGTATAGGAATGTATGCTTTTGGACATTGTATATCCCTCACATCAATTGTCATACCTAATTCTATAACAAGGATAGAAGACGGCACTTTTTCTGAATGTTATTCCCTATCATCAATCGTAATACCTAATTCTGTTACAAGTATAAGATACCGCGCTTTTAATTCGTGTAAATCCCTATCATCACTAAACATACCTAATTCTGTTTCATATATAGGCGCTGAAGCTTTTGATGACTGTGGGATAAAATCCCTTATTACTGATTGTAATTTATCTTCAAGTAGTTGGAGTAGTTTATCTCATATTTATTTATATTTACCTATAATAGATCTCACTTTTGGGAAAAATACTAAGAGTGTTGAGTTAAATATTGCCCGCTATTATGATCTGACTAAGTTAGTTTGTCATGCCACTACTCCTCCGACAGGGCTTACTGCGTCTAATAAACAGTATATGGAATTAGAGGTAAAGGTGCCGATGGGGTGTCTTGAGGCTTATCAGAGTGCTGAGGGTTGGAAGAATTTCTGGAATATGAGTGAGATGGATGAAGATGAGTCGAGTGTAGAGACAGTTATTGCCGATACTCCCAAGACCGAGATCGCACGATACAATCTGCAGGGACATAAAGTCGGTGACGACTACCGTGGCTTGGTCATAGTCAAATATTCCGACGGATCGACCGCCAAAATGATCAACCAATAACTTATCTTAACCATCTCACCCGATTGTCAATCCACCTTTATCGTCCTCCCTACGCGATAGTGGTGGATTTTTTGTAACCGCAAACATATAGGGACAATGTTTTGCGCCTGGAGGATCAAACCATTTTCAAAATCATTACCATCTCACCTACCGACAACTCCACCCGTCAACACCCCCATAGTCTCCTCCAGCTCCTACCCCACCACCAACACCTCCTTCGGCTTCAACTTCAACCTCTCCCTCGCCCGCTGATCCCCTGCTGCACTCACCTGCCGGCACAACAGCGTCTTCAAGACCGGGAGCAGGAACGGCGGCGCGGACACCACGGCGTGAGAGCGCGGCCTGGCGAGCGCGCTCTGAACGGAGGCGAGCACTGTCGATCTCGGCTTTGAGGGTGAGGAAAATGATATTGACCTCGGGGATGATCGCGCTCTTAGGCAACGCGTCGAGGTTGTCGTTGAGATAATAATCGACCATGCGTCGGGCCGCCCGCAGACATTCATCGTAAGTAACCGGACAGACCGCCCGGATAATATCTTCAAGTCTGGCCATCAGATCCTGATAGAACTTGCGCGAGACGGGGAGCGTGTAGACCTTCTTTCTGACGTGGAGCTTTGCAGTTTTCATAATAGCAGTGATATGGTTTGATCAGTCATTATGCTGCAAAGTTAATCACGCCGAGATGACAAAAAGGTGCGATAATTGCGATAATAAAGTATAAATTCAATTCAGGAGTTACTTATCAGAAAGTTTTTTAGTAGCTTTGCGATATGAAAAAACTTTGGGTAACGCTGGTCATGATATATGCCGCCCTGGCGCCTGTCGGGATTACTGCCACAGGTGTAGGCCGGGGGTCGGCATCGGCTCCCGACATTGAGGATGCCGATGACGGGGGCTATGTATTTACCACGGCCACCGAGTCGCTGGTCAAAAGCTACGGAAAGACTGCCGAACCGTCGCTACCCGAGCCCGACACCGAGGCTTGGGCACTGCTGGAGTCGCCCAGTTCGGCCGCTCCGGGACGTCAGAGAGTGCCGCGCAATATAGTGGTTGACAAACCCCACACCACTCTGTATGTGATCACAGCCTTTGGCGACACACTGTTTGACGGCCGGGTGTGTGCCTCGCTCAAACGCGGACAGAAGAAAAAGCGCGACGACTGGCGCACCCCCGAGGGTGATTTCCGCATCATGGGTATATACAATTCGACCGACTGGACCTACCAGGACACCGGCGACAAATGTTACGGGCCCTATTTCATTTCGCTCATCACCCCGGGATTTACCGACATCGGTATCCACGGCACCAATGCCCCCTACTCGGTGCCCGGGCGCCGGAGCCACGGCTGCATGCGCATGCACAACGACAAAGTCACAGCCCTGCGCACCCTGGTACACAAGGACTCCCACATCATAGTGCTCCCCGACCCCGAGCAACCCGGCGACGACGAGGAGTGACATGATGTCAATTTGACATCTTGTCAATCTGTCAATTTGACAAGTTGTCAATCGGCAGGCCCTACCGGGCCATCAAAAAAACTCCTTTAATTAAACCGATAAGTGATGGTGCCGGTCTGGATGGCCGGGGCGTCTGAGTCGACCGAGAAGCGCGAAGCTCTGGCGGCTTTCACGCAATTTGAACGAGCCTCGACATTGGCGGCGGCGGCTCCCGTGCCGCTCTGATAGGAAGCCTCGGTGACCTGACCCTGACGGTTGACACTCACTCTCACAGTGATAGTGCCCAGGGGTGCCGAGGGGGGAGTCTGCCACGAAGCCAATGACCGACCCTTGAGATTAAATCCCGGAGTGCCGCTGAGGACTCCCGAGTTGGAATTACCGTTAGTGCTTCCGGCCTTTCCGCTACCTGAGGCGCCGGCTCCCGCCGACCCGAATTTCACTCTGTCGGCAATCTTCTGGCGGGTCTCAGCCTCACGCTTGGCCCGCTCGGCAGCCTCTATCTCGGCTTTGGTGGGGCCGGTAGGCTCGGCGGGCTTTTCGGCAATCACCTTGGCAGGCGAAGGACGGTTGGAAGTGATCACCGGGGCCGGCTGAGGCGAGGGAGTGCCGGTGTTTTCGCGCGACTCGGCCAATGGTGCCGGAGGTGTAGGCTCCACCTGCTCAGCAGGAGCCGACTCCATATTGTTCTCGGCCTGCTCGGGCGAGTCGCCGGTCATCACAAACTCGCCGCCGAAGAGCACCTCCGAGGAGTCGACCGGAGGCCAGGTGCGGTCGGCACGGTCGTCGGGGGTGTAACGCATGGCGAGAGTCATGAGCACCACTACTATCGCGGCATGAAAAAACACCGTGATCAGCATGGCTACAAGATGGTTGCGGCGTGATGAGGATGACTGGCTCATTGATGGGAACAGGGGGAAGTAATAAAGATGAGTCTGAAAGCTCTGAGATTATTCGGGACGTGCCGAGGCCGGCGCAGGCTTGGTGGCGAGCACCATCTTCATGTTGTTGCTCGCGCCGATGTCGAGCACCTTGACGAGTGTGCCGTAGGTGACCTCCTCGTCGGCATAGACGGCTATGAACGGGTCACTGTCGAGGGGAGCAAGAGCCTGGGCCTCCTGAATGGCTCCTACCAGCATCTCGGCATCGATCTCAGAGGGCTCCTCGCCCGAGACCGACACATAGAGACGCGAGTCGCGGTCTATAAACACGCGTGTCGACGGCTTGAGGGCGGTCTGATGGGAGCTCTCGGGGAGATTGACCTCCAGAGCCGTAGGGAAAACAAAGGTCGAAGTGACCATAAAGAAGATGAGAAGCAGGAAGATAACATCGGTCATCGACGCCATCGAGAAGACTTCCATCATGCGGTGTTGACGCTTGAGTGCCATATCTCAGGAATTTAAGCAGGCTCGTTGAGCAGATCCATAAACTCCATGGTCTTGGCCTCGAGCGAGTTCATGACCTTGTTGATGCGGGCCACGAGATAATTGTAGGCAAAGAGAGCGATGATGCCGACGATAAGACCGGCCACAGTGGTGACCAGGGCCGCATAGATGCCGTCGGCAAGCACTGCGATATTGGCGCTGGTGCCGGCCGAGGCCAGGTTGAAGAAGGCGTTGACCATGCCGACCACAGTGCCGAGGAAGCCTATCATCGGGCCACCGGCGGCAGTAGTGGCGAGCCAGGGGAGCCCTTTCTCAAGATTGGCTATCTCGATATTTCCGGTGTTTTCGATAGCCACGAGTACATCGTTCATCGGTCGGCCTATGCGCGAGATACCTTTGAGAATGAGGCGTGAATAGGGGGTGTCGACACGGTTGCACAGATTGCGAGCGCTCTCGATCTCCCCCTCATGGATGTAGTCGCGTATGCGTTGCATGAACGAGGCGTCGTCGGCGGCCGCACGGTGGATGGCGATGCAACGCTCCACAAATATATAGATGCTGACGATCGAGAGCAGAGCCAGGGGGATCATGATGAAACCGCCGCGCATAGTGAGCTCCCAGATCGAAAGCTCCTTGACGAGATCGGCGGCCTGAGCCTCCATTGCGGGGGTGACTGAGGAAGTGACTGAGGTGAGAGTATCGACAAATTGCTCCTGTAACATGGTGTAAGAGAGGGGTAATGAGTTAAAGCGTGATAATAAAGACCGAGACCTCAGCCGCGCAGACAGGCGAGGTAGCGGTGAATGGTCTCCTCGAGGCCGAGATAGAGGGCGTCACAGATCAGGGCATGACCTATGGAGACCTCGCTCAGACGAGGCAGGTGTTCATGAAAATATCTGAGGTTGACCAGACTGAGATCATGGCCGGCATTGACTCCGAGGCCACACTTATGGGCCACTTCCGCCGCCTCGACAAAGGGGGCCACGGCGCGGGCCGGATCAAGAGGATAGAGATCGGCGTAGGGCTTGGTGTAGAGCTCCACGCGGTCGGTGCCGGTCTTGGCGGCGAGACGTATATTGTCGGGGTCGGTGCCCACGAAGATCGACGAGCGTATACCGCCGGCCCTGAGGCGGTCGACTATCGAGGTGAGGAAATCAAAGTGGGCCTTGACATCCCATCCGGCCGACGAGGTCAGCGCGTCCTCGGCATCGGGCACCAGGGTGACCTGGGCCGGCTTGACCATCAGCACGAGCTCCATGAACTGCTCGGTGGGGTTTCCCTCGATATTGAACTCGGTAGTCACCAGCGGACGCAGTCTGAGCACATCGTCGCGGCGCACATGACGCTCGTCGGGACGCGGATGCACCGTGATGCCCTGGGCACCGAAAGCCTCACAATCGGCAGCCACTTTGAGCAGGTCGGGCACATTCTCGCCGCGGGCATTGCGCAGAGTAGCTATTTTATTAATGTTGACGCTTAGATTTGTCATGTTTTTATTGTAACTTTGTACCTGCTCATGCTTCAAGGGCGTGAGCAGGCCGACACTTTGTGAATGCAAATTTAGGCAGAAAAAACTGAAATAAGAAAGAATTGAGCCCAAAAGACATCATATCTCCCAACGAATTTCTCCCCGCACTCCCCTCAGAGCCCTCTCTGGAGCGGCTCTTTCCGCGTCTGGAGGAGTCGAGCCGCCTGCTGGTGAGTTGCCTGCCCTCTGATTACAGCGCCTCGCGCATAGCCCGCGCTGTCGAGGATGCCGACGCCCATCTGCTCAACCTCAATGTCACTACCGACGGCGAGCGTCTCGACAACCGCATGGTGGCCGAGCTCAGGGTGAGCCACCGCAGCCCCCTGGCCGTGGCCCGCTCGCTCGAGCGCTATGGCTTTGAGGTTGTCGACATCGATCACTCGGCGCTGGCCTCCGACCCTCTGGCCGACGACAGGCTGAGCGAGCTGTTGTACTATCTTGACCTGTGATCCACTACACACATACGTATTAATTCCCAACGCCTATGAAAGCAGCAGTCTTCGGCAAGCGACGCCAGGCTTCGGCCGATCTTCCGCTCATCTCGGAGCTGATCTCCACGCTCTCGGCGCGCGGCTTCATGGTAGCCGTCGAGCGACACTTCTTTGAAGCCATGACTCGCGACAGAGGATGTCCGCTCGAGGCCGACGACGTCTTTGACGCCGACACCTACCCGGGAGCCGACGTGGCTATCTCGATAGGCGGCGACGGCACTTTCCTGCGCACCGCCCGCTGGATCGGCGACAAGGAGACCCCGATCATAGGCTTCAACACCGGCCATCTCGGTTTTCTGGCCGAGGAAAATCTGGCCGACGGGGGAGCCATAGTCGACAATCTGCTCGAGGGACGCTTCTTCATCGAGGAGCGTTCGCTGCTCGAGGTCAGCGCCTCGGGCGACCATCTGCGCTCCCAGCTCTCGGGGTGGGCCTGCGCCCTCAACGAGGTGGCTATCCTGCGCCACGACTCGGCCTCGATGATCACCGTCCACACCTATCTCGACGACATCGAGATAGCCTCCTATCAGGGTGACGGACTGATCATCTCGACCCCCACGGGCTCCACAGCCTACAATCTCTCGGTCGGAGGCCCCATCATCCAGCCCACGGCCCCCTGCTGGGCCCTCTCGCCCATCGCCCCCCACGCGCTGACCATGCGCCCCCTGGTGGTGAGCGACAGCCATCAGATCATCACCCGTGTCGAGGCCCGCTCCGACACCTATCGGGTGACTCTCGACGGGCGCCAGCTCATCCTCCCTATCGACGTGGAGCTGAGCATCAGGCGCGCTCCCTTTGTGGTCAAGGTGATCCACCGCGACACCCACACCTTTGTCGACACCCTCTCCTCCAAGCTTCTCTGGGGCATCTCGCGACGCTGAGATTTCTCGGAAATTTTATTTACCTTTGCAACCCGTTAATTTCTATTCATCACTAAGACACTATACGCTCATGGCAACATGGTTTGAAACTAAAGTACGCTATAACAAGACGATGGAAAACGGCACCGAGAAGAAGGTGACCGAGTCGTTCATGGTCGACGCCCTGTCGTTTACCGAAGCCGAGGCCCGCATCTCGGAGGAGGTGGCCCACTTCACCAGCGACTTCACCATCTCGGCGGTCAAGATCTCCAAGGTGGCCGAAATCTTCCGCCAGAAGACCGGCGACAAATGGTATCTTGTCAAGGCAGCCTTCATCACTCTCGACGAGAAGACCGCTGTCGAGAAAAAATCGATCACCCAGTTTCTGGTGGCCGGCGACTCTTTCAAGGAAGCCTATGACAATTTCCTCGAAGGCATGAGCGGCACTCTGGCCGACTTTGAGGTCAATACTATCCAGGAGACCCCCATCATGGATGTATATGATGCCGATCTCTCGGGCAAAGGCACCAAGAAGGAGGACTGAGACGTGAGCAACCTCCCTTCAGCCGACACCATAGCCGGACGGCTCGCCGCGCTCAGAGCCTCCATGCCCGAGGGGGTTGAGCTCGTGGCTGTCTCCAAGTTTCACCCTCTGGAGTCACTGCGCGAAGCCTACGGGGCCGGGCAGAGAGTCTTTGGCGAAAGCCGTGCCAACGAGTTGCGCGCCAAGGCCGTGGAGATGCCCTCTGATGTCAGCTGGCATTTCATAGGCCATCTCCAGACCAATAAAGTGAGGACGATCCTGCCCCACGTCAGCCTGATCCACAGCATCGACTCTGAGCGGCTCCTGCGCCTGGTGGCCGAGGAGGCCCGCAGGCTGGGGCGCCGGGTGAGTGTGTTGCTTCAGGTACATGTGGCGCTCGAGGAGACCAAATTTGGCTTCACCCCCGACGAGGTGATCTCGCTGATGAGCCCCGAGCTTGTGGCCGGGCTGCCCGAGGTAGAGATACGCGGTCTGATGGGCATGGCCTCGAATGTCGACGACGAAGCCCGCATATCCGAGGATTTCGAGACCCTGCGGCTCACCTTCGGGAGACTGAAAACCACAGTGTTTGCCGACGCTCCGACATTTGACACCCTCTCGATGGGCATGAGCCACGACTGGCCTTTGGCCGTGGCCCACGGCTCCAATATGATACGCGTCGGCACCACCATCTTCGGCGAGCGGGAGTATTGACCGCGGTGAACCCTCGGGGCTCCGGGGGCGTTCTACTCCAAGAGGTCGTTTAATAAAATAATCATCATGGCTGATTCCAACTTTATAGATTACGTAAAAGTGCTCTGCCGCTCAGGCAAAGGCGGAGCCGGCTCGCGCCATTTCCATCGTGCCAAATATGTACCCAAAGGGGGCCCCGACGGAGGCGACGGAGGCCGCGGAGGCCACATCATACTCCGTGGCAATTCCCACATGTGGACACTCCTGCCCCTGCGCTACCGCCGCCACATCTTTGCAGGCAACGGCGAGAGCGGAGGAGCCGGCCGCTCCTTTGGCAAGGACGGCGAGGATGTGATTGTCGACGTGCCCTGCGGCACAGTGGTCTTTGATGCCGACAGCGGCGAGTTTCTCTGTGAAGTCACCGAGGACGGCGAGGAGATCAAGCTCCTGCGCGGAGGCCGCGGAGGTCTGGGCAACTGGCATTTCAAGAGTCCTACCAACCGCACTCCCCGCTATGCCCAGCCGGGCGAGCCTGCCATAGAGCGCAGTATCATCTTGGAGCTGAAGCTGCTGGCCGACGTAGGTCTGGTGGGTTTCCCCAACGCCGGAAAGTCTACCCTTCTCTCGGCCATCTCGGCCGCCCGCCCCAAGATAGCCGACTATCCGTTCACCACCATGGAGCCTCAGCTCGGCATCGTCAGCTATCGCGGCGACCGATCGTTTGTGATGGCCGACATCCCCGGTATCATCGAGGGAGCCAGCGAGGGCAAGGGTCTCGGACTGAGATTTTTGCGACACATAGAGCGCAACGCGGTGCTTCTGTTTATGGTGCCCGCCGATGCCGACGACATACGCGCCCAATATGATATATTGGCCGGCGAGCTCGAGAAATTCAATCCCCAGCTTGCCGACAAGCCCCGTGTGCTGGCCATCTCCAAGAGCGATATGCTCGACGAGGAGCTACGTCAGGCCATGGAGGCCGAGCTCCCCGAGGGTATCCCCCATATCTTCATCTCGGCTGTCACCGGCCAGGGTATCACCGAACTTAAGGATATGCTCTGGGGCGAAATCACCGACGAACGCAACCGCATAGACCCGGCTCCCATCACCCACCGTCCGCTCGACGGCCACCACCGTGTCAGGGAGGAAGATGAGTTTATCTTCGAGAACGTTCCCCCGATGCCTGCCGACGATCCCGCCGGCGAGGGCGAGGAGTGGGACGACGACGATTATCCCGAAGACTTCGGCGAGAATTACGGCTACCGCATGCTCGACGAGGATGAAGACGAGTGACGCGAGCCTCTACCGCCGATGGCACAACATAATCTGACAGGAAAATGGGGCGAGCAGATAGCCATGGAGCATCTGCTCGCCTCAGGTTATACGATCGAGGCCACCAATGTGCGTATAGGCAAGGTCGAGATCGACATAGTGGCCCGTAAAGATGACCGTATTATCTTTGTGGAGGTCAAGACGCGCAGCAGCGACTATGTGGATGCGCTGACATCGATCGATGCCGAGAAGACCCGACGGTTGCTCAGGGCTGCCGACACCTATATGCGCGGTGTAGAGCTGTCGCTCGAGCCTCAGATCGACCTGATTTTCATAGTCGGAACTCCCGAAACGGGCTTCTCTCTCGAGCATATACCCGATGCCATCTATCCGTGAGAGAGGTGTTTCGAGTAGATTTTTGTGTAGATTTTTGCAGAAAGCAGCATATTTAGGCTTGTAAAAATTTGCATATATCATAAATTAGCTTTACCTTTGCAGAGCAAAAAGGCACAACCACGGCTCTGTCAGAGCCAACCTTCGCGCTGAAGGAGAGGTGGGTGAGTGGCTGAAACCACCGGTTTGCTAAACCGACGAAGGGAGCAATCCTTTCCACGAGTTCGAATCTCGTCCTCTCCGCCAAGATGCACTTAACGACTGTAAACCAAAAAGTTTACGGTCGTTTTCTTTTTTGAGTGGCCAGGCTATACTCGGACTGCTCCGGCATATTAAATAACCATGATATTTTACTGACAACATTCTTCGCGTCCCCATAGAATGTACCCAAAGATGTGCTCCGCACGAAAAAAGAGGGTGTTTCATAATCATGAATGTAGGGACATGGCGTGCCATGTCCGCCGATGTATGCTGATAATTATCATGTGCTTGCATTTGCGGACATGGCACGCCATGTCCCTACATTTGCTTTTATGACACGTTGCCCGTAGTGCAAATTATTTAAAATTTATGAAGTCTACCCTCACGGGCAGGATTGTTCAAAAATTGCATGTGATTATCTCCTATCCGATTTGCAGGGATAAAAATGGAAGCCGGGCATCCTTCGGTTGGTGAGGATGCCCGGCGGGGGGAATGTATTAAACTAAATCTATTTCAGATGGGGTTACTGACGGTTCATCTCTGCCACGGGGTCGCCCGTAAGTGGGGCGGGATAAACCGCGTGGAGACGCCCGTGAGGGGGGACGGGGTAAACCGCGTGGAGCGCGCCCTTGAGGGGGGACGGGGTAAACCGCGTGGAGAGAGACCTGATGGGTCAGCGGACGGAGATCTTGCGGGTCTTGGAGCCGCGGCGCTCGATGTATATGCCGGGGGCAAGTGCCCGGGTATCACTGCCTACGCGTACACCGGTGAGGGTGAAGATCTCGACAGGGCCGTCGATCACGGGATCGTCAGGGGTCAGCTCTATGGCCGAGGTGCCGGAGACTTTACTGAAGAGACGCCAGGGGGTCACACGGGCTATCTTCTCGGGAGGACAGTCGGTGTAGAGGGTGGCGTTGGAATAGACCTCCTCGGGGAACATATCTTCGGGGCCTTCGACTGGATTGTCGGTGTCGTAGACCACACTCTTAAGATAGATACAATTGTTGAAAACCTTACTGTCAAATGTCTCTACCGAGCCGGGTATATAGACGTATGTCACCGACATGTAATCTTCCCTTGCGCTACCGAGGGCCATTCCTTTAATACGTTTCACGGTATTAGGAATGATAATCGGGTTGAGTGAATAGCAACGATAGAATGTACATCCGGGCATGGTGGGTA
Source organism: Bacteroides sp. (assembly GCA_014802105.1). Classification (GTDB taxonomy): domain Bacteria; phylum Bacteroidota; class Bacteroidia; order Bacteroidales; family Muribaculaceae; genus Duncaniella. The sequence continues at coordinate 44,880 of JAAVCX010000028.1, read as the reverse complement.
ACGAAGTCGGCCAGGAGAATGACTTCAGCGAATAACAGTAAGAGAATACATACTCACCCATTTCAGTCACCGACTCAGGGATGACAACATCGGTGAGTCCTAAGCGAGCAAATGCAAACGATCCGATTGAAGTAACGGAAGTGGGTATATCGACTGAGGTGAGACCCGAATTGTTAAAAGCATACGATCCGATCGAAGTAACGGAAGTGGGTATATCGATTGAGGTGATTCCTGAAGAGTTAAAAGCATCCTCTCCGATCGATGTGACAGTGTTGGGGATAGTAACTGACTTAATGCTCGAGCAACCAGAAAATGTATAATCCTTGATCTTGGTGAAAGACCGTGGTATAATTACCTCGGTTATCTCCTTGCCGGCCACATAAACGCTGTGAACGGGAATATGAGGGTTATCTCTATCCATATTTAAGAATGATTCCAGACTCGCATATTCAACTTTAGTGAGATTTCTGCATAGCCAAAAAGCATAAGAGCCAATAGATTTGATCGACTCGGGCAATGAAACCGAGGTGATACCAGTGTGTTGAAAAAACGCTTCTTCTCCGATCGAAGTGACAGTGTAGTTGTCTTTCTTAGCGGGAATGACAATATCGCCTTCAATACGTTCTAATATTTCCCCGGTCCAGGGATCTCGCTTGTATCGGTAGCCGGTCAACGAGCAGGTGTTGTTGGTGTCGTCATAGCTGTAAATAAAGGGATCGGGAGCCGAGATGCAATCGGTGTGTCGGAAGAGTCCCCAGGGGAGCAACCTGGAAGTGTTGTCGTAGGTGGTATCGGTCCAGAGGAGGGCCTTGGAGTAGGTATCGGAGGAGAAGAGGTCGGCGGTGGATGCTACGGGAGATTTGGTGGCATAGTAAACCGTGTCGACAGCCGTGCAACCATAGAAAGCCTGCCGGCCCAGCGAGGTGACACCGGCCGGGATGGTCAGCACTTTCAGAGCGGCAGCCCCCCTGAAGGCATTGTCGCCGATAGAGGTGAGAGTCTCGGGTAAAGACATGGATGCGAGCAGTGAGCAACCGTCGAAAGCACCGTCAACGATAGAGGTAAGAGAGGAGGGGAAATTGATTTTAATGATACCGTCACAACCCTTGAAGGCATCGGCACCGATCGAGGTGACCGTGTAGCCGTCGACGTCGGAGGGTATATCGAAGACATAGAGAGGCTTCGAGCCTTCATAGCCGATGACCGAGCAGGTCTTGGAGGCATCGTCGAAATTGTATTTCAGAGTGCAATTATCGTCGATAGGCTTGATAGTCTCAAACTTGTTCCAAGGCTCGAGACTCATGAGCTTATCGGGCCGGCTGGAGGTGTAGAGCTTGACCTTGTCGTAATCTATATTCCAAAATAATTCCGGGTTCAGGGCCGAAGGGGTGACGGCGTCATAATAAATCTCAGTCAGAGCATCTGAAAAAACATAGTTTCCCGATGAAGTGACTGAACCGGGAATGGTGACGCTTGTCAAGTTATCGTTTTTATAAAAAGCGTAGGAGCCGATTTCCTTTACCGAATTGGGAATAGTGAGGGTGGTGAGACCTGTATTGTAAAAAGCATCTGATCCAATAGTTGTCACAGAATTTGGAATGGTCAGAGAGGTCATGCCGACGCAGCCACCGAAAGCACCGTCAGATATAGACGTGACAGTATAACCATTTTTTTCAGAAGGGATCACGAGTTCACCCTCAGGAGTTTCGAGATAGCCGGTGACCGCACAGGTGTGGGTAGTCTCGTCAAAGGAATAGCGCAGATTGTCGCTGTCAGCGAGATCGTCCATCGATTTCACGAAAGCGAATTTATTCCATGGAGCTACCGTGGCGAGCTTCCCGGCCGGACAGGAGGTGTAGAGAGTGGCATGGGAATAGATGCCGTCAGAGAACAGGCTGTTGTCAGCGGCGACGGGATTGTCGGTGTCGTAGACGATCGTAGAGATGGAGTTGCAATCCTTGAACGTAGACCTGTTGATAGAGGTCAGAGAGGCCGGAAGGGTGATCGAGGCAAGAGAGGTGCAACCCGAGAAAGTTTGGCTCTCAAGCTCGGTCACAGCGTCAGGTATAGAGATAGAGACGAGTGAGGAGCAGTTGATAAACGCTCCGCCGCGGATGCGTTTGAGCGAGTCGGGGAGAGTGATTGACTTCAAACTATGGCAATCTCTGAAAGCATAGGAGGCGATGTGGTTGACCGAGTCGGGAAGCACGATGGAATCCAGACTGCAATAAGAGAATACATCGGTAGGGACATACTTCAACCTCGACGGGAGGGTGACCTTTCTGAGGTAAGAGCAATTGTAGAAAGCCCTTTGGCCGATGGAGGTGACCCCATCGGGGATTGAAATTACCCTAAGAAAAGAACACCCTGAAAAAGCTGAATGGTCGATCGTGGTGAGTGAGGACGGGAGATCTACATTTACAAGGCTGTCACAATCAGAGAAAGCCCCATTCCCGATAGTTGTCACTGACTCGGGGATTTTGACCGAGGAGATCCGAGTGTTCTTAAATCCGGTAACCGACACCACGGGAGCCCCCTCATACTCTGAGAGTATCTCGATGTCACCATGGGGTTTATAGCCCTCATAGCCATTACAGGTGGCGTTTCCGCGAGAGACTGAGTAGACGAGCCGGGGGGTGGCAGACCTGACAGACTCAAATTTAAAACGGGTCCAGGGAGCGGGGATATTATAGTAGCTGAAACTTGGATAATAGAGAGTGGCTGATGAATAGACCGACTCGCTGAAGATATTGTCGGGAACCTCGATAGCACCCGCCTCGTCGAACGACACAAATTCAAGGCCGGTGCAACCATAGAAGGCGTAGGAGCCGATGCTCTTGAGAGCCTTGCCTCTGAAAGCGATAAAGTTCATAGCCGGACAGTCGCGGAAAGCACTGTTGCCGATCGATGTCACACCCTCGGGAATGGTGATCGAAGCCAGGGAGGAGCAGCCACGGAAAGCCTGCTCGTCGACAGAGGTGACTGTCTCGGGAATAGTAAATCCAAGGAGAGAGGTGCAATCCCTGAAGGCCTGCTTGCCGATAGAGGTGACGGTTGAGGAGGCGGAGAAATACACATAAGTCAGGGCCGGGCAATCCTGACAGAACGATTCGGGGATGGCGGTGATATAACGGCCCATATTCAGGCCGGTCAACTCGGCGCAGTCCTTGAACACGCCGGGAGCAATCTCGGTGACCTTATAGAGCTCGTCATTATATAACACATCATCCTCAATAGCTACAATTCCTGAGGCGGAAGAGACCGATGTGAGCTTACAGGTGCCGTCAGATCGGTAAGAGTAGGTGAATACTGGCCGGGCCGAGAGGTGGGTCGCAAGGGCTATGAGAAGCACGGGCAACCATCGGCGAAGCGAAAACGAGAGTAGTTTTACTTTCATATTATCTGCTGAGTGGTTTTGGTAAAATTCACCTGCAAATATATATAATAAAATTTAAATAATTACAAAATTTTTTGGTTCAAACAAGTTCACGACTTTATTAAATATTGTTAAATTACTTTTGGGGGCAGAAACACCTATCGACAAACCGCAAAAGCGGCCGAAACTGCCATTTTTTAACCCTCTCGACAAACCGCTGGGGCGGACTGAACTGCCACTTTTCACCCCTCCCGACAAAACGCAAGAGCGGCCGGAACTGTCATTTTCCACCCCTACCGACAAAACGCAGGGGCGGACTGAACTGCCACTTTTCACCCCTCCCGACATAACGCAGGGGCGGAAAAGGGGTAAAAAAATAACGGAGCGCAGGGGGCGTTCCGTTATTTTTGAGGTTGACTTTGGTGTCGAGGGGGAGCGGTTGTGTAAAAGAGGTCGTTTAAAACGCCCCCCCCTTAGACTGATCAGGAGTTGGCGGCGGCAGGAGCGGGGTTGGCGAGATCAGCGGCAAGACGCTCGAGAAGCTTGTCGGTAGGCATCGAGAGCTTCATCTGTCCTATCTGGGTCTGGGCCTGTCGCTTGCCCGAACGTATCTGATCAAGACGGGTGTCAATGAGGGTTTTGAGACGCAGACGCTGAGCCTGGTCTTTGCAGTCCTCGAGGATCGGTTTGGCCACACGTGCCATGGTCATGTCGTCCATGTCGACGCTTGAGCTCGCAGCGTAGGCCTCGGCAGCATCCATATAGGCGTTCCAGTCGGCGGCACGCTTGGCATAGTTGAGCAGACCCATGCAACGGTAGCGGTCGGCCTCGGGCTCGCCACACTCGGCCATGAGGTCGAGGAAGCGGGTGAAGGCCACGGTGTCAAAGGAAACTTTGCCATTCTCCTCGCTGACGAGGGTCATGGGGTATCTCTCCCAGACACTGCGGAGCTTCATTGTCACGGGCATCTGACCGATAGCGGCGATGAGGGCCGAGGGATTTTTGGCCGTATAGACAAAGGCGGGGCAGAAGGGGTTGGAGATGTGACCCATGAAGATGTTGGTCAGGACAGAGTCGGAGGCAAAGGTCTCGGCTTTGCCGTCGAGGATGATCTCGGCCACTTCGCCACACTGTTTGCGCTTATAGGCCTTGGAGAGCATGGTGAGATAGTCGGTGAGGAACTGCGGGTCGCGGTCGCCGGCGTCGAAACGTTTCTGCATCTCGGCCGAACCGTTGTCGACACTGTTTTTGGTGACATTGTCGATGAAGCGGGCGGCGTCGCTGCCACCGAGGAAACGGCCTACCTCCTCGCCGTCGCCGTTGAATATAATAAAGGTGGGATAGGCCGAAATCTGAAGTTTCTCGACCAGCGACGGGCCCTCGCCCTTCTCCATGTCGATCTTGATGGAGACGTAGCGGGGGTTCATGAAATCACCGACCTCCTGAGTAGGGAAGATCTTTGATGACATCATCTTGCAGGGGCCACACCAGGAGGTGTAGCAGTCGAGAAACACCATTTTGCCCTCGGCCTTAGCCTTGGCGACGGCGTCGTTGAGCTTTGAACCTTCGGGCATGAAGTCGATACCCTGGGCCATGGCCGGGATGGAGCTCAATGTAAGAGCCGCCACTGCGGCGAGTGTCTTGAAAAGTTTCATTTGAGAGTAAGTATTAATTGATGATCGGTTAACGAGGCTGATTTACATAGCCATTTCATATTTCCAGTTCATAGACTTGACCTTGCCGGGGACAGTGTACTCGAAAGACGGACGGCCCGGGAGGATGGCACCGCTGGCGGGATTGATATACATCTCGTAGAGCTTGCCCTGGCGGGTGGACTCGTTCCAGGTGGCGATATGGACGGCATTGTTGATGTTGGGCATCATGGCGGTAGCTATCATGCCGGCATAGTATTTATGAGTGGCGATGCAGGTGACGGTCTCGTCGGCCGAGGGGGCTTCCCAGACCTGAGAGGCGCGGCCGTTGTCGTAGGTGAGGGTGTAGACCTTGTTGCCGGAGCCATAGAAAGCGTAGCGGCCGAGGCCGTTGACGGCAAATGCAGAGGTCTGGAGTATGCCGGGGGCGTCGCTGACATCAGTCCAAGTCTTGCCGATAGGCATCGAGGGGGTGAGATGGAACTGAGCTTCGGCTATATAGCGCGAGTTGCCGTCGGCAAAGAGCATGATGTCGGGGCCACCGGCAGGAGTGAAGCCATTGTAGTCGCCGAAGAGCAGCTCGGCACCGTGGAGATCGTTGACATCAAAGGCTACCATCTCGGCGGCCTGGGCCGGGAAATTACGCAAGTTGAAACTGCCGTTGACGGTGTAGCAGAATCGCGAGAGGGTCTTGTCGAAGACGACGGTCTGCATGGCCGTGTAGTTGCACATCTGGGTAGACCAGGGAGCAAACTCCGAGTCGGCGGCTCCGGCAGAGGTCAGGGGGTCGCTGAATTTACCCAGGCCGTTGGCATCGCCCGAGAGCACGCGGCACTTGCCGTCGGCAGTGACCAGCATCTCGGTCATAGAGTTGACCATGGGCTTGCCGACTGTGGGCAGGAAGCAGGTGAAGTCGCTCTGGGGAGCCTCCTCGAAGAAGAAGTCGGCGGTAGAGGCCAGAGGGGTGAAGTCGGCGTTATTGACAGCCACGAGAGCACGGCTGGTGGCTATGCGGGGCACACCGACACCCATCGGGAACATCTGATGATAGATGTAGACGGGGGTGCCGTCGATGGGGCGTCCGCCCGAAGTAGAGGAGTAGAGATTCCAGAACTCCTTGTTTTTGGCAAGATTTTTCTTGGAGATCTCGTTGACCACGAGGCCCACGTCGGAGGTGCCGGGCATGTCGGCACGCTCGTAGAGGAGCATCCATCCGGCGGTGAGGGTCTCCTCGACCTGACAGTCGGCGAGGAGGTAGGCCTCGACACCGGTGTCGCGGTTGGTGACTGTGAGACGTGCCACATAACTGCCACCGACACGGTTGATGGTGGCGTCGAGGTTCATGGCGCGCGAGAGGGTGTCGACAGTGTAGTCGGCCCCGAGACCGGTGTGGGAGGTGTAGAACGTCCAGAGATAGTCGAGGGGCGCGTCGGAGCCTTCGGTCACACGTCGGCCGTTGAAATAGATCACGGGATTGATGACCAGGTTGTCGCCACGGTCGATGGTGAAGCCTGTGCGATCGGTGTCGTCAGAGTCGAGAGAGATCTCGACGGTGTCGAGGTCGGTGTAGTCGTAGTTGCCTTTGTCGTCGCTGCAGGCCGTGAGGGCAGCGGCCCCAAGCATGAGGAGCGCAAACTTATATTTATAGTCGAGTATTTTCATCGCTTAGGGGATTAGAAGTAGATAGGATTACCGAAGCTGTCGCAGAGGGGGGTGGAATGGGTGGCGTTGTAGAGCTCTAGCGCCTTGACACACTTCTGCTTGAGGAAGTTGGCATAACCGGTGGAAATGATGTAGGCACCGGCCTTATCAGGGTCGGGGACAACATTCTCGGTCTGGTTGGTGAAGATGCTGAAGTTGGCGGGTGCTCCCTGCCCGATCATGAACTGGAGCTTCTCGGTGGAGTAGACTCCGAAGATGCTCGCGATCGAGGGTTTGTAGAAGCCGGCGCCTACATCCCAGGCGTCGGGCTTGGCCAGGAAGTTGCGCAGGGTGATGCGCAGCTCATTCTGACCCTGGGCACCCTGAGCAAAGGTCTCGTCGGGGATGAGGGTGATGACGAGCTCGCCCTCCTCGGAGGAGAAGGCGGCGGGGTCGGCCAGCCCGGCGGGGTCGAAGAAGATCTCAAACTCACCGTCGACCTCACCGGCAGGGATGGCGTAAGAGTCAAATCTCACGCTCGAGCCTACGAGGGGGAGATCGCCGCCTGAGAGCTCGAGGCTGAAGCTGCGGTCGACATCGGCAGGCATGCCCGAGACACGGGCATAGAATTTGAGAGGGCGCTCGGTAGTGGTCTCGGAGTAGTTCCAGACAGAGGTCTGGACAAGCTGAGAGGCCGAGGTGAAGCCGATATTCAGAGCCGAGCGGTCGACATCGTAACGGTCGACCTCCTCCTTGTCACACGAAGCCAGGGAGATCACCGAGAGCAGGGCTGCAAGCTTTAGATATGTTGATTTCATAAGAAAATCCATTGTGGAATTAAAGAAAGGTGATTAACGGTTTTCCTGACGCTGACCGGGCTCGGTCTCGCTCTGAGGCAGGGGGAAGGTGTAGGACTTGGATGAGATCATCTCTACGCCCGATCCGAAGACATAGTCGAGGTTGAGGCGCTTGCACAGGAAGAAGATCTGGCCCTCGCCGAGGAGCTCGCGGCGATACTCGGCGGTGATGAGGTCGATGAGAGAAGAGGCCGAGGTGTCGGTGAGCGGCTGGAGATTGCGCGCGGCGCGGAGCTCGTTGAGCCACTGCAGGCCGTCGTCGCCCGCATGGGAGGCAGTCTCGGCCATGATGAGGAGCATCTCGCCGACACGCAGGATGGGCATCTTGCTCTGATACCAGGAGTCGTCGCCCGAGGACTCGACATATTTCTTCATGTATCGCTTGTCGATATTGTCGGAAGTCTCCCCCTCGGAGAAGCCGTAGAGGAAGCGGATGTCGGTGGCGTCGTTGTCGAAGCGGTTGAGCAGGGTGGCGCGGTTGAGCGAGAAGCTGTAAGCGTCGCGCGAGCTGCTGAAGTAGTTGTCGCCGAGAGTCTTGAGGTTGACGTTCTGGAGGGCGAAGATCTGCTCGTCGGCATAGGAGTTGTCGTAGCCATTTCCGAGCTTATCCTGAGTGGCCCATGAGAATTTGTCGCTGCTGTAGACGGCCTTAGCCTCGGCGTAGGCCTCGGCATAGCGCTGAGTCCAGAGGAGCACACGGGCCTTGAGCGCACGCACGGCCCAGTAGTTGAGGTGGATAGTGCGGTTGATGAGATAGCCGTTGTCGTCGAGGAGGCTCACCGAGCGACCGGTGTAGATGGGGTCGACCTCGAGCAGGGCCTGAGCATCGTCGAGATCCTTGAGAATGAGGTCGGCCACCTCGCTGACCTTGAGCTGGGGGAAGACACGATAGGTGAAATCGGTGGTGTAAGGGATGGAGGGCTTGGAGGGGTCGACCTGATAGCTCACACCAAAGCAACGGAGGAGATCGAAATGGAGCATGGCTCTGAGGGCGAGGGCTTCGCCCTTGATGATGGCCTTGTTGTCGCCATGGAAGGGGACGTCGGTCTCGTCGAGGTGTTTGAGGAGGCTGTTGGCATTGGCTATGGAGTTGTAGGCGGTGCTCCAGATTCCGGCAATGATGCTTGTCGGAGAGGCCATGTCGTAGTTATATTCGGCGAAGTCGGAGTATTCGGCCGAAGGATAGTTGTCCCACTCCTGACCGGCTACCGAAAGGGCCCCGAAGGTGAGCTGACGGGCGTATGTGGCATCCTTGACCATCGAGGAGTAGACACCGGCAAGCGCCTCCTTGAAGCCCGACTCGGCCGAGAAGAGATCCTTGTCCTCGACCTCAGACTCGGGCTGAACGGAAAGCCAGTCGTTGCACGAGGTGGCTCCCAGCGAGAGGCTCAGAGAGAGGAGGAGTATATTGAATTTAGACATTTTCATATTAGAAGAGATGAGGAATTAGAATGTGATACTTGCCGAGAAAGAGTAGGAGCGTGCGTAGGGATAGGAGAAGGCGCGCTCGGCCTTGACGGATGAGATGTGGAACACATCGTTCATGTAGAAAGCCAGACGCAGACGCTCGATGCGCGATGAGCGGAGCCAGGGCTGGTTCTTGAAGTCGTAGTAGAGGTTGACACTCGAGAGCTGGAGCTGGTTGTTGCGCTGGATAAAACGCGAAGTGGCGTAGGTGGTCGATGGGGTCGAGGTGATGTGCTTGTAGAGGGCACGGTCGCCGGGTGAGTTCCAGGTGTCGGTGAGCACACGGCGGTCGACGTTGTTGGCAATGTTGACGTTCTCGACACGGTCGACGAGGGTCTGGTTGTAGTAGTCGCCACCGAGCTGGTAGGAGAAGATGGCGTTGAGGCCTATTCCCTTGATCTCGCCGTTGAAGCCGAATGTGCCGTGGTATTTGGGATTGGAGTCGCCACAAATGACGTAGTCGTCGGTGGAGTAGTCGTAGGTAGTGGTGACGCCGTCTTTCTTGAGGAAGAGCTCACGGCCGTTGGCGGGGTCGATGCCGAGCGAGCGCACTGCCCAGATGGCGGTCATGGACTGACCCTCGGCGTAGCGCAGACGGGGCGTGGTGGAGTTTTCGGAGTCGGTCTCTTTATTGAACGAGCTCAGGGCATCGTTGATGCTCGTGATCTTGTTCTGATTGTGGGCTACGGAGGCCATTACCGAGAAGTAGGAGTCGCGCTTCTGGAATATCTTGTAGGACAGAGTGGCCTCGAAACCTTTGTTCTCGACGTTGCCGAGGTTTTCCATATAGGAGGTGAAGCCGGTAGATGTCGGGAGCGTGAGAGCGATGAGTGCATCTTTGCTCTTAGAGTTGTACCACTCGGCACGCAGGTTGATGCGGTCGAAGGCCTGGAAGTCGAGACCGAGGTTGAGGTCGGCGGTCTGCTGCCACTTGAGCTTGTCGTTTGCGATAGCCATCAGGTAGGCACCGGTGATGTTGTCGTAGATGATATCGTCAAAGAAGGTGTAGGTAGCCTTGGCCTGGTAGGGGTTGAAGTTCTGATTTCCGGTGAGGCCATAGGAGCCACGGAGCTTCAGGCGGTTGAGCCATGTGGCCGACTGCATGAAGGGTTCGTTGTGGAGGTTCCATCCGAGGCCGGCCGACCAGAAAGTGCCCCAACGGCTGTCGGAACCGAAGATCGATGAGCCGTTATAGCGTATCGAGGCGTCGACGAGATAGCGGTCGGCATAGGAGTAGTTGGCAGCTCCGGTGATACCGATCGATCGGGTCTTGCCCTCGGAGCCGAAGGGTCGGCCATTCTCGGCATATTGCTTGGCGAAGGTGATGTAATCGACATGGTTGTTGGTGAAACCCCAAGCCTCCATGCCGTGGCTTTGGGAGGAGGAGGAGTTAAGCGACCAGGCGCCGTTGACGATCAGCATCTGTTTATTCCACTGCTTGGTGTAGCTTGCGGTGATGTCGGCCGAGAGGTTTGAGACTTCTCCGTCGGTGATACGGTAGGAGCCACGTTTGAAGAACTGGTCGCCGGTCCAGGTGGCAAAGGAGGTGTGGTCGCCCGGTTTGAAGTCTTCGGCAGTTGAGTTCTGGTGGGTGTAGCCCAGACGGCCGGTGAGACGTATCTCGTCGATGGGTCGGTATTCGATATAGAAGTTTTCGGTATACTCGGTGTATTTGCCGAAGTTTTTGGTGCCGAGGGTGGCGTTGTAGAGGGGGTTGTAGTAGATCACCGGCGAGGCGTTGTATCCGCCGGGGGTGAAGGTTCCGAGTACCTTTGAGATTGCTCCGGTCTCATCGACGGGTGCATAGTAGGGGTTGACAGAGATGAAGTCGCCGAAGGTGCCGTAGGGGGAGTTGTCGGCACGGTTGGAGGTGATAGTGAACGAGTTGCGAAACAGGAAGTTTCTCAACTTGTAGCTGAGGTTGATATTACCCGAGATGTTCTCGCGGTCAGAACCTTTCATTACACCGGCCACCTTATTATATGTGACGGTGGCACCATAGCGCATCTCCTGAGAACCACCCTCGAGATAGAGCGAGTGTTTCTGGCCGATGCCGGTGCGCAGAGGTTTGGAGAGCCAGTCGGTGTCGACGCCACGAGCCACATTGGCGGCTATGGCGTTGTACTGCTCGCGCAGGGCCTGGGCATAGGTAGGCGATGACGAGTCGAAACGTCCGGCGTTGAGCTCGACCTGGAGCTTCTCGGCGGCGTTGCACATATCGTAGCTTGAGAGGTCGGCGCTCTCGATATTGAGGTCGCCGGTGTAGGTGAGGCGTATGCGTCCGGCCTCGGGCTCGTAGGTCTCCACCACGATGACACCGTTGGCGGCTTTGGAGCCGTAGATGGCCTTGGCGGCGGCATCCTTGAGGATGGTCACCGACTTCACGCGGTTCATGTCGAGGTCAAAGATGGTCTGGGCCGAGGTCTCGAAACCGTCGAGGATGAAGAGAGGCTCGTTGGGGTTGCCCGAGTAGTCGCCCTGGAGTCCCGAGAATGAAGCGTTGCCGCGCAGGGAGATGTCGTCGAGGGCGTTGGGGTTGGAGCCGTTGGTGGAATAGTTGTTGGTAATGAACGACGGGTCAAGGTTCTGAAGGCTCTTGATCACGTTCTGGTTACCGCCGAGTTTGAGATCCTCGGCACTATAAGTGGCGGCGGAGCCGGTGAAGCTGGAGGCCTTGCGGTCAAACAGACCGGTGACGACCACTTCGTTGAGCTGATTGCCGTCTTCGCTGAGAGTAAAATCGAGAGGCTTGCCATCAGAGGGAACGGGCTGAGTGAGCGGTTTCATTCCGACGAAGGAAGCTGTAACTGTAGTCACCTTGGTCGACGAGGGTACTTTAATGACATACACACCGTCGGCATTGGTGAGAGCGCCGAGTCCTTTAGAGTCGGTCACCACGGCTGCGCCGGCGAGAGGCTCGCCCTGGGCATCGATGACCTTACCGGTGATAATTGAAGCTGTTGACTGCGCCAGCGCCATCCCTGTGGCAGGAACACTCCGACCGTTGCCTAAAGCGGTCTGGGCATTGAGCACGAGGTCTGAGCCTAACGTAATCAAGGTGGCAGCAGCCACTGCGACACGCAGTGCGGAGCCACACTCTTTCTTGTTTTTTGGCATAGGTTTTATGTAGAAACTATTGAACTGATCAAAACTAATTACAGAAAGTTAAAAACCAGAACTGAAATATTCTTTGAATTAACCCTTCGGCTTGTTTTAGGCTAATTTCTTCGGTTTTTATCGGTCACGATGGATCCCCATCGCTCCCTCAAAAACCTCAAAATTAGCTCCAAAACAATCTCAAATTGTTAATTTGTAATAAGTTTAGATCAGTTCATTATTTTGAGCTACTGTATTAAGTGTCGGCAGCAGATTATTATTGATGATCAATGTGTTTTCTATTACAAAGGTAGTAATTTTATATGAATTTACCATCATTTAGAATGATTTTATCACCAATCAATAGCTATTTGCAGATTTTTTGTTAAAAAAAGCGATTGACAAGTTCGTTCAGCGGCTTGTCAATCGCTTTTGTTTTCACCCTGTTTAAAACTCTATGGTTTACAACCCGGCGATGAGTTTGGTGCCGGTGAGGACTTCCATTTTGGAGAAAGCGAAGAGTTTCTTGCCAAGGTCTTTGAGGGATGCGCCTATGTGGTAGACGTCTTCGTCTATTACCAGGAAACGGTCGTGGGCTTTGGTGCATTTATGCAGCGTTACGCCGGGATATTGCTCATTGTGTTTCTCCACGTCCTGACGGAGTTGACGAGAGATCTGACCGGTGTATATATCCACCGTCACGCCAGGCTGACGTTTGGATAGCTGGACGAGCACCGTGTCATCAATATAGTTATCAATCAACACTATTCGCACCTTGGCTTCACGGATTAGATTTGCCACAAGCGAATAGGCGTCAAATATCTGACCGTTGAAGAATACACCCTCCTTCGGTTTGTCACCATCACCAAGTTTATCAAGAATCGCATCTATTTTCTCATCCGTCCTCAGTTGTTTCATCTCTATTCGCTCTATTCTTTGGAAGATAGAAGCGTTGTTTATGAGAAAGTTTCGCATTGCAACGAATGCCTCTATGATACGAATACTGGTTCGTACTGCCGTTTCACTTTTCAGGACAGCAGATAGCATGGCTACCCCTTGCTCTGTAAATGCGTAAGGATTGACCTTGGAATGTTTCAGCGTATCGAACCGGTCACAATTTGTGACCAGTTCATCTTTCTCGAGATCGGTTAACTGAAATCTAAATGACTTGGGAAATCGATCAATATTTCTCTTAACGGCTTGATTGAGAGCCTTTGTTTCAACGCCATACAAATCAGCCAAATCTCGATCAATCATTATTGGAAGACCGCGAAGAGTCAGTATCCGATTTTCAATAGGAATCGTCAACCGGTCGCAATTTGCGACCGGTTCCACTTTTGGTCGAGAGTGCTTCTGATTATTTTCCATGCACAAAAATACTCATAAATTCTGATTTATGAACAATTTGACGTCACGCACTAATCATTACAGTTTTTTTGAGGGAGGTGTGTCAGAATTGGAAAACATCCTTCAGACATTCGCTGACAGCTCTAATAAATAGGCTAAATGTCGTGCAGGTCAATTCTCCGATCCCTCGTCGTCGTCGAAGAAGTCGTCGTCCCAGCCTTCCGACATCATTTCGGTAAACTCGGCGAGTTCTCGGCCTTCGCGCTTGGTGGGTCGGCCGAGGCCTTTGCGCCGGTCTATGAAGCCCGAGATTTTCACTATGTCAAGCAGGTCGAGCTCGCTGCGGGGGGTGATGTTCTCCATGTATTCGGGCACGAGTTTGGCACCGAGACGGTTCTGGGTCACGGCTTTGACCAGAAAGGTATAGGTCACGGGCGGTTTGCGCACGCTGACCTGATCGCCGGGCTTGACGAGCCTGGAGGGCTTGACCGGATTGCCGTCCATGAGCACGCGGCCTTTCTTGCAGGCGTCGGTGGCGATGGTGCGGGTCTTGAATACACGCATGGCCCAGAGCCATTTGTCAACTCTCACTTCGGCCATAGGTCACTTGTTGTTGAAGTCACACATTGCTTTCTGCATGCCGACCAGGCAGCAGGTCTTGATAGCGTCGACGGCGACGGGTATGCGCTCGCTCATGGCGGCGATCTCGGCGTCGGTGAAGTGGCCGAGGACATAGTCGATCTGTCCGCCGCGGGGGAAGTCGTTGCCGATGCCGAAACGCAGGCGCGGATAGGCTTGGGTGCCGAGCATCTGAGCGATGTTCTTGAGGCCGTTGTGGCCGGCGTCGCTACCCGAGGGTTTGAGGCGGATGGCTCCGAAGGGGAGGGCGCAGTCGTCGACGATGACGAGGATGTTTTCGAGTGCTATGCCCTCCTTGTCTCTCCAGTAGCGCACGGCGTTGCCCGAGAGGTTCATATAGGTGGAGGGTTTGAGCACCACGAGCTGGGCGCTCTTGACTCTCATACGGGCCACGTCGCCGTAGCGTTCAGTGGAGAATGTGGCTCCTGCCGAGTCGGCCAGGGCATCGGCTATGATGAAGCCGGCGTTGTGGCGCGTACATTCGTATTCGGGGCCTATGTTGCCGAGCCCCACTATCAGGTATTTCACTATAAGTAACTCTAAAAATATGAGAGAACGGGAAAAATAAGAGAGAACGGGCTGAGAGGACTCACACTCTGTGATGACTCTTTCCCGTTCTCTGAATGATGTTTTATGACGCGACGGCGATGGTGTCGGTGAGACGCAGCAGTCGCGTGGCTTGAATAGTCGGCGCGAGATTACTTGCCGGCGTTGGCCTGAGCACCGCGGGCGGCACGAGTGAGGGCAACGGCGCAGACTACGGCGTTCTTGGCGTTTACGAGCTCGAGACCGTCGAAGTGGAGGTCGCCGATCTGGAGGGTCTTGCCGAGGCCGAGGTTGTCGACATTGATGACTACGCGCTCGGGAATTTCGGTATAGATAGCGCGTACCTTGATCTTCTTCATGGAGAGGTTGAGCTTACCACCGGCCTTGACACCCTCGGCGTGGCCTTCGAGCTTGACGGGCACCTCGATGGTGACGGGCTTCTTGTCGTTAACCTCGAGGAGGTCGATGTGGAGGATGTTGTCCTTTACGGGGTGGAAGTCGATGTCCTTGAGGACAGCGTTGCGCTTCTCGCCGTTGATGTCGAGCTCGATAGCGAAGATGTCGGGAGTATAGATGAGCTTGCGAACGTCCTCGGCCTTAACTACGAGATCGGTAGTGATGAGGCCCTTGGTGCCTTCCTCGTTGATGGTCACGATCTTCTCACCGGGCTTGAGGGTGCCGGTAAAGGGGAGGTCGATAACAGCGCCGCCGTTGAGAACAACGGGGATGAGGTTGGACTTGCGGAGGTTCTTGGCAGCCTTCTTGCCCAGGTCGGTACGGGGCTCGGCTGAGAGCTGAAAAGTCTTCATTTCTTGGATTGTGTTAAAAAGGTTGTGTTACTCAAAATTAAGTGCTCCTTAATTTCCCATCACACGTGGCTGGGCTAAAAAGCGGTGCAAAGGTAAGCATTTTTTCCGAAACGCCCAAATATGAGAGCTTTAAAATTTACTTTAGACAACGAGGGGAAGGTTTTTTCAAATTTTTCGCACAGTCGGTGGGGCGCATGCTTGCAACGGGGGGATAAATTTTGTATTTTTGAGCAATTAAAACGTTTCACCTAATATCTATCATTACCATGTTACTACCCGAAGATCAGGAGCTGCTTGCCGCCAAAGGCATCAGCCGCGAGGAGGCCGAGGCACAGCTCAATCGCTTTGCCACCGGATTTCCCTATCTGAAAATACTCGATACAGCCCGCGTGGACGCCGGCATCTTCCGTCTGAGCGACGAGGAGATCGAGGCCGCCCTGGAGCGCTGGCATGAATATCTCGACCATGGGGGCGAGGTGTGTAAGTTTGTGCCCGCTTCGGGAGCTGCATCACGCATGTTCAAGGCTCTGTTTGAATATGTCGACGGAGGCACCGATGAGCTCAAGGAGGGTTCGCCCGTGGCCCAGTTGCTGGGATCGGTCGATAAACTTCCCTTCCTGCCCGAGCTGCGCGAAGCGTGTCAGAAGCTCTATGGCAAGTCGCTCGACGAGCTTCTCGCCGAGGGTGAGAACCGCAAGGTCATAGCCGCTATCGTCGGAGCCGAGGGCATGAATTACGGGGGTCTGCCCAAGGGTCTGCTCAAGTTTCACACCTATCCCGAGGGGTCGCGCACACCAGTCGAGGAGCATCTCACCGAGGGGGCGCAGACGGCTGCCAACTCCAAAGGCGAGGTGCATCTCCACTTCACCGTGTCGGCCGACCATCACGCACTGTTCCAGGCCAAACTCGACGAGGTGATACCCGAGGCCGAGAAGCGTACCGGAAAGAAGTTCTTTGTCACCATGAGCGAGCAGAAGCCTTCGACCGATACCATCGCCGCCAATCCCGACAACACCCCCTTCCGCGAGAACGGGCGCCTGTTGTTCCGTCCGGGCGGTCACGGCGCGCTGATACGCAATCTCAACGACATCGAGAGCGCGGTGGTGTTTATCAAGAATATCGATAATGTGGTGCCCGACTCACGTCGCGCCGACACCATTAAATATAAGGAAGTGCTCGGCGGCCTGCTGCTCGAGATCCACGATCAGATCGAGGAAGATCTCATAGCCCTCGAGGAGAAGGTCTATACCCCCTCTGACCTCAAGGGTATGATCGACTACATGCGCACAGTGCTCAATATCCACGACGAGCGTCTTGACTCTCTGGCCGACGATGAGATCGTCGAGTATATCAAGAGTAAGCTCAACCGTCCGCTGAGAGTGTGTGGCATGGTGCGCAACGAGGGAGAACCCGGCGGCGGCCCGTTCATAGCCTACAATCCCGACGGCTCGGCCTCGCCCCAGATTCTGGAGAGCAATCAGGTCGATCCGGCCAACGAGGAGTATAAGCGTATGATGGCTACGGCGACTCACTTCAATCCCGTAGACCTCGTGTGCTACATCAAGGACATTCACGGCAAGAAGTTTGACCTGCCCTCTTACGTCGACCCCGCCACGGGTTTCATTTCCTCCAAGTCGAGCCATGGCAAGGAACTCAAGGCCATGGAGCTCCCCGGCCTGTGGAACGGCGCCATGAGCGACTGGAACACAGTCTTTGTCGAGGTGCCTATCTCTACATTCAATCCCGTCAAGACTGTCAACGACCTGCTGCGTCCCGCCCATCAGAGCTAAAGAGGTAAGTAACTCTTAAAAATTAAACGTCAATATGTTTTCCATTATTAACCCGTGATAGACTTTTATACTCTCTGTGGCTTTATTTTGGCTAAAATAAATCTCACATATAGTATAAATTAATTTTCAAGAGTTACTTAGTTAAAAACAATCTCTGAAAAACCAAGTAAAAAAAATCCGTTGATCTGCCGGTGCAGCGATATTCGGCTCCTGCGCCGGCAGATCCCTTTTTCTGAACCCTCGCGTCGATCGTCTTGTTATAAACATATACGAGGGAAATGGGGCCTGTCACGAGTATCAGACCTGTCAGTCCCCTTTCTGACCATCACACAACCTATCAACTATGAGCAAGAGAGACGACATAATGAAAATCTGGCAGGAGAGCTTCAGCGACAGCCGGTCATACGTAACCATGTATTTTGACCGTGTCTATCGCGACGATGAGGCTCTCGTTATCGCTGATGAATCGGGAGTGACAGCCAGCAGTCTGCTGCTACAGCATTACTCGATGACTTTTCACGGCTCGACCCTTCCGGTCGGATATATAGCCGGAGCGGCTACCCGACGCTCCCGGCGTGGCCACGGATATATGTCGCGGCTCATGAATGACGCCCTGAAGGCTTCGGCCGCCCGCGGCGATATGCTTGTCTCGCTCATACCGGCCCGCAGCGCGCTGTATTTCTTCTATAAGAAGTTTGGCTTCTCGACAGTGTTTTACAACCGCGAGCAACGCTTCACGTCACTCCACAGGTTCCCGACAGAGGGGGAGTATAGCTCGCGCCCGGCCGAGTCTATCGCCTCAGACGATCTCTGGAGTGCCTTTGACAGTCTGCAACATCTACGTCCCTGCTATATCACCCACTCGCGCCGCGACCTCGACAATATAGTGGCCGATCTCGACGAGGACGGAGGTGACTTCGTAGTGGTCGAGAGAGACGACGAAGACCACGGCCCTCATATCTCGGCCATGGCCTGGGCTGTGATGCGTGACGATCTGCTGCTGGTCACCGATGTGATGGGCGAGGAGGCCGACGCACGCACAGCGGCTCTGCGCGAACTGCGCCGACATCACCCCGATGTGCCGTTTCTGGTGCTCGGACATCCCGACGACACGACCGGAGGGCGCCTGATGCCACGCGGCATGGCCCGAGTGGTCAACGCCTCAATGCTACTGGGGGCTGTGGCTTCGGCCTATCCCAAATGGAAATCGTCGATACGTGTCAGCGACCCGTTGCTACCCGAGATCAATTCCCACACATATATCATCAAGGATGGCTCGGTCATTGTCGACGACAGCTATACGGGCCATCTCGATCTCGATGTCAGCATAGACGTGCTGGCCGACATAGCGTTCTCATCGCGGCGCATAGGCGAGGTGATGAATTTTCCGGCCGTGAGACCCATGATAAGCCTTATGCTTGACTGACCGAGACAAAATCTGCTCCTCCCCTACTCCACTACTGAAATCCCGACGGCGGGTCAATGCTTTTCCCCGGAAGGCTTGAACGCCTGAATCATAATCAAATAATTCACTACAATGATCATCAACTCCGCACGCTTTGCCATCTCCAATTCCACTCACACCAAGTGTCCCTCCGACCATCGCCACGAGTATGCCTTCATAGGCAGGAGCAACGTAGGCAAATCGTCGCTCATAAATATGCTCACCGGCAATTCCAAACTTGCCAAGACTTCATCGACTCCGGGCAAGACTCTGCTGATCAACCACTTTCTGATAAACGACAGTTGGTATATAGTCGACCTTCCCGGCTATGGATTTGCCCTGCGCGGCAAGCAACAGCGCGAGCAGCTCGAGAAGATGATACGCGGATATATACTCAATCGGCGCGAGATGACCAATCTGTTTGTGCTCATCGATTCGCGTCACGCGCCCATGAAGATCGATCTCGATTTCTTCAACTGGCTGGGCGAGAACGGCGTGCCCTTTGCCATCGTCTTCACCAAACTCGATAAGCTCGGCAATGACGCCGGCCGTCGCAATGTAGAGCGTTACTGTGCCAAACTCCTGGAGACCTGGGAGGAACTCCCCCCGATATTCACTACCTCGAGCGAGGACGGCCGTGGCCGCGAGCAGCTCCTCGACTATATCGAGCAACTCAACCAACTCCCCGTCGAGGAGTAGCCGCCCGCTTCTCTCCCCTAACTATAATCCGTCCCAACATGAAAATCCTCGACACTCCCGACCCGGCCCTCACACGGCTCCCGGCAATCAACAATATATTATCGCGCTCAAGCATACGCTCATACACCTCCGAGCCTATCACCGACGCGCAACTCACCGCCATAGTCCACGCCGCCATGAGCGCGCCCAGCGGTGTCAACCGTCAGCCATGGGAATTTGTAGTGGTCGACGATCACGACCTGCTGAAACAACTTGCACAAGCCCTACCCTACGCCAAAATGACCGACCGGGCTCCGGTTGCTATCATACCGTGTGGCAACCGTGAACGTTTTCTTGACGGAGTCGATTGCACGCTCTGGGAGCAGGATCTCTCGGCCGTCAGTGAAAATATACTCCTGAGCGCCCATGCTCTGGGACTTGGCGCCGTGTGGACATGCCTCTACCCACACGAGGAACGTCTTGACCCCGTCAGACACATTCTCAACCTCCCCGACCGCCTCATCCCCTTCTCCCTCATCCCCATCGGCCATCCCGCCGCCCCCGCCCACCCTATCGACAAATGGCACCCCGACCTCATCCACTTCAACAGGATGTGAAACAACAACGGATGTGAGGCAACAACAATACGGATCTATCCTTAAGTCAATATCGAAACAATCAGAAACACAAGTTGTTTTTTACAGACCGGCTATTGACATAAACTGAATTTATTTATAACTTTGCACTTACAGACCACTTGCAGAGGCCTTTTCATGGGCTATGCGGGAGGGACTGTAGAATATTTTAGAATGCGTTTACTCGACGCTCTTTCTTGACAGTCAGAAACTTCGCAACTTTCTTATCTCAGTCAAGGATGTAGCAAACGGTAGATGGCTAAATGGATATGTATATACTTATCCCGACACGACACGCGAGTGTTATGTCGGGCTATGTCGCATATTCTACGTGAGGCCTCTGCATGTTTGCTCGTTCTACTGAGATGGGCAATGCGAAGGCCTCTGACTGTGGGACGAGCAAAAGGTACGGACCTCACGTATTCTATATAGTAACCAATCTAAATGCCAACGAGGGGGTCCAACGGCACGAATTCAACAACGTGAACCGTCTATTATTTGCCATTTTTTGCGTTGCGGTAAGCATTGCATGCCTGGCCGACGAAGTAAAAAAGCCTACTGTGATGATACTGCCGAGCGACAACTGGTGCACTCAGCGCTACTTCACCCAGTCGTTTGACAACCAAGGCTCAACTGTCAAAGTGTCAGATTATCAGCGAGCATTCACCGAAGACCTGGAGTTACCTCAGGTGATCTCTAAAGTCGGTGGTGTGCTCACCGGCATGGGGTATAGCCTGAAGGATGCCGAAATGGAGATCAAGTCGCTCGGAGTCAAGCAAGCAGAGGATGATGTCTTGACAAGCAAAACCTCAGGAGCATCGATCGCCGAGACCCCGCTTGATATACTGAAGCGCCGCATGAAGTCTGATATCGTGATACAGCTGTGGTGGAACATCACCAAAGATCCTGCAGGCAAAGTCGTTTCATTCACTCTCGAAGCCTTTGACGCATACACCAACAAGCGCATCGCCACGGCCACAGGTAATTCCAAGCCGACCACTTCGGCCATTCCCGTCGCTCTCGAGGAGGCTGTCAAGGCTAACGTAAAGGAATTTGACAAGCAACTCGACAAATGGTATGCCGACCAAAAGAAAAACGGTCGTGAAATAGCCTTGACTGTCCGTTGTTGGGATAGCTGGGACAACGACCTTGAGACAGAGTATAACGGAGAGGAACTTACCGACGTGATTCAGAACTGGATCCGCAAGAATACCGTCAACGGCAGCTTCAACCTCAGCGACGGGACCGAAACATTCGCTCAATTTGAACAGGTGCGTATCCCCCTGAAAGACAAAAACGGTAACGCAATGGACGCGCGAGCATTTGCCACATCGCTACGCAAATACTTGCAGAAGGCACCATTCGATATCACTTCAAAAGTCGTAATCCGTGGTCTCGGCGAGGCTATCTTAATCTTGGGTGAGAAATGAAACGTTATCTTTTATCAATCATGCTTTCACTCCTCTGTTTTTCAGGAGCCAACGCTATCGGAAATTCGGGTAAAATCTCATTTTATCCCGTGGTGACCGGGATGGATATACCCGAAGCATCAAGAAAACTCATAGTCTCGAAAATGGAGCAGGCCATGACTCAAAACGGTTTGGGATCGATCGGCCATGCCGACCGTTTTGTGATGCTCGCCAAATGCAATGTCGTGCAGAAAGACGTGGCCGCTACCACTCCTCCCCACATCAGTCAGAGAGTAGAGGTGACTTTTATTCTCGGAGATGTGGTTGAAAATAAGATCTACTCATCTGCTTCGATGGAATTGTCAGGCATAGGGACTAACGAAACCAAAGCATGGCAAACGGCCCTCAACACCATCCGACCGGCCAGTCAGACTTTCAAACAGATGTTTGACGAAGCATCTGAAAAAATCGAGTCATATTATGTCGGGCATTGCGAGAACATTATCGCAAAGGCACGCACCCTTGCCTCGACAGGACGGAGCGATGAAGCTATCGCAAACCTGATGGCTGTGCCCAACATTTGCAGTGATTGTCATGAAAAAGCTATGGCCACGGTTGTCGAGATATATCAGAATAAGGTTGATGGTGAGGGAGCCTCATTGCTGACAAAAGCAAAGAACGCTTGGGCAGCATCATCTGACGAAAACGGAGCCGAGCTCGCCATGACATACCTTAACGAAATTCCAGTCACCTCGTCGTCGTTTGCCGAGGCCGAAACTCTGGCAAACAGCATCTCTAAAAAAATGTCGTCAGAAAAGGAGCGCGAGTGGCAGCTCAAACAACGTCAGTATAACGACGAAAAAGAATTTCGTTCTCGCGAGCAGGCCAACAGTCACGCCCGCTCTATGGCGACAATAACGGCAGCTCGCGCCGTTGCAGAAAAGTGGGCGGAAAATCAATCCGAAACAAAAGTATATCTAAACTGGTAACCCATTGATAATATGAAGAAATTATTATTTATTGTAGCCGCGATAATATTCGCGTGTATGGCTAATACCGCAGATGCACAGAATCCATCTTATGATAATGAAATTAACCAGTTGCAAAAAGAAATAACGAGTCAAGTGGTGGATATGAACCGTAAATTAGCCCATTCAACTCCTCAAGAAGTCAAAAAGCTAATGTATGATGATTTTTTCGGAAAGATTAGGAAATATAACCAATATATTCATTCTATCAAAGATGCGAATCCTGATGAGGATGTATCTATATATACAGAATTTACAGATAAACATATGGAATTTGTTAGAACTCTGGCTAAAAAGATAGATTTTCCAATCACGTCCGAGTATATCTCAAAAATGTTGCGTGAACCAGTTAACCCTAATGAAGATGTCAAATTGTCATCCGCTATCGCCAATAGTGAGACTGCAACTGCAACACCTGTGAAAGCAAATCCTAACGAAGAGATCACTCTGACAGTATCTTCTGACGGTCCGACAAAAGATGATGCTGTTAAAAATGCTTTGCGTCTGGCGATAGAGCAGTCTTATGGTGCCTTCGTATCAGCCAACACCACGATCCTTAACGATGATCTTGTCAAGGATGAAATCGTCACAATCTCTACCGGTGCCATCAAAAACTACAAGATACTCACTGAGTCTGAAAAGCCTGAAGGTAATGGTTATCTTGCAACTGTAAACGCTACCGTGAGTCTCCCCCATCTCGTCACCTATGCCAAAAATCACGGAAGCGAATGTGAATTTGCCGGTAATACTTTCGGTATGGATCTTAAATTATTCAAGATTCAGAAAGAGAATGAATTGAAGGCATTATACAATGCTATCCCTATGATTGCAGAATTTGCTAAGAATAATATGAAGCATGTGCTATATGTCGACGAGCCAAAATTGGCGAAAGTCTATATATCTAAGGATGGACCGTATGAACCCACAGAACTTAATATTGAGGGCTATGTTAATAGTGAGGGTTATGGGAAACATACTAAAGTGAAGACGAGTGACTTGAATCGTAGAGTAGGACCAGATGGTAGGCACTTAGTGGTAGATGATGAACAAGCGAAGGACATTAATGACATTTTAAATGGTGAAAACCTATTTGTCCAGTTTAGAGTGCGATGGATTCCTATTGATCCCAATAACGATCTGAGCTATCATGTGATGAAATTTCTGCATGAGTTGTCTCTTGATGAATATGCTGCCCGTAAATATCGTGAGCAAGGGCATAATATTTTTCAAGGGAGTAATGCTATAGGGGACATTGCGAGTGAAACCTGGGAAATTGCAGAAAGAAACTCAGAGAATATGGAGAATTGGAGTTATATCATATTAAGAAACACTCCGGAGGATATCGAGGAGTGGTTTGAGGCGCTTTATTCAGAACTTGATAAAGTAAAAAACAATTTCCGGATTGTAGATAATAATGGCGTGACTTCTGATTTTGCTCCTGAAGAACTGGCCAAATTTAGGAATGATAGTAAGAGATTCAAGAAAAATAGAATTGAACATTTCAATTCTGATATTTACACTTTTCCGGATAAAATAGACAAGGTGATTTTGGATCATAGAAATGGGAATTTTGTATGTTTCGGTGCCACCGGAATTTTCAATAAATTGTTTATTGTTGAATATGTAGGTGAATATGGAAAGACGGATAGACCGGAATATAATGACAATGCGTATAGCCGCCAGCCGGTTATACCATGTTCATGGGTAGTTACTACAATTGTACCTGTCTCGGAAATAAGTAAGTATTCTTCTTTTAAGATACAGACGGATTAATTATATCAGATGATAGATATTCACAAGGTCATAACATTATGTGCTTCTGTGTCTAAAAATATAGAGGGATTAGTCTCTCATAAGTTATCGTTCAATCTCATTCAGGCTGTGGCGAGGGGGAAGCTCCATGAGACTTCCCATAGCCGCATCCTGGGCGAGATGTTCAGATATGATCAATCCATTCTTAAGTCGTTCTTAGACGAGTTTGTGGAGACAGGACTGTTTCGCAAAGAGGCGACATGGAATGTTCTCATTGAGCAAGACCATATTGATATCACTATACAAGGTGATAATAATGTAGTAATTATAGAGAATAAGGTCAACAATGCCTCCGAGCAATATCGTCAGATTGACCGATATGTCGAACAAAAATATTCAGAAGGTCGCCCCAACATTTATGTATTATATCTTACCCGAGAATATCCGCTTATGCCAAGTGAATATTCTTTAGATTCATCAAAGGATAAGTGTCGGTTTGTTACCGCGACATACAAGTATGACATCAGGAAATGGCTCAACAGCAAACTGTTGACTAAGGATAGGCCTTTCAGCGTCCACAGCGCATTGTATCACTACATAAATTATCTCGATCATATGTTTGGATCAGATTACAATTCGGAGATCCCAAACGAAATCAGGGCTCAGATAGAAAAATATTTGAGCCAGTCAGGCAACGATAGGAATGACATATCCGCTCTTGAAAGACTAAGTAAGGAACTCCTGGAAACCTCTGAAATCTGCAGAAAACTGATGAATGAAAGGCTCTGGGCCAAGATACAAGTTGATCTCAACAGCCGTTTGAGAGAAAAAGGATTGCCGCGGTTGCTTTCCATGCAAGAGTTAGGGTGGGATCTCCCTGATGCCGGGATTCAATTTTCTATCCAGGGCATGGACAACAAGTTTTATGCTGTGGTCTCTAACCTGCGCCAACGTTATATCGGCATAATTGACCGGAACAACAACGGCCCATTGGACAATTCGGTAGTGGAGAGATTGAAATCCCTGTTCGAGCCAATGCAGTCAGCTCCCGCTCAATTAACCGAGGCGCGAATTGGCTCTACCTATCGCTATCCCTTCTGGTTTAAAGTCTATGACAATGACAGTTTGATTACGCAATATCTCCAGTTGATAGACATTCTTGACAA
Organism: Bacteroides sp.; assembly: GCA_014802105.1. Taxonomy (GTDB): domain Bacteria; phylum Bacteroidota; class Bacteroidia; order Bacteroidales; family Muribaculaceae; genus Duncaniella. The sequence continues at coordinate 19,548 of JAAVCX010000028.1, read as the reverse complement.
AAGAAAAGATATCGTTACAATAATTGACTCCAAGAAATAATATGAACAGACTCTTTTTATCGCTGATAATTCTATTAGCTTCATTCACTCACGCTCTCTCCCAGAGCTACAATCAGGAGAAAACGGCACTGACCAACTTTCTCGTGAGAATGTATGAGAACGCTCCTTTCGATGGCGTAAAGGCTGTGGAGGACTACGACAACGCTTATCTGATGTCGGTGGTGAAACTTGACAAAGAAAAGTATAAAAGCGACTCGGCGCTCAACCGCGTGGCACAGGTCAAAGCCATGTCGCAGGCTTCGCGTTTTTTCAACGGTTCCAACATTACGGAAGACATGATTATCCGCACAACGGAGAAAGCTGACGGAACTTCCGACACTGAAATCATTGAAAACATACGCGAACACTCGGTCGGCTACGTCAAACAACTCGAACACTTGACCAACTTCCAGGCTAAAGACGGTCAGCAAGTTTTCATATTCATAACCCCCTTAAATTCCAATAAATAACATGAAACTTTTAAAGATCATTCTTCCGATACTCTTAGGCGTGTTCATGACACAGTGCGACTCATCAAAACGAAGAGAAGCCAAAGCTGAAGATCTCATCCGGAGACATCTCTTCGAGACACTTGACAACTATTCAACCTACGAGAAAATCTCAATTGAGGTAGACACTCTGCGAGAATATCATCTCTCATCCCCCGAAGTATTAAACTCTGCCAAAGATTATCTGATCTCTGTCTATAAAAGTGAGGTGCACGATGAACGTGTGGCAGATCTGAAGGATCGTTGCGGTTCCGCCGCAGTGTCATTTTCGATATCTCATGGTAATGCGGTGTATAATGCGATGCAAAATTATGCCTATGCAAGCCAGGAACTTGAAAAAGCTCAGAAAGATCAGGCACTCCTGCGTACCGCTACTGCCACTAAAAAAGAATATTTCGACAGCATTTATAACTCAGTTACCGTCCCCGAGAACAACTACTGGCATATTACTCACAAATTCAGATATGCCGATAACGGATCAGATACAAGGATCTATACCTATCACTACATTGTCGACCCGGAAGTGAAAGAGATCATTCTGTCCTGGGATGAAAACGACGATGATCCATACACTTTTGAGACAATAGATTATATCCGTAATTATGGAAACGACTAATCTTATCTGACACATCACTTTCCATATCCAGAGATCTTATACGAAAACTGAACTGCACCCCAGAAGTTGAACACAAAACTTTTGGAGTGCAGTTCTATTTTAGACACAGCCTCGTCGTCATATAGACCGACGGGGTTTATTTCTTCTTGCGGTAGCCGCATTTGGGGCAGACACCGTCCTCGTCGAGCGAAATGCCACAGAGCGGACAGCGGTCTATGTCGTTATGGGTGTCAAAGTCCATCGAGGCGGCATTGACTCCACTTGTAAACTTGATGCGTGCGATATTGAGCTTGTCTTTCAACAGATCATAGACAATCTTTATCATACCCTCGACGGTCATAGTCTCTTTGGTCACCACAAGGCGTGCGTCGGGATAGGCTGTGGCCAGCGAAGTCTTGAAGGCTTCGCCCTTCATGGTGTTCTGGGGATGGCCGTTGAGGATACCCTGCTTTTCATAAACGCCCAAAATGGCCGGAAGCAGCGGATCGTCCTCCCTGAGCACGAGTGCATGATCAAAATTCTGCAACACGTCCCATGCTGTTTTCCTGATCTCATTGCATGGGAAGACCATGTTTACACCTTCATTTACGGTATCTTCCACTTCAATGGTCATAATTCCTGTGTGGCCGTGAAGGTACTGTGCCTCGCCCTTAAATCCATAGAAACGGTGGGCATACTGAAGATCAAAAGTCGTAATACTTCTCATACGATGGGGAGAGTTAAGAGATTAATAGTGAGTTATATCGTTTACAATCATAACACACGGTTGTTTCACTTTGTTCATCACAGAAAGTAAAAAATCTATCGCTCTCCGATAAAAATTATTGCAGGCAGGTAAAATCAAGATCACCCCCATTTTGCAGGATCCAACAATAAAAAAATTGGAGCACCTAAAAATATAGGACTCCAATTCAGTGCCCGGACCCGGGCTCGAACCGGGATGGGTTGCCCCAACGGTGTTTGAGACCGTCGCGTCTGCCAATTCCGCCATCCGGGCGATGGCTTCGGATGCAAAGGTAGGGAGTTTTTTTTGATTGCGCAAGAGTGGATCAGGAGATTTTTGACCAGTCTTGCAATCGAGATGCCTGTAAGGCGAGCTGCCGGCGCAAAAGGAGGTTTTCGGGGGCTTCGAGCGCGGGATCGGCATTGAGTATCTCGCAGGCTGCATCGCGGGCCATCTGCACTATCTGTCCGTCGCTGGCGAGATTGGCTATATGCAGTTCAAATGGGATGCCGCTCTGCTGGGTGCCCTCGATGTCGCCGGGGCCACGCATCTGCATGTCGGCCTCGGCTATGGCAAAGCCGTCGGTGGTGGCGGTCATGAGTTCGAGACGTTTGCGAGTGTCGCCCGAGATGTTGCGTCGCGACATGAGTATGCAATAGCTCTGCTCGCCACCGCGTCCTACCCGTCCGCGCAACTGATGCAACTGGGAGAGGCCGAAGCGCTCGGCGTTCTCGATCATCATGGTGGTGGCATTTGGCACATTGACTCCCACTTCTATCACGGTAGTGCTCACGAGTATCCGGGCCTCGCCGGAGGCAAAGATGCTCATCTGATATTCTTTCTCCTCGGGCTTCATGCGACCGTGGACGTATGCCACCCGGTAGTCGCGGAAGGTCTCGCGGATCGTCTCATAGCCCTCCTCGAGCGAGCGCAGGTCGAGTTTCTCGTTCTCTGAGATCAGAGGGTAGACTATATATACCTGGCGCCCCATTCTGAGCTGTCGGCCTATGCCCTGATAGGTGGCGAAACGGTTGTCCTCGTAGCGTAGCAGAGTCACGATCGGCTTGCGTCCTGGCGGTAGTTCGTCGATCACGCTCACATCGAGATCGCCGTAGACGGTCATGGCCAGAGTGCGAGGTATAGGTGTGGCAGTCATCACCAGCACGTGGGGAGCCAGAGTGTTTTTGCTCCAGAGCCGGGCCCGCTGGGCTACACCGAAGCGATGTTGCTCGTCGATGACGACATAGCCGAGGTTCTTGAACTGCACCCGGTCTTCTATCACGGCATGGGTACCTATGAGAATGTGAAGGGTGCCATCGCGCAGCATCGAGTCGATCCGGCGTCGCTCCGGGGCACGGGTAGAACCGGTCAGCAGTCTGACGTTCACTCCCGTGGGTGCGAGCAAGGAGCGCAGGGTCTCGTAATGTTGCGTAGCCAGAATTTCGGTCGGTGCCATGAGGCAGGCCTGATAGCCGTTGTCGAGCGCTATCAGCATGGTCAGCAAGGCCACGAGGGTTTTGCCGCTGCCCACATCGCCCTGGAGGAGGCGGTTCATCTGGCGTCCCGACCCCATGTCGGCGCGTATCTCGCGTATCACACGCTTCTGGGCTCCGGTGAGCGGGAAAGGGAGCTGCTGAGTGTAGAAGTTGTTGAAAAAATGGCCTATATGGCTGAAGCGGAAGCCGACCGAGGCGGCCGACCGACGGCGAGCGTAGCGCTGGATGTCGAGCTGGAGATAGAAGAGTTCTTCAAACTTGAGTCTGAGACGGGCTTTGTCGAGCTGAGCTATCGAGGAGGGGGAATGGATGTTGCATAGAGCTTCGCGCAATCCCATCAGCCTATGACGGGCTATGACGTGAGGGGGAAGAGTCTCGCCGATCGCCGGGGCGGCGCGCAGTATCTCTGAGGCGGCCGAGGCAAAGGTGCGCGACGAGAACCCACGGTTGCGCAACTGCTCGGTCAGAGGGTAGACACCTCTGAGTCCCCCCTCTCCCACAGCTTTGCCGGGAGGATCGACCTCGGGATGCACCATGCTCCAGCGGCCGTTGAAGCATGAGGGGCGGCCGAAGAGTATATATTCAGTACCTGTATTATAAATCGACCTGAGTTGCTTGATGCGCTGAAACCACACCACCTCCATTGTGCCCGACCCGTCGCTGAAAAGGCCCACGAGTCTCGTTTTGGCCCCTTCGCCCTGCACTGTGAATGTCACGAAACGCCCCTTGAGCTGCACGGCCGGCATCTCATCACCCTCAAATTCAGCTATGCGCCTGATGGTAGACCGGTCGACATAGCTTGTCGGGAAATGATAGATCATGTCGCGATAGGTCGCTATGCCGAGATTTTTGCCGAGCAGCTCGGCCCGTTTCGGGCCGATCCCCTTGAGGTATTTTATATCTGTTGCGCGCAGTCGATCCATAGGAAAAATATGATTTCGAGCCGATCTCTCAACACAGAGTCTTAGAGTGAAATGATTTAAACTTTATACGGAGAGTTAAGACAAAGCTGAAAATAATCTTAGAATTACCCCACTTGAGGATGTTTTGGGCTAATTTTATCGGTTTTATCAGTCACGATGGATCTCTCATCTCGCCCTCAAAATTATCACCGGAACAACCTCGAATTGTTAATTTGCAATAGGTATAAATCAGTTCTCACTCTCAAGCATGGCTTCGGCACGTTGGAGGTCGCCGGGCGAAGTGACTTTAAAACAGGCCGGGTGGCCGTCGGTAATTACCAGGGGGCCAAATCCGGCGGCCTCCATGACCGAGGCATCGTCGGTAAACTCGGGTGTCAGCGGTCGGTCATAGGCCTTGATCAGCGACGAGCCGTCAAAGAGCTGAGGAGTCTGCACAGCTCTGTAACGGCTACGGTCTACGGCCCGCGAACCGACTCCGTCGTCGTCGATCAGCCTCAGCGAGTCGGTGACCGCAACTACCGGAATTGCGCCCGGCGCCCCGCCACTGACGGCCGCTACGAGCCTGTCGATCATCGGACGTGTCACCAGGGGACGGGCTGCGTCATGGACACTGATCCACCCTACCCTCGCGGGATCGAGAGTAGAGATAGCGTTTTTCACGCTCTCGGCCCTCGTGGCTCCTCCGCCCACTATCTCGTGAGGTAGCCTGAAGTCATACCGGCGACACATCTCTCGCCAGGGTTCAAACATAGACTCGCTGAGCACCACGATGATACGCGCTCCCGGAGCACACTCGTCGAGACGGCTCAGCGAGGTCATCAGCATAGGTCGTCCGGCCAGCAGGCAGAACTGTTTGGGCAGATCAGAACCGAAACGGCTGCCGCTCCCGGCGGCCACCACTATATGAACGTTAAGCTTATCCTGATAAGTAGCCATAATTGTCACTTTAGATCTACAAAGATAAGAAAAAAGCGTCACACAAAAAAAGCGGTGTCACACACTGTGGTGCAACACCGCTCCTCACGTTTCAACTATTTATTTATGAGAGCCTCAGTACCCAGTTTCACAACTCGATAAAGAGGACGAGGGATGTACGGGATTATTATATTGTCTTTCTTTTCTTGTTTCATTAATAAAACAATCTCCGACGCCCGTTTGTCAGTTGGGATAAGGCTAAAAGAGATTAAAAAAGTCTAATATACGGCCTAAAATGGGGGTGGAGTGTTAAAACCGGGGCTCTCAGAAATAGAAATGACCTTACATGCAGAACACATTGAAGCCGCCGTCGACCACCGCTACGGTGCCGGTGACAAACGAGGCTGCGTCTGACATGAGGTAATGTATCGTGCCGTTGAGCTCCTCGGGGCTGCCGAAGCGCTTGAAAGGAGTCTGACGTATCACAGCCTCGCCGCGGGCCGTGAGCGATCCGTCGGGATTGGTGAGCAGGGCACGGTTCTGATTGGTGACGAAGAAGCCGGGGGCAATGGCGTTGACACGGATCTCGGGAGTAAACTTGGTGGCCACTTCGTTGGCCAGGAAGGCTGTGAGATTGCTGATACCGGCTTTGGCGGCTCCATAGCCAGCCACACGGGTGATGGGACGGAAGGCCGACATCGACGAGAAGTTGATGATACAGCCCCGGCCGGCCTCGGCCATGGGGTGGAGAAATACCTGAGTGGGTATCACCGTACCCATCAGGTTGAGATCGATCACCTTGCTGAAAGCCTCTGGATCGATATCAAAGATATTTCCGTCGGGCTGGATGGTAGCGCCCGGCTGATTGCCGCCGGCAGCGTTGAGCAAAGCGTCGACCTTGCCGTAACGTTCTATCACCCGGCGGCATCCATCCTCGACCGAAGCCTTGTCGAGGACATCCATCTTGATAAACATAGCATCGCCACCGGCCTCGGTGATGGTCTTGACTATGGCTTCGCCTTCGTCGTGGCGGCGCCCGGTGATGACAACCTTGACACCCTGGGTGGCCAGATACTGACCTATGCAGCTACCGAGCACTCCGGTTCCGCCGGTGATGACGGCTACACGGCCGTCTATTGAAAAGAGTTCATTCATACAATATTAATATAATGTATAAGTCTATGATTTTATCACTTGGAGGCGCGGAGGGCGGCCATGACACCCTCGATCTGAGCCAGCGCACGCATACGCCCGTGGAAGGAATAACCGGCGTTATAGCCCTTGTCGCCGTCGCCCAGCATGAGTTCGGCATGGTCGACACGCATGGGGACATCGGGATTTTTCTCCTGGAAGATCCTGACGACCTCGATCAGCCGCGGATCGAGATGGGTCGACTCCTTGAAGTCACCGCCGGGGAGAGTCTTGCAGATGCGCAGATGGGCGAAGTGGGTGCGGTCGGCATACTTGCGGGCGAGCTCCACCACGTCGTTGTCGGGCGAGGCACTCAGCGAACCGGCGCAGAAGGTCAGACCATTGTGGGGGTTGGGCACGGCGTCGAGGAAAGCCTTGATATCGGCATCGCAGGTCACGATGCGCGGCAGTCCGAGGATGGGGCGCGGGGGATCGTCGGGGTGGACACACATGTTGATGCCCCACTCCTCACACACAGGCATGATCGCCTTGAGGAAATAGGCCATATTCTCGCGCAGTTGCGTGGCATCGATACCGTCATAGAGTTTGAGCAGATCGCGGAATTTCTCGACGGGGTTCTTATCGTTCTCCGAGATATTGCCGCTCACGAAGCCCTGGGTCTTGACAATGATATTCTCTATGAGACGCTGTTCACCCTCGGGGGTCATGGTCGCGCGTAGCTCAGCCACACGCTTGAGGGTGTCCTCATCGTAGTCTTTCTCAGCACCCTCGCGTCCGAGGATATAGATGTCAAAGTAGGCAAACTCGCCCATATTGAAATAGAGATTGGAGGTGCCGTCGCCATTGGGGTAGTCCAGATCGGTGCGCGCCCAGTCGAGCACAGGCATGAAGTTGTAGCACACACTCTTCACTCCGGCCCGGCCGAGATTGGCGAGCGACTCCTTGTATCGCTCGATAAGCTCGTCGCGGTCGGGGCCGCCATACTTGATCGATTCTGAGACAGGCAGACTCTCGACCACGCTCCAGCGCATACCGTAGCTCTCGATGAGCTGCTTCATCTTATTGATTTCCTCGAGGCTCCACACTTCGCCGTTGGGAATATGGTGCAGGGCTGTCACGATACCCTCCACTCCGATCTGCCGCAGCATATCGAGAGTGATCTTATCGTTTGGGCCAAACCATCGCCAGGTTTTCTCCATATTTACAGTATTTTGATTGTTAATAAAGAACATTTGTGTTCAACAAAGATATAACAATTTTTCCACTAAAAAAGTCTGAGACATCCACTATATTTCCCTTTATGGCCCGGAGGTAAACCGTCGGGGAAAGATGAGACATCTCAGACGACCTGCCGCTCTAACATCATTCCCTTACTCCCCGACGTCTCCGGGCCCAAGACAAAATATTGTCAACCAATCCATTTAACCATTATCACATTTACCCGACCGTCTACCTCGGCGTCTGAGCCGTCTCGTGATGAAAACCTGATATTTTTTGAGGCATAGTATGACACACATAGATAATATAAAGCGAGGCTGTGTCAAAATGAACTGCACTCCAAAAGTTAGACAAAAACTTTTTGGGGTACAGGTCAATAATAGGAGTCGGACACATCCTTTTTTACACGCAGGCGTGATTAGGACGAAATGCTTATCCTCGATTTTGTGTGGTTTTTAATAGCTTCTATCCTCAATTTTATGTGGATTTTAACAGTTACTATCCTCGGTTTTGTGTGTATTTTGGTTGCTTTTATCATATATTTTTGTAAATTTGCAGATAATAAACAAGTTACACCATGCGCAGAAAATTATATAACCAGTTGTTAAAATGGAAGGACTCTTCGACTCGCAAACCGTTGCTTCTGCTCGGAGCAAGACAGGTGGGCAAGACCTGGCTAATGAAGGAGTTTGGCAGAAATGAGTATGAGAACGTAGTGTATCTCAACTGTGACGACGAGCCTCTCATGCACGCTATTTTTGCAGCTGATTACGATATAAACCGTCTGCTACTTAGCTTTCAGGCTATATCAGGCGAGAGCATAAACGAAGGAAGCACACTGATTATACTCGACGAACTGCAAGAAGCTCCGCGTGGAGTGCATAGTCTCAAATACTTCTGCGAAAAAGCACCGGGTTATCACATCATGGCAGCCGGTTCATTGCTTGGCGTCACCATAGGGGGGCAGGAGTCATTTCCTGTAGGAAAAGTGGATATGATGCAACTCTATCCTATGGATTTTGAGGAATTTATTGATGCCAACGGTGAGTCAAGGCTTTCGCAACTGCTGAGAGGGCAGGACTGGAAACTGATAGAGCCGTTCAACAATAAACTCACCGACTTTCTGCGGCAATATCTATATGTCGGAGGTATGCCCGAGATAGTCAAGTCATTTATCGATAATAAAAATCTCACGGAGCTCAGGCACCAGCAGACCAATATAGTCGAGGCTTACCGACGTGATATTTCCAAACACGCTTCTAAACAAGAATCCATCAGGATAGGACAGGTGCTTTCCAGCCTGCCATCGCAGCTCGCCAAGGAGAATAAGCGCTTCATTTATGGAGTAGCCAGACCCGGAGGTCGCGCAGCCGATTTCGAACTGGCAATTCAGTGGCTCATTGATGCAGGTCTGGTTTATAAAGTTCCTCGTGTCAAGAAGGTTTCCTCCCCACTGAATTTCTATGAGGATCTGCCGGCTTTCAAGCTATTCTTCCTTGATGTCGGTCTGCTGGGGTGTATGTCAGGCATCGATGCCGCCTCTCTGTTGCTCAAACCCGAGGGACTAAACGAGTTCAAGGGGATGCTGAGTGAGGAGTATGTGTGCCAGCAACTCGTCTCGTCAGGATTTCGCCCCTGTTACTGGTCAAATGACAATTCTCCCGCCGAGCTTGACTTCATCATCGAAACCGACGGGCAGCCCGTGCCAATCGAAGTTAAGGCAGCCACTAATGTGAGAAGCCGCTCGCTATCCCAATTTCTTAAGAACAATCCTGATATGCAAGGAATGAGATTTTCACTTGCCGGATATATCGAACAAGACCGACTCACCAACTACCCTTTATATACTATCCCTTATTTATTCGATAAGAAGGACTAAGAGGATCGCGTTAAGTATTGACACAAATGTTTGATACAATCGAAATATGAAACGGGAGGGCGTGCCGTGGGTGGGCGCGTCCTCCCGTTATAGTCAGGGGAGATTGTGGCGGTGGTCGATTACTTCTTGCGGCAGTCGGCTACGATTGCGAGGGCCTCGGCACACTTATCGGTGACATACTGCCAGTCCTGAGCGGCTACCTTGTCGGAGGGGAAGAGCTTGGAGCCCATGCCTACGCAGAAGACGCCGGCCTTCATCCAGCCCTCGATATTCTCTTTAGTGGGCTCTACGCCACCGGTGACCATGAGTTTGCTCCAGGGCATAGGTGCGAGCAGACCCTTGACGAACTTGGTGCCAAGCACGTCGCCGGGGAAGACCTTGCAGAGGTCACAGCCGGTCTCCTGAGCTGCGCCGACCTCGCTCACGCTACCACAGCCGGGAGTATAGGCAACGAGTCGACGGTTGCAGATACGGGAGATCTCGGGGTTGAACAGGGGGCCAACCACGAAGCAGGCACCGAGCTGGATATAAAGAGCGGCGGTGGCGGGATCTACGATCGAGCCTACACCCATGGCCATCTCGGGACACTCCTTGGCGGCAAACTTAACTACCTCGGCAAAAACTTCGTGGGCGAAATCGCCGCGGTTGGTGAACTCAAATGCACGGATACCACCCTCGTAGCAAGCCTTAACTACCTGCTTGGCCACTTCGGGATCCTTGTGATAAAACACGGGTACTACGCCGGTTGCGCCCATCTTGGCGAGAACGGCGATTTTGTCAAACTTTGCCATTGTGAAAATATTAATGAAAGTTTATTGGTTGGATAGATTGATCAGACTGATTATTTGCGGCTGCGCGAGCGCCAGAGGTTGGTCATGTCCTCGAGGGTCTTGCCCTTGGTCTCGGGCACGAGCGAGTAGACGAACCATGCGGCTATGATACAGATCACGCCATAGAGAGCGTAGGCAAACATGTGGCCGAAGCGATCGCCCATGTCGCCGAGGCTCATGTTATACATGGGCACGAATGTCGACGACACGATGAAATTGAAGATCCACTGGAAGGCCACAGCGATAGCCACGGCGGCCGAGCGGATGGTGTTGGGGAAGATCTCGGCGATGAGCACCCAGCAGATGGGGCCCCACGAGAACATGAACGAGGCCGAGTAGACCATGATGGAGATGACGGGGAAGATGGGGTTGACGCCATCGACGAGGTTGCTGACAGCCACGCCCAGGGCGCCCAGAGCCATGCCGAGCGAGCCCCAGATGAGCAGAGGCTTGCGACCGAGCTTCTCGACGGTGAAGACTGCCACGAGGGTGAAGGTGATATTGACGATACCCATATAGACGGTGTTCATCATGGGGTTGTCCATACCCATCGACTCAAAGATGCGGGGAGCGTAGTAGAGCACGGCGTTGATACCGACGGCCTGCTGGAACACCGAGAGCATCACGCCGACAAAGATCACCATGACGCCAAACGAGAAGAGCTTCTCGCTCTTGACCTCGGTGGTCTCCTTGATCTGCTGAAGGATCTCCTTGGCTTTCTCATAGCCGTTGATATGGGAGAGCACGTCGAGAGCCTTCTCGTCCTTGCCGATGAGGGCAAGATAGCGGGGCGACTCGGGCACCAGACACACGAGGATGGTGAAGATACCGGCTACGAAAGCCTCTGATCCAAACATATAGCGCCAGCCGGTCTGGATGGTCCACTGGTCGGAGGAGGAGTGAACCTGATAGATGGTCTCGGAGATCTTCTCGATGATGGGCTGAGTGTGCTCGCCGAGGATGAGGAAGTTGACGAAATAGACTACAAGCTGGCCGAAGATGATGGCAAACTGGTTCCACGACACGAGGGTACCTCGCATGTTGGAGGGAGCCACCTCGGCTATATACATCGGGCAGATGGCCGAAGCGAGACCTACACCGACACCACCGAGAATACGGTAGATATTGAAAGCGACGAGCAGCGAAGCGGTGGGATTGCCGTGCTCGAAAAGGAGAAATTCGGGATAATAGCTGCCCAGAGCCGACAGGAAGAAGAAGACGCCGGCGATGGCAAGTGATTTCTTACGGCCGAAATATGAAGCGAAAAAGCCCGAGAGAGCCGAGCCGAGGATACAGCCGAGCAGGGCGCTCGACGAGGTGATGCCGTGGATAGTATCGGTGTAGACAAAGTCTTTGGCTCCGAGGAAAAAAGCCTGGAGACCCTTCTCGGCACCCGAGATAACGGCGGTGTCATAGCCAAACAGGAGGCCGCCGAGCACTGCTACGAGCACGATGGAAAAGAGATAGACTTTACTACCCTGTTGAGGATAATTCATGGTAAAGGGTTAAATGGATGAAAATAGTAGAAAGTAAAAGTAAAGGTATAGAGACACGGACACCGCCCGGGCGGCATCCGTGTCTCACGGAAACAGGTTGTTTACTGACGATTAGCAGTACATGTTGAGGATAGCCTCATAGAGCTCCTGCTTGCCCGAGGTCTGGGCGGGCTCGGGCTGGGTCTTGGCATAGGCAACTACCTGCTCGAGAGAGAGCTCACCGAGCTCAAACTTGCGGCCCTCGCCGGCGTCAAACGAAGCATATCTCTCAGATACCATCTTGGGCAGGGGCGACTCCTCGAGGATGGCGGCAGCGCTCTCGAGAGCACGGGCCATAGCGTCCATACCTGCGATGTGGGCGATGAAGATGTCCTCCAGGTCGGTGGAGTTGCGACGGGTCTTGGCGTCGAAGTTGGTACCGCCGTTGCCGAGACCACCGTTGCGGATGATCTGCATCATGGCCTGGGTGAGCTCATAGTTGTCGATGGGGAACTGGTCGGTGTCCCAGCCGTTCTGATAGTCGCCGCGGTTAGCGTCGATGCTGCCGAGCATGCCGTTGTCGACGGCTACGCAGAGCTCGTGCTCGAAGGTGTGGCCGGCGAGAGTGGCGTGGTTGACCTCAATGTTTACCTTGAAGTCCTTGTCAAGACCATGAGCCTTGAGGAAGCCGATGACAGTCTCGGTGTCGACGTCATACTGGTGCTTGGAGGGCTCCATGGGCTTGGGCTCGATGAGGAAAGTGCCGGTGAAACCGTTGGCACGTGCATAGTCGCGGGCAATGCGGAGCATGGTAGCCAGGTGTTCCTTCTCGCGTGCCTGGTCGGTGTTGAGGAGGCTCATGTAGCCCTCGCGACCACCCCAGAACACATAGTTCTGACCGCCAAGAGCGATAGTGGCGTCGATAGCGTTCTTGATCTGGACAGCAGCGCGGGCCACTACGTCAAAGTCGGGATTGGTAGCGGCACCGTTCATATAACGGGCGTTGCCGAAGACGTTGGCTGTGCCCCAGAGGTTCTTGATGCCGGTCTGGGCCATCTTCTCCTTGAGATAGGCGGTGATCTCCTTCATGCGAGCCTCGTAGCCCTCGATGTCCTCGAGGTCGCCGATGAGGTCGGTGTCGTGGAAACAGAAGTACTCGATGCCGAGTTTCTGCATGATTTCAAAACCGGCGTCGGCCTTCTGCTTGGCCACGGTCATCACGTCGGCACCCTCGTTCCAGGGGAAAGTCTTGGTACCTCCGCCAAACTGGTCGCCACCCTCGGCACAGAGAGTGTGCCACCAGGCCATGGCAAACTTGAGCCATTCCTTCATGGGTTTGCCGAGAACGAGCTTCTCAGCGTCATAGTAACGATAGGCCATAGGATTCTTGGAGTCCTTGCCTTCAAATTTGATCTTACCGATCTCGGGGAAGTATTCTTTTACTGCCATTTTGAGATTGTGTGTTAAGTTATTAGATTTATGAATTTGTTGAATTGTTTTATTTCATACACATCGCGAGCCGCTCTTTCCACAGGGCGTAGGCATCGGCATAGGCGCCTGCATCGGCTGCCACTGGCTCGATAACCTCGATCTTTTCGAGCGAGGCAAAGGCTTCGTTGTTGTCGGTATAGATACCGGCTCCGATACCCGCACCCTTGGCTGCACCGACCGATCCGTCGGTGTTATAGAGCTCGATGGTGGCACCACTCACTCCGGCCAGAGTGTTGCGGAACAGCGGCGAGAGGAACATATTGGCGTGGCCTGCATGTATCTTGCTGAGCTTCATACCCATCTGTTCCATCACTTCCATGCCATACATGAAGCTGAAGACGATGCCTTCCTGCTCGGCACGCAACAGGTGGGAGCGATCGTGAGTGAGGAAGTTGACACCGTGGATCGAGCATCCTACCTCACGGTTGCGCAACACTCGCTCAGCTCCGTTGCCAAAGGGGATTACCGAGACACCGGCCGAGCCGATGGGAGCCTTGGCCGCCAGGTCGTTCATGCCGGGATAGGTGATGGTGTCGGGAGCCATGTTGCGTTTGCTCCAGGAGTTGAGGATGCCGGTGCCGTTGATACACAGGAGCACTCCGAGACGGGGATCCTCGTGGGTGTGGTTGACATGAGCAAAGGTGTTGACACGGCTCTGGGGGTCATAATTGACCTCGCCGAGCACGCCGTAGACCACTCCCGAAGTGCCGGCTGTCGAAGCCACTTCGCCGGGATTGAACACATTGAGCGACAGGGCGTTGTTGGGCTGGTCGCCTGCACGGTAGCTCACGGGAATACCCTCGGCCAGACCGAGCTCGGCGGCAGCCTCGGCAGTGACAGTGCCCTGAATAGAGAATGTAGGCACTATCTCGGGGATGATGTCGGCTCCGTAGCCAAAGTAGTCGAGCAGGAACGAGGCGGGACGGTTTTCCTTGAAGTCCCAGAGCATCATTTCGCTCAAGCCCGACACGGTTGTACACAGACGCCCTGTGAGACGCATGGCCGCATAGTCGCCCGGAAGCATTATCTTATAAATACGCTCGAAGGTCTCGGGCTCATGCTCCTTGACCCAAGCGAGCTTGGTGGCCGTGAAATTGCCCGGAGAGTTGAGCAAGTGGCTCAGACACTGCTCCTCGCCGAGCTCGCCGAAGGCCTTCTCTCCATAGGGGACGCCGCGCGAGTCACACCAGATGATGGCGTGGCGCAGAGGGCAAAGGTCTTTGTCGACCATCACGAGGCCGTGCATCTGATAGGAGATACCGATGGCTTTGATATCCTTGGGATCCACTCCCGACGAGGCCAGCACCGACGCTGTGGCCTGACGCAGGCTCTCCCACCACTGGTCGGGGTGCTGCTCGGCCCATCCCGGGCGGTGAGCTATGATCTCGGCCTCGGAGCGAGGGTAGAAATCAGTAGCTACTGTTTTGCCGCTGACGGCATCGACGAGGCTCGCTTTTACCGACGAGCTTCCTATATCATATCCGAGAAGGTACATATATTATATATAAAAGGTAAATGGTTTTTTCACGGTCGGCTGTCAGTCCCGACGCAGGAGCGGGTTTGGACAATCGGGCGCCACGTCGGCGGGGGGACAGATCAGCGGGAATTATTGTAGAGTTTACGGTCAAATTTGTAAAAACGAGCCGCGCGATGGGCCACACCCCGCTCGCGTTCCTCGAGCGGCACCACGTAGGGCATCTGGGCGATCTTCTTATGGAAGTTGCGCACATCGATGGGCTTACCATAGATAATCTCGGTCAACTGTCGGAGTTGCAGGGCGGTGAACTTGCGCGGAAGCAGGTCAAAGATGGTAGCCTTGTTGACATCGACCTCACGCCTGAGAGCCTTGAGAGCCTCGTCGACTATGATATTATGGTCAAAAGCCAGAGTGCCGAGCGAGTCGATCGGGTGCCAGAGGGCGTTCTCGCGGTTGACCACTCTCATCATGGCGGCATCGAGTTTCACCACAGCCAGGTAGCCGACAGTGACGATGCGCTCCACATGGGCCTGCTGGGCCCGCTCAAGCCAGATCACGTCGCGCAGATTACGTGTGCGATCCTTGGAGCCGAAGGCTTTGAACTGTTGCAGAGCCACGTCTCCGATTCCCGTCAACTCTCTGAGCACTCTCTGAGCCGCCTCGTCAAGATCCTCATCCTGATAGATCAGGCTGCCCGGGAGCTTGAGGTCGTTGTACTCTTCGCCTCTATGCTCTCCGACACGTTTGACAAGCAGAACTCTGAGGCCTGAACCGTCAAAACCGAGCACTACACAGTCTACCGAGATATGATTATTGGCTAAGGGGGTCATTAATTTCGCGGTTGCTCACCAGCCCGATCGGGGCGAGTGATTTTTTTACGCTGACAAATTTACAAATCTTTTTCTGATTTACGCAAATAAAATTAATGTTTTAAAACATTAAATTTCACCATCTTTGACTTTATGTTATTTCTACAATATCAACACCGTCACTTAATCGTCTAAGATATAATTTTTTGAGATATTTTTATCAAAAAATCACATCTTCCCTCAACCTTTTTTAACCTTGGGTCGTTATAACACCGAAGGTCGCTCTCCCGGCCCGACGACCGGCCTCTATCACTTTCAACCGCCGGCCACGTATTCAACAAAAAAAATTAAAATCAAAATTATTTTCACTATGAAGAAAGTATTACTCGCAGCAGCCTTTGCCGGAATCACACTTGCAGCCGGCGCACAGAACGCTATCGTACAGCCCTCTTTCCTGTCCAACTGGAGCGTAGGTGTAGACGGAGGCCTCACTACTCCTCTCAAGGGACATTCGTTTTTCCAGAATATGCGTAGCCAGTATGGCCTGCACGTAGCCAAGCAGATCACCCCTGTGCTCGGTGTCGGTGTCGAGGGAGCCTGGGGCGTCAACACCTCCTCTTCCAGAACCGCGTTTGACAGCCAGTATGTAGGTCTCTATGGTACCGTTAACCTCATGAACGCATTCTGTGGCTATCAGTGTGCTCCCCGTAAGTTCTGGGTTGATGCCGTGGTAGGCGGTGGCTGGGGACACCAGTATGTAGCCGGCCCCGGCGACAACAACTCACTCAACGCCAAGGCCGGTCTTAACTTCAACTATGCCCTGACCGACAATGTCAGCATCTCGCTTAAGCCTGACGTAAACTGGCGTATCGCTGACGATGGTTCAGCAGTGCAGTTCAACGCCAAGCGTGCCAATTTCGACCTCATGGTAGGTGTCAACTATAACTTCGGCCCCGGCTTCGAGTGTGCCGTATGTCCTCCCGACCTCACCGGTGAACTCGCTCTCGCCAACGAGCGTATCAACGAGCTCCGTGCCGGTGTAGTAGCCGCCGCAGCCGATCTGGCCGCTTCCAATGCCGCCAATGCCGCTCTCGAGGCTCAGCTCGCCGCAGCTCTCAGCCAGCCCGCTCAGGTCAAGGTTGTCAGCGACACTACTTTCTCAAGCGTCCGCTTCGTCTTCTTCCGCATCGGTCAGAGCAAGGTTTCAGCCGACCAGCTCCCCAACGTAGAGATGATCGCCGACTATATGAAGCACAACCCCGAGTCGACCGTAGTCATCAAGGGTTACGCTTCTCAGGACGGTAACCTCGAGTTTAACGAGCGTCTCGCCAAGAACCGTGCCGAGTCAGTCAAGGATGTCCTCATCAAGAAGTATGGCGTGAAGGCCGACCGCATCAAGGCCGAGGGCCAGGGTATCGGTCACATGTTCAAGGAGGAAAGCTGGAACCGCGTAGCCATCTGTACTCTTGACGAACCCTCCAAGTAATCAGGATCTCAACTCTCCCGCTGTGCTGACCCGTACATTCGGTCAGCCGGGGTGAAAAAATATCAACGGAGTCTCCGGGCACTCAAGCCCCGGAGACTCTTTTTTTTGCGCCTGCGAGATGCCTTCAGCTCCTATTGTATCCGAAACGTCAATCCGGCTCAACGGCCTCTCTATCGCCTGATGAACATTATTTACCAAATATTTAGCACTGTTCAAACTTTCGGCAAACCTATATGTTTTAAAAGTATATCCCTCACTGCCAATTCTGTTTATTCACAACTTATACTTCCCGCCTATGGCAACCACTCCTCTTCCCGTCAACCCCGACGGCACCGCTCTGAAAGGAATCAGAGGTCAGGTACTCACTTTCAAGGCCGATCCGTTTCTCAATAATGAGAAAGAGTGTTACGACTATTATCCCGACGGCCTGATAGTGATGCAGGACGGCCATATCATCAATGTAGGAGACTACACAGCCGTGGCCAAGCTTTATCCACAGCTCAAGGATATCGACACCTACACTGACGCGGTGATCATGCCGGGCTTCATCGACTGTCACGTCCATTATGTCCAGTCGCCGATGATAGGATCGTTTGGCGACACCCTGCTGCAATGGCTCAATGAATACACTTTCCCTACCGAGGCCAAGTTTAAGGACAAGGCTTTCGCCGACGAAGTGGCCAGGATGTTCTTCCGCCAGTTGCTCGAGCAGGGCACTACCACGGCCAACGTCTTCGCTACCACTTTCGCCACCTCGGTAGACGCCTTTTTTGAGGAATCGGAACGCTACAACACCCGCATGATTTCGGGAAAAGTGCTCCAGGACCGCAATCTGCCCGACTCGCTCAAGGACGAGAGTGCCGAGGAGTCTATCCTGCTGACCGAGAAATTGCTCAAGAAATGGCACCATCGCGGTCGCCAGCTCTATGCGATAATCCCGCGTTTCGCTCCCACCTCGACCCCTGAGCAACTGCAGCTCGCCGGCGAACTCTATCAGCGCTACATCGACCAGGGTGTCTACATGCACACCCATCTCGACGAAGTGCAGAGCGAGATCGACTGGGTGACCCAACTGTTTCCCGACCAGCCCAACTACACCGAGGTCTACAAGCATTTCGGCCTGGTGGGACGCCGCTCTGTCATGGCCCACTGCTGCATAGTGCGCGAGGAGGAATGGCAGGAGCTCCACCGCTGTGAATGTGGAGTGGCCCACTGTCCCAGCTCCAACCTCTTCCTGGGCGACGGCGAGTTTAAATACTGGGAAGCCAAAAATCCCACACGCCCCGTGAGAGTGGGAATGGGTACCGATGTGGGCGGAGGCACCAATTTCTCGATACCCCGCCAGCTCAATGAGGCTTATAAGGTAGCGATGTTGCAGATGAAAAATCTCACCGCCATCAAGAGTTTCTATCTGGCCACCCGCGGAGGGGCCGAGGCCCTGCATCTCGAGAACACTATCGGCAGCATCGCTCCGGGCTACGAAGCCGATATAGCCGTTGTCGATCTCAAGCCCTCGGAATTTGCCGCCTGGCGCATGAAGTTCAGCGATGATCTTTTCGAGAAGCTCTTTGTCGTCATGACCCTGGGGCTCAACAATGTCAATCTCGCCACATATGTGGCCGGCAAGAAGGTATATGACCGTTCACGCACCCCCTCCCACTTGTATGCCTCGGAAATCCCCGACACGAAAATCTCTGAAAAATAAGTCACTCGGCTGACAAAGGGGTTTGTGTCGGAAAGAGCTCCTGCTCACCGGCACACCCCCGCCATTTACTCCTCACTTTCTAACATCCATTTTTATGGCAACTAACAACATTCCGGCAAGCAAGCTGCCTCAGAGCGGCCGCTATCGCCTCGGAGGCCCTATGGCCTGGACAGTCTGGATCCTCGCCACGGTTTTCGTGATCTACCTGTTCAATATCCAGACCATGTTCTCAGACGTGCAGGGGGATATACAGAAGACCCTCAATCTCGACCTTGGCCATCTCACCATGATAGCCGCTACGTATACCTGGGCGTTTGCCATCTTCCAGTTCTTCGGCGGAGCCTTTCTCGACTGTTTCGGGTCGAGGCGCGTGATGATTCCGGCCTTTATCTTTGTCACGGCAGGTGTGTTTCTCTATGGTTTAGCCACCTCCTACTCCATGATACTGTTGGCTCAGGTGCTCATGGCATTGGGAGCATGCTGCGGTTTCGTCGGAGCCGGCTATATCGGCGGAGTGTGGTTTGGCATGGCGGCCTACGGCACAATGTTCGGCTATGTCCAGACCCTCTCGTCGGTCGGATCGGCCGTGCAGCAGCCTGTCATCGAAGCAGTACTCAAACATATCACTTACGAGCGCCTGTTCATCTACCTGGGATTTTTCGGAGTGGCACTCGTGGTTCTGGCCTTCATCTTCATGCGTAATCCCGAGCCGGTACCTGTGACCAAAAATCCATTCAAGGTAGTGGGCAACAATCTCCTTCAGATTTTCAAGAAGCCTCAGATGTGGATAGCAGCCGTGTGGGG